>CANQUV010000012.1 GCA_947627135.1 uncultured Clostridia bacterium
AATTTGCTTGCACTTCCTGTTGTAGATACGGAAAACCGTCTTGTAGGTATTGTTACAATCGACGACGCTATGGATGTTCTTGAAGAAGAAGTTACCGAGGATATCGAAAAAATGGCTGCGGTTATGCCTTCTGATAAACCTTATATGAAAACCAGCGTTTTAGGATTGTGCAAAAAGCGTATTCCATGGCTTTTGATACTTATGGTTTCTGCTACCTTTACAGGCGCAATTATTACAAGCTTTGAATCTGCGCTTGCGGCAAACATAGCTTTGTCGGCTTTTATTCCCATGCTTATGGATACTGGCGGTAATGCGGGAAGTCAGGCGTCAGTTTCAATTATTCGTGCAATTTCTCTGGGAGAAGTTGATTTTAAAGATCTATTCAAGGTTATGTGGAAAGAATTTAGAGTCGCCGTAATTTGCGGTTTGATTCTTGCCTGTGCAAACTTTGTAAAAATTATGCTTCTTGATTTCCATGCAATTCCCTTTGAAAAGGCGTTCCCTGTTGCGTTGGTAGTGTGTTTAACAATGATTGCTGCGATAATTATAGCCAAGCTGATAGGCTGTTTTCTGCCGCTTTTGGCAGACAAAATCGGCTTTGACCCTGCGGTAATGGCGAGTCCGCTTATTACAACAATTGTGGATGCATTGTCGCTTCTTGTTTATTTCCAGTTCGCCACAATGATTTTATCTACAATGTAAAATTGGAAAATGTGAAACTTAATATATAAAAATTACCCACCGATTTATTATTTTTAATCGGTGGTTTTTAATTTTATTTCGAGTAACTGCAAGGATTACCACTTAAATAAGATAGAAAGGCAGATGTATCTGAAAAAGGGAAACTACCAAAATGGAGCTTTTATTTTTATGCCTTATAACACCTAATACTGTTAATTAACTACTATTTTACTCAAAATTGTATGGTATAATAATGTACACAATAAATTTTAAAAAAACCGTGAGGTTTTTACGGTTTTATTCGTGTAATAAGTAAAAGGGCAAAAACTAACTTTTGAAAGGGGTAGGTCAATGGATAACGGTTCAAGCAGCTATCAGCGTTTTCTAAATGGAGATGAAAACGGTATAGTTGAGATTGTAAGGGATTACAAAGACGGGCTGATTTTTTATCTAAACAGTTTCACGGGTAATATTCATATTTCAGAGGAACTTGCCGAAGATACCTTTGTAAAATTAGGAACAAAGAAGCCTCAAAATAAAAGTAAAGGTTCCTTTAAGACTTGGTTATATACGATAGCTCGAAATACAGCTATTGATTATTTGAGACGCAATTCCAAAAATACTGAGATTTCAATTGATGATATTCAGGAGATTATAAGTGATGAAGAAAATCTTGAACAATCCTATATAAAAGAAGAAAGAAAAATTACTGTTCATAGAGCAATAAGAAAGCTTAAATCCGAATATCAGCAAGTCCTTTGGCTTGTTTACTTTGAAAATTGCAGTAATAAAGAGACGGCAGCGGTGATGAAAAAATCTATCCATAGTATTGAAACTCTTGTGTACCGAGCAAGACTGGCACTTAAATCAGAACTTGAAAAGGAGGGCTTTATTTATGAAGAGTTATGATGAAATGGCGAATAATGTACTTAACCGAATAAGAGAATACGAAACCAAACAAAAGCATAAAAAAAAGCTTATAAAACGAGCAGTAATTTCATTAAGCAGTGTTTGTATTGCTGTATTGATTGGGATTGTAATTTGGAATCATCTATCAATACAAGTAAACACTTATTCAGAGAAAGATAAAAATATAGCTAATGACAGTATTTATTCACCAGACGAAAGTGAATATATACCTAATCAGGATGATAATCCTGTTTATATTCCCAAAATTAAGCTGCCCGAAACTTCAAACAATAATATAGCTGCTGATATAATTGGATTAGTTGTATATAAAGGGAATATATATACACAAGCTGAATACTATTACGGTGAAGATGATGGAAGAATTAAAGCATTAGTCGGCGAATATCTCGGCTATGCAACAGGAAAAATCAATGAATGGTCATCTCAAGATGATTATGCTAAGGAATTTGCCTCAACATATAAGGGAAATGTCTATTCCGTTAATGGATACAGCACAAATTTCCGTATTTGTATGTATGAAAAATTTAAAGATGAAGACGGAAATACAATAATATGGCTTCAGTTTATGGAAAAATTAAACGGCATAGAGTTGACTTACGGTAAGGAATTGTTTGACGACCGTCTGCAAATTAAGGGACGAATTTCATCTGTTCAGTATCAGGAATACTATGATTGGAATGAAGGAAAAGATAAAATTCAGCACTTATCCGGTGTTACCCAAGACGAGCTGAACGCATTTGTTGAAGGCTTATATTCCGGCAAATTTGAATATGTAACCGATTTTTCATCCGAGTTGGAACATACAATGTTGTATTTGTATCTTAATGACTACACCACAGTTGAATTGGAATTAATTGAAGGAGGCTATGTTAAATACCAATATATGGGAGAACTTTATTATGTAAAAATGTCTGAAGAGGCATTTAATCCGGTTTTTAATGCCTGTATTAATAACAATGGAAATTAATAAAAAATAAGTTTAAAAACAATACCGCCCTTTTAGGACAGCTTCTTTACATCGAATGTCTCAAAGGGCGGAACTTTTAGTTATAAATATTAGGTTATATTAAGACTGTGCCTTTACAAACTGTTCCTGCATATATGAGTAAACATCATCAGGAAGATTATAGAATGTGTAGCATTTATCCAAGTATTCGTCAGGCGGTGAGATAAGCTCGCTGTTTCTGTAATTTTCGTCAAGAAGCTCAAAAGCTGCTGTGTTTGGTGTTGAGTATCCTATATACTCGGCATTTGCAGCCGCCATTTCAGGCTCAAGCATAAAGTTGATGAATTTTTCAGCAAGCTCTTTGTTTTTGCTGTCCTTTGGAATACACATAGCGTCAACAAAAAGGTTTGAACCCTCTTCAGGCAGAACATAATCAAGATCTTCGTTATTATCCATCATTGTAAAAATATCGCCTGCATAATAAGGGGCAATTGCCGATTGATTGCCTTCCATCTCCGTAAATACCTGATCCATAACATATTTCTTCAGCAGAGGCCTTTGCTCCTTAAGTTTTTCTGTTGCTTTATCAATATCTTCTTTTGTTACGACTGACGGATCAATATTGCACATCTGCATGGCAATAGCCATAGCGTCACGGCTGTTGTTGAACATCAGGATATTTCCCTTGTATTCTTCGTTCCAGAGAGCATTCCAACCCGTTGGCTTTTCGGGAATCATTGTTTTGTTGTAAACCATAGCTACTACGCCCCAAGAATAAGGTACCGAATATTTGCTTCCTTTATCATATTCCGGGTTTTTAAAACGCTCCATAATATTTTTATCAAAGTTAGGAATATTGTCAAAATTTATTTCAGCCAGCATATCCTCCTCAATTAACTTACTTATCATATAATCTGAGGGGATGATTACATCGTAAGATGAATTGCTGTTCTTTAAAATGTTATACATTTCTTCGTTTGTTTCGTAGTTTGTGTAATTAACCTTGATATTAAACTGTTTTTCAAATTCAGAAATAATATCAATAGTGCCGTCTTCACCGTTAGATATGTATTCTCCCCAGTTATAAACATTGATCTCTCCCTCATAGCTGTTTGAGCATCCTGTAAATAAAGATGCACAAGCAGTACAGAGTGTAAGTGCAAGAATAATGCTGATAAATTTTTTCATTTCTCAATCTCCTTTTAATAATTATAAATATTTTTTAAAGCCTTTAACATCAACATTATAACCAAGACGGTGATAAAATTGATGAGCCTGCTTTCTATGTGAAGCCGATACAAGAAATATGTAACTGCAATTTTTTCTTTTAGCAAATTCTTCAAGGCTGTTCATCAAGAGCTTTCCTATACCTTTATTTTGCATACTGCTTTTTACAATTACATTTTCAACTATCATAAACGGATTACATTTGCCTGTTAAATCTTTACAGATCACTGCATAAACCGAACCAACCAGCATACCGTTTTGTTTAGCACAAAGCAATATGCAGTTTTTATCTGAGTTTATTTTATTGAATACCGTTTCCATTTTTGATTTATTGGAATTTTCGCCTGTTAATTCGGTATATAATCCTGATAACTGTTCCAAATCAGCAAAAGTTACTTTTGTTATTTCTATACTCATAATTAATTTAATAATATTCTCCTAAGATAAGTTAAAACTCATTCCAGTCCTTTTGCCTTTGCGGCTTTTCTGTCTTTTATATTAATAGCAATCAAAATTGCCAATATTGTTATAAACAGCAACGCTGAAAGAGCATTGATTTTCGGCGAAATTCTTCTATGAGTCATTGTGTAGATCTGAATGGGAAGAGTCTGGAATTTTGAACCTCTTGTAAAATATGTAATAACAAAGTCATCAAGAGAATATGTAAAACTTAAAAGAAATCCTGAAAAAATTCCAGGCATAATTTCGTGGATCACAATCTTGGTAAACGCCTGCCATTGGTTGCAGCCAAGGTCAAGAGCAGCCTCGTAAATATGACTGTCCATACGCTTTATTCTGGGCATTACGCTTAAAATAACATAGGGGGTGCAAAAGCTTATATGCGCCAACAGTACGGTCCAGAAGCCCATTTCAAAATTAAGTGCAACTCCTAAAAGAGTAAACATAAGCATAAATGATACGCCTGTTACAATTTCAGGATTTACAATGGGAATGTTTGAGGCATTTTGAATAGCAGTTCTTTTAAATCCTTTAAAATTGCTTATTCCTATTGCAGCCATGGTACCTAAAATTGTTGCAAAAACAGATGCCAGAACAGCAATAATAAGTGTATTATAGAGCGACTGCATAATCGCATTGTCTTTAAAAAGTTCAATATACCATTTGAATGTAAATCCTTTCCAAACAGTTGTTTTTCCGTCGTTAAAAGAATAGAAAATCAATACTGCAATAGGCATATATAAAAACAAAATCAACAATGCAACAAATATTTTAGAGGCTATATTTTTTTTCTTCATTATGAGATCGCCTCCTCATCACCGAAAAAGTTCATTAAAACGAGGAATATAAGTATTGCAACCATAAGAATAAGAGAAATTGCAGAGCCGGTGTTTTGGTCTGTCCAGAATATTTTATCAATAACATCACCTATCATAATGTTATCTGTTCCGCCTAAGTACTGCGCCACAAGGAATGTACTGGCTGATGGCACGAATACCATTGTTATACCTGAAATAATTCCCGGAATACTTAACGGAAAAACAACTTTTTTGAAGATTTGCACACTGTTTGAACCTAAATCCTGCGCTGCTTCAATAAGTCTGTTATCTATTTTGCTCATTACTGTATATATAGGCAGGATCATGAAAGGCAGAAATTCATATACCATACCCAAAACTACCGTTCCTGCATTACCCATAAGATTTGCGTTGATTCCCAAAATTGATAGTGCCGTATCTATTGGTCCGTTGTTTTGAAGAAGAATGACCCAAGCATAGATCCTTAAAAGAAAGTTCATCCACATAGGAATTGTAATAAGCATTACAAAAAGATTTTGAGTTCTTTCTTTACATCTTGACATAATGTATGCCATAGGGTAGGCAAGAATAATACAAATCAAACAGGAAACAAGTGCAATCCAAATTGACCTTACAAAAACATCAGAATAAAAAAATGCATTTTGAAATGGCTCAAAGGAAAAATTGCCTTGTTTATTTGTAAATGCATAAAAAATTATGGTAGCAAGGGGAATGAGTGTAAATACTACCATCCAGATAAGGTAAGGAATAGAGAGTTTTTTGGATTTCATCAACTTTCCTCCTTGTCTGTGGGAGTAAACACTGCCTTTGAAAAATCAAACGAGATAGGACAGTATGTAGCAACTTGTTCGTCCTGATCACTTTGCATAATCCATTTTCTTTCATCAGACTCTAATATTATCTCATTATGTTCGCCTTTCCAAATAACCGATTCTATATAAACATCATTTAAATCGCCTTTGCCGTCTCCTGCAATATGCAGACCGTCGGGAGGAAGAACAATAAAAAGATTTGTATCTTCTTGAAAGTACTGATTTTCTATTTCTATGATATTGCCCTCAATATCAATTTTTATACTATTGTTTTCTTTATCTGAGGAAACAACCGTTGCAGTAAATTCGTTATTTGCAGTAGGAAACATTTTATTCATGATCTGAATATTATAGGGGATTATCCTCATTCCGATTTCTGTTCCTATTTCTTGACATAGGGTCGAATGAATTAACCACTCGCAATTATTACACATAACCGTCATTTCGTAATGAACTCCCTTGAACACGGCATCGGTAACAGTACCTGTTAGCTGTCCTTCTTCAGGTTTTACAACTTCAATGTCTTCAGGCCTTATAACTATATCAACAGGTGTGTTTTTACCAAATCCTTTGTCAACACATTCAAGCTCATGACCTAAAATTTTTACACGGCAATCGTCTATCATAGTTCCGTTAATAATATTTGCTTCACCTATAAAGTCTGCAACAAAGGCGTTTACAGGTTCGTTGTAAATATCTGCAGGCGTTCCTATTTGCTCAATGTTACCGTTATTCATAACAACAACAGTGTCGCTCATTGTAAGAGCTTCCTCCTGATCGTGGGTAACATAAATAAAGGTAGTTTGGGTTTTTTGCTGAATTTCCTTTAATTCCTGCTGCATATTTTTTCTTAATTTAAGGTCAAGAGCACCTAAAGGTTCGTCAAGCAAAACAACTTTCGGGTCGCAGACCAATGCCCTTGCAATTGCAACACGCTGCTGCTGACCGCCTGACAGCTTTGCAACAGAACGCTTTTCATAACCTTTAAGGTCCACAATAGCCAACATTTGATGAACCTTTTTCTTTATTTCGTCTTTCGGTGTTTTTTTAAGTTTTAATCCGAAAGCAATATTATCAAATACATTCAGATGAGGAAACAGAGAATACTTTTGAAATACTGTATTCACATTTCGTTTGTGAGGAGGCAACTTGTTAATTCGTTCACCCTCAAAGTAAACATCGCCCTCATCAGGATTTAAAAAACCGCCGATTATTCTAAGAGTGGTTGTTTTTCCGCAACCTGACGGACCCAAAATAGTTACAAATTCCTTATCCATAATATCCAGATTTATATGGTTTAGAATAACCTCTGAATCAAATTCGACATAAATGTTTCTTAAAGAAACTATTGCATTTTCGGATTTTTGCTTCATTTAACACCCACCAGTCATATACATAAAATTTGTTGTATTTTTAATGAATGTACAATTACACACAATACAACATTTGAATTATAATTTTTTATTTGACAAATGTCAATCAGATAAAAAAAATATTTGAAAATTTATTGGTAAATTTATGAGAAACAATTAATTTTTAAAAAAACTTGTGTCTAATTCACAAAAAAACAAGTTAATATATGTAAAAAAAGTTTATAGATTTTACATTTTTAATTTGATAAAATATAAATAGGAGTATTTTATTGCAAATGAGGCAGAAACTCTTTAAATATTTTTAGAAAGGATTGAAATTAATGTTAAAAACAAGAAAAGTTTGGTCTGTTGTATTGACATTTGCTATGCTGTTTTCTGTGTTTGCCGTTATTCCGACAGCACAGGCACAAGTAATTGACAAAAATACAGTTCAGGCTGATACAAACAATGAAAGCTCATCAGCTTCAAAAATAACAAGTGCATCTGACTTTAGTTGGGATAATGCCAATGTTTATTTTTTGCTGACAGACCGTTTCTATAACGGAAATACAAGTAATGACCATTCCTACAAACGAAGTCTGAATCAGAGCGGAAATGTAGAATACGGCAAATCCAGTACTGCTGCTTTCCACGGAGGTGACTTTGCAGGTATTACAGCTAAAATTAACGAGGGCTATTTTGATAATTTAGGTGTAAATGCTCTTTGGATTTCAGCTCCTTACGAACAAATTCACGGTTACTGTATTGCAGGTGCGGCAGCAGGATCAATGCCTCATTATTCATATCACGGATATTATGCGCTTGATTTCTCACAAACTGACGCAAACTTCGGTACAGCACAGGAGTTTGAAAAAATGGTAGATACAGCCCATGAACATGGTTTGAGAATCGTTCTTGATGTTGTTATGAACCATGTTGGTTATAATACAATAGGCGATATGAACGAATATGGATTTGGTACATTAAAGAACGGCTGGCAAAACGGCTACTATAATGCAACCCTTACAGATGTAACATATCATCAGTATATTGATTATAATTCAAATGTAAATGACTGGGCAAAATGGTGGGGTACCAACTGGTTAAGAGCAGGTCTTGCAGGTTACAGCGAAGGTTCAGGAGATCTTGAGGGATGCCAATCTTTCCTGCCTGATGTAAGAACAGAAAGCACAAAAACAGTTGATATACCGAATGTTTTAAAAACAAAATGGACAAAAGAAGGAACTTTTAATGCAAAGCAGGCTGAACTTAACAATTATTTCAATTCAACAGGAAAGTCAAGAACAGTAAGAAATTACCTTGTATATTGGCTTACACAATGGGTTGAAAAATACGGTGTTGACGGTTTCAGATGCGATACTGCAAAGCATGTTGAGAAAGAATCATGGAAAGCTTTAAAGGATCAGGCTGTTAAGTCCCTTGAAACATGGAGAAAGAATAATCCTACTAAGCCGGGAGCTGATTGGGATGAAAGCTTCTGGATGACAGGTGAATGCTATACTCACTACTTGAATTATGACAGCTATTATACTCAAGGCGGATTTGATTCAATGATCAACTTCTCCTTTAATGATCAAAACTCATTTAATGCCGGTGCACCGGGTGTTCCTGCTGTAAATTCTATTAATAATACATATTCAAATTATGCATCACAGCTTAATACAAACGACAATTATAATGTATTGTCATACTTGTCTTCACATGATACAAGATTATGCAGAAGCAATTTAATTTATCAGGGTTCGGCATTCCAGTTACTGCCCGGCGGTATTCAGATTTTCTACGGCGATGAAACAAATCGTCCTCTTCTCACAGACAGATATTCGTCAGGTAAAGACCATGCTCTGCGTTCAGATATGAACTGGAGCAGCATTGATAATGCCGTGTTACAGCATTGGCAAAAAGTCGGTAAGTTCAGAAATAACCATGTTGCTGTTGGCGCAGGCAGTCATACTTCGCTTACTGCAACATCAGGTGCAGCTTTTGCCCGTACATATAATAAGGGCGGGGTTACTGATAAAATTGCAGCTTGTATAGGTGCAAACTCAAATACAAATGTTACTATCACACTTAACGGTACATTTGCAGACGGAACAGTTCTTAAAAATACTTATGATAACAAAACTGCAACAGTATCCGGCGGTAAAGTTACATTTAACAGTGGTGCAAACGGTACAATTCTTCTTGAAGAAGATAAACAGATTATACCTACAACAGAGCCTACAACAGCTCCAACGACCGCACCAACAACGGCACCAACAACAGCTCCAACAACCGCACCTACAACAGCTCCAACAACGGCACCAACAACAGCTCCTCTAACAGAACCTACAACACATCCGGACGGTGACAAAGATAAAATTTTAGTTGGCGATGTAGATGTTGACGGCCACATAAATGTTAAAGATGCTACCCTTATTCAACTGCATGTATCCGGATTGGGTAAACTTAGTGATACAGGATTAATTGCTGCGGATGTTGATTACAGTGAAAGTGTAAATGTTAAGGATGCTACATATATTCAGTTGTACTGTGCAGCATTATCATCCAGCGGCGGTCATGTTGCTGAATTTAAAGAGGTAGATAAAGTTAACCCTACCACTTCTCCATCAACAGATCCGTCAACTGTTCCAACTACCGGTCCATCTACTACTTCACCGCAAACCGACCCTGTTGTCACCACATATCCCACAGAAACTACATATCCCACAGATCCTACTTACCCCACAGAAACTACATATCCAACAGATCCTACTTATCCCACAGATCCTATTCCGTTACCTCCGGATGGTACTGTTAAATTTACAGATAATCAAAACTGGGGTACAGTTTATGCGTATTTCTGGTGTGATGAATATCCCGATATGGCAGGTGAATGGCCCGGTACCATGATGTCTTCGATCGGTACAAACGATTACGGTGAAAATATATTCTCTGCTGATATACCCTCAGGAGCAACCTATGTAATATTTACAAACGGTCAAGATAAGACGGTAACAGTCACTTTAACAGGTGAAGAAGGATATTATACAGACAACACAAGAGACAGTGAAGGCCTCTTAAATGTATTTCCTTGGTCAGGCGGAGTTAATCCTGATCCCGGCCCGGGACCTGTACCTCCGGACGGTACTGTTAAATTTACAGATAATCAAAACTGGGGTACAGTTTATGCGTATTTCTGGTGTGATGAATATCCCGATATGGCAGGTGAATGGCCCGGTACCATGATGTCTTCGATCGGTACAAACGATTACGGTGAAAATATATTCTCTGCTGATATACCCTCAGGAGCAACCTATGTAATATTTACAAACGGTCAAGATAAGACGGTAACAGTCACTTTAACAGGTGAAGAAGGATATTATACAGACAACACAAGAGACAGTGAAGGCCTCTTAAATGTATTTCCTTGGTCAGGCGGAGTTAATCCTGATCCCGGCCCGGGACCTGTACCTCCGGACGGTACTGTTAAATTTACAGATAATCAAAACTGGGGTACTATTTATGCGTACTTCTGGAATGACAGCTCAACGGACTTAGGAGGAAAGTGGCCCGGAAACCAAATGAAATACGATAGTACAAATGAATTTGGTCAAAATGTGTACTCAATTGAAATTCCTCAAGGTGCAACTTATGTAATCTTTTCAAATGGATCGGCTCAAACGGTTGATACTGCTTTAACCGGTGCCGAGGGATATTATACGGACAATACTAAAGATGATAAAGGTCATTTTAATACCTTGCCTTGGCCGTAATAAAAATTAAAAATTTTATAAACAGAGCAGGATTTATGTCCTGCTCTGTTGTTATTTGTGATAAAACCTAAATTTTATTTGTTTATTATTACAAATCTTTAAATTGACAAATATAAAAAATGTAATATAATAGAGTTAAATT
This sequence comes from uncultured Clostridia bacterium, assembly GCA_947627135.1. Taxonomy (GTDB): domain Bacteria; phylum Bacillota; class Clostridia; order Oscillospirales; family Acutalibacteraceae; genus Ruminococcoides. The sequence goes on from CANQUV010000012.1 coordinate 11,144, forward strand.
ATGTATAAGTGATATTATGTGAAAATTCAGCAAATTTGCGGTGTTTTTATAAGATAATGGAAATACTTAGTATAACATTAAGAAGGTGTCATTATTTTTACTATATTTAAAGAGCATAAGGGATTTGGAAAACAAATCTTTTTACTTGCCAAAAATGAACTTATTAAAACTTATAAGGGTGCGGCGATCGGTCCTTTATGGGCTGTAATTAAACCTGCATTTACGATTTTTGTATATTGGTTTGCATTTACCGCCGGAATTAAAACATTAAAAGCAGTTCATATAGATTTAGGAGTCAATACTCTTACATTTGACTTTTTTACATTTATGTTTGTAGGATTCATTCCTTGGTTTTTTATTGTAGACGGAATTGTTCAAGGCGCAAAAACCCTCAGGCTAAATCGTCAGTTTATTACCAAGGTTAAATTCCCTGTATCGACAATTTTAACTTATACATCATTATCAAGACTGTTTGTTCATCTGTTTCTGGTAATTATTCTGTATGTATATATTTTGTTTGCAGTAGGTCCAAGCTGGTACAACCTGCAGTTTTTCCTGTATTGTCCGCTTATGTTTATTTTCTTTTTAGCTTTAAGCTGGTCAACTGCTCCAATGAGCGCATTCAGCAAAGACTTTGAAAATATGATAGTTTCAATAATGTCTGGTGTTTTCTGGCTGTCGGGTATTATGTATAATACTTACAGTATGGATCCTCCTCTTAATTTCATTATGCTTTTTAATCCCATAAACTTTTTTGTAAACGGTTACAGAAATTGTTTCCTTTATGACAGACCTTTCTTTGAATATAAAACAGAGCTTGCTATATTTCTTGCTGAATTTGTAATAGTATTTGCACTTGGAATATTTAATTACAACAGACTCAGGAAAAGACTTCCTGATGTATTATAAGGAGGTAATTATATGGCAGAAACAAAAACAGAACCTATTATTACCTTTAAAAATGTAAGTAAAACTTATATTTTATATAAAAATGATCAGGAACGGTTTAAGGCATTGTTTTTTAAACCCAGAAATCCCAAAACTAACAGGGCTTTAAACGACGTTTCCATAGATATTTACCCCGGAGAGTCTGTGGGGATCGTAGGCGATAACGGTGCAGGTAAATCTACCCTTTTAAAAATGATTACAGGCGTTACTTTCCCCGACGAGGGAACAATAACGGTAAACGGCAAGGTTGCGGCCTTGCTTGAGCTTACGGCAGGCTTCTCTTTGGAAATGACAGGCAGAGAAAATATATACTTAAAAGGCTATATTTTAGGTCTTAAAGATTCATATATTAAAGAAATTGAAGAGAGAATTATTGAATTTGCAGAGCTTGGTGATTATATCGACCAGCCTGTAAGAACTTACTCAAGCGGTATGAAAATGCGTTTAGGTTTTGCAATAAATGTTAATATTGAGCCGCAAATTCTTGTAGTTGATGAGGCACTGGCAGTAGGAGACGCTTCATTTAAAAAGAAATGTAAGGCAAAAATTAATGAGATTATTGAAAGCGGTACAACTGTACTTTATGTAAGCCATTCAGCCGATTCAGTTAAAGAAATTTGCAAGCGTTCTATTTACCTTAAAAAAGGTCAGGTTATTTTTGACGGACCGACTGATGAAACTCTTCAGGTTTATCATGATGCTAAAGAGGCAGAATCGGCAAAAAAGAAAAAGAAGTAAAAAATCAAGATAAAATTAATTGTTATAAGTCAAATCGGAGGGACAATATGGTACACGCAATGCTTTTTGCCGGCGGTGTAGGGGCTAGAATGAATTCCGTAAATATCCCAAAGCAATTTATAGAAGTTGACGGAAAACCTATTATTGTCAGGACTCTTGAAAAATTTGCAAATCACCCTCAAGTAGATGATATTGTTGTTGCCTGTCTTGAAGATAAAATTGATTATTTGTGGGAATTAATTGATAAATTCAATATTTTGAAGGTAGCTTCCATAGTAAAAGGCGGAGAAACAGGATATCAAAGTATTCATAACGGACTTGTTGAGGTTGCAAGATATGCAAAAGAAGATGATATTGTTTTAATCTGTGACGGTGTTCGTCCGCTGGTTTCAACAGAACTGATTACAAACTGTATCACAGCGGCAAAAAAATATGAAACAGCTGTACCTGTAACTCCAAGTATTGACTCCGTTCTTGAAAGCAAAGACGGAGAAAATTGTTCAAAAAACTATCCAAGAGGAGAGCTTTATATAACTCAGGCACCACAGGGATATACAATGAGAAAAATTATGTGGGCCCATAGTGAAGCTGAAAGAAGAGGTATAAAAAACCCTATTTCATCAAGCGAGCTTTTAATTGAACTAGGAGAAACCGTACATATATTTATTGGTGACAGAGAAAATATAAAGGTGACAACTCCTGAAGATTTAACTTTTTTAAGATCAAGATATTATTATAAGAGATTTAAAAACTTTGCAAGAGAGGAATTCGATTATGGACTGTAAGGTTCAAAACTTGATAGATCCGTTTATATATGAAGATATAAAAACCATAAGCGATTATTCTCTTAATTGGGAAAAACTTGAAAATAAAACAGTGTTTATTACAGGAGCGGGAGGATTTATCGGATATTATCTTACCTGTGCATTGTTAATAAGAAATGATGTTTACAAAAGTAATATTAAAGTAATAGTTTTAGGACATGAAAATATAAAACAGCGTTTTGGAAAACTTCTTGAAAGGGAAGATATAACTGCAGTTGTTCAGGATGTTTGTGAAGATATAAAATGCAAAAAGGCGGACTATGTAATTCACGGAGCAAGTCCGGCAAGTGCATATTATTTTGAAAATAATCCTGTTGGTACAATAGATGCTAATTTAACAGGTACATATAATGTACTTGAGTATGCCCGCAGAAACGGTGCAGAAAGTTCTCTTGTTATTTCAAGCTTTAAAGTTTACGGTACTCTTTACAACGGCAAAAATGAAATAACAGAAGATGAAATAGGCTGTTTTGATTTTAACAACTATAAAAATTGTTATGCACAGGGAAAAAGGGTTTCTGAAACTATTGGATGCTGTTTTGCGAAGCAGTATAATATGAATATAAAAATTGCCAGACCATGCTATATTTACGGTCCTGCAAGAATTGACGACGACAGGGTATGGGCACAATTTATTGCAAATGTTGTTAGAAAACAAGACATACTTTTAAAAAGCAACGGAGCAACATTAAGAAGTTTTTGCTATGTTACAGATACAGTAACTGCACTTTTAACGATTTTACTTGAAGGAGAAAACTGTATTCCATATAATATTGCAAACCCTGCTTCTAATGTTACAATCAGAAATTTTGCAAAAGCAGCAGCACAAGCATTTCCCGAAAGAAATCTTAAACTTACTTATGCAAATGCTGAAGATGCAGAAGAACCGGTAATTTCCCCCTTGTCAGCAACTCCTGAAATATTAAATGCAGATAGATTAAATGCTTTAGGCTGGAGAGCAGAGGTTGATTTAACAGAGGGAATAAAACGAAGCGTAAAAATAGTAGAAATACAAAATAAATAAATATATAGGCAATATAAGCGGCTTTTGACTTTTAAGTATCAAAAGCCGTTAATAGCTTAATTATAAGGATGAAGATAATGTTAATGAAAGAGATATTAAATGATTTTGAAGCGGATTGGGCATCAATACCTGCTCTCCCTCCAAAATTTGATTTTTCACCTATAAAGAATAAAACTTTTTTAATTTGCGGACAAGATACTGCCCGCTGTTTTGCATATTCTCTTTTGTATTTTAATGATACTGAAAATTTAGGTGCAAAAATTATTGTAACAGGTGAAACAACACATTCTCTTAAAAATTATCATCCCTCTGTTTTAGAAAGAAATGATTTTAAATTTGTAAATTTGGATGAGCTTCAGGAAATTAGTTATGCAGATTTTATTATTAACGGCGGCGCGTGTGCAGCAAGCTTTGAAGGAAAAGTACAGGAATTTATCTCTGAAATGAATATTCAAAAAGCAATTTTAAAATTTACAGAAAAGTCAAAACCCCGTCATTTTGTCCTTTTGTCAGATTGCAGAGTTTACGGTAAACCTGAAAGATTCAGAATATATAGTGAGGGAGAAATCTCTGTTTCACAGTCTGCTTCGCCCGATAGCTTTGCCACACAGCTTTTGCGTTCAATAGAAACTATATGTGCAAGTGGACAAAAACAAATCGGTTTTACAAAAACTGTTTTAAGAACAGGTGTTGTTTTAGGTGCATTTTCTAAAATAATATCACCTTTAGACAGCGTGTTTAAAGCTGTTGCTAACGGTGAACCGTGCAAATTGTTTAATACTGAAAATAAACTTACTTTTACTTATATTACAGATTTGTTAAAGGCTGTTATGATGGCAATCACAAGCCTTGATAAGGATACGGTGTATAATGTAAGCAGTAAAAATGCAACTGTTTCAACAGGTGAGATTGCTGCTTTACTGCATAATGTTTACGGAAATCAATGTAAAATTCATTTGTCTGAATTAGAAAAAGAAAGATTTGATTTTGCCGCTGTTAATTCAAATAAAATTGAATTTTGCGGCTGTACTCCGGAAATACCTTTACAAACGGCTTTGGAACTGTGTGTAATGAGTTATCAGGATACAAATAAACCTTTGGCGTTCCCTTATGCTCACGACGGCAGACTAAAAACAGTCCAGAATATATTGCTGTCCTGTTTGCTTGAGGTCGACAGAATTTGTAAAAAGAATAATATAAAGTATTTTTTGGGTGGTGGAACCCTTTTGGGTGCAGTGCGACATAAGGGCTTTATTCCTTGGGATGACGATGCCGATATTATGATGCTGAGAGAAGATTATGATAAATTTCTTGAGATCGCACCCCGAGAGATGTCAAAGGGATTAACACTTCAGACATTTAAAACAGATAAAAACTGCCACTATGAATTTGCAAAAATCAGACTTGATAACACTATATTTGCAACTGTTTTTTCAAGAGAACATAAAAATATGAATAACGGACTTTCTTTTGATATCTTTTGTCATGATAAAACCGCAAATTCAAAATTAGGGAGAAAAATTCATTTGCAGGCAACTCTTTTCTTTAGAGCGATGGTGTTTAATAAATGGAATAAAAGAAAGGTTGATAACGGAAGTAAAGCAGTATCCGCAATATGTAATGTTATGAAAAATATTTTGCCGATCAGATTTTCTCAATGGATGCTAAACCGTACATTCAGCTTTTTTAAAAATAAGAAAAACCCAAAATATCTTTATGACGGTATGGGCAGAAATATTTATAATGGGGATTTTCCGGCATATTATCTTGACGAAGTAAAATATATTGATTTTGAGGGTCATAAGCTGCCGATTCCAAAGGAATACGATAAATATTTAAGATTTTTATATGGTGATTATACACAGCTTGCACCGATTAGTACAAGACTTCAATGCCATGAGATTTTACTTTTTGATTTAGGAGAATATAACAATTTTCAAAATTAAACAGTTTCAAATTGACAATTTACTATTCCTTTGATATAATTACAAGGCAGGTCGATTTGCTGAAAACTGTTATCTGTTTTTATATATGAGAATCAGGCAGAATAAGTTTTCAACTAAAAGTAAGCCCTTCCCGGGCAACTCTCAATCAGAAAAAATTGAGAGCAAAAATTGAATATGCAGGTATGGCGGAATTGGCAGACGCGCATGGTTCAGGTCCATGTGAATGCAAATTCATGCAGGTTCAAGTCCTGTTACCTGCACCAAGGGATGTATTGAAAATTCAATATATCCCTTTTTATTTTTAAAAATTGTAAATACTAAAAATAATTCAGATTATCTAATATACAGCATAAAGCTTTTAAAAGCAAATTTGATATCAATTAAATATAAAAATAAATATAAAAAACAAATAAAACGCAAATAAAAGCAAATACTTATATTATATTAAAAAGAATGGAGAATGAAATATGATAGAACCGGATACAATAAAATTGCTTCGTGAATGTGACGCAGGAGTTAAGATGGGAGTAAAATCAATTGACGAGGTCATGGATTATGTTAAATCAGATACCTTAAAACAATATCTTAATGCCTGTAAAGACGAGCATGATAAACTGAATGTTGAGATACAAAGCCTGCTGGACGATTATAAAGATGATGGTAAGGAGCCAAACCCCATAGCTAAAGGAATGTCATGGGTAAAGACAAATATGAAGCTTGTTATGGATGAGTCCGACAATACAATTGCAGATTTAATAACAGACGGATGCAATATGGGAGTAAAATCTCTCAACAGATATTTGAATCAATACAAAGCGGCAGATGAAGTATCAAAAGATATTACAAAGCGTTTAATAAATCTCGAAGAAAAATTGGCAATAGATATACGTAAATTTCTTTAAAATATATTTTATTAAAATTACAAAAGCATAAGTTAAATTTATTATATTTTAAATCAAGAAAATTTAACGGCAAACGCATAAACCTTTTTAAGTATGTTTAATTACAATTAACATATTAAAGGTTATGTGTTTGCCGTGTTGTTTTTATATTAAGAAAAAAGGTTAAATATAAATTCAGTTATTCATGTTTTCTGCTGACAATCAAACATAACGATGCAGCTGAAATTATTATAAAAGTGAAAACTGTAATTGAGTTTGAACCTGTCTGAACACTGCCGTTATCAAACTCCTTTTTTATGGCGGTATCACTATTTGGAGAAGCAATCGCAGTAATATTTGCTGCGCTATTTACTTTTGCAGGTACATCAACTGTATCTTTTGCAGGTTCAGTTGTTATATTATCAATTTGTGCGTCGGTTGCCGGTTTAGATGTCGGCTCGGTTGTCGGTGTAGATGTTGGTTCAGTTGTTTCATCAATTTGATTTATAACATTAACAATGTTATCGCATACACCCATGATTTCTCTAATGTAAGTTTTATCAAGAAAGTCTGTTACCTTTGCTGAAACATAGTAGGTGTAACTATCGTTCCAGTGCAAATCGGTATCAGTGTATCTTAATTCCTCTGAACTTAAATTGGCTATTTTTTCCAACTGTTCACTGCCGGCGGGTTTTCTGTAAACAGAGTATCCGTCTGTCTTGTATGGAACCTGATTCCATACAATTTCAACAGCCTCTTTGTTTTCAATTTGTTTTGCATTTACTTCGGGAGGCTGATATTGTTCAAATTCAGAACTCAACATATAAATAATACTCTGCTTGGTGTTAAGATTTTCCGAAGCTTCCGGAATATATCCGTCACTTCTGTATTGCCAAACTTCGGGAACATACTTTCCGTTTATCGTTATCTTTTTAGAAAAATCTGTCTCATAAGGATAATAAGAATACCAAAGTCCCATTCCTGCGTCCTTTATAGCATCTACGTCAATATTTGAAAAAACAGCTTTATTTGCATAGCACATACTTTTGTATCCGTTTTCATTCATAACACGGTTAAATTCAAGTGCTATTTCTGTGTTTTGTTCAGTCGTAAACTGTGTGTACTGACTGTCAGACATATTATATGAAATGGACAGAGATATAAAGTGCTTGTATTCGGGTATATAATCTTCAATTTCTTTTAAAAGATATTCAGCTTCTAATCTTGCCGTTTCAACATCTGTTGCATAGGCTACAAAGTTAAGACCAAAAGGTATTCCGTTTTCAACTGCACCTTTTACATTTTCCACAAAGCATGAATCATTTTGATTGGGATAATCTTCCCATCCCCAGCCTGCACGGATAATTGCAAAATCAAAACCGTAGCTTTTTACTGCTTTCCAATCAACAGGTTCTTTCTCTCCTTTTGCATAATTACCGTATCTTGATGTAACATCAATGCCATTATAATATCCGCAGGCTACACTGCATACCGCATAATCACCTGTTTGTGTTTCAGCTTTAATCTGTACTTGTCCCATTGAAACTGCCGTTACAACACCGTTATTGTCAACGGTTGCAATATTTGTATTATCAGACGACCATTTGATTTCAGGTATTTCATTAATATTACTTTCTGTGATTTTAGCTTTCAGCTGAATTTTGTCTCCGATTTGAACTGAACTGTATTTGTAATCAATTGAAATATCAATATAATCACAAAAATTTTTAAAGGCCCATTTATACAGGTTTACAGAGTCAACCATTGCATAATTAACATAGTTTGTTTCCGCATCATATTTTCCGCCTAAAGCAATACACATAAGATTTGTATCTCCTTTTGACGCCGTTGATACAAGGCACTTGCCTGCAAGGTTTGTATATCCTGTTTTAATTCCCGTTGCATACTGATAGTAATATTCTCTGCCGTTTACATAGTCAATGAGGTAATTTGTATTGATGAGCGGTACGGTATCACCGGGCAGAGTATAATATTCTGTGCTTACAATGTCTGTAAAATAGGGCATAGTAAGTGCATATTTTGAAATTTTGTACATATCCTCGGCAGTGGTGTAATGGTTTTCATCTGATAAACCGTGAGGATCATTAAAGTGAGTGTTTTTACATTCAAGCTCTAAAGCTTTTTGATTCATCATATCAACGAATTTCTCAACATCACCGTCGCCTGCATAATATGCAAGTATCTCTGCTGCATCACAACCCGACGGAACCATCATGCCATACAGTATATCAAGAACTGAAAAGCTTTCGCCGATATGGTTCTGAAAACCTGCCATAGACGCATTTTTATCAAGAATATCATCAATAGGCTGCTGTTCAATAGTGATTTTTGTGTTTACAAGGTCTTCTACTGTTTCTGCAATAACAATATATGTCATTATCTTGGTCGTAGAGGCCATTACTCTTGTTTTATCTGCATTTTTAGAATAAATAACCTTGTCAGTGTCGGTGTTTACCAGCAGTATTGAGTCTGTATTGATCTCAAAATCAGGACCTTCAGCTGCAAATGCACACACCGTAACCGATAAAATTAATATTGTTGAAATAAGTACGGATATTAATTTTTTCATAAAAAGTATCTCCATTTTCAAATTAGTAAGTACAGGGTATCAAAATTATATATTTAAGTTGATGTCAACAAAATATATGAGGTTAAAAAGTGTAATGATTAAATTATTTAAATTTTACCTGAAAATTTATTTGTAATTTTTCGTTTTATAAAAAAGAAAGTAAAAAAATATAAAATCAAACTTAGAATTATTTTATTTATATTTTTTATGATAAATATTTTTGTAATTTCCTTTTTCTTTCTGTTGAATATCCGTTTCAAAATAAGAAATGATATACAAAAAGGCTATATTTAGTTGCGGAGGGACAATATTGTTTAACAGAGATTATTTTAAAGGCTGGTACTTTAAATGCAGTACCAAAGAAAAAACAATTGCTTTTATCCCTGCGTTTCACCGACATAATCACAAAGAAACTGTCTCACTGCAAATAATTACAAATGATGAGACCTACAATATATTATTTGACTCATTGAAATATGAAGACAAACCTTTATGTATAAAACTGGGAAGTTGTATTTTTTCGGAAAAAGGTATAGAACTTAATGTAAAAAATGATAATATCAGCATTAAGGGAAAACTGGTTTTTAAGCAGATCACACCTATTAAATATAATATTATGGGTCCTTTTAAATTTGTTCCGTTTATGCAGTGCAGACACAGTGTTTACAGTATGTTTCATCAAATTGACGGAGAAATTATAATTAACAAACAAAAATTTAATTTTAAAAATGACATCGGATATATAGAAGGAGACTGCGGATACTCTTTTCCAAAACAGTATATCTGGACACAATGTAACTTTAAAAACGGTTCTCTTATGCTGTCTGTTGCCGATATTCCCTTGTGGGGTATTCATTTTACCGGAATCATTGGTATTATTATGCTAAACGGAAAAGAACATCGTTTTGCCACTTATCTTGGGGCAAAGTTAAAACATATAGGAGATAATACGGTCACCGTTAAGCAGGGTGATTATCAAATTACTGCAAAGCTTATTAAAAAGAATGCAAAACCGCTTTATGCACCTGTCAAAGGTGCTATGAAGAGAACAATTTATGAAAGTGCTTCATGCAAGGCATACTATTGCTTTTCATACAAAGATAAAACTTTGAGCAGATTTACAAGTGAAATGGCAAGTTTTGAATTTGAGTATATCTAATTTATAATACTTTGTATGTTTAATATTAATGTGTCAAATTTTATTGTATAAGTTGTTTTATATCATATAATAAAATCAATTTTTTAATACGGGTTAGTTATCTGCACAAAAAACAAATACTTTCAAATTTTATATATCCTTTTTAAATAAATTTATATAACAACTTTATCTATAAAAGTGTTGCCCATTGAAGAAGTGCTTTCTGGACATCATTGTAGTGACGTTTGCTTACTGGAATTTTTTTATGATTATTTAGAAGTATTTCATAACGCTTAATTGAAAATATTGACGATAATGAAACTACATAACATCTGTGACATTGAACAAATTTATCGGGCGGAAGCTTTTGATAAAATTTATTTAAAGGCATTTTAACTTCAACTATTCTATCGTCCGAAAGATGAACAGTAAGAGTTTTGTTCAAAATTTCAATATACATAATATCGCTAATCATAAACATTGAAGTTGATGAATTATTATTTACAACTATGGAATTATGTTTTGATTTTTTGTAAGCTTTAATTATTGCTGATTCAAGTTTTTCATTATCGACTGGTTTTAGAAGGTAACCGGAAGGCTCAACTTCATAACCCTGAAGCATAAAATCTTCAGAGTTTGTTATAAAAATTATACTTACAGAATTTTCTTGAGCTCTTATACTTGACGCTAATTCAATACCGTTTTTTTTATCTAGAATAATATCCAGTAATAAAAGGTCATACTTGTCAGGTTGATTTTTAAGCTGTTCAAATAAAATATCGGCATCAGTATAAACATTCAGGGTGTATTCAATATTGTTTAAGTTCATAATCTGTTCTATTTGTTTTGAGATTGAATTTAAAAATAAATTTTCATCATCGCAGATTGCAATTCTATACAACAATGATCACTCTTTCATAGTTATTTAAGTTGGATTTTTTAATTAGAAATTATTGTTAAACAAACACATATTTACAATTGTAGTAAAGCTGTTGATATTAGTTTTTGCAATAAAAGTTCCGTTATATTTTTCTGCAATTTCTTTAATGATCTTAAGACCGTAACCATGGTTTTGAGGGTCATTTTTTGTAGAAATAATATTGTCTCCAGAATATTTAATTTTACTTGTATTACATGAATTTTCACAGCTTAAAAATAGGAATTCTCCCTTTCTGTGGATTTTAAAGTTTATAAACCTATCGCCATATTTAAAAAAAGTACATGCTTCAAGGGCATTATCAAATATATTAGTTATAAGACGGCAGATGTCAGTATCTTCCATATTTATATGTTCGGGAACAACTATATCATAATTTACTTTTATTTCAAGTTTTTTAGCTTTGATTTTATATTCTGTAAGAATAGAGTTTATCAGTGGGTTAGGGGTATAATTTATAATTGTCAAGTCATTTATGGATTCAGTTACTGAATTTATATAATTTTCAGCTTCCTGATATTTTCGTTGCTTTATATATAAAGCAACAGCGTTAAGGTGATGTTTTATTTCATGACGCATTTTTTTATTTGTTCTGCATTTTCTGAAATTTGACGGTAGTTATCAACAGTCATTTGAAGGTGTAATTTTTCTTCGGATTGTTTTCTGTTGCTTTCAATAATCGAAAAAATCCAGATATAAATAATTAGAGAATAAATTATTATAACAATCATAAAAATTTCACTTATGCGTTCATAATTTACTATATTTAAATGAGAAGGCAGTTCGTAACATAAACTGACAACAAAAATAAATATTGCCGGTACGATCCACAAATGCTTCCATTGTTTATCATCCATTAAACTTTGCAAAGCTTTTTTGATTTTCTTAATAAGAAAAAGCATAGGAACAAACAATACAGTATTTATGCATATACGGATTAAAAGCTCATCGGTTGGATACATATATCCGTCTACTGAAGATACAAAAAACAGATTTTGGCACATGCCAATTAAAAATCCGTAATTCATTACAATAAAGAACACAAAAAGTTTTTTGTATATGGTAACTTTTATAACAAAAATATAGAACAAAAGCAAAAAGAGCAAAGTTATATAAAAAATAACATCTTGCATTAAATATCGGTAAGGCTCAATTTCACTTGGAAGTGAATGAACACCTACAAAAGTAAATAAGGAAACCATAAGTATAAGTATTGAGCTTATAATAAAATTTGAATTTTGTTTATTTATTTTCAAATTGTTATAAAACGGATACATACATAAAAATGCACACGGAAGAATTTGCACTAAAAAGCCGCATATTTGACGAAAAATTAACATTATTATTCCTACTTACTTTTAATATGATAGTTATATACAATAATTATATAAAATTTTAATCTCCGTTTCAATCCCTATTTACGCTTTGTAATTTACCGTTTACGCTGTATAGTTGTAAATAAGAGAAAAAACATCACTTTTGTTTTAAGTTATATAAACATTAATATTAAAGTTTGTAAAATTAAAGTTTATTTTTTTATTATATTCAAATATATAAAAAATCCGAACTTGAATCAGAAAGAAATAAGTTCGGATTTTAGCATAAGTTTATTGCGTTTATTCAGTTAAAATTTTTAATTTACTCTATTACTTTATATCCATTTTCTTCAATGGCTTTTTTTAGAGTTTCGTCTGAAATATCGGCATTTAAAGTTAATACTGCCGTACCGTTTTTGTGGCTTACCAAAGCGGTGTCTACTTCACTTAATTCCTCCAAACATTTTTTTATTGTTGCCTCACAATGGGGACACATCATTCCTTCAATTTTTATTGTTTTTTCCATGGTTAAAGTCTCCTTTACTTTAATATTTATTTTATTTGATTTTCTAAATTTTTTAGGGTCTCTTATATTAAAAAAATTAAGTCTTAAAGCATTGGTTACAACGCAGAAGCTTGAAAGGCTCATGGCTGCGGCGGCAAACATAGGGTTTAATGACCAACCGAAAATATTAGTAAACACACCTGCCGCTAGAGGAATGCCTATGACATTATAAATAAATGCCCAAAACAGATTTTCGTAAATATTTCGAAGAGTGGCACGACTTAACCTTATTGCCGCAGGAACATCGCTTAATTTGCTTTTCATAAGCACAACGTCTGCGGCGTCTATGGCGATATCTGTTCCTGCGCCGATAGCTATTCCTATATCTGCTCTGGTTAGAGCAGGAGCGTCATTAATTCCGTCTCCCACCATTATTACCTTGCCTTGTTTCTTTAAAGCTTTAATTGTATTTTCTTTACCGTCGGGAAGTACTCCGGCTATAACTTTATCAACACCTGCCTGCTTTCCTATTGCATTTGCTGTTTTTTGATTATCACCTGTAAGCATAACAACAGATATTCCCATACTCTGTAATTCTTTAATAGCCTTTGGACTGTCCTCCTTAATTGTATCGGCAACAGCAATTATTCCTAATAATGTATTGTCTTTTGCAAAAAACAGAGGAGTTTTGCCTTCGTCGGATAACTTTTCAGCAACAGAACTTATTTCAGAGGGTATTTCTGTTACGGTGCTTATAAATTTTTTGCTTCCGCCGAAAAGTGTACTTCCATTTTGCTGTGCAGTAAGTCCGTTTCCTGCCATAGCTTTAAAATCTGTGACTTCAAAAAAATTTATATTTTTTTCTTTTGCTTTTAAAATTATTGCTTTTGCAAGAGGGTGTTCACTTTTGTTTTCAAGTGAAAAGGCAGTTTTAAGCAGAGCATTTTCTGATATTTCAAAAGGAATAATATCTGTAACCTTTGGTTCTCCGCTTGTAATGGTTCCGGTTTTATCCAGTACTGCAATTTGTGTTTTGCCTGTTTCTTCAAGAGAAGATGCAGTTTTAAATAATATACCGTTTTTAGCTCCTATTCCGTTACCTACCATAATTGCAACAGGGGTTGCAAGTCCCAATGCACAGGGACAGCTGATAACCAATACCGTAATTGCCCTTGCAAGTGAAAAACCTATGCTTTCTCCTAAAAGTAACCAGATTATTGCTGTAATAATTGAAATTATAATAATTGCAGGTACAAATATTCCTGATACTTTATCTGCCGCTTTTGCAATAGGTGCTTTAGTTGCGGCAGCATCGCTGACCATTTTTATAATTTGAGAAAGGGTGGTATCTTCACCTACTCTTGCAGCCTCGCATTTGATAAATCCCGATTGGTTTATTGTTGCAGCAGATACCAAATCGCCCTTTTCTTTGTCAACCGGTATGCTTTCTCCTGTTAAAGCAGACTCATTAACTGCACTGTTTCCTTCAATAATAATTCCGTCAACAGGTATGTTTTCTCCCGGGCGTACAACAAAAATATCTCCTTTTTTAACCTGTTCAATTGAAACTTCTGTTTCAATATTATCAATTAAAACGGTTGCCCTTTTAGGCGCAAGTTTCATTAGACTTTTCAGTGCATCAGTTGTTTTGCCTTTTGATTTAGCTTCAAGCATTTTGCCGACTGTTATTAAAGTTAGAATCATAGCGGCAGACTCAAAGTAAAACTCGTGCATAAACATCATAACTTGCTGTACGTTTCCGTTAAGCTGTGCGTCAGTCATAGCAAACAGAGCGTAGGTGCTGTATATAAATGCTGCCCCTGAACCTAATGCAACAAGTGTATCCATATTTGGCGAGCGGTGTATCAAACCTTTAAATCCGCTTATAAAAAATTTTTGGTTTATAACCATGACTACACCGGTTAAAAGCAGCTGAATTAGCCCCATGGCAATATGGTTTTCAGCAATAAATTCAGGAAGCGGAAATCCCCACATTGTATGTCCCATTGAGATATACATAAGCATGACTAAAAATATTAACGAAGCAAATAATCTTTTTTTTAGTTTAGGGGTTTCTGTATCCTTTAAAAATTTATCGTCTGAGTTTGCGGATGAAATGTTATCAGAGTTTTGACTTTTTACAGACGCACCGTATCCTGCATTTTTAACGGCGGAAATAATCTCTTCTGCGGTTGCAGTACCCTCAACACCCATTGAGTTTGTCAAAAGACTTACAGAGCAGGATGTAACGCCCGATACTTTTAAAACTGCTTTTTCAACCCTTGTACTGCATGCGGCACAGCTCATGCCGGTAACATTAAATTGTTTCATATTGATCCTCTATTTCATCAGCTTTTGTAGTGTTGCAACTAATTCGTCAACAGTTTCGTCTTTACCGCTTCTTATATCATCTGCAACACAAGTTTTAATGTGATTTGCAAGAAGTTCTTTATTAAAGGCATTAAGCGCAGCATTTGCTGCCGCAACCTGAATCAATATATCAGTACAGTATGCATTTCTTTCAACCATTCCTTTGATCCCTCGAATTTGTCCCTCGATGCGGTTAAGTCGGTTAATTAAGCTTTTATATTCCTTTTCAGAGCGTTCTTTTGTTTTTTTAAAACAACATTCTTTCTCCATCTCATAGCCTCATTTATATAAAGTTTACCCTTATGGGGTATATGAAAATTATATACCCCATAAGGGTATTTGTCAATAGGTTGTTTGTGGCTTATTTTTTATTTACAAAAAACTACTAAAAACAGTCTGTCAGAAAAGGGTGTTTATATATGGTATTGTCTGCCCGGATTGTGCAGCCCACCGGATGCTTTTTTCTATATATATTCTCTCTATTCTCTCTATATATAATATGCCAATAACTTATTAAATAAACAAAAAGAACCTTTGATAAATTTATCAAAGGTGTATTTAACCGAAAATATTTTTATAATTTCATAATTAAATATAATAAAATGTTATTTATAATCTTTATTTCAAATATTTTATCATTAATAAATGTATAATTATAATAAATTTAGCTCATATAAGGGTATTTAATCCCGCTGAACAATACAATTGTTTTTGTGAATTTGAAAAATTATTAAAAATAAAAAGACAGAGTTACACTAACTCTGTCTTAAAATATTAAAAGCAATAAAAATTAGCTAATTAGCAGAAATAAACATCCATTTCGCCTTCAACGCCGTCTGCTACATAATAAGCTTTGCTTTCATCAGGTTTTACATAAACCTTAATGTCTTTAGCCTCTTTACCGTAAGTAGCTTTTACATTGTTTACTACTTCTTCAACAGCAACCTGTACTCCGCCGAACTCAACGAAAACTTCAACATTTTCTGTTGCCTTTTTAGGAGCAGTTTTCTTTACAGCAGGTTTTTTAGCAGCTGTTTTTGCTGCAGGTTTCTTTTCAGCTGTTTTTACTGCAGTTGTCTTTTTTGCTGCAGCTTTAGCAGTTGTTTTCTTTTCTTCTTTTTTAGCTGTTGCAGCTTTAGCAGTTGTTTTTGTATCTTCTGTTTTAGCTGCAGCCGGTTTCTTTGTTGTTGGCATGTTTATTTCCCTCTTTCTAATTCTTCAAGAATTAAATATAATAAAATAAGTAAACTAACCTGACCTATCTTTACAAGTATAATTATACATTTATACATTTAAAAAGTCAATAAAGTGAGTAATTTTCAGCTTTTCGTATAAATTTTTAGAAAAAATCGGATTTTTTTAGATACACTTATCAACAAAATTAAATGTTTTTTATCAAAACATTGTATTTATATATGTCCGTGATATAATAATACTGACAAATTGTACAAGAAAAGAGTGCTGAATTATTTTATGATAGAAAATTTCTTGATGGTTTCAGGACAAGTAATAATTTTATTTATTCTTATCGGTATTGGTTTTATTTGCGGTAAGTCAAAGTTTTTAAACGATAATGCGTCCTCAAAATTGACCGATATTGTTTTATATATTGTTACACCCTGTGTTATGATTAACGCTTTTCAAAGAAAATTTGATGCCACAATGCTCTTAAATTTAGGTATTACTGCTTTGTGTTCTGCATCTGTAATTATCGGCTCAATTGTTATTTGCAACCTTGTTTTCAGAGACAAAAATGTTTCAAGAAATAAGGTTCTTAAATTTGGTACGGTTTTTTCTAACTGTGGATTTATGTCACTGCCTTTGCAGTCTGCAATTTTAGGTTCTGACGGTGTATTCTACGGTTCTGTATTTGTAGCTGTTTTTAATATTATTATATGGACATACGGTCTTTATTCAATGAGTGGAAATAAAAAAGATCTTTCAGTAAGAAAGCTTGCATTAAATCCCGGCATTATTGGTGTTGTAATTGGCCTTATTTTGTTCTTACTTTCAATTACTCTGCCGAATATTATTTCAACTCCCGTTGAATACCTTGCAAATCTTAATACTCCGGTTCCCATGCTTATTATCGGTTATCATTTGTCACAATCTAATTTAAAAGAAATTTTCAAGGATAAATGGGCATACATTTCAATTGGAATGAGACTTGTGCTTATTCCTTTAGCGGCGCTTGCTGTTATGTATATGTTTGGCGTAAGAGGAGATATTCTTGTTGCCTGTACTATTGCTTCAGCTGCACCTGTTGCGGCAACTACAACAATGTTTGCAACAAAATTTAAATCTGATGTTAAATTATCGGTTGGGATAGTTTCTGCAACAACATTAATTTCAATTGTTACAATGCCGCTGATAATTTCTATGGCAACAATAATAGCATAAAATTATAATGAAAGGTTTTTTATTATGGCAAGAACTTCAAGACAAAAAGAAAAAATACTTTATATAGCAAAAATTCTTTTGGAAAAAACTGATGAAAATCATAAAATTACAGTAAATGAAATAATAGAAGAACTTTCCAAACAGGGAATTTCCTCTGAAAGAAAAAGTATATACAGCGACCTTGAAACACTTTCAAAATTTGGTCTTGATATTTGTAAGGAAAAGACAATTTCAACAGGTTATTATATAGGTATAAGAGATTTTCAAATGCCGGAACTTAAACTGTTGGTAGATGCAATCCAAAGTTCAAAGTTTATAACATCCAAAAAGAGTATGGAACTGATAGGCAAACTGGAAAAACTGTGTTCTGTGAATGATGCAAAACTTTTGCAAAGACAGGTTTTTGTGACAAACAGGGTAAAAACCCTAAATGAAAAAATTTACTATAATGTAGATACATTACACAATGCATTGTCTTTAGGAAAGCAAATTACATTTATATATAACAAATGGGTACTTGATTATAATGGTGTAGAAAAAATAAAAAAGCAGCATAGAAGAGACGGCAAGTTGTATAAGGTATCTCCATGGGCGTTAAGTTGGGATGACGAGTATTATTACCTTATTGCTTATGAAAAAGAATCAGAAAAATTAAAGCATTACCGTGTTGATAAAATGCAGGATATAGTAATTATAAACGAAGAACGGGAGGGGCAAAATTCTTTTGAAAAATTTGATGTTGCGTCTTATACAAAATCGGTTTTCTCAATGTTTGGCGGAAAAGAAACTTCCGTTAAGCTGTCAGTAGATAATTCTCTCATCGGTGTAATTGTTGACAGGTTTGGCAAAAATATTTTTGTGTCAAAAGAAAGCGAAGAAACATTTTGTGTAACCGTAAAAGTTGTATTAAGTCCGCAATTCTTCGGTTGGCTTTTTGCATTGGGAACAAAGGTTAAACTTCTTGAACCAAATAATGCAGTAGAAGACTTTTCTAAATATTTAAAAGCTGTTAATGAATTATATTATACATAAGGATAAATAAAAAAGCACAAAGTTTAATTTTTAATAAATAATCATGGTTTTGTTATCTAAGATAAGCTGAAGATAAAATTATTATAGTGTTATAATGTTTGATTTTTTGTTGAATATAGATATATTTTTTTTAACAAATATTGACTATTCGTTAAAAAATGTTATAATATATATGTAATTATTTTTTAAGGGTGATGGAAGTATGATTAAAACTAATAAGAAAAAAAGTTTAGTAAAAACAGTCAGTTTGATAATTGCAATAGTTGTTTTATCAGTTTGTGTATGCGGATTAAATACTTTTGCGACTGATGTGAATTACAACTTGACCACTGTAAACATTGATCCAAATAAATTTACTTCAAGTAAAACAAATTTTGATGAATCACTTTGTAATTATATTGCTCAAGAGATATCTGATCATGAAGAATATATTTACATAACTGATTATGACATAAGTACTCTTGAAATTTCTGATTTGTTTACAACAGTTGTCTATGAAAATCCTCAACTGTTTTTTGTCAATCCTACAAGTATCAGATACAGTGCATCGGGAAATAAAGTTTTGGCTCTCGTTCCCACTTATATTTATAATGTTCAGGAAACTGCGGAAAAATCAGCAATATTGGAGGAAAACATAGAAAAACTTATTTCCGGTATAGATAATAACTGGAAAGATGAATTAAAAGCTCTTACTATTCATGATAATTTAATTATAAATTGTGAATATGCTTTAGATGAAGTTGCCGATAACGAAAGTGAAAATATTGATATTTATACAGCCTATGGTGCTTTAGTTGATAAAAAAGCTGTGTGTCAGGGATATACACTTGCGTATAATTATATGCTTTCAAAATTTGGGATCAATTCTCATTTCATATCAAGTTATGATATGAACCATGCTTGGTCAATGGTACAAATTGACGGTAAATATTATCATGTTGATGTAACTTGGGACGACCCTACATACGATAAATTAGGTCAGGCTTATCATACATATTTTTTAAAAAGCGACAAAAAAATGTTAAATGATACTACCCAAAATAAACATTATAATTGGGATTCTGAGTATAAAGCCGAAAGCACATTATATGACGGCTATTTTTGGAATGATATAAAAACAATCATTCCGTATATTAATGGAAATTTTTATTATATCAGTAACCAATCAGAAGATATTGGAAATATAATTAAATATGATGGTAATCATAAAACTTCAATTTTGAAAATGACTGACAGATGGTATGTAAATAGTTCTCATACATCATTTTGGAACAATAATTTCTCATATCTTGCAACAGATAAAGAAAGATTATATTACAATACACCGGAAAATATTTATTCAGTTAAATTAGACGGAACAGACCAAAAGCTTGAATATACAATAAATACAGAGCAGGCAGCTAAAGGTTATATTTACGGTTTAAAATTAGATTCAGACGGATATCTTTATATTTCCGTAGTAGATAATCCAAATAGAAAAGTAACAAATTATAAAACCGTAAAAATTTCAGATGATCATAATGTACCTGTAACATCGGAGCCTGTAACATCAGAGCCGGTAACATCAGAGCCTGTAACATCAGAGCCGGTAACATCGGAGCCGGTAACATCGGAGCCGGTAACATCAGAGCCTCCTGTAACAGATAAAATTTTATTAGGTGATGTAGATCTTGACAAACACATAAATGTTAAAGATGCTACATTAATTCAGCTTTATGTAGCCGGATTGGGTACTCTGAATGAAAAGCAATTATTATCCTCCAATGTTGATAACAGTGATGGCGTTAATGTAAAGGATGCAACATTTATACAGTTGTACTGCGCAAAATTAGGAGCCCAAGGAAGTCTTGTTGGAACATACATAGATAATACATAAATAAAAAGACAGTTTGTATCATAATTTTTTAAATAAATTACAATACTTAATAAAACAATAAATTATAAATATTTTGGCTCTATGTCAATAGTTGGGGTAAACCCGAAAAAAGAAAATTAGATATAAGCAAGCGATAGCAAATCAAGCTGTCGCTTGTTTTTGCTTTATAGAAAACTGCCGGAAACAGTCACACAAAAAAGCATTTTTAAATAAAACTGTCTGTTCGTATAAGTGCAGTCCATCGGATAATTTTTGTTTTGCTAAAAACTCAATATTTCATGTAATTAAAAATCTTTATAAAAATTCACTTAAACTTGTTAAAAGCTTTTTAATATGATACAATAAAAATGAATTGTCCATTATTTAGATTTTAAAATATGACGGTTTGTTTATTTCATACTTTTTAAAATAAAACTATATTCGGAGGCGTGAATAAATGCGTATTGCAGATAAATTTAAACAAGGTAAAACAATTTTTTCTTTTGAGGTTTTTCCTCCGAAGAAAACCTCTCCGGTAGAAACAATTTTGAATGCGCTTGAGAAAATGAAGGAGCTGTCTCCGGATTATTTCAGTATTACATACGGTGCAGGGGGAAGTAATCCCGGCAAAACCTTGGAGATTGCGTCAAAAATTAAAAATGAATACAATATTGAAGCTTTGGCTCACTTAACCTGTATTAACAGCAACAAGGAAGATATAGATAAAGTATTAGCGGATTTTCAGAAGGAAAATATAGATAATATTCTTGCATTAAGGGGAGATATAATTAACGATATTGAGCCTAAAACAGATTTTAAATATGCAAGTGAGCTTTGCAAATACATAAAAACAAAGGGAAACTTTAATCTTGCAGGAGCTTGTTATCCGGAAGTTCATGTTGATGCAAAAAATCAGATAGAAGATATTATAAACTTAAAGAAAAAGGTGGAAAACGGTGCGGAATTTTTAATTACACAGTTGTTTTTTGATAACAGTGCTTTTTACAAGTTTTATGAAAGCACAAGGATTGCAGGTATTAATGTTCCGATTGAAGCAGGTATTATGCCGGTTACAAACAAAAAACAAATTGAGAGAATGGTATCAATGTGCGGAGCAAGTCTTCCTGCAAAATTTTCAAAAATCATGCAGAAATATGAGAATAATCCCGAGGCACTTCGTGATGCAGGTATTGCTTATGCAATTGAGCAGATAGTAGATTTAATTGCAAATGATGTTGACGGAATACATCTTTATACAATGAATAATCCTTTTGTAGCAGAAAAAATAAAGGGAGCAATAAATAATTTATTATGATAAAACTATCTTCTTTAAACAGGCATGAATGTATAAGATATTTAGGTGATGCAAAAGTTGAGATGAACAGCAAAATGGAAAAATTGCTGGATATTTGTGAACAGGAAGTTTTAAAAAATGCAGATCCGAAATATTTGTATAAAGAAGTTCCTGCAAATATAGAGGAGCTTTTTGAAGGTAATGATATTAAAAACCATTTGCAGGGATGTAATAAAGCCGTTATTATGTGTGCAACTCTTGGAAACAGAATAGATAATTTAATAAGAAAAACCCAACTTTTGGATATGGCAAAAGCGGTTGTTCTTGACAGCTTTGCAAGTGTTGCAATTGAACAGGTATGCTGTTCGGTCGATGAAATGATTGCAGAAAAATATACGAAAAAATATTTAACATTTCGTTTTAGTCCGGGATACGGTGATTTTCCTATCAGCTTGCAAAAACAGTTTTTGAATATTTTAGACGCACCGCGAAAAATCGGACTTTGTACAAATGATAATTTTTTGCTTACACCTACAAAATCTGTTACAGCGGTTGTGGGGATATCAGATAAGGAGATAGAACAAAGAAAAAGAGGATGTGCAGTGTGCTCTTTAAAAGGCAGTTGCCGTTATAGAAAGGCAGGTTCTCATTGTGGATTTTAAAAGTTTGTTATTAGAAAAAGAATTTATAATGCTTGACGGTGCTATGGGAACAATGCTTCAAAAAGCAGGTCTTCCCTTAGGAGAAATGCCGGAAATTCTCTGCGTTACTCACAATGAGCAGATTACCGATATACATAAACAATATATAAATGCAGGTTCTGATATTATCTATACAAATACATTTGGTGCAAATAGCTATAAGCTTAAAAACAGCGGTTATACGGTAAATGATATTATTTCTTCAGCTGTTAAAGCGGCTAAAAAGGCAGCGGAAAATACCGATACTTTAGTAGCTCTTGATATAGGTCCGGTGGGTCAGCTTTTAGAACCTACTGGTTCTTTAAGTTTTGAAGAGGCTTATAATATTTTTAAGGAACAAATTGTTGCAGGAAAAGATGCAGACATAATCGTTTTTGAAACAATGACCGATTTGCTTGAGATCAAAGCGGCAGTTCTTGCGGCAAAAGAGAATTCAGATAAACCAATAATTTGTACAATGACATTTGAGGAAAACAAGCGTACCTTTACCGGAGTTTGTGTTTCATCTATGGCGATTACATTATCGGGATTAGGGGTTGATGCAATAGGGGTGAATTGTTCTTTAGGTCCTGAAGAACTTTTGCCTATTGTGGAGGAAATGTCTTTTTGGACAAACCTTCCTATTGTTGTAAAACCAAATGCAGGTCTGCCTGACCCTAACAGCAATACTTATGACGTTGTACCAAAAGATTTCACAAAAAGCATAATAAAAATGCTTGAGTTCGGAGTTAAATTTACAGGAGGTTGCTGTGGTACGACTCCAGAATATATTAAAGAGCTTTCCTCTGAATTGAAAAAAGAAAAATTTAAAAGAATAGTAAATGAAAAAAAATCCGTTATTTGCAGTGCAAGTACCACAGTTTTAATTGATCAGCCCAGAATTATAGGCGAAAGAATTAACCCCACGGGCAAAAAGCTTTTTAAGGAAGCCCTTAAAAATAATGATATGAACTATATTTTAAATCAGGCTGTGTCACAGGTTCAGGGCGGTGCAAATATTCTTGATGTAAATGTAGGACTTCCTGAAATAGATGAAAAGGCTATGATGGTACGCACAGTTAAAGCACTTCAGTCTGTTGTTGATGTGCCGTTGCAGATAGATTCAACAAAGCCGGATGTTATTGAAGCAGGACTTAGGATCTATAACGGAAAGGCTATTATAAATTCTGTAAACGGAGAAGAAAAAAGTCTGGAAAGTATTTTACCTCTTGCAAAAAAATACGGTGCGTCAGTTGTAGGATTAACTCTTGATGAAAACGGAATTCCAAAGACTGCACAGGGAAGATTTGATATAGCAAAAAGAATTGTTGAGCGAGCAGAGCAGTATGGAATAGGAAGAGAAGATATTTTTATTGATTGTTTAACTCTAACAGCTTCTGCCGAACAAGAAGGCGTTATGCAGACATTGAAAGCTCTGCACAGAGTAAAAACGGAGATTGGATGCAGAACCGTTCTAGGGGTTTCAAATATATCATTTGGGCTTCCAAACAGAGAACTTGTAAACAGTACATTTTTAACAATGGCGTTGCAGGAGGGTCTTGACTTACCTATAATCAATCCTAACATAGAGTCAATGACAGGTGCTGTAAAAGCATACAAAGTGCTTGCGAATATTGACGAAAATTCAAGGAGCTTTATTGAAAGCTACAATGAGTTTACACCGAACAAAAACATTGATAATATATCTGATCATGACATTAATTACGCTGTTATAAACGGTCTTAAAGAAGAGGGTGCAAAGGCAACAGAGGAACTCTTGCAGAATATTGATGCCATGGATATAATAAATGATAAACTTATTCCGGCACTTGATAAGGTAGGCGAAGATTTTGAAAAAGGAAAGATCTTTCTGCCACAGCTTATTCAGAGTGCCAATACTGCACAGGCTTGCTTTGATGTTATAAAGAAAAAGCTTACAGCAGAAAATAATATTGCTGTAAGCAAAGGTAAAATTATATTGGCAACAGTAAAAGGTGATATTCACGATATAGGTAAAAATATAGTAAAAGTATTACTTGATAATTATGGATACACTGTTTTTGATTTAGGCAGAGATGTTGATCCTCAGCTTATTGTTGATACTGCGATTAAGCATGATATCAAAATGATAGGTTTGTCTGCTTTAATGACAACAACATTAAAAAGTATGGAAGATACCATTACTCTCGTAAGGAATACAAAGGAACTTCAAAATCCCGACGGTTCAAGCAAGTGCATTGTGTTTGTAGGAGGCGCAGTTTTAACTAAAGATTACGCTATGAAAATCGGCGCAGATTATTATTGCAAAGACGCTAAAGAAAGCGTAGATACGGCAAAAAAGGTTTTAGGCTAACTACTTGTTTATATCTACAATACATACTTCCCCCGGATTGTTAATTCGGGGGATTATATTTGACGTAGAAAGTCCCGATGTTACAATCATTTTTGCTGTATCAGATTCAAAATAGCCCATATCATATTTGGGGAATAAACCTTGTTCAGGTGCAATAAATCCACCGATAAACGGAATTCTGATAAGTCCGCCGTGGGTATGTCCGCATAGCATTAGATCAATGTTAAATTCTTTAAATTTCCACATGAAATATTCAGGATAATGGCATAGCAAAATGCCAAAATTTTTTTCTTCTTTTTTTATAAAATCATCAAGAAAATATCTCTCATCATTTTCAAAGTCCGGACTCTCAAAATCATAATATGGGTATTGTTTAATACCTCCTATGATGATTTCTTCTCCGTCCTTTTCAAAGTATATACTTTCGTTAATTAACATATAAACTCCGGTGCTTTTAATATCATTTACGAAATCGGTTGTATCAATTAACGGAAGTTCGTGGTTCCCCAATACATAGTAGGTCGGGGCTATGCTTACAAGATGCGGCATAAGATTAAGCACAACATCATAGTTTTTTGAATCTTTTATGGTGAAATCTCCCAGTACAGCTATAATATCAGGAGTTTCGCCTTTTATTATTTCTACCAGTTTTTCATTGTTGTTTCCGTAATCTTTTATATGTAGGTCTGAAATTACCGCAATCCTCAGGTTCGTTTTAAGTTTTTGAGTATTAATATTGTAATAATTTACATTTATAGTATTATAACAATAAATTATATTGCAAATGAGAGCAATAATCAGAGTAAATAAAATTACAAAAAATATTAGAATTTTTTTATTACTTATAAAAAATATACTTTTTTTCATATTAATTTCTCCTTTTATTTATTTTATAATATACATAATTTGAAAAAATTTCAAGAAAATTGTAGTATATTAAAATACCACGATTTTTCGACAAAAATGTATTTATAATTATTGCTTAATATTTATATATGTGTTATAATACTGCTAAATATGAATAAAAAATTCGGGGTAATTTTATGTACATAGAAAAAGTAAGAAATATTGAGAATGTTTCTGAAATTAATACTGACAGAAATATTACTGCATATAATGGAATCTATAACAGATATATAAAAAGAGTTATTGATTTTGTTTTGGCTATTATTTGCTTTATTATTTTATGTCCGATTTATTTAATTATTTCTGTTGCTATTGTAGTTGAAACTGGTTTTCCTGTTTTTTACAGAGCAGAACGCGGCGGATATAAAGGGAAAACTTTTAAAATATGTAAATTCCGTACTATGGTACAAAACGCAGATAAAATAGGCGGGGGTACTACTGCTCTTAATGACAGCAGGATAACTAAAGTGGGTAATTTCCTCAGA
This sequence comes from uncultured Clostridia bacterium, assembly GCA_947627135.1. Classification (GTDB taxonomy): domain Bacteria; phylum Bacillota; class Clostridia; order Oscillospirales; family Acutalibacteraceae; genus Ruminococcoides. The sequence goes on from CANQUV010000012.1 coordinate 37,366, forward strand.
AAAACAAAGCTTGATGAAATTGCTAATCTTTTGAATATTATTAAAGGTGATATGAGCTTTATCGGACCCAGACCCGAACTTTTGAGATATACAAATTTATATGAAGGCGATGAAAAATACATATTTCAGGTTCGTCCGGGAATAACCGATTATAGTTCCATTGAATTTATAAATTTAGATGAAATTGTCGGAGGAGAAAATGCCGACGAAATGTATGAAAAATATGTATTAAAAAAGAAAAATCAATTAAGAATAAAATATGCGGCAACAGTTTCCTTTAAAACAGATGTAACCCTATTTTTTAATACTGTATGGAGTGTTGTAAAAAAAGCGTTGTCATTTATTTTTAGAAAAAAGGGATAAAATGGAATATATTAAATTAAAAAATTCAGATTTGCAGGTTTCTCGTATCTGTATGGGCGGATGTCCAATGGGCGGATACGGTTGGGGCGGAAATATTCTTGAACAAGAGTTGATTGATGCAGTTCATTCTGCATTGGAAAACGGTGTTAATTTCTTTGATACAGCAGATGTTTACGGTTTGGGTCAATCAGAAATTACATTGGGGAAAGCGCTTAAAGGAAAAAGAAATAAAGCAGTTATTGCAACGAAATTCGGTGTTTGTACATCAAACGGACAAACGATTTATGACAATAGTCCTGAATATATAGAAAAGGCACTTAAAGGTAGTTTAAAAAGACTTAATACAGATTATATTGATTTGTACCAAGTTCATTACCGTGACGGAAAAACACCAATTTCTGATGTAATTGAAACTCTTGAAAATCTTAAAAATAAAGGCTATATTAGATATTTTGGATTATCCAATATTCATAATGAAGATATTGAAGAATTAAAAGCTCAAAAAGGAAAATTTGTAAGTTTTCAGGATGAATACAGCCTTGCTTGCAGAAAAAATGAAAAAGATATGTTTACTCTTTCAAAAGAGTTAGCTTTAACTCCGTTTACATGGGGAAGTCTCGGTCAAGGCGTTCTTACAGGAAAATATGATATTAATACTAAATTTGATTCTAATGACAGGCGTTCAAGAGAAATATATGTAAATTTTCACGGTGAAAAATTCAAACAGAATTTACAAATTGTAGAAGTAATGAAAAAAATTTCTTTAGAAAATTTGAAATCTCTTCCTGCAATTGCAATAAGATTTATTCTTGATTATATAAAAGAATCAGTAGTTTTAGTTGGAATTAAAAGGCCATCGCAGCTTTTGTCTAATATTGAAGCAATAGGTTGGAATCTTACGAATGAGCAAATTTCAGAATTATTAAAAGTTTCTGATGATCAAGTAGGTGCGTTTTAGTTGATTATATATTATTCAATGTTAATATGCCCGTTAGTAGTTTATTTGTTTTATAGATTTACTGTGGGCAGAAAAATTAAATCGCTTGTTTATGCTCCTTATGCCAGTGATGAGAAATTAAATGAAATGTTTGATAAGATCCCGCTAATTTTTTGCCTTATAACTTTTGGTTACTTTATTTTTTGGATAGGCATGAGAACTTATATTGCGGATACTTCACAGTATATACAGTCTTTTAATGATATTTCTGATAATTTTCAATCTGCATGGGAATCCATTGACTGGAATGGTAAGGCTCCGGGATTTAATGTTTTTAATGTTTTTTTTAAATCATTTATTTCTCAAGATTATCAATGTTGGCTAATGACTATTGCTGCTTTTAGCGGCCTCTGTATAATGTTTGCTTTGAGAAAGCATTCATGTAATTTCTTTTATAGCTCATTTTTATTTATTGCTTTGCTCACTTTTACATGGATGATGAACGGCATGAGGCAGTTTATTACAGTATCTGCATTGTTTGCATTATCTGACTGGATCAAAAGAGGAAAGTTGATTCCTTTTATTTTAGCTGTAATATTGTTTTCTACAGTTCATACAACTTGTTTGCTGATGATCCCTATATATTTTGTAGTAAGATGTAAACCCTGGAGCGGAAGAATTTTCTTGTTTCTTAGTGCAATTATTTTAATTTGTATATTTGCAGAACCGTTTTTTGAAGGTGTAGATAATATATTACAAGATACTAATTATAGTGGAGTAAGCCAGCAAATGCAGGTTGACAATGGAGTTAATCCCATAAGGGTTGCTTTTTATGCAGTTTTCCCTATAACGGCATATATTTATCAAGAAACTTTAATGAAAGAAAATGATAATGACCCTTATATAAATATTTGTGTAAATATGTCTTTAGTTACTGCAGCATTGTATTTAGTGGGTATGTTTTCAAGCGGAATACTTATAGGAAGATTGCCTATTTATTGTGAGGTATATAACTTAATATTAATACCGTTGATGCTAAAGAAATGTTTCCCTGAAAAACAACAAAATTTAGTAATGTTTATAGCGACATTGTTGTTTTTCATTTTCTTTTATATTCAGATAAATGGTTTGGGTTATATTAGTAATATAACAGGATATGTATATTAAAATAGGTGAAACTTAATGAAAAAACATGCATATTTAATAATGGCTTTTAATCATTTTAACTTATTAAAAAAATTAATTCATTTAATTGATGACGAAAGAAATGATATATTTGTTCACATAGATGCAAAATCTAAAAGTTTTAAAGTGTCTGATTTTAACGATTGTGTTACGAAATCCAATATTGTATTTATTCCCAGAACGGAAGTTTATTGGGCTGATTATTCTCAAACTAACGCAGAGTTATGTTTATTGCAAGAAGCTGTAAGTGCGTGTGGGGGGGGTATAAGTATTACCACCTAATAAGCGGAAACGATTTACCTATAAAAACACAAAATCAAATTCATGAATTTCTTGATAACAAGGATTATGAATTTATTGGAATATTTCCTCAAGAAATATGGTATTCTTTACGTAGAGTAAAGTATTATCATCCGTTTACTCATAATAAATATTACAGAAAACATAAGGAATTAAAGATTTTAGATTTAGCACTTGAATATATACAAAGACTTTTTAAAGTTAATCGTTTAAAAAACACAGACATTAAAATTATTGATGGATGGAATTGGTTTACTATAACTGATAATTTTGCAAAATATGTATTAAGTAAAAGAGATTTTATTAAAAAAACATTTAGTAAAACAATCGCGAGCGATGAAATGATTATGCAAACAATGCTTTATAATTCTGACTTTTTTAAAAAAGTATATAATTTAGAGACTAAAGCAAAGGGTTCCCTTAGATATATTAATTTTATAAATGGGAAACCATCTGTATTTAAAGAAAATGACTTTGATAGAATTATTAACGCTGATGAATCAATTTTTGCTCGTAAATTTGATCCCGATATTGATTCTAAAATAATTGATAAAATATATAATTACATAGATAAAAAACAAAGTATGGGTGAATAGATAATGAAAAAATAGTATTTGTATGCTGTAATTTTATCTGGGGATTAAAGTAATATATTTTAAATGTAAATTATAAAATAGGCAGAAAAAATATGAAACTTCTGTTTTATTACCTGAAAATAGAGAGTATGATAGAAAATCTGATTTGTTGCATATAAATATGTCTTTAGTTATTGCAGCATTGTATTTAGTGGGTATGTTTTCAAGTGAAATACTAATATGAAGCCTGCCTATTTATTGTGAAGTTTATAATTTAATACTAATATCTTATTTGCTAAAAAAATATTTTACTGATAAACAAAAGAATTTTGTAATTGTAATAACCACGGTTATGTGTTTAGCATTTTTTTATATACAGACTAATAGCGTAGGTTATGTAAGTGATATTACGTGAAGTATAAAATAAAAACAGGGGTGATTTTAGTTGAAAAAACATGCATATTTAATAATGGCCTATAACAATTTTGATTTTTTAAAAAGGTTAATTAACTTATTGGATGATGAGAGGAATGACATTTATGTCCATATTGATAAGAAATCTTTGAATTTTAATGAATCAGAATTTAAAAATGCAACTAAATACTCAAAACTCACATTTATAGGCAGAAAACAGGTGCTCTGGGCAGATTATTCAGAGTTTGATGTAGAACTGGATTTAATGCAAGCTGCACGAGAAGGGCAAAAAAAGGGGGGGGGGTATCACTATTATCATCTTTTATCTGGAATGGATTTACCTCTCAAAACACAAGATGAAATTCATAACTTTTTTGATAGCAAAGATGAGGAATTTATAGGAATTGTACCCAAAGAATTTTGGTATTCAGTTCGCAGAGTTAAATTTTACCATCCATTTACAAGTCTAAAATCTTTTAGAAAACATAAAACGTTAAAAATTTGCGATAGATTACTTGAATATTTACAAAGATTAGTAAGAATTAATCGTATAAGAGATTTAGATATAAAAATTATTGATGGATGGCAATGGGTATCAATTACTGATAATTTTGTTAAGTATTTGTTAGAAAATAGAAGTTTTATAGAAAAAACTTTTTCAAAAACTATTGCTTGTACCGAATTAGTTATGCAGACTATGGCATATAATTCAGAATTTCGTAAAAAAATTTATTGTATGGATGATTTAAAAGAGGGCTCTCAGAGATACATAGATTGGGGCAGAGGTAAACCTTATGTATTTAGAGAAAGTGATTTTGAAGATTTAATTAACAGTCCCTATATGTTTGCCAGAAAAATTGATGTAAATACTGACAATAGAATTGCTGAAAAAATAATATCCTTTTTAAATAAAAAAGCGAAAAATGAGTGAGCTTTCAATTAAAAGTACAGTAAAAAGATTAGAGGGAATTTATGGATAGGAAAAAAATTTTAAATAGCAGAAATTTATCTTGGCTAATACGCCGACACGGAATTGAAATGACACACCTTTCAGGAGGAAGTCATATAGGTGCCATTTTATCTGTTGCAGATATAATGGGCGTGCTTTATTCAGATATTTTAAAATTTGATAAAGATAATCCGGACTGGGAGGACAGAGACAGATTTATACTCAGTAAGGGTCATGCAGGTGCATCAGTTTATGCAGCTATTGCCGAAAGCGGTTTTTTTGAAGTGGACGAGCTTAAAACACATTATGCAAACGGAAGCCGTTTATCAGGACATGTTTCCCATCATTTACCGGGGATAGATTTTTCAACAGGTTCTTTGGGTCACGGACTTCCTGTTGCAGCAGGTCGTGCATTAGCTGCTAAACAGGATAATAAAAACTTTCGTTCCTTTGTAGTTATGGGTGACGGTGAATGTAACGAAGGTTCTGTATGGGAAGCGGCAGAATTTGCAAATCATTTTAAACTTGATAATCTTGTAGCAATAGTAGACCATAACCACATGCAAAGCCTTGATTATTGCAATAATACTCTTGAAGTTGATATGGCTAAGCGTTGGGCAGGATTTGGCTGGAATGTAATTGAGGTTGACGGTCATAATCACGATGAACTTAGAAATGCACTTAAAGATACCTCAAACCCTGAAAATAAACCCACAGTTGTAATAGCACATACAGTTAAAGGTAAGGGTATTTCGTTTATGGAAATGGATATTTTATGGCATTACAGATTTCCTCATGAAGGTTGGGAATATAACTGTGCAGTAAATGAACTGCATAAAAATAAGCCTGAGGGAGTTGCAGATCCATATACACCAAACGGTTGCCCAGAAACAGAAGCGACTCCTGAAAATTGCAGACATACCGTTTCAGAAACATATAGACCTACATATTACACAAGGGAGGTTGAAGACAGATGAGAGATACAGTAATAAGAACTTTGATCGAACTTGGAAAAAGAGATAAAAATATTGAACTAATAACCGGTGATTTAGGGTTTGGTGTTCTTAAAAGTTTTTGGGAGACTTTACCTGACCAATTTATAAATGCAGGAATTGCAGAACAAAATATGACCGGTGTAGCAGCAGGCCTTGCACTTGAGGGAAAAAAAGTATTTACATATTCAATAGGTAATTTTCCAACACTTCGTTGTTTGGAGCAAATCAGAAACGATTGTGCTTACCATAATGCAAATGTAAATATAATTTGCGTTGGCGGAGGATATGTTTACGGTTCTTTAGGAATGAGTCATCATGCAACTGAGGATATTGCAATACTTCGTGCGTTACCGGATGTTACTGTTATATGTCCAGGAGACCCTAATGAAGCGGCTCTTGCAGTAAAGAAAATAGCAGATACACAAGGTACTTGTTATTTAAGACTTGGCAGAGGCGGCGAGAAAACAGTTAATAATATTAAAGAATTTGAAATAGGCAAAGCATATAAATTAAGAGATGCAAAAACATTGCCGAAAAAGGTTGCAATTTTTTCAACCGGTGCAATTCTTGAAGAAACATCTTTAGCCTGTGATATGCTTGAAAAAGCAGGTGTTGGGGTTGAGCAGTACAGCTTCCCCACAGTTAAGCCTATTGATAAAGAAGTAATAAATGATTGTGCCGGCAGATTTGATAATATATTTACCGTTGAAGAGCATAACATAATAGGCGGATTTGGAAGTGCAGTTGCAGAAGTTATGGCAGAACTTGAGCATAAAGCAAAACTTCATAGAATCGGTATTAATGATTTTTATTGTATTGAAGTAGGAAGCCAGGCATATTTAAGAGAACAGGTTGGAATTAACGCTGAAGGAATTACTGAAAAGGTAGAAGGTGTTTTGAGTGAGTAAAATTTTAATACTTGCAAATCATTACAACACATTGAGAATTTTTCGCAGGGAACTTATTAAAAAACTGGCTGAATTAGGAAACGAAGTTATTATTTCTATGCCCCCCGATGAACAAAAGGAAATTGATACAATTGAATCCTACGGAAGCAAGGTTATTCTTACTGATATGGAACGCAGAGGAATGAACCCAGTTAAGGATATTTCACTTCTTAAACGCTACAAAAAACTTATTAAAGAAGTGAATCCTGATAAGGTCATTACATATACAATTAAGCCAAACATATACGGTTCACTTGCTTGTAAATCCTTAAAAATTCCACACTATTGCAATGTAACGGGTCTTGGTTCTACATATATGGCAGACGGAGGATTAATGAGAAAACTTGTATCAATTATGTATAAGTTTTCGATGAATAAAGCAGAAAAAATCTTTTTTGAAAATGTAGGTAACAGAGATACTCTTGTAAATGAAAAAATAGTAAGAAAAGAACAAACAGTTGTTATGGCTGGTGCCGGCGTTAATGTTGATGAATTTGCATTTTGCGATTACCCTCAGGATGACGGAATGATTCATTTTCTTAATGTTGGCAGAATTATGAAAGAAAAAGGCATGGATGAGCTTTTTTATGCTATAAAAAAAATCAAGTCAGAATATACAAATACTACATTTGATTTTATAGGTTGGTATGAAGATAATTATAAAGATACGGTTGAACAACTGCAAAATGAAAACTTGATATCCTTTCACGGCTTTCAAAGTGATGTAACACCCTTTATTAAAAAAGCACATTGTATTGTACATCCTTCATATCACGAAGGAATGTCAAATACGCTCCTTGAATCCTGCTCAATGGGAAGACCGATAATAACAAGCAATATCCATGGCTGTCTTGAGGCTGTTGAAGAAGGCAAAAACGGATTCTTGTGTAATGTAAAAGACGGCGAAGACCTGTATTTAAAGCTTAAACAGTTTATAAAATTATCATATGAAGAAAAGAAAAAAATGGGTAAATATGCAAGAGAATTCGTCTGTAAAAACTTTAATAAAGTTGATGTTGTAAATAAAACAATTGAGGAAATAGGATTATGATAACAGATTATAATTGTACTTAAATATAGAGTTTTGAAAAATTAATTAAAGTATGGTTTATTTTTTTGCTTTAATTTTATTTAATATGAAGAAATAAATAAAAAAATATATTGAATTAAACTTGTAAAAATCAGTTGTATTATAAGAGATAGTAATAGACACTAATATAAAGAAGGGCGTATTATGAATTTAATTAGAGTTTTGCATGTAATTACAGGAATTAGCAATCGGGGGGGGGCAGAGAACTATGTAATGAATATGTACAGAAATATAGACCGTACGAAAGTACAGTTTGATTTTCTCCTTCGCAGTCGAGAGGCAGCGTATGAAGAAGAAATAAAAAAACTGGGCGGACGAATATTTTATACATCAGAATATCCTCGGCATTTTATAAAAAACAAGAAAGAAGTAGAAGCGTTTTTTGAAAGTCATAAGGATTATGATATAGTTCATGTCCATGCAAATGCTCTAATTTATATGACCGTACTGAAAATTGCAAAAAAGCACAATATAAATTGCAGGATTATGCATAGCCACAATACAGATACAAAAAGACCAATATATAGAATTATACATAATTTTAATAAGCAATTTATAAATAAATGGGCAACAGATTACTTTGCTTGTTCTACCGAAGCCGGTAAATGGATGTTTAAAAATGATTTTGTGTTAAGAAAAAATGCAGTAGATGTAAATAAATTTCAGAAAGATAAAGAAGTACGCAAGAAAATAAGAAAAGATTTAGGTGTAGAAGACAAGTTCGTAATTGGACATATAGGGCGTTTTGTTATTCAAAAAAATCATACATTTTTATTAAAGATATTTAATGAGTATCATAAAAAAAATCCGGAATCTGTACTATTACTTGTGGGTGATGGGTATTTAGAAGAGGACATTAAAAACCTTGTAAATGAATACGGATTAAAAGATAGTGTTAAATTTTTAGGTAATCGTAGTGATGTTGATACTGTTTTTCAGGCATTTGACATTATGGTTTTTCCGTCATTGTTTGAGGGATTGCCGGTTGTAATAGTAGAAGCACAGGCAGCAAATGTACCATGTATAATTTCAGATAATATCACCGATGAAGTCTTAATAACCTCATCTGTTAAAAAGTTATCTTTGGATGAGGAAGTAGAAACTTGGATCAAAAATATAAACCAATTTAAAAATTATGATAAGCCTTCTGAAGAAGAAATTATGAAAAAATTTATATTGGTCGGATTTGATTCAAAAAGTGCAGCAAAAGAATTACAATCCTTTTATTTGAATAAAGCATATCATAAGGTTAAAAATTGATGTTAAAGTATTAATTATAATGATATGTAAAATTGTAAATCCACAGCAGAGGATACTTTTCTATATTAGTACAGGCGTCAGTACAGGCGTCAAAAACGGAAAACTTATTATTTGTAATGATTTTTCTATCAATAGTACACTTGAAATCTTCAAAATATTTGCAGAAACTATAAAAATTAAAGAAGATAAATTTTATTTAATATAAAATATAAAGAAATAGATTAAAAAATTATATTGATTCAAACTTGTAAAAATCAGTTATAAATAATAAGTAATAGTAATAGATGCTAATATAAAGAAGGGTGTAGTATGAGCTTAGTTAGAGTTTTGCATGTCATTACAGGAATGGGTAACGGAGGAGCAGAAGCATATATAATGAATATGTACAGAAATATAGACCGTACGAAAGTACAGTTTGATTTTCTCCTTCGCAGTCGAGAGACAGCGTATGAAGAAGAAATAAAAAAACTGGGCGGACGAATATTTTATACATCAGAATATCCTCGGCATTTTATAAAAAACAAGAAAGAAGTAGAAGCGTTTTTTGAAAGTCATAAGGATTATGATATAGTTCATGTCCATGCAAATGCTCTAATTTATATGACCGTACTGAAAATTGCAAAAAAGCACAATATAAATTGCAGGATTATGCATAGCCACAATACAGATACAAAAAGACCAATATATAGAATTATACATAATTTTAATAAGCAATTTATAAATAAATGGGCAACAGATTATTTTGCCTGTTCTACCGAAGCCGGTAAATGGATGTTTAAAAATGATTTTATATTAAGAAAAAATGCAATAAATATAGATAAATTTCAGAAAGATAAAGAAGTACGCAAGAAAATAAGAAAAGATTTAGGTGTAGAAGATAAGTTTGTAATTGGTCATGTAGGACGCTTTACTATTCAAAAAAATCATACATTTTTATTAAAAATATTTAATGAGTATTATAAAAAAAATCCGGAATCTGTACTATTACTTGTGGGTGATGGGTATTTAGAAAAGGACATTAAAAACCTTGTAAATGAATACGGATTAAAAGATAGTGTTAAATTTTTAGGTTCACGTAGTGATGTTGATACTGTTTTTCAGGCATTTGACATTATGGTTTTTCCATCATTAAATGAGGGTTTTGGAATTGCTGTTTTAGAAGCACAAGCAGCTGGTGTTTCTTGTATTATTTCATCTAATATACCAAATGAAGTTATACAATCTTCAATTGTTAAAAAATTAAGTTTGGATGATACTGTTGATGAATGGGTAAAAAATATAGATATAATAAGGAATAGCGAAAAAATTGAGCAGAAAACATCGATTAACGAATTAAAAATGGCCGGCTATGATATAAAGACTGCGGCAAAGAAATTACAATCCTTTTATTTGAGTAAATCACATCAGGAGAGTTAAAATGAACGATAAAGTATCAATTATTATGGCATGTTATAACTGTGAATCAACAGTAGAAAAAGCTATTGATTCTATATTAAAACAAACATATAAAAATTGGGAACTTATTATTTGTAACGATTGTTCCACAGATAATACACTGGAGATTCTGAAAAATTATCTAACTAAATATCCTGATAAAATAAAATTAATACAAAATGATAAAAACTTAAAATTACCGGCATCTTTAAATCATTGTCTAAAATATGCCGATGGAAAATATGTTGCCAGAATGGACGGAGATGATGTATCTCATCCTCAACGATTAGAAAAACAAGTTAAGTATTTGGAAGACCATACCGATATTGATTTGGTAGGTACATCAATGGAGGTATTTAACGGAAAGGAAATTACAGGTATAATAAGTAATATTTCTAATCCAACTAAATACGACTTAAAAAAATCGCCGTGTTTTTGCCATGCGACAATAATGACATACAAATATGTGTATGATAAGTTAAACGGTTATACTTTAAACAAAAGAGCAATTCGCTGTGAAGACGTTGATCTATGGTTTAGGTTTTTTGCGGCAGGTTATAAAGGAGCAAATATTCAAGAATGTTTATACATAGTTACAGATGATGAAAATGCACATAGTCGTAGAAAATTTACCGATCGTATAAATGCAATGAAAACATTATTTTTTGGATATAGATTGTTAAAATATCCTATTTATTGGTATCCCTGGGTGTTGAATCCGGTAGTAAAAGGATTAGTGCCAAAATTTATATATACTTTTTTAAGAAATCAAAAATTTAAGTAAGTTTTGCTATGCAGAGGCGGCTATATGTTTAAAATACTTTTTTTTATACCTGATTTAGGTCAGGGCGGGGCTGAAAAAGTTCTTGTAAACCTTGTAAATAATATGGACAAAAATAAATTTGATATTACTGTTCAAACATTATTTGCAGGAGGAGTAAACGAACAATATTTAAATAAAGATATAAAGTATAAATATTGTTATAAGAAAACCTTCAGAGGAAACAGCCAAATTTTAAAATTATTTTCACCACAAAGGCTTTATAAGAAATTTATAAAAGAAAGGTATGATATTGTTGTGTCATATCTTGAAGGACCAACTGCAAGAATTGTAAGCGGTTGTACAGATAAAGATACTAAACTTGTAAGTTGGATTCATGTAGAACAACATACCAAAGAAAAAGCATCACATTCATTTAAAAATTATGAAGAAGCAAAAAAATGTTACGAGAAATTTGATAATACAATTTGTGTTTCTAATTATGTAAAAAAAGATTTTATAAAAATATTTGATTTTGAAAAACCAATTGAAGTTTTGTATAACACCAATGAAACAAAACAAATTTTAGAATTAGCAAAAGAAAAAGCTGAAGATTTTAACTATTCGGGAATAAATATTTGTGCCGTCGGAACATTGAAAAAATCCAAAGGATTTGATAGATTAATCAGGGTGCAGAGAAAATTAAAAGATGACGGGTTAGATACGAAATTTTTTATTCTTGGAGAAGGTCCCGAAAGGGAAAATTTGATTAATTTAGCAAAAGAGAATAAAGTAGAGGACACATTTATATTTCACGGTTATGAAACTAATCCGTATAAGTATATTTCAAAATGCGACTTATTTGTATGTGCTTCATTTGCTGAAGGCTTTAGTACAGCTGCTACCGAAGCGCTTGTTTTAGGTATTCCGATAGTAACAGTTGAAGTGTCCGGTATGAAAGAAATGCTGGGAGAAAATAACGAATACGGAATTGTAACGGAAAACGATGAGGATGCTCTTTATGAGGGTATAAAAAAAATACTTACAACTGATGATTTGCTTTCAAATTATGCAGAAAAAGCAAAAGAGAGAGGTAAGTATTTTAGTACAGAAAAAACTGTACAGGCAGTTGAAGATATGTTAAAAACTGTGATGAAAGAGGCGGATTAACTTGGATTTCAGTAAAATAAAACTTGTTATTTGGGATTTAGACGAAACTTTATGGAAAGGTACTTTATCAGAAGAGGAAGTTTCTTTACCAGAAAAAAATAAAGATTTAATAATTCGTCTTACTGATATTGGTATTGTTAACTCAATTTGCAGTAAAAACTATGAGGATCAAGTAAAAAATGAACTGGATAAATATGGTTTATGGGATTATTTTGTATTTAAATCAATAAATTGGAACGCTAAGGGTAACCGTGTAAAACAAATAATAAATGATATGCAGCTTCGGCCGGTTAATGTTTTGTTTGTTGATGATAATTTTTCCAATATAGAAGAGGTAAAATATTTTTGCCCTGAAATTATGACTGCTACTCCGGATATTGTTAATAGTTTAGCTGAATGGTCAAATCATCAGGAACTTAAAGACTTAAATCACAAAAGATTAAAACAGTATAAAATTCTTGAAGAAAAGGCATCACAAAAGCAAAACTTTAATAGCAATGAAGAGTTTTTAAAAAGCAGTAATATTATTTTGAAAATACATAAAAATTGTTTAGATGAGGCTGAAAGAATACATGAACTCGTTATGAGGTCTAATCAGCTTAATTTTACCAAAAAGCGTGATTCACTTGAAGAAATTAAAAGAATATTAAAAGATGAAACATATAATAACGGTTATGTTACAGTAAAAGATAACTTTGGAGATTACGGAATAATAGGATTTTTTTCTGTTAAGGACAATAAGTGCATACACTTTTTATTCTCTTGCAGAACTTTGGGGATGGGAATCGAACAGTATGTTTATAATTATCTTGGTCGCCCCCAATTGGAAACAGTAGGAGAGGTTATCAGCGATATTTCTTCAACTCAAATGCCTGTTTGGATAAATCAAAGTAATGTAAAAGCAGCAGCGGAAAACAATAATATACAGATGACAGAATTTGATAAGCATACAGTTCTTATTAAAGGACCTTGTGACTTGTATCAGATCTTTCCGTTTATCAATAAGTCAGATTGTATAGATACAGAATTTACCTATGTGCTTGCTAATGGTTCAACAGTTGAAAGTACAGGACATACTACTCATATTGTTGAAGCTGACAGATTAACTGATTTGCAGAAAAAGACAATTACTGAAGAATTACCGTTTATGGATATGGGTGCATATTGCGACAATATATTCAAATATCCGTATAAAGTAGTAGTTTTAAGCATTTTACAAGATTGTAATCTTGGCGTTTACAGAAGAAAAGAAACAGGAGAACGCTTTGCTTTTATTGAGTTTACAAGCGATATGACCAATCCTGGAAATTTTGACAAACTTATAAATAAGAAGTGTAATGTAGGCGGTTTTAATTTTACAAAAGACTTTTTAAATAATTTTTCAGAAAAGTATGAATTTTTGGGTCGTAATTCACCGCAGACAATTTTGGAAAATATTAAGTATATACGAAATCAGTTAAATAATGATTGTATTTTGGTTTTAATGCTTGGAACTGAAACATTTTACGACATGGGAGATAATCTTGCATATAAGGATAGACATATCTTTCATAAACAGGTCAATGAATTGATAAGGGAATGGTCAAATTATCAAGATAATGTTGAATTAGTTGATGTTAATAAATATATAACAGGTCCTGAAAGTTATTATGATCACATTAATCATTTTATTAAACCTGTGTATTATAATTTGGCAAAAGACATTGTAAATATAATTAATAAATATATTAATAGTGATATTTCGCAAGCACCAAAATCTAAAATTATTTATATGAAATTGCATGATTACGTTGGAGAAAAATTAGGTAAATTTAGAGATAAATTTAGAGGTTAAGATGGTAAAACCAATTAAAATTAGTGATATAAAAATTAAAAATAATAGAAATATATCAATCGAACTGTTGCGTGTTATATCAATGCTTTTAATTGTATCACAGCATTTTATGGAAAATACAGGAATTATAGCCAACACTGCAATAGGTAATAGTGTGTATTTTTAAAATTTAAAATTGGAGAAAAATATGAAAAGTAATAACATTAATGTTGATACTAGTTGGTTAATATCAGTTATTATTCCTGTGTATAATAAGGAAAAGCATATTAAAAAATGTATTGACAGTGTTTTAAACCAAAGTTATCAAAATTTTGAGATAATATTGGTTGATGATGGTTCATTTGATAATTCCGGCAAAATATTGGACGATTACTTAAAAAAAGATGAAAGAATTAAGGTTTTTCATATTGAAAACGGGGGAGTATTAGCAGCAAGAAATTTTGGAGTTAAAAAATCAAATGGAGAATTTATATCTTTTATTGATGCAGATGACACAGTTGAACCAGAATATTTAGAAAAACTACTCGATATTTTATTGGTTAATAAATGCGATATTTCACAGTGTAATTATTCTAATGTTTTAGAAGATATAAAAACACCTGTTTCCAATAGCGGTGAAATATTAATACAAAACTCTGATGAAGCAATTGAATATTTATTGTTAGGGAAAAAATATGTTGTTGGGTTATGGCCTAAATTATATAAAAGAGAGCTTTTTTATAATATTTCGGAATATAGAGATATAAAAGTACATGAAGATTATATAGTTAATTTTTCTGCATTTCAAAATGCTAAAAAAACAGCTTTTATTGATTTGCCGTTATATAATTATTATAATAATGAAGATAGTGTTACTCATTTAATAAACAGAGTAAAGTTTTGTCAGGATGTAAAATTTGTATCAAAGTTGGTTTTAGAAAAAAGTAAAAATAAACCCTATGAAAAGCTTGCACTTGCACGGTATCAAAAAAGTTATTTGTCTTTATATAATTCAATGCTTTCAGATAATAAAGTAGGTAAAGAAGAAAAGCAAAAATGCTTAAATGAACTTAAAAGCATATATAAGGGTGATAACTTATATAATTCAAAAGAAAAATTTAAAGCTATGATATTTATATATACACCGTTTATATATAAAATAGGTTTTAGGTTTTATGATAAAATAAGAAAGAAAAAATTAGATCCTGAACAATAAGAGGAAGATATGAAAGAAAAAATTAGTGTTATAGTTCCAATATACAAAGTTGAAAAGTATCTTTTAAAATGTGTTGAAAGTCTAATTAACCAAACATACAAAAACCTTGAGATCATACTTGTAGATGACGGTTCACCTGATAAATGTCCGCAAATTTGTGATGAATATGCTCAAAAAGATAATCGAATTAAGGTTATACATAAAGAAAACGGCGGACTTTCCGATGCAAGAAATGCAGGAATGAAAATTGCAACAGGTGAATATATAAGCTTTATCGACAGTGATGATTGGGTAAATACAGATATGTATCAGTATATGTTAAAAGAAGCATTATTACATAATGCTGATATTGTAGAATGTAATATTTATAACGCTTTTGAAGACAAAACAGAAAAATATAATACTGATCATTATGCAATATATAATAATAATTATGATATAATGAAAGCATATATTAAGGATTATAATATCAAAACTGTTGTATGGAATAAATTATATAAAAAATCATTAATTAAAGATATTCCTTTTGAATTTGGTAAATATAACGAAGATGAATTTTTTACTTATCAGGTTTTATCAAGGGCAAATTTTTTAATACATATTGACAATTATTACTATTATTACAGGCAAAGAAGCGGTAGTATAATGGGTAGCAGTTATTCATTAAAAAAGTTAGATTCTTTAGAGGCTGCATTAATTCGTACAAACTTTATAAAAGTTAATTATCCTGATTTGTATTTTTATCAATTGAAATACACTACTTTTTTGTGTATTGGACACTATCAAGAAATCCTTAAGAATAAAAATTTAGACCAAGATAAAAAATCCCGAAAGCTTATAGAAAAATATCGTAAAAAGTTAAAATGGAAAATTAGTGATTTAAAGAAAATAAAATTTTCGTTAAGAGTTTTTGTTGTTTTATCAAGTATTTCATTAAATTTTTGTGCGAATCTTAGAAATTTATTTAATTTGGGAGAATAGATTATATGTCTAATTTTTTAAAGCGTTTTTCAAAAAGGATGAGAATATTAGGTACAGATTTAAAAAGAGATATTTTTAATTTTCCAATGAATATTACATTTGTAAATTTATTAAAAAATATTTCAAGTATAAAAGGACCTTTTGAAAAAATATATAATTGGTGTGAAAATAAAAGAGATAACCAGATTTTAGATTATCTTTATAAAACAAATAAAAATGTTTTTGATAAGTATAAAGATTTATCTGATTCAGGGGTACCGTCAAGTGATAAATATATTTGGATATGTTGGTTTCAAGGGGAAGAGACAGCACCTACACTAGTTAAAAAGTGTATAGCATCGATAAAAAAACATGCCCAAGATTATAAGGTTATTATAATAGATGAAACGAATATCAGTAATTATATTAAATTACCAAAGGTGATATTAAATAAATATAATTCAGGAAATATTAGTAAGGCACATTTTTCAGATATATTAAGGACAAAATTAATTAATACATACGGAGGACTTTGGTTAGATGCAACAATTTTTTGCACTAAAAGTATTCCAGATGAAATATTTAATTATAGTTTTTTTACTTGTAAAAGTCCTATAAAAAAGTGTAAATATATTTCAGAGTATCAATGGACTACTTTTGTTTTAGGAGGTAAAAAAAACAGTATATTTTATAAATTTATGAGTGATTTTTATGATTCTTATTGGTTAAAAAATAAAGTTGCAATTGATTATCTTTTTATGGATTATGTTATTGCATTAGCTAAAAAACATATTAAGGCTATTAATGAATTAATAGAAAAGGTTCCTATAAACAATTTGTTAAGAGATGAAATACAGGCTGTTTTTGATGAACCGTTTGAAATAGAAAAGTATAATCAATTTTTAAATAGTGATACTTACTTATTTAAACTTTCTTGGAGAATGAATTTTAAAAAACTTACTGAAGATGGTAAAGAAACATTTTATGGATATTTCATTAATAATTAATGAATTAAAATAAGTGGGTTAAATTTATTTATATGTGAAAACATATTTATGAAGAAGGGTTATGAAATGTCTAAAGTTAGTGTAATTGTGCCTGTTTATAAAGTAGAAAACGTATTGAAATAATACTTATAAATGACGGTTTACCTAATAAATATTTAAAAATAAGTGATGAATATGATAAAAATTATCATCAAATTATTTGGATAGTTAAAAAAGTATCAATTTTATCTGAATCATATTATAATTATGTACAACGAGAAAACAGCATTATGGGTCAATTTTATTCCGAAAAAAGACTGGATGCTTTAGATGCTTGTGAAAAAAGATGTATATACTTAAAACAAAATATACCGCAGCTTTACGATTTATCTCTTTATGTTTATATGGGTAATTGTATGTATCATTTACAGCAGGCAATAATTACAAAGTCAGATAAAAAAATAACAGATAATATAATAAAAAGAATACCCTTCAGAAAAAACGGTAATGTTTTTAAAGCTGTAGTTGGTAAACAGGCCAAATGGTTAAAACTGTTTTTTATATATCCTGTGTTTACTTGTAAGATTAGAAATAAATTAGGAATTGGGATGTAAATATGAAAAAAGTAATGATTGTATTCGGCACTCGTCCCGAAGCGATTAAAATGTGTCCGCTTGTAAATGAATTAAAAACAAGAAATAAAATAATAACGAAAGTTTGTGTTACAGGTCAGCATCGTCAAATGCTTGATCAGGTTTTACAAATTTTTAATGTTGTTCCCGATTACGATCTTTCTATTATGAAAGATAAGCAGACTTTATTTGATATTACAAATAGTATTCTTAATGGAATTAAAGAAATTCTTGATAAGGAAAAACCTGATGTAGTACTTGTTCATGGAGATACATCGACTACCTTTGTTACTTCTCTTGCTTGTTTTTATTTACAAATACCTGTGGGACATGTGGAAGCAGGATTGCGCACATACAATATTTATTCACCTTATCCTGAAGAATTTAACAGACAAGCTGTTGGAATTATTGCAAAATATCATTTTGCACCTACTGAACTTTCAAAAAACAATTTAATCAAAGAAGGTAAAAAAACGGATAGTATTTATGTGACAGGTAATACAGCAATTGACGCATTAAAAACAACTGTAAGAGAAGATTATAGACATCCAGAACTTGAATGGGCAAAAGACAGCAGACTTATTATGTTGACAGCTCATAGAAGAGAAAATCTCGGAGAACCTATGCATAATATGTTTAGGGCAATACGCAGAATTGTCGATGAAACACCGGATGTTAAGGTTATTTATCCAATTCACATGAATCCCATAGTGAGAAAGGCTGCAGATGAAGAACTCGGTAATGATGATAGAATACATATTATAGAACCGCTTGACGTTCTGGATTTTCATAATTTTTTATCAAGAAGCTATTTGATTTTAACAGATAGCGGAGGAATTCAAGAGGAAGCTCCTTCACTTGGTAAGCCGGTGCTTGTTATGAGGGATACTACCGAGCGGCCAGAAGGAATAAAAGCGGGTACATTAAAGCTTGTTGGTACTAATGCAAAGGTTATTTATAATGAATTTAAGAAGCTTTTAAATAACGAAAATGAATACGAGAAAATGAGTAAAGCTTCAAATCCTTATGGAGACGGTTTTGCTTGTAAAAGAATAGCAGATGTGTTGGAGGAGTAATTCATGGATTTAAATAAGTTAGTATCAATAGTTTTACCAATATATAATGGCGAAAAATATATGCGTTTGAGTATAGAGAGCATTATAAACCAGACATATAAAAATTGGGAACTTATCATTATTGATGACTGTTCAACCGATGACACGGCAAAAATTGCAAATGAATATGTAGAAAAAGATGAAAGAATTAAATATTATAAAAATGAAGTAAATCTTAGGCTTCCAAAGGGGCTTAACAAGGGGTTTTCGCTATCAAAAGGATGCTATTTAACATGGACTTCTGATGATAATTTATATTTACCAAATGCCATTGAAAAAATGGTAAAAACTTTACAAAACCAACAAACAGATTTTGTGTTTGCAGATTGTGATATTATTGATGAAAACGGAAAAATCATTGAAATTATAAAAGCACCAAAAGACTATAAAAGTTCCATTATTGGTGGAAATTATGTTGGTGCATGTTTTATGTATACAAGAAAAGTATATAATACGATTGGAGACTATAATCCGAAAAATTTTTTAGTTGAAGATTATGATTATTGGTTAAAAATTTTTGCTAGGTTTGAAATATCAAATATACCGGAAGTATTGTATCAATATAGATGGCATGACGGTGCTTTAACAAGTACAGAAAAAAGAGAAAAAATAAATGATGTTTGTGAAAAAGTATTATTAGATAACATACATTTATTCGGCAAACTTAATTTAATGCAAAAATACTATTTTTATTCTCAATTAAATAGATTGAGAAATTGCAAGAAAAGTAAAAGTGATAGAAATTATTACAGGAACAAGGCAAAGATTTTAAGTTTTTATTATTTAATAAAAGTAAGAATTCCAAATAAGTTGTTAAGAATGTTTCATTTGAGCAGAGTTTAATAAAAATATATTTTTATTAAATTCTATTGAATATTTAGTGAAATAAAAAATTAATAAGGAGTAAAAATGTCAACACAAAAAAGTCAGCTTAAACTGGGAGCTGTATTATCATATATAAATATGGCAATAGGTTCGTTAATACCTATGTTTTATACACCTATAATGTTAGGTTTTTTAGGTCAGGATGAATATGGTTTATATAAATTAGCAAATAGTGTTACAAGTTATTTATCTTTAATTTCATTTGGTATTGGTTCTGCAACTGTAAGATATTTAACTATGTATCGTGCTGATAATGATAAAGACGGCGAAGAAAATATGTTTGGATTGTTTAACATAATTTTCTTTATTATTTCAGTTATTGCCTTAGTTACAGGTATTGTTATTGCAATAAATATTGGAGTTGTTTATTCATCGTCACTATCTGCTCCGGAAATAAGCAAAATGCAAATTTTGTTGTTATTATTGGCTATAAATACTGCGTTAAGCTTTTTATTCTCACCTTATAATGCAGTTGTCAGCAGTCATGAAAGGTTTGTGTTTTTACAAATTATAAATATTATTACAACTGTTGTTGCTCCGATTGCCAATATAGTTGCTATGTATATGGGTTATGCATCGGTTGGTATAGTATGTTCCAGTTTGCTAATAAACATAATTGTTACAATAATTTATAATATTTATGTTCGGTCATCAATACACATAAGACCTAAATATAACAATATGCCGGTAAAAATATTAAAGGAACTTTTGATTTTTTCCTTTTGGATATTTGTTTCCAATATTGTAAACCAATTATATAATGCCACCGATACATTAATTATTGGCGCTATTCCTTTGCTTGCAACTACAGGTGTTGCAATATATAATATAGGTTCAACATTCAATGGTATGATGCTTAATTTTACTGTAGGTATTTCCTCTGTGCTGACAACAAGAACAAATATGCTTGTTTTTTCAGAAAAAACAAACTCTGAGTTAACAGATTGGATGATAAAAGTCGGAAGAATTCAGAGCTATATTGTCGCAATTGTGTGTACGGGATTTATTGCATTTGGCAAGCAGTTTCTCGATCTTTGGGTAGGACCTTCTTATTGGGAGGCTTATTGGGTAGCAATATTAACTATGATTCCGGCGTGTATTCCATTGGTACAGGCCGTTGCTTTAAATATTATAATTGCTCAAAACAGACATAGGTTCAGGTCGATAGTATATTTAATAATTGCAGTTGCAAATGTTGTTGGAACCATAATAGTAGTAAATAAATTTGGCATAATAGGAGCTGCAGCTGTAACAGGAATATGTGCAATTATCGGACAAACAATTATTATGAATATTTATTATTGGAAAAAAATAAAGTTAGAAATATTTAGATTTTGGAAAAGTGTTTTAAAAGTTTTTATTATTCCGATATTAATGTGTATTATTTCATTAATTATATTTAATTTCATTATTTTAGATAATTGGTTCACATTATTTATTGGCATTATAATATATTCTGTTATTTTCATAGTATTAGAGTGGTTATTTGCAATGGATGATTATGAAAAGAATATATTTAAAGGTCCGGTAAATAAAATATTGAATTTATTAAAAAGAAAAAATAGGAGTTAATATTTATGCAGCTGATGAAATCTATAATTGCAAAAAGACAAACTTTTTTGTTAAAACATTTTAAAGGAAGTAAATATGCGAGGAAATTAAGAAAACTTAAAAATATACATAAAGGTGAAATTTGTTTTATAATTGGAAATGGACCAAGTTTAAAAACGGATGACCTTGAAAAGTTAAAAGCTTTTAACATAGATACATTTGCTGCAAACAGAATATATAAAATATTTGATAAAACATTATGGAAACCCACATACTTTTCATGTGAAGATCCAATTATAATAAAAGATATAGAAAAAGATATAAATAAAATAGATTGTAAATACAAGTTTATTCCCATTAATTTAAAATGGGATTTAGGTATAGATATAAAAAATGCTTATTATATTAATATGACCTATAATAAAAATGATAATATTAATAAAAATCTTGATGAAAGAATTACTTGTAGTGGTACGGTAACTATAACTTCTATTCAATTGGCAGCATATATGGGATATAAAGAAATATATTTACTGGGAGTAGATCACAACTACTCTAAAATGATAAACGAACAAGGTCAAGTTGTTGAAGATAAAACTGTTAAAAATTATTTTGACGATAGTTATGATAACGGCATAAAGGATGAATTGGTACATAATATGGATGAGGCAACCAAATCTTTTTATAAAACTAAAATTTTTTATGAGAAAAACAATGTAAAAATATATAACGCAACCCGAGGTGGAAAATTAGAAGTTTTTCCAAGAGTAGATATAGATAAATTCTTTGAGGAGATGTCAGGAAAATGAAGATTATTGCAGTAATACCATCGAGGTATGGTTCATCAAGATTTCCGGGTAAACCTCTTGAAGATATTTGTGGTAGACCTATGCTTTGGTGGGTTTATAATCAGGTAAGTAAAGCCAAAGGAATAGATGAAATAGTAGTTGCGACAGATAACCAAAAAATATTTGATGTTTGTAAAGAAAATCAGATGAATGTTATGATGACATCGATTGAGCATTCAACTCCTACTGACAGATTATATGAGGTTTCTACTAAAACTGACGGAGATGTTTACCTTTTTGTAGGAGGGGACGAGCCTTTGATAGATCCTGCATCTATTGAAGCACTTATTCCGAAAAGTGATGTGCCTGAAATGTATGTTGCAAATGCTATGACTACTATAAAAACAGCACCGGAAGTAATAGATTTTACAAATATAAAAGTAGTTGTAAATGAAAAAAATATCGGACTTTATACATCAAGAAGTCCGTTGCCGTATCCAAAGGGCGGATTAGACTTTGAATACAAAAAATTTGTTGGTATTGGTGCCTTTTCAAGAAAGGCGTTAGATTTTTATTATCATACTCCAAAAGGGAAAATGGAAAAAATTGAGGAATGTGATTTAATGAGGTTTATTGAACATCAAATTCCTGTACACTTTTTTGATGTTGAATGTAGAAACATATCAGTTGATACTCCAAAAGACTTGGAAAAAGTCAGGAAACTGATGGCAGAGAAACTTAAAAAATAAAAAATCGGTGGTAAAAATGAGTTTAGATAATAATATAAGTTTGCTTGACTGTACATTAAGGGACGGAGGCTATGTTAACAATTGGGATTTTGGACATAGTGTTATTTCAGGTACTTATAGGCGTTTAGATAAAGCAGGTGTAGATTTTGTCGAGGTAGGATTTTTAGACAGCAGATATAATTTCGATATAAATAAAACTATAATGCCAAACACAGAGTCATTAAATAAAGTTTATGAAAATATAACAAAATCAGATGCAATACCTGTTGCAATGATAGATTTCGGAACATGTAATATCAAAAACATTTCCAATGCAGAAGATTCCTTTGTAAAGGGAATAAGAGTTATTTTTAAAAAAGAGAAAATTAAGCAAGCGCTTCCATTTTGTAAAAAAATAAAAGAAAAAGGTTACTTGTTGTTTATACAAGCAATTTCCATAACAGCTTATTCTGATGATGAAATGAGTGATTATGTAAATAAAATAAACGAAATTAAACCTTATGCGTTTTCAATTGTAGATACTTACGGATTGCTTGATAGTGAAAAATTAGAGCATTATTTTAATCTTATTGATAAAAATTTAGATAGTGATATTGCTATGGGGTATCATTCCCATAACAACTTTCAGCTTGCTTTTTCAAATACAATTAAATTTTTAAATATGTATAACGGAAAAAGAAAGCTTATTGCTGATTCTACGGTTTATGGAATGGGTAAAAGTGCCGGTAATTGTCCGACTGAATTACTTGCTATGTATATGAATGATAATTACGGTAAAAATTATGATTTAAATATGATCCTAGAAATAGTAGACACGTATTTAATGACTATTTACATGAAACAGTATTGGGGCTACAAATATAACTTTTATATTTCTGCAATGCAGAATTGTCATCCCAACTACGTTCAATATTTGTTAAATAAAAAAACTTTATCCGTAAAATCTGTTAATACTTTATTATCTGATATTCCTGAAGAAAAAAAATTACATTATGATGAAAAATACATAGCTAAAGCATATACAAATTTTCAAATACATAACATAGACGATAGTGCAACATATAAACAATTGTCAGATTTATGCGGCAGAGAAATATTATTAGTAGGTCCTGGAAAGACAATAATAAATGAAAAATTAAAGATTGATGAATTTATATCCGGCAACAATCCAATAGTAATCTCAATTAATTTTTTATCAGAACATTATACTCCTAAATATGTATTTATAAGTAATTCAAAGCGTTATTCTCAATTTACTGATATATTAGGAAATAATAGTGAAAAAATAAAACTTATTGCAACATCTAATATTGAAGTTGTTGATTATCCAATCGATTATTATCTTAACTATGAGTCCTTATTATTAAAAGAATTTATCGGATGCGATAATGCCTTGCTTTTATTTTTAAATGCACTTGTGCGACTCGGAATAAAAAAAGTAAGTTTAGCAGGTTTTGACGGTTATTCTTTGCATGGGCAAAATTATTTTACAAATGAACATAATTATGCCTTTGATAATGATACTGAAAGCGAGAGAAATAGTAATATATCAAAAGCATTAAGCTTTATGTCCAGAAAAATAAAAATTAATTTTATAACTAATACATTGTATAAAATAGAGGAAAATAATGAGCAAGTATGATACTATTT
Source organism: uncultured Clostridia bacterium (assembly GCA_947627135.1). Classification (GTDB taxonomy): domain Bacteria; phylum Bacillota; class Clostridia; order Oscillospirales; family Acutalibacteraceae; genus Ruminococcoides. Next base: position 62,090 of record CANQUV010000012.1, read on the forward strand.
TATTTGATTTAGATGGTACATTATTAGATACATCAAAAGGTATATTAAAAAGTGTTGATTATACAATAAGTAAAATGGGATTTACTGATATCCCTTTAGAAAAAAAGAAAAAATTTATTGGTCCTCCGATACAGGTGTCATTTCAAAATACATATAATTTAGACTTAAAAAAAGCAAACATGGCTGCTTCTGTTTTCAGGGAAAGATATAGTACTGTTGATTTATTTGAAGCAGAATTATACGACGGCATAATTGATTTACTGAATTATTTGAAATTACATAATTTTAAAGTTGGGGTTGCCACTTATAAAAGAGAGGATTATGCTAAAAGACTTCTTGAAAAGTTTAAAATATCAAAATACTTTAACTGTATAGAAGGCTCTGACTTTGAAGGGAAGTACACAAAACAAGATATAATAAATAACTGTATAAAGAAATTAAAAAATAATAAAGATGAAATTTTAATGATTGGAGATACAGAAAATGACAAAATAGGAGCTGATAAAGTTGGAATAGACTTTTTGGCAGTTGCATACGGTTTTGGATACAACAGAAATAATAGTTGTAATATATTTTACTGTAACAATCCAAAAGAAATAATATATTATTTAAAACAAAAAAATTAAAACTTTATAATAAAGGTGATAAAATGGAAATAAATAAAAAAAGCAGCCGTCACACAGGTATAGAATTATTAAGAATAATCTCTATGCTTATGGTTTTAAGCCTGCATTTTTTTATGAAAGGCAATTATAATAGTTCTGAAACCGAAATAGTTAATGTTGAAAGCTGGTTTGTTATATGTTTATCTATTGTAGCAGTTAATTGTTACGTACTGATATCAGGATATTTTTTATCAACTAAACCCTTTCAGTTAAGAAGAATAACAAATACTTATGTCCAAGTTTGGTTTTATTCAGTTGTAATATTTATTTGTTTTGTTGTTTTTGGGGTCGTTGATTTTTCAATAGGCGGTACTGCTAATGCTATTATGCCTTTTGTCTTTGAAAATTATTGGTTTGTGAATGTTTATATTTTGTTATTATTAATATCACCGTTATTAAATAGTGCAATTAATAGTATGGATAAAAGAAAATTTAAATTGGTTTTGGTTGTGCTGGTAACATTATTCTGTATAATAAATACAATTATAAAACCACTTAATCCATTTGATAAAACTAAAGGATTTGGATTAGTTTGGTTTATAGTTTTATATGTAACTGCCGCATATATACGAAGATTTTATAAGCCGAGCGGAAAAAGCCTTAAGTTTTTCTTGTTATATTTAGTGACTGCTATTTTAAATTTTTTCTGGCATTATTTATTTATAAATAGCAGTGAATTTTATTGGAACACAATGGTAGTAGACTATAATAATATTTTGGTGTATTTTGGTGCAGTATTTTTGTTCTTAACATTTATAAATATTAATTTTAAAAATTTATATATTAGAAAAATTATTTTGTTATTGTCTCCGTTAACATTTGCTGTATATTTAATTCATGAAAATCCATTATTGTCAGAATTACTATGGAATACAATAAATCTTGAATCTTATTGTGTTAATAATTTTGCTTTTATATTCTTTGCTTTTGGTATAATTTTATTAATATTTATTTGTTGTTGCTTAATTGAATTTTTAAGACAAAAGATTTTTAAATTATTACATATAAATGAAGCTTTAAATAATATTTCAGGTAAAGTGGAGATATTTGTAAGAAATAAAGTAGATAAAATATTGTAATTGTATTTATAAAATAAATTAGTCATTAGTAAAGTTGAAAAGCTAATTAATAGCATAACAAGCTATTATTATCTTGTTAAAATTTTGATAAAAAGGAGTGTAGTTACTATGCCTGAAGTGTCGGTAATAGTACCAGTGTATAATGCGGAAAAATATTTAAATAAGTGTGTAGATAGTATATTAAACCAAACGTTTGAAGATTTTGAACTAATCCTTGTAAACGACAACTCGAAAGATTCATCCGGTAATATATGCGATGAATATAGAGAAAAAGATAAAAGAATTAAAGTAATACATAAAAATAATAAGGGGGGGGGGTATCCGCTGCACGAAATTCTGGAATTGATGCTTCTTCAGGAAAGTATATAATGTTTTGCGATAACGATGATTTCGTAGATAAAGATTGGATACAAACACTTGTTAAATATATAAAACAATTTCCTTATAGTCTAATAAGTTGTGAATATACAAAAGTAAATGTGCAAAACAAACTTAATAAACATATAAGAATACCAATATATAAAACTGTAACTCATGTACCAATTGAAGATTACTATATTTTTTATAAATATAATTATTCTCCATATATTTGGATTAGAATTTATAATGCTGAAATTGTTAGAGATATTAAGTTTAACGAAAAAATATATTCAGGTGAAGATGTATTATTTAATATTGAATATATGAAATATTGTAACGAATTTTTATATGTTCCTTATAACGGATATTATTATGTTGAAGTTTCAGAAAGCTTGTCAAGAAAATATAACGCAAAATACTATGATGTATTAAAACCTCTTTATTTTCCAAGAACTAAAATCATATCTAAAAAATATTTACAAGAATTTTATGATGAGTACTTTTATAGATTTTACAATTGTATTGATATTGTTATGGACAAGCGAAATAAGATGACAAAAAAGAAAAAAATCAAGTATATAAATTACATATTAAAAGATGCAGCTTTTAAAGATGCACTAAAAAATGCAAGTGAAAAGGCTTGTGGAAAAAAATTGAAAAAGATATTGTCTTTAAAGAATTGTAGAATATTATTTTTATTTAAAAAATTTACATAATTATTATGGTCAAATATTAAAAATGGAGGTAATTATGAGTTTTATCTCAAAAACATTAAGTAAAGTTTTATATGCATTACCATATAAAACTTTAGTAAAAAATTATCATAGATTAGTAAAAACTAAACTTGCCGATATTGTTAACGAAGTAACATATAATAGATTTTTCAAGGAATCAGAACTTGTAAATGATTTTGATAATTATGTGAGAAAATTAGATGTGGGGGGGGTAAATATTGCATAATCAATAAGGGATTATTTGAATATAAAATAATAAACTTTTGTTTTATAAAGGACATGCTGTCTAATATAATATGGTGTATTGAAAACGGATATAAACCTATTATAAATATTTATCCTAAAGGTGGTTGTTATTCAGATAACGGTAATTTATGGGATAAAATGTTAAAACAACCTTTTGATGCGGATCAGGAGAAAATAATGCAGCAAGGTAACTACATAATATGCCCAATAAATTCATTTGTTGTTCATGCTCGCATGACAGATACAGAAGATAAACAAAAGGTGTTATTTTGGAATAAAATGTTTAAAACTTTTGCTGCGTTTAATGAAAGTACGCAAAAGTATTTTGATAATGAGTATGAAATTATTGAAAATAAAAAAGTTGTAGCTTGTGTAGGAAGAGGAACAGATTATACTAATACAAAACCTAAAGGACACCCTATACAGCCAGATATAAATGAATTTTTAGAAAAAGTAGAAGAAATTTATACTTTAGGAAATTACGAGTATATTTATCTTGCCACAGAAGAAAAGAAAATTGCTGATGCTTTTAAAATGAAGTTTCCTAACAAAATTCTTGAAAATAAAAGAAATTATTTTGATGAAAAATATTTTTCAGATGAGAAGATCGAATGGATTTCGGGTGTGCATTTTAACAGAGATAATGATGACTTTTTAAAAAGTATTGAATATATGTCCTCAATCAATTTAGTGTCTAAATGCGATTCTTTAGTTGCAGGATTATGCGGAGGAAGTGAAATTGCAATTTATTGGAATGGTTTAAAATATAGGGAATGTTATTGTTTTAATAAGGGTGTATATTAATATACCTACTAAATAGAGGTTATAATATGAATAATTTTACTATAAAACATACGCAAATTGCAAAAGGTATTGCTATTTTGTTAATGCTTTATCATCATTTATTTGTAATGCCGGACAGAATACGTAGTGAATATTTTTCTGTATTAAATACATTTGTTGCCGTGTGGGGGGGGGTAGATGTACAATCAATACTTGCAAACTTTTGTAAAATATGTGTTTGTATATTTGTTTTTGTAAGCGGTATAGGATTATATTATTCCAATAAAAAAATACAAGGCAGTTTTATTTCTCAATATAAAAGTATGTTTTTTAGAGCATTACACTTTTTGATAAATTTTTGGGTTATTTTTTTAATATTTATACCCATTGGTATTTTTATGGGAGTATATAAATTTAATATAATTGATATTGGATTAGCATTTTTGGGTATGAATACAGGAGTTTACACTTCAGAGTGGTGGTTTGTAAGTTGTTATTTGGTTTTATTATTTATTTTTCCGTGCTTCAACTACTTATTATCAAAGCAAAGATTATATAAAAAATTTATTGTAATATTTATTTATTTTGGAATATTCCTTGCTGGCAGGATAATTATTAAATTTTTTGGAAGTAATGTTTTACTTGATAATTATTTTTGGTATTTAGAAAACTTTGAAGTTTTATCTGTCTTTTTTATAGGCATGATATTTGCGAAATATAATGTATATGGTAAGGCGGTTAACTTTTTTTACAATAGTAAAATAAATATAAAAATTGTTTCAGTTATAGCTTTAATTTTTTCTATTGTAATCAGAATTGTTTTTTCAAACAATCCAACTTCAATGAAAGTAGATTTTATTGCTGTGCCATTATTTGTATTTTCTATTACTACGTTGTTGTATGATACATCAATATCTCAAATTTTTATCTTGTTTGGAAAACATTCAACTAATATGTGGCTGTCACATACATTTTGGTGTTATTATTTTTGGCAGCCAATAGTATTTTTGCCATACATTTCAACTGCTGTGTATTTATGGCTTGTAATACTGTCTCTAGGAACATCCCTTATAATTAATTTAATATATATACCTTTGTCAAACCTTTGTTTTAGTAAGGAAAAACGTTTGTCTTATAAGGGGTATTTTAAATAATATTAAAATAAGAGGTTAAATATGAAAGTTTTAGTAACAGGTTCAAAAGGTCAGCTTGGATATGATGTAATAAACGAGCTAAAGAAAAGAAATTATGATTTTGTTGGTGTTGATATTGATGAAATGGATATTACCGATAAAATGAGTGTTCAAAGTACACTTAATAAAGAAAAACCTGATGTAGTAATTCATTGTGCAGCGTGGACTGCAGTAGACCTTGCCGAAGATGAAGAAAATAAGGAAAAGGTCTATGCAATAAATGCAACAGGTACAGAAAATATAGCTCAAATGTGTAAAAAGCTTGACTGCAAAATGATTTATATTTCAACGGATTATGTTTTTGAAGGAACAGGAGATCGCCCTTGGAAACCTGAAGATGAAAGAAAACCCCTGAATTATTACGGAAAAACGAAATCTATGGGTGAAATTGCGGTAGAGAATAATCTTGAAAAGTATTACATTGTAAGAATTTCATGGGTATTTGGAATTAATGGAAAGAATTTTGTTAAAACAATGCTTAATTTAGGAAAAACACATGAGAGTTTAACAGTAGTAAACGATCAGATTGGTTCACCAACATATACTTATGATTTAGCCCGTCTTCTTGTTGATATGGCGGAAGAAGAAAAATACGGTATATATCATGCTACAAATGAAAGTTTTTGCAGTTGGTATGATTTTGCTTGTGAGATTTTTAGATTGGCAGGAAAAAAGAACGAGATTTATAAAAAAGTAATTGTGATGCCGGTTGACAGCAGTGCTTATCCTGCTAAGGCAAAACGACCTGAAAACAGCAGAATGGATAAGGACAAGTTAACCCGAAATGGCTTTGAAAAATTGCCAACATGGCAAAATGCGTTGGAAAGATATATTGAAAATATTAATAAGGATATAAAATAATAAGATCTTTTAGAATATTTTTAACAATTAAAAATAATTGATAAATTATTTATATTTTATTATGGCAGTTTAACCAAGCAAAAATTGAAAAATATAAATTTACTTAGTAAAAAAATAAATAAAAATTTTTTTAAATCGGATTTTTTAAAAAATCACTTAAAACATATTTAGTTTTTATATTTATAAAGTAATAAATAAAAGGAAATTTGAAAATGAAGACATCAATTGCAATATGTACATATAATGGTGAAAAATACATAGAGGAAGAGTTAGATAGTATTGCTGCTCAAACAGTAAAGCCTGATGAAATTGTTATTTGCGATGATGGATCAAAGGATAATACTGTATCTATAATTAGAAAATATATATCTTCTCATGATTTAAATATTACATTATATCAAAATGAAATTAATTTAGGATACGCTAAAAACTTTGAAAAATGTATATCATTATGTAGTGGTGATATAGTTTTTATGTGTGATCAGGATGATATTTGGATGCCGACTAAAGTAGAAAAATTTATTGAAGCATTTGAAGCAAATCCTAATGCGGTTTATGTATTTAGCGATGCTTATGTTACAGATGAAAACGGAAAAATTACTTATAACAGTTTATTGAAACCGCAAAAAATCAAATGGTTTGAATTAAAAGAAAATGATTTTTTTGAATATTTTTCAAAAAAATGTTTTTTAAATGGTTTTTTAATTGCAGTAAAGAGAGATTATGCTAACGAAATTATGCCTTTTAAGTTTGCACATGATGAATGGTTAGCAATGTTTGCCCCATTATACGGAGAAATAGTAGCAATAAATGAATGTTTAGCAAAGTACAGAAGACATGCTGCCGCTACAAGCAATTCTATGAAGCAATTTTCTAAACGGTCAGTTATTAGAGCCTTTTTTAGCAAATTAAAATTAAGTTATGAAGAATATTTTGATTGGTATTCATATCAATTAAGAGCTTATTCGGAATTTCTTTCTTTTTGTAAAGAAAAAAATTTATCCACAGAAAAGTTAAGTTTAATAGTTGATCACATGAATTTTTTAAAATGTCTTGATAAAGTTAAGTATAAGAATTTTATTCAAAGATGGGGTATGTTATTAAAAGAATATAACAAAGGAGAATATAAAAAATACAGAGGCAATAAAAATATGCTTATATTTGATATGATTTTTATGTTTTTTAATTCATTTAGAAAAAAGAAAAACAGATAATATAGAACTATGGAGAAAATTATGGGACAAATTAAGGTTACAAAATGTGATATTGAAGGATTATACATAATTGAGCCTGCTGTTCATGGAGACAACAGAGGATATTTTATGGAAACATATAATCAGAGAGATATGCAGGAAAATGGTCTTAATATGACCTTTGTTCAGGATAATCAAAGTATGAGTACAAAAGGTGTTTTAAGAGGACTTCATTATCAAAAACAGTATCCACAAGGAAAGCTTGTAAGAGTTATTAAAGGAGAGGTTTTTGATGTAGCTGTTGATTTAAGAAAGGAAAGCAAAACCTTTGGTAAATGGCATGGGATTACGCTTTCTGAAGAAAACAAAAAACAGTTTTATATTTCTGAAGGATTTGCTCACGGATTTCTTGTGTTAAGTGATGTAGCGGAATTCTGCTATAAAGTTACTGATTTTTACAGGCCCGGAGATGAAGGCGGCATTATGTGGAACGATCCTCAGATCGGTATTAAATGGCCTCTTGATAAAATAGAGAAAATAAAATTGTCTGATAAAGATAAAATAAATCCCGCTTTTGGATCATTTGTATTTGAATAAACTAACTGAAAATATTAGTTGATTTTGTAGCTTAATTATAAGTGTATGGATGATTGGAAATTGAAAGGATGTTAGTGCATTGTTTAGGAAATTTATGATAAAACATAAAATTGTGTTTACCTCAACGATAATTAATATTGTTACTTTAGTCCTCTTCGCTTGTGTGGGGGGGGTAAACTACGAGGTATCTGATGATTGGAATTTTTCTTTAAATATATTAGATAGTAATTATAATTATATATTTAATAGTTACTTTATACAGTTTATTTCAGGTGTGTTGCAGAATATAATTTATCCCATAAATGCGTATATGGCATTACAAATTGTTATTAGTTTTATTGCAGTTACATCTCTTATGTATGTTTTAATGGATACTTTTTCATATAAAAAAGGAATAGTTTTTTCAGTAGTAATTTCATTATTATATTCAATTAATTTTTATTCGGCAGTAACATTTACAGTGACAGCAGTCGCATTAATTGTATCAGGTTGTATATTTTTTATATATTCAATTATAAAAAATAAGAAGATAGGATATTCTATATTTTCTATTTTACTGATCTTATTTGGAAGTTTTTATAGAATAGATATATTTTATTCAGTTTTTGCAATCTTTGTTGTTTTCATTTTTGTAATATTACTGTCTTTTCTTAAAAGACCTTTATTTAAAAATATTAAAAGTATTTTACTTAAGGTTTTTAAAGTGAAAAACATTGTACTGTTTATGTTAATTCTTGTGTCTGTTTTTTCTTTTGAATTTTTATCTCAATGTATTATTCGCTCCGAAAACGGTATGAATTATTATTATGAGTATAATCCTGCAAGGGCAAATGTTATTGACTATGAAATGCCATCATATGAAAATCATAAAGATGAATATGAAAAAATAGGTTTTTCAGAAAATGATTTAAAAATGCTTCAATCATGGTATTTTGATGATGAGGGGGCAACAGATCTTGAAACCTTAAAAGAATTACATCAAATACAATTGGATAATAAAATTAGTTTAGAATATTTAGTGAAAAATATGATTTCAGTTACAGTAAAATGGATAGTAACATTAAGTTCAGAAGGAATAATTATGTTACTGTTTATCATTTTATGTATAGGGGTATTAGTTTGCTATAAAAGGAAAAGCTGGCTTTTTGTTATTTTGATTGGCTGTATTTCCTGTTTGCTTTACTTTTATTTATGGTATAAAGGAAGATATGTTTACCGAGCCCTTTTTTCTATTTGGTTTACAGCCTCAATTTTTCTTTTGTATTCAACCGTTTTAATGGAAAAACGAAAATGGTTTAGTAAAATAACAAAAAATAGAAAAACAAACATTACTTTAGGAGTTGTAGCGATTTTTATATCAATTTTTGCAGTATTACCTATACATAAATCTATTAATGAAATGCTGCCGATAAATCAAAGTGATTTTAATAAAATTGCAAATCTTTATAATTATATTGAATCCTCAGATAATATGAACTTTGCATTAAGTTCAACGGTATATAATTATTTTAAAGATTCTGTTGGATTAACGCATCCATTAATAGTTGTACAGGATAAAATATATAATAAATGTGCATATTATACAAACTCATATTATGCACATCCTAGCTATTATAAATTTTTAAAAAAATTTAATGTAAATAATTTATACAGAGATATAATAGATAATGATAAGTTTTATTTTGTAGATAATGAAGAAAATATAGATGTTTTTATAAAATATCTAAATGATTATTACAGTAATGGAAAGACAATATATTATAAAACAGTAAAGAAAGTTGATGATTTTTTAATTTGTAAAGTATATTCACGGTAAATTATGAATGATATAGTAATTATTACAGATTAATAAAGAGATAATACAAAAATTAAAATAGCTGTTAAGGTAAAATATAATAAAATTAGTAATAGTTACTATTATTATATTTTCAGTTTTATTGACACATTTTTTGCTTTATTGTATAATTAAGTGGTATCTAATATTTTGCAAATTTCAGCAACTTTTATTTAGGAGTTTTTGGGGAAAATGAAATTTATTAATTTTCGCAAGACTGTTCTTGCGGTTGCTGATGTATTTATTATTATCGTCAGCGGTATTATTACAAATTATATATTATCTCTTTTTAATTCACCGTTTACTGCCGGCAACAAAGGAATTTTGTATGACATTGTTATAGACTTGATTTTATGCATCTTTATGCTTTTTGTGTTTGGTGCATATTCAAGGTTATGGCGGTATTTTAATCTTAAGGACTATTTTTATTGCTGTTTAGCAATGGTTTTAGGTTTTACACTGGGCTATGTAGCATCATTGATTTTACCGATAGGTCAGAATATTGTATTTATTTTAATTTATTTCTTAATATCAACAATAGGTGTTTTGCTTTTCAGGTTTATTTTTAAGAAGGCATTTCTTGACCTTACACTAGCTGGTAAATCCGAAATTGCTGATAGAACCTTAATTGTAGGTGCAGGCAACGCAGGAAAAATGATATTAACTGAAATTAAAAATGCTCAATATGATGAGAATAGTCCTACGAAAAATATTCTGCCGGTTTGTTTTATTGATGATGATTTATCTAAACAAAACAGTAAGATAAACGGAGTTCCGGTTGTAGGAACAAGTGCCGATATTGAAAAAGTTTGCAAAAATTATAATATTGATACTATAATTGTTGCAGTTCCTTCGTGTGAAGAAGAAGATAAGCGCAGAATTCTTAGTCATTGTTCAAATACTGAATGTAAAATAAAGGTAATTCCTTATTTAAGCGAGTTGTTATTTGATGAAAAACATACACAACTTATTACGCAGGCAAAAGAAATAAAAATAGATGATTTACTTGGCAGAAAACCAATTAAATTTGATAAGGTCATTATTGAAAATTTAATAAGGGAAAAAGTTTGTTTAGTAACCGGAGGCGGCGGTTCTATCGGAAGTGAACTTGTACGCCAAATAGCAAAGTATAATCCAAAGCAGATAATTATAGTAGATATTTATGAGAATAACGCATATGATATACAACAAGAATTAGTTATTAAATATGGTGATGCACTTAATCTGGTTACATTAATTTCTTCTGTAAGAGATTATGATAAAATGGAAAAGATCTTTTCTCAATATAAACCTAATATTGTATTTCATGCAGCGGCACATAAGCATGTACCTTTAATGGAAACATCTCCTGAAGAGGCCGTTAAAAATAATATTTTTGGTACATTTAATGTTGCAAATTTTGCAGAAAAATACGGGGCAGATAAATTTGTACTTATTTCAACAGATAAAGCAGTAAATCCGACAAATGTTATGGGAGCTACAAAAAGATGCTGTGAAATGATAATCCAATATAAGGCTCAAAATAGCAGCAAAACGGAATTTGTAGCAACTCGTTTTGGTAATGTATTAGGTTCGAACGGCAGTGTAATTCCGCTTTTTAAAAGGCAAATTGAAACTACAAATCAGGTAACGGTAACACACCCTGATATTATAAGATATTTTATGACTATTCCGGAAGCTGTATCGCTTGTACTTGAAGCAGGTGCAATTGCAAAGGGTGGAGAGATATTTGTACTTGATATGGGAGAGCCGGTAAAAATTCTCACATTGGCAGAAAATTTAATTCGTATGTACGGCAAAGTTCCATATAAAGATGTTGAAATCAAGTTTACTGGTTTAAGACCGGGAGAAAAACTGTTTGAGGAGCTTCTTATGGATGAAGAGGGACTAAAATCAACTGCCAACCAAAAAATCTTTATAGGTAAGCAGATTGAGATAAATCCGGAAGAACTTTTAGATAATTTAGATAAACTTAAAAAATTTGCAGAAGAAAACGACAGCGATGGAACCGTAGAATTTTTATCAAAAATAGTCCCTACATTTAATCATAAAACTAACGATTAAAATGTTATATTTTCAGGAGGAAAGTATGTGTGGAATAGTTGGATATATTGGTCCAAAAGATTGCAGTGACGTTCTTGTTAGCGCATTAACAAAGCTTGAATACAGAGGATATGATTCAGCAGGAATTGCTGTTTTTGAAAATGATGCAATAAAAACAGTAAAAACACAAGGCAAGCTGAAGGATTTGGAGGATAAGCTTAAAAGCGTAGGAAAGCCACAGGGACATGTTGGAATAGGACATACACGATGGGCAACCCACGGAGAACCCTCAGATATAAATTCACATCCCCATAGCGGCGCAAGAGTTACAATAGTTCATAACGGCATTATTGAAAATTATATTGAGTTAAAAGAATTTTTAATATCTAAAGGCAGAGAATTTTTAAGTGAAACAGATACAGAAGTTGTGGCACAGCTTCTTGATTATAAATATAACGGAAATCCCCTTGAAACGATCGACAGCGTAATGGCAGAACTAAAAGGCTCTTTTGCATTGGGAATAATGTTTAAAGATTTTCCGGACAGAGTATTTGCCGTAAGAAGAGAAAGTCCGCTGATCGTAGGCGTAGCAGAAGGGGAATGCTTTATTGCTTCAGATGTTCCTGCAATTTTAAAATATACAAAAAATTATTATCTTCTTGAACATGATGAAATTGCAACATTAACTAAAGACGGAGTAAATTTTGTTGATGAGCATCTTGATCCTATTGAAAAGGAGTTAAAAACTGCAGATTGGGATATGGAGGCAGCAGAAAAAAGCGGATATCCTCATTTTATGATCAAAGAAATCAATGAACAGCCTGATGCAATCAGAACAACAATTATGCCGAGGATTAAAGAAGGTTTGCCTTGTCTTGAGGAATGCGGCATTACACTTGAGAAAATAAAGAATTTTAAAAATATTACAATTGTTGCCTGCGGTACGGCCATGCATGCCGGTATGGTAGGAAAATATGTAATTGAAGATTTAGCTCGTGTTCCAGTAAATGTTGATATTGCATCGGAATTTAGATATAGAAACCCAATAATTAATGAAGGAGATTTGGTAATTATTATTTCACAGTCCGGAGAAACTGCCGACAGCCTTGCAGCTATGCGTCTTGCAAAACAAAAAGGTGCAAAAACCTTGGCAATTGTCAATGCTAAAGGCAGTTCTATTGCCCGTGAGGCAGATATGTTAATTTATACTCTTGCAGGTCCGGAAATTGCGGTTGCATCTACAAAAGCATATATTACGCAGCTTTCAGTTATGTATTTGTTTGCTTTTGAACTTGCCCTTGCAAAAGAAACTTTAAGCGAGCCGGAATGTAAAAGACTGGTTTCTGCTCTCATAAAAATGCCGGAGGCAGTTTCTTTTGTAATTAAAAACTGTGAAGAAAAATGTAAATATATTGCAACAAAATTGATTACATCAGAAAGTCTGCTTTATATTGGCAGAGGTCTTGACTATGCGCTTTCAATGGAGGGATCTCTTAAGCTTAAAGAGGTATCTTATATACATTCGGAAAGTTATGCGGCGGGTGAACTGAAGCATGGCACAATTTCTCTTATTGATAATGAAATGCCGGTTATTTCAGTTGCAACACAAACCGATATTATTCCAAAAACAATCAGTAATATTGTTGAAGTAAAATCACGAGGAGCAAAAATTATACTTGTTTGTACAGATGTTTGTGCAAGAGGATTAAAAGATGGAGTAGCAGATTATGTTATTGAAATCCCTCACACTGACGAACTGTTAATGCCCATAACAGCAGTGGTACCGCTTCAGATGCTGGCGTACTATACAGCAATAAATAAAGGAAACGACCCTGATAAGCCGAGAAATCTGGCAAAATCTGTTACAGTAGAATAAAATAAAAAGCGTCCTTATTTAGGGACGCTTAATTTATATTTAATAACAAGTTATTTATATTTGTTGACATTAATAATTATAAATGATATTATTTAAAAAATTAAAATTTGGAGGAATATTTTTGAATTTATCATTTTTATATTCTAATAATCCATTTTATAAAAA
>CANQUV010000013.1 GCA_947627135.1 uncultured Clostridia bacterium
AAGCAAATCCCTCCTTATTCAGAAAACAGCAAGGCTGAAATTTCATCTGTAAGCTCTTCGTGCTTACTTCTGAACATGGCATCAAAGGAACAGTTTTCTTCAATACCTCCGTAAATAAGCACAAATCCGCTTTTAATATTGGCTGTATTTTCAGATAACACAAGTTCACCCTTTGATACATTATTGACTTCCTTCATAAATCCTTCAGGAAGTCTTGAAATATCTGTTTTAGAAAAAGCAATTTCACCTTTTTGAGGCTGACTGTTATTTTTTATAAGCTTTAAAATCAAGGAGAAATACTCTTCGTCACTTAAATTTTCCATATAATTTAATGTGCTTTTAAGCATTTCATTTATTACCTGCTGCTTTGCAGAAAGCATAGCCTTTTGTTTTTCAAGACTTGCAGAAGATTCGCCTCTTGATAAAATATCCTGCGACTTTTTCTTTGCATTTTCTAAAATAATATCAGCTTGCTTTTTGCCCTTTTCATGTGCGTCGGATATAACAGCGTCTGCTTCATTTTTTGCTTTTGATATAATTTTTTCTGCATTCAGGGTGGCTTCTGTTCTGATTTCTTCAATTATTTTTTCTAATCCTGTCATAACAGTTTACCTTTTTTCTGATTAGATTTTAAATGTTTACATTAGCAATTCCAAATACTGCAAGAATTGAAATAAGCAACGCAAGAATTGCGTATGTTTCTACCATAGCAGGAAGAATAATAGCTTTACCCATTTGATCAGGCTTTTTAGCTACTGTACCGATACCTGCAACTGCACAGTTACCCTGATGAATACCGGAGAAAAGTCCTGCAATTGCAATTGGAAGTGATGCTGCCAAGTATAAAAGTCCCTGCTGGAGAGAAATATCCTGAGGCGTACCGATTATACCTGTGTTAGTTAAAATAAGAAATGCTACCAAGAGTCCGTAAATACCCTGTGTTGCCGGAAGAAGCTGGAAAATAAGCACCTTACCGAAAAGTGAAGGTTCTTCCGATAACACTCCTGCTGCTGCAACGCCGGCTTTACCTACTCCGATTGCTGAACCCGTACCTGCTAAAAATGTGGCACAAGCTGCGCCTAACAGCGCAAAAAACAAACCTGAATTAGTTAAGATTTCTGACATGTCAAATATCCTCCTTGACTTTATAATGCTTTGAATTTATTTTGAAAGGCTTAAAGGCTTTACCTCCGCCTTCATAAAATTTACCAAAAAATTCTACAAACTGCAAACGGTTTGTATGAACATAAGCTCCAAGTGCGTTTATACCGATATTTAAAACATGACCGATAATAAACACAATAGTAAATATAATCATAGCGATTACACTTGAACCAAACATAGAGCCGATTTGGTTAAATACTTGTGCAATAACTCCTGTTGCAAGACCAAGTGCTAACAAACGGCTGTAAGACAGTATATCACTTAAATAACCTGTTGCACCGTACAGTCCGTAAATACCTTTGAGCAGTCGCTTAACAGGATTTTTACTTTCTCTGCCGGAGAAAAATACAATTATTACTGCACCTATTAATGCACAAATTCCTCCGATGGTGAGGAAAACAGGCGGTAAAACAAACCCTGCCATATCTTTCATCATATCAAGTGAAAGTAAAGCTAAAATTGCTCCTCCGATTAACAAATACCAGCTTAAAACATCATATATAACATACATAGGATGCTTATTTTTTATGTGCATATATCCTTGTATTGCAAGTCCTGTGAAAAGATGAATAATTCCGAAAAGGAAACATATCATCAAAAGTCTCATAGGATCGCCAATAGGGTTAAACCAAATAGGAACAACTAGTCCCGGAATTTGCGGTACTTGTTCTGCTGTCATTCCGAGAAATGTAGTTGATATTACGCTGACTGCATCTCCGAAAAAGCTTCCGAACATCAGACCCCAGAATGTCGTTGATAATCCGCAGTAAAAAAACATTTTTACCGACTTTTTAAGTCCTTCTTCCATATTTTTAAAGTGATGCAGTGCAAATCCGCAGGCAAGGCTCATTACAATGCCGTACCCTGCATCTGAAAACATCATACCGAAGAATACATAATAGAAAATAGCCATAATCGAGGTTGGATCGATTTCTCCCCGCTTTGGCAGACTGTATGTTTGAAGCACTCCCTCAACAGGCCGTGCTATCGGGTTGTTATGGAGAACAACAGGCGTATCTTCTGAAAAATCATCTTCTGTTTCAACTTCTGCTCCATATTTTGAAATGAGCAACGCCTGAAGTTCCTGTGCATTTTCTTCAGCTATATATCCGCTTAACAAAAAGACATGCTTTGTATTTGAAAGACTTTCTATCTTTTCATACTTTTCTGCTCGCATTACATAATAATCTTCAATAAAATTAAATGCGTGGAGCATACCTTTATGTGATTTTATGCTATTTATGTTTTCATCTACTGATTTTTTAAGATTTTCAATTCTGCCGTTTAATATTTTAATTCTCTCCGCAGGAGGCTGTTTTGAATCAACGGCCGGCGATGAAAATCCCATTTGTCTGATTACATCAAACAGTTGATCAGCTTTTTCTTTTTTACAAATTATAAACACACAGGTTTGATTCTTATCAGATGAAATTATATTTACTTCTATTCCGTCAAGTTCAGGATTTATTCTTGCAATTTCTGATAAAATTTCTCCCTCTGATATCAAATTGGGAAATGTCCCTACAAATGCCTGTGTTTTATCTGTTCCTTTAAACCTTAAAGAATACTCAAAGGATTTCCACGGAATTAAGCTTTCAATTTGAGATTCATATTTTATTATATCTGCATTTGCTTCATTGATACTTTTCTTAAAACCTATTATCTCGTAAGCTACACGCATAATTTCTGCAGCATCATTAACAAACATATAATAGTTATCTTTTGAAATAGGTTCTCTGCCCTCGAATGTTGCAAACATAGATTTTTTAAAATCAATATATTCACAAAGAATTTCCGCAGCTTGTTTAGCTGTTTGCGAACTTTTTAAGAAAGACGCCTGTGAGGCTGATGTTTCTTCCTTAAAAAATACACTATCCTGCAAATCAAGGTCTGTAATTTCTACAACGCCTTTTCTCTGCAAGGTTTCCAAAATATCTTTGCGGTGTTTTTTAAGTGCGCAAATGCTTATTTTTTGCATCCTAAGCATTGACATAAATCTTACACCTCCAGATTTACATTATTAAATTAATATATTTAATACCTTTTCATTAACTTCTGACTGACGCTTACTTGAACTTTCTATTAACTGACTTGCCTTCTCACTTCCCTCAACCTTTGCTTGAGCAATCTGTCGGTTTGCAGTATCCTCTGCTTCTCTTACAATTTCAAGTCCCTTCTTATCAGCCTCTTCAGTTAAATTGCTTATGATTTTTTTTGCTTTTTCAGAGGCGTCCTGAAGAATTTTTTCGGCTTCCGCTTTTGCATTTGCTTCAGTATCAGTCGCCATTTGTTCCGCTTCACGGATTTTTTCTACCGTATTTTTTACCAAAATTTATCACCGCCGTATTATCATATAAATTAATTTTACTTTAATTTATTTACAAAGTCAATATATGCTTTGGTTAATTTTGTATATTAAAATCAAAATTTTGCTAATTTTTACTGTTTGTCATTGTAATAAAATAAGCACATTATACTAACACCTAAAAATGCTCCTGCAAATAATCCTAAAACTAATCCTGTAAACATTTTAACTCTCCCATATTGTGACATTTATTATAAAACTTGTGTGCAATAATTATTAAGAGGTGATTTATTGCAAACAGTTTATGTAGATGTTCTTATATTCTTAAATATTATTATTGATTTTTTTATTCTATTAAGCTTAAAAACGGTTTTTAATATTAATGTAACTTACAAAAGATTAGTTATAAGCAGTATTATAATTTCTTTTTTTTCTTTAATTGCATTACTTCCTAACATTAATTTCTTTTTAAATATTCTTATTAATATCTTAACTGCTGTTGTTTCTGTATTTATAAGCTTCGGCAGATGCAGTATTTCAAATTTTATAAAAAGAACCTGTTGTTTCTTTGCCGTAAATTTTATTTACGCCGGCATTATGATTGCGGTATATATGTTATTTAAGCCAGAAAAAATGGCAATTATAAATAATGTTGTATATTTTGATATTTCTCCTCCTTTATTGATTATTTTAACCTTATGCTGTTACATTATCCTTTACATATTTAAGCGGATAACAGGAAAACAAGGTATCATGGAGAAAATTTGCAAGGTACATATTAAGCTTAATGACAAAATCTACTGTTTTTTTGGAAAAGTTGATACGGGTTGTGATGTTAAAGAACCTTTTTCGGGTGCTTCTGTTATCATTGTTGAAAAATCAGTTTTTGAGGATCTAAAAATTGATGAAAACAATTACAGAGTTATTCCGTTTTCAAGTCTTGGCGGAGAAGGTATTTTAACAGGAATCAAAGTTCAGGAAGTTATAATTGATGGACAAAAAATAGAAAAAGACATATACATCGGACTTTGCAAAAATATTTTAAACGGTGAAATAAAATCCCTTATACCAAATGACATTTTCGGAGTTGACATATTATGAAAATTGTTTATTTTAAAAGAAAAGAAAGTAAAATTATTAGTTTTTTTAAAAATTGCATTTTAAAAATAAAAGCAAAGTTAGGATTTACCGAGCAGGTACATTATATTAACGGAAGTGAAAATTTGCCTGCTCCTCTTACTAAAGAAGAAGAACTTAAAGTAATGGAAAAAATAATAAACGGAGAAGAACAGTACAGAGAAAAACTTATTGTACATAATTTAAGACTTGTAGTTTATATAGCCAAAAAGTTTGAATCTACTAATATTAATGTTGAAGATTTAGTTTCTATCGGAACGATCGGACTTATAAAAGCCGTAAACACCTTTTCTCCGGAAAGAAATATCAAATTGGCAACTTATGCCTCTCGTTGTATCGAAAATGAAATACTTATGTTTTTAAGAAAAACTTCTCAGCAAAAACACGAGGTTTCCATTGACGAGCCCTTAAATACAGACTGGGACGGAAACGAACTCCTTCTTTGTGACGTTTTGGGAAGCGACCCTGATATTATTAACAGGGGAATAGAAACAAAATTAGAGGCAAGTTTACTTTTGCAGGCTGTATCGAATTTAAACAAGCGTGAATGTGAAATCATGGAGCTTAGGTTTGGCCTAAACGGAAAAAAAGAACACACGCAAAAACAAGTTGCAGATATTTTGGGAATTTCACAGTCATATATTTCAAGACTTGAAAAAAAGATCATTAAAAGATTAAGAAATGAGCTTGAAAAGGTCGTATAAATTTTTTTAATTGATATAAAAACGACTTGGAACGATATGTTTCCAAGTCGTTTATTTTTATTTGTTTTCAGGAGTTCTTACAACAACCTGTTCAAAAGGAATGGTTATGCCGTTTTTATCAAACAAATCTTTTACATTTTCCTGCATATTATAATATACATCCCAATAATCATCATCATCTTTTACCCAAAGATAAACTATAATTTCAACTCCGGACGATTTATGCTCTCCTACATAAACAGCCGGTGCCGGATCTTCAAGTACACCATCAACAGTTGAAATAAATGTGTATAAAATTCCTTTTACCTTTGTAATATCATCACTATAACTTATTGTGTAGCTTAATTTAAGTCTTCTGTTATCTGAAGTTGAAAGATTAACCAAATTATTATCTGTTAATCTTGAATTAGGTATTGTAATAACATGGTTATCAACGCTGACAAGTGTTGTGTAAAACAACTTGATTTCAGTTACAGTTCCTTTTAAGCCCTCAAATTCAATTATATCTCCTGCTTTAATGGGTTTATTTATAATTATTACTACTCCGCTTGCCAAATTAGATAAACTGGACTGCATTGCTAAACCTGCTGTTACCAAACCTGCACCCAATGCAGTTATTATTGAAGTTACATTAATACCTATCTCTGCTAAAGCTGCAATAATTACTATAAAATACAGTAAAACTTTTACAATTGATATTATAAAGGTTATTACTGTATAATCAATCTTACTTCGTTTTAAAATTTTTTCAAGTAGTTTTATAATGAATTTTGATACCCAACAGCCTAAAAATACTATTATTGCTGCAAAAATAATTAACGGCAGAGTGTTTTCTAAAAAGTCTTGCACTATTTTATCCATTATCTTCTCCCATTATAATTATTTTACTTTCAATTTCATTATTGTTACTCCATTTTGAAACTATTAAATTTCCATTTTGGTCAAAAGAAATACCAATTCCATGTTTATTTCCATGTAAATAATTATTAAGTGAAATAAAATTGCCGTCTTTATCAAAACGGGCTCCTATATTTTCAGGAAGATTATCGCTCCATTTCCCGATATGAATTTCTCCGTCTGATGAACGAAAGCCTATGCCTCTGCCCTCTCGTATATTATCCTTCCAATCTCCTATGTAGTTTATTGAACCGTCTTTATAATAAAAACAGCCAAATCCATTTCGCTTATCATTCTTATATTCACCCAGATAGGCAGTCCTTCCTTGGGCAGTTTCTGTTCTGCCGTAACCGTCTCTTTGTCCGCTTTCATTAAGATTTCCGTAATAAGCGTATTTATCTTCACCAACTGAAATCTGTTTATCGACTTCCGGCTTTTTCTTTGACTTATATTCTCCTTTTTTCAGGCTAAAATCCCTACTGTGATATATGTTTATATCATCATCTTCAGAAAAGTCATAATCAGGAGTAACATTATCAGTATCTTCTTTTAAACTGTCTTTTGAAATTTCTTTTTTATTCTCTGATGCTTTTTGTAAATTATTTTTTGAAATCATTTCTGATATATCTGTTAAATCCTCTTCAATATTTTCTTCTGTGCCGGTTTCAGATTTTTTCGAAGAACTGAAAATTTCATCAGAGCTTTTATTAATTTCTTTTTCAAATACAACAGTTTTATCAACAGGTCTGCCATTATCAATAGTAAGATAAGGTGCGAGTGATATATTAAATGTACTGTTAAGATTGCGGGCAAGGTTAAAATCAACGGGTGAAAAGGTAAATCCTAATACATCTGTTTTTCTTTTAGATACATTACTTGGAGTTTGTGTTGTAAAATAAAGCATACCTTCGCTTGAATATGCAACTGCTTCACATAAATTGACATTTGGTATTGATGTTACCATATACAAAGGTGTTGCAACACAGCCGTTCTCATCATAAACTGTTTTTAACATCGCAAAATAACCGTTTATAAGCTTCGGTGCAATTGAACAAACACAATTCAAGCCTTTATCAGGCATGAAATATTCTGTTTTAATCCAATAATGTTTAGGATTAAAGTAAACTTTTTTTGTTATAAACTCCTGCGAATTATAAAAACAAATACAATATATATTGTCAGGTAAATATTTGGATAACTGCAAAACAGTCTGGTTTTGCATTACTTTCCAAAGCATTGGTTTATTTTCTTCAAGAGAATAACAATAACTTAACTTTTCTTTTTCAAACTGTCGAATAGTATCCCCTTGCTGAGGCTTTAATCCTTCTTTAAAGTAGCAGGCTCTTACACCGGCAAGTGCGTCGTTTTTAAAATCCAGCTCTTCAAAACCCTTTAACGCAACTGAATAATATATTATACTTTCAATTTTGTTATTCATTTCTTCTTATCCTTGTATGTTTTATTAACAAAAAAGGCACAATCACAAAAATTGTACCTTAATATTAGTGAATAAAGTTAAATTGAAATTGTCTTTGCAATATCAAATAAGTGTTTATCAAATACTCTTGGCATATTAAGAGCCTCTGTAATATCATAATCAACGATTTTTCCGTTTTGAAGCGCAACCACTCTATTGCCCTTGTTTTCATTCAACAGTTCAACTGCTTTATATCCCATTTCACTGGCTATTAATCTGTCTCTAAGCGACGGATTTCCTCCTCGCTGAACATGACCCAGTATTGTTGCACGGGATTCAATTCTTAATCGCTTTTCAATATAACTTGCTAAATCTGCTGCTCCGCCTACGCCTTCGGCAACTATAACAATAAAGTGCTGCTTGCCTGTTTTTTGAGTATCTATAATTCTTGAAATAACATCTTTTTCAATATCAAACTTAACTTCCGGAACTAAAATCGCAGTAGCTCCACAGGCAATACCAACCTGTAATGCAATATCTCCGCAGCGTCTTCCCATTACTTCTACTACCGAACATCTATCGTGAGACTGAGCTGTATCACGAATTTTATCTATCATTTCAATAGCTGTATTCATGGCTGTATCAAAACCGATTGTATATTCACTGCAGGCAATATCATTATCTATTGTTCCCGGAATACCAATACAATTAACACCTGCGTTTGTTAAATCACGGGCTCCTCTGAATGAACCGTCTCCTCCAATTACTACTACGCCGGTTATTCCATTGTCGTTACAAAACTTCGCTGCTTTTTTTACCCCTTCCGGAGTGTTGTATTCTTCACTTCTTGCAGTATAAAGCATTGTACCGCCGTTTCCGATTATATCTGACACAGAACGCAAATTAAGCTCGCTTACATCTCCGTTAAGCAAACCGTTATATCCCCTGTAAACTCCATAAACCTTCATTTCCTTGGCTATACCTGCTCTTACAACCGAACGAACAGCTGCATTCATTCCCGGGGCATCTCCACCGCTTGTTAAAACTGCAATTTTCTTTTTATCCATAAATTTACCTCCAAAGGAATATTCCTCTTAATTATAATACAAATTATAATACAATTACTCTATTTTTACAAGTAGGTTTATTTATTTTTTGTGTTAATAACACTTTTATTTCTGCTTTTATACATATAAACCTGACATTTTAACATTCCGTTATAAAGTTTTCTTCGTTTATCTGCCTTTTTACCGAAAATTTTTTCAAAATCATCATCCGGACTGATTACCGTATATGAATTTTGAGGATATTTTAAAAATTTTTCCCCCATAATTTTATAAAGTCTTTCGGCACTTGTAATATCAAGCAGTCTTTCTCCGTATGGGGGATTTGTTATCACTGTCTGTCTCTCAAAATCCGGTACAAAATCTTTAATGTCCCTTTTTCTGAATTCTATTCTGTCGGAAACACCTGCTTTTTCTGCATTTTCCCTTGCAATTTTTAAAGATATTTCGTCAATATCATATCCTATCGCCGAGAAAGTGCAATCATTTTTAATACAGCTTTTGGCCTCATCTCTTAATTTTTTAACCAAGCTTAAATCAGTTTGATTCCAGCTTTCAAATGCAAATGTACGGTTAAGTCCCGGAGGAATATGCAAAGCCTTCATTGCGCTTTCTATAAGGATCGTACCGCTTCCGCACATCGGGTCTACTACTTTATGATTTGGCTTTACAAATGAAAGTTCCGCCATTGACGCCGCCAAAGTTTCTTTTATTGGCGCCTCATTAGAGTTGGCTCTATAACCTCTTTTATGAAGTCCCTCCCCTGTTGTATCAAGCAGAATTGAAACTTTATTATTAATAATCAAAAACTGTATTTGATGAACGGCGCCTGTTTCTTCAAACCAAGGCAGATGATATTTTTCTTTTAATTTTTCGACTATCGCTTTCTTTATTATTTTCTGGCAATCAGGAACACTTTTTAGTTTTGACGACAGACTTTTCCCCTTTACCGGAAAAGCTTCATGTTTATCTATGAAATTATACCATTTGACAGCTTTGACACCTTGAAAAAGTTCTTCAAAGCTTTCGGCTTCAAATTCGGCTAAAAGAATTTGTATTCTTTCAGCATACCGTGAATAAATATTTGCTTTGATCATGGATTCAAAACTGCCGTCAAAAAGTACTCTTCCGTTTTCTGCTCTGACATTTTCAAATCCTGAAAATTTTAATTCGTTTGCGCAAATTCCTTCAAGACCGAATATACATGGAGCGACAAAAGTAAGTTTATTCATTTTCACCTCAAAAAACAGGGTATCGGTTGCCCGATACCCTTCGTGACAATTATTTTATGATTCACTGCTCGGCTGAAGCAGGCCGTAATCTCCGTTATCTCTTGCGTAAACTACATTTGGCTCGTTTGTTTCAGCATTTATGAACATAAAGAATTTATGATTTATCATATTCATTTCAAGTATAGCTTCTTCTACTGAAATTGGCTTTACATTTATCATCTTCTTACGAACAACATTATACTCTTCTTCCTCAACAGGTTCATCGACAGTTTGCATTGTGTCCGCAATAAATTCTTCAAAAGTACCGCTTCTTAATCTTTTACTTAACTTTGCTTTATTCTTACGGATTTGTCTGCCCAGAATATCTACAACTCTATCCAAAGCATCGTTCATTTCCTGCTCTGTTGCTTCGGCACGATATATCATGCCTTTATCCTTAATTGTAACTTCCACCGTCTGCCTGTTTTTTTCAAGGGTGACAACAATATTTACTGAAGCATCATCAGAAAAAATCTTCTTAAATTTAGAAAGCTTCTTTTCTGCTCGTTCTTTAAAGTTATCTCTGAGGTTTACCTTTCTTGCTGTGTAGGTGATTTTCATAAAACCGTGCCTCCCTTTTTATATTCTTTTTTTATTTTCTGCCGCCGCTGCCGCCTCTGCGACTATACCCGCGGGATTCGCCTGCTCTTTTTAAATCAGACATTTTATCTTCGCTTGTCTGTTTAAAGCGTGACATCATATCCTCAAAAGATTGAGGTGCATCCTTTCTTGAGCTTTGCCACTCAAAATCACCGGGACTTGTAACAGCCGGTGCAGGTGTATATGAACGGCGTTTATTTTGTTTATTAAATGCAGGTTTAACGGAATGTTCTTGTTTTTCCGATTTCTCAACAGCCTGCTTAATTGACAAACTGATTTTTTTGCCGTCTCCAAGTGACAGTACCTTTACCTTTACAATATCTCCTAATTTTACAAAATCATTTATCTCGTTTACAAATGTGGGAGCAATTTCAGAAATGTGAACCATACCTGTTTCTCCATCAGGCAAAGTTACAAATGCTCCAAATTTTGTTATACCGGATATCTTGCCTTCAAGAATATTTCCGACTTCAAGTGCCATACAATATTTTCCCCTTATAAAAGTTTTCTATCCTTTTTAAATAAAATTATTCTCCGGCAATATTGACAAACACCCTCTCGCCATCCTTGATATAATCAAGATCTTCTCGGGCAATTTGCTCAATATACTGAGCAAGTTCCTTATCTGAATAATTTTTAACTTCACTTATCTGATCATTTTTTATCTCCTGCACTACGATTTGATCCTGCAGGTCTTCAAGCTGCTGCTTTTTATCGGAAATTTCTATAAACTGGTTAACTAATGTTATTACAGCATAAATTGCAAATCCAAAAATAGCTATATATAGAAGTAAATATCTTTTCTTTTTCATCTTAGGCAACTTTACTTCTTTTATGTTTTTTTTGGATGCCTGTTTTTTTCTTTCTCCGGATTTGATTTTTTCTTCCATTAGAATTTACCTTTTTTATTTTACTTTTCTGTTTTTTATTTATTTTCTCTTTTTTATGTTTTTTGAAAAAATTTACAAATTTGTTTATCTTTTCAACTACATTATACAATACTTTATATAAGATTTTCAATAGTTTTTTTATTATTTTTTTTAAAAGATTTACCATCTTTTTAATTTTTATGATTAAAAACTTATTTAACGGAACTGATATTTTCAAAATTATTTTTCCGGCTGTTATTCCAAAAAGTATAAATCCTATTAATTCTCCTATTATCATATAAAATCTGACACTTCCGTATAAAAATGCCAGTGCAAATAAAAATGTTGAAAATGCAGATATGACCATAAACAATATATCAAGCATTATTACAATTATTTTTTTCAGATCAAAAGTCTGTCTGATGATTTTTAATGGTATATATACTATTGATAAACAGGCTCCCAACAAAATCGAATATATAAACGCAATTGATTGCTCTAAAAAAGTATATTCCAAACTGTGCCTCACTTAAATAAACGTGTAAATACGCTCGATTTTTCTTTTTTATCATCCGGATATATTATTGCGTCAATTTTACCGTCGAGATTTACTTCTCCTGTTTCCAGACTGAGTTTGCTTATATGTAAATTCTCTCCCCTTATCACAAGAATTCCGCATGCTCCTGAAAGTGTTACCGTTTCTTCATTAAATCCAAGTACATCGTCAATTCCGCCTAATGAAAGATTTTTTCTGTTCTCAAGAATAAGATTATGCTTTTTTTGATTTTGCTCTGTCATAAAAAATTCCTCCATACATTGTATATACAAATATATGGAGGATTTTTCATAAATATGTTAATTTACATATTCATACATATTGCTTGCTTCTTCTTTTTTTACTGTCTCTTTGACTGATGTCACTTTAAGTTTAACTGTTTTTTCACCAAGAGTTATTTCTATTATATCTCCTGCTTTTATATTATATGACGCCCTGGCTATCTTTCCGTTTATTGCAACCTTTCCAGCATCACATGCCTCGTTTGCAACTGTTCTTCTTTTTATTATTCGGGAAACTTTTAAAAATTTATCTAATCTCATTTTTACCTCAATAAAAAAAGTCGACAAAAGCCGACTTTTCAAACAAATAATTAAATTATTTGTTTACAGCATTTTTGAAAGCCTGCCCAGCTTTAAATGCAGGAACTTTTGATGCAGGAATTTCAATTGATTTACCGGTTCTTGGGTCACAACCTGTTCTTGCATTTCTCTGTCTTTGTTCAAATGTTCCAAAGCCGATAAGCTGTACTTTTTCACCTTTTGCAATTGACTCTACAACTGCGTCAAGTGTAGCTGAAATAGCAGCTTCTGCATCTTTTTTTGTAAGACCGCTTTTCTCTGCAACAAGTGCAACTAATTCTGTTTTGTTCATAAGATGTACCTCCAAATGAATTTAATTTATTTTAACTTCTTCCCATAGGGAATCAAGTTCTTCCAATGTTGCTTTTTTTATATCCATATTTCTTTCTTTTGCAAGGTCTTCTACCTTACGAAACCGATTAGTGAATTTATCACAAGCTTTATACAAAGCCTCTTCACTATCTATTTTTAAAAATCTTGATACATTAACTACCGAAAAAAGTACATCTCCCAATTCTTCTGTTTGACGCTCTTTATTATTTTCTTTTATAGCTTCTTTAAGTTCAGATACTTCCTCGTTTAATTTATCCATGGCTCCGTTTACATTTATCCAGTCAAACCCAACCTTGGCTGCTTTTTGCTGAATTTTTGTACTTCGCATTAAAGATGGTAAAGCTTTTGAAACGCTTTCCATAGCATCTGACTGATTTTTTTGGGATTTTGTCTGCATTTTTATTTTGTCCCAATTTAAAAGAACTTTGTCACTGGTGTCTGCTTCAACATCACCGAAAACATGAGGGTGACGAACTATGAGTTTTTTGCAAATGCCGTCACATACATCATTAATATCAAACTCATTTTTCTCGCTTTCCATTTCGGCATGAAAAACTACCTGAAGCATAACGTCACCAAGTTCTTCTTTAAGAAGATCTTTATCTTCAGTATCAATAGCTTCTATTACTTCATAAGTTTCTTCTATAAAGTTCTGTCGGATAGATTTATGATCTTGTTCTCTGTCCCAAGGGCAACCGTTCGGAGAACGGAGAAGTTTCATGATTTCAACTAAATCCTCAAATTTATATTTCGGTTTCTCTTTGAAACTCAATTTTCGCCTCTCCTTTATATTACAAAACTTAATATGCTATACATTTTACCCTATTAAATGATATTTTTCAAGTACTTTTGCAATTTTTTCCCCTTTAGGCAAAAATTTTATTTCTGTTGCTGTAAATGTTTTAAATAATAACAAACAAACTATATATACAATTACTGCTATAAAAATAGCGATAATGGCTGATAATTTTAAGCTGACCACATCTGATACTAACATATTTGCAAAAAATGCTCCTGCTGCACTGCAAACTGCCGCACCTAAAGGTTTTATGACAGTTGAGAGAAAATTTGGCATTATTCCGGAATATTTAACAAGCATATACATCGCAACTATACACATTAATGCGTATGCAACAAGTGAACCTGCTGTTGCACCTTGTATGTTAATACTTATTATGCTTACAAATGACCAAGTTATAAATACTTTTATTACAAGACCTCCGCTATACAGGTATAAAGGAATATTAACTTTTCCCACTCCTTGCAGCATACTGCAAATAGGCGTTATTGCAGAAGTAAATATTGTAGTAAATCCCATTACTGTCAATACTCTTGAACCAACTTCTATAATTGCAGGATCATTATATAGCAGTCCTAATATTGGTTTTGCAAGAACGCTTAATCCCAGTCCCGCAGGAAAAGCCACCATCATTGTCAGTTTTAGTACAGTTTCTATTGCGTTTTTTAATTCATGTTTATTTCCGGTTGTGTGGGCGTGGGTCACATTAGGCATAGCACTTGTTCCAAATACCTGCGTTACGGCTGTTACAACCTGCATTAATGTAAGTACAGAACCGTAATATCCCCACAACACAGTTTGTATGGTTATAGGATTATTTTCATCAGGTTTAAGCGGTATCGTTTTTTCAAGACCTAATCCACTGAAACTTGCAAGCATTTCTGTTCTGTGGTTTACAGCCATATCTTTAAGTACATTTTGAATTACTATACTGTCAATCCATGAGCTGATGCTCATAACAAATGCACCTAAACCAATTGGTATTGCTGTTTTTAGAAGTCTGTTAAAGGTTTCTCTTTTTGTTCTTGCGTCAATGGAGTTTTCAAGATATTCCCTTGGTATTTTGCCGCTTTTTTTATATTTTATAAATAAATATATGAATGCAGCAAAACTTCCTAAAACAATTCCCGCTATTGCTCCTGATACTGAAAATGAAAGAAGTGTATAAAGTGCGTCGTTTTCGTTTTTAAAAACAAGTCCGAATACAGTGCCTGTTTCTTTATAATAATTTAGTCCTGTTGTCATAACAAGATACGCTATTAACAGTCCTAAAACCATTTTTCCTGCTGCTTCTATTATCTCTGAAATAGCAGTGGGAACCATATTACGAGTACCTTCAAAATATCCTCTGTATATCGACTCAAGACATCCAAAGAAAATTGTAGGAGACAAAACAAGCATTGGATACAGTGAATAAGGCGAGGAAATTACATTAATATAATAGAAACTTCCAAAAAACATTATGGCGAAACAAACAATTCCCATTGCCAGAAAGAAAGGAATCGATACTTTATGAATAAGATCTACATCTTTATATCGCTTTTGGGTTACACTTTCAGAAATAAGTCTTGATACAGCTATGGGAAATCCTGCAGTTGCTATCGTAAACAACGGAATGTAAAATTCATAAGCATTGTTGAAAAGTCCAACGCCAAGACCGGAATATTCCGGTCCGAACATACCATAAAGGTTTGTTATAAATATTTTGTACACTGCACCAAGAATTTTTACAACGATCATACTTGCAGAAAGTATTGCCGCACCTTTTAAAAAACTTTGTGAAGCACTCGAACTTTCTGATGACCTTATGTTATTTTTTTTATTTAACAAAATAATCACCTATGGTAAACAAAAATTTTAGGCGGATAATTTTATATATCCGCCTTATTGTTTTAAACAAAATTAAAATTTTAGTATTCCTGAACCGTTTCAGCTTTCTCTTCTTCTTGAACAGGTTGACTATTATCTGTTTCTTCACTTGCAGTATTTGATTCTTCCTGCTGCACTTCGATTTTTGTACCGCATTTATTACAGAACATTGAATCTTTTGCAATTACAGCAGAGCAAACAGGACAAATCATTAAATTTTTTGCTGCAGCTAAAAGCTCATTTACGGCAGCTAAATCATTTTTTAAATTTTTAATCTCATCTATTTTGGCGTTAATTACATCATCTGAAACTTCTTTGCCTGTTTTGGAATCAAAAACCATTTCACCTAATTCCTGATTTTTTTTATTGATCTCACCTCTGATTGATGAGGCATTGAATTTTAATTTTGAAATATCAAATATATTACCTGCTTTCTTCGAAAATGCATTTGCTGCTGCTTTTGCATTTACTACAACATCATCAAACATTCCCATAGATATCGTTCCTTTCAATTATTATTTATTAAGATATATATTAAGCAAATGTTAATTTTAGGATATTATATCACTAAAACTTTACAAGTTCAACCTTTTAAAAATATTTTTTATAAAAGTCAAAAGTTCGGTTTTTTCTTTCTGTCATCTCTTTAAATCTATCAATATATTCATAAGGATATTTAAAATTAAATATACGCTCAAGATACTCTGCTTTAGGTGATTTAAGCTTCGTTACGGCACCTGCCCCGCAACCGAAAATCGTATGAGTTTCATCCATTACATAAACATTATACAAACACTCTTTTCCTCTTTTTGACCATCCTACATTTTCTAAATTTCCCGCCATTCTGCTTTGACGATAAAGATAATAAGGAATATAATCTTCATCCGTAAGTTTTTGCTCCGTGTATCTTAACATTTCAGCGCTTTCTTTAGCCTGTTTTGTATTAAGTTTTACTCCCTCTTCTGTTAGAGTTGAACTTCGTTTCATAGAAAGAGTATGTACTGTTATACATTCAGGTTTTAAATCACAGACACCGTTTAAAGAACTTACGAAACTTTCATAAGTATCGCTTGGAAGTCCGGCGATCAAATCCATATTTATGCTGTCAAAGCCTATTTTTCTAGCCAACATATATGCACTTAGAGTTTGATGTGTATTATGTTTTCTGCCAATTGTTTTTAGAACATCATCATTTAAAGTTTGCGGATTTATTGAAATTCTGTCAACTTTATTCTCTTTTAAAACAATCAGTTTATCTTTAGTTATAGTATCAGGTCTGCCTGCTTCTACTGTAATTTCTCTGCATGAGGATAAATCAAAATTATCTCTTACAGTTTTTAATACCTTGGACAGCTGTTCAGGAGACAATGTTGTAGGGGTTCCGCCTCCCATATAAATCGACTCAAGCTTTAATTTCAAAGATTTTGCAATTTCAGCAGTATGAATAAGTTCTTTGCAGAGCAGCTCCACATAAGGTTCAACAAGGTGCTTTGTGCGTTCTATCGACTGCATTACAAAAGAACAGTATTTACATCTGCTTGGACAAAACGGAATCGATATATAGAGGCTGAAGGAATCCTTATTTGAAAGAGTTAAGATCTCTTTTTCAAATGCTTCTGTTCGTCGAGCAAGTGCGATTTTTTCATTACTTACAAAAAATTTGTTACGGTAATGGTCAATTGCTTCAATTAATCCTTCGTCTTCAATTAATCTTCTTAAAAGCTTTACTGGACGAACACCGGTTAAAAGTCCCCATGGAGGCTTGATCCCCGTATATTCTGTAAGAAATTTAAAAATCAACTCTGCCATTCGACGTTCATTTTCAATTTCATCGTCAGTTAAGGAAAGACAATTTTCATTTATATATCCGTTGATTTCTGTTTTTACAATTATTTTATCCGATATTTCTGTATAAACATAAGGCTGTTCCAGCTGATTTGGAACTTCTTTTATTACATCTATTTTTTCATTGGGGAAAAATAATCTTATTAAATTTTCCATTTCATAGTGAAATATATGTTTTTTTATATAAAGCTTCATATTATAAATTTCTCATTGCCGGATTATATTTTCGTTCATGATCAAGGGTTGAAAAAGGTCCATGTCCCGGATAAATATTATAGTCTCCCTTTAAATCTTTTAGCTTTTTCAGGGATTTGATCATTTGACCTTCATCACCGGTAATCAGATCGGTTCTTCCGTAAGTTTCGCAGAAAAGAGTATCTCCGCTAAATAAATTATTATCTATAATATAACATCCGCAACCCTTTGTATGACCGGGAGATGTTATATATTTTACAGTGCTGTCTCCAAGCTTTAAAGTATCATTATCCTTTAAAAAAATATCTCCTTTAAAAGGCTCCAGTTTGCAGATATCTCGATGGAAATCAGATAAATTCAGCATACCCTTATACAAAAACTCTTTTCCTTCTTCTCCGATAACTATTTTTCCGCCGAACAGTTCTTTAAGCTCTTTAGCAAATCCAATATGGTCATAATGTCCGTGGGTCAAAAGTATATATTCAATTCCATTTTTTGATTTTTCCAGTTCATCAATCAGCGGCTGTGATTTATCGCCGGGGTCTATTACCGCTTTTTTTCCAGTGTTTACATCTGTAATTAAATAACAATGTGTATCTAAAAATGTAACTTCATAATTCTTTACATCTATCATTTAATCAGCTCCTTTGAATTTAATATAAGCGTTACAGGACCGTCATTTTCTATTGATACAAGCATATCAGCTCCAAAAACGCCTTTTTCTACTTTTTCTACACCGTTTTTCATTAGTTGATTACAAAAATATTCGTATAACGGATTTGCTGTATCCGGTCGTGCAGCATTTATAAAGCTGGGTCGTCTGCCATGAGTGCAATCTGCACAAAGTGTGAAATTTGATACTACTAAAACCTGTCCTCTTACATCTGATAATGATAAATTCATTTTATCATTATTGTCAGTAAATATACGCAAATTAGCAATTTTTGCTGCAAGAACGTCTGCATCTTTATTAGTATCTTCCATTTCAATTCCCAGCATCAGCATAAATCCCTTGCTGATTTGACCTGTTATACGATTATCAACTTCAACTTTCGCTGATTTTACTCTCTGTAAAACTACTTTCATAAGTTACTTCCTCGTTATTGAAATAATACCTCTAATATCAGAAAGTTTTGATATTACTCCTTTTAAATGATTTATTCCGTTCACTTCAATGGTTGCTGTTACCATAGCTTTACCATCTCCAACTTCACGGGAATTTAGTGAATGGATAAATATGTGCATATTAGAAAGATATATTGTGACATCTGCAAGAAGTCCGGTCCTGTCTGATGCGAGAATTTCCAAAGTACTGCGGAATGCCTCTTTAACTTCATCTTCCCAATAAGCGCTGATCCATCTTTCAGGCTCTTCACAATTATGAATGTCTTCAGGTACATTTGTACAGTTTCTGCTATGAATCGACACTCCGTATCCTCTTGTAATATAACCGATTATATCATCGCCCGGCAAAGGATTACAGCATTGTGAAAATTTTATCAAGACATCGTCTACACCTTCAATTATAACACCTGAATTAGCTTTTTTTCTTTTTGGCGGCGCCTGCGGTGCAGGTACAATTTTCTCAATGTCTTTTTCATATACTTTTTGGTATTCTTCTTTGATTCTTGGCATGATTTTCCATAGCTGAATACCTCCGTATCCGATTGATGCGTAAAAATCATCTATTGAATTAAGATGCCTTTTTTGAAGAAGTCGGTCAAAAAATTCCTCTGATTCTTTATCTGTTAAATGAATACCGTTTCGTTTAAATTCTCGTTCAAGTTCTGCTTTTCCCTCTATTATATTTTCTTCACGTTTTTCACGCTTGAACCAACTTTTTATCTTACTTTTTGCACTTGAAGTTTTACAGAATTTCAGCCAGTCCCTATTGGGATGGGCGTCTTTTTGAGTTATGATTTCTACAACTTCTCCTGTTTTAAGCTGATAATCAATCGGAACGATTTTATTATTGACCTTTGCACCTATCATTCTATGACCGATTTCCGTATGAATCAGATAGGCAAGGTCTACGGTTGTTGCACCTAAAGGAAGTGTAAACACATCACCTTTAGGTGTAAAAACAAATACATCGCTTTGGTTAAAATCATTTTTTATATTTTTTATAATATCTGTTGCATCTTCGGTTTCTATCTGCGCTTTAAGATATACCTTTAGTTCTTCCAGATTTTTATTTAGTTTTTCTGCACTTCTACTGTTGTTTTCACGACTTGTCATTCCAAGCTTATATTTCCAGTGAGCTGCGATACCATATTCAGCAGTATTGTGCATTTCCCATGTTCTTATCTGAACTTCAAATGGGATTCCCTCTTTGTTAATAACTGTTGTATGCAAAGATTGATACATATTCGATTTTGGGGTTGATATATAATCCTTGAATCTGTTGGGTATAGGCTGGTAAATATCATGAATTACTCCCAATACCGTATAACAGTCGGGTACTGTATCAACGATCACCCGAACTGCAAAAATATCGAAAATTTGCTCTATCGTTTTTCCCTGCATAAATGTTTTTCTGTAAATTGAATTTACACTTTTTATTCTGCCGGATATAAACACACTTGAAACAGAATTACCTACCTTTTCAATGATCTCCTTTTTTATTTTATCAATAAACCCGTCTCGTTCTGATTCTCCCAGTAAAATTGCATCCTCAATTTCTTTATATCCGATTGGATCCAGATATAAAAGAGACAAATCTTCAAGCTCATCTTTTACTTTTTTAATACCTAAACGATGTGCTATCGGTGCATATACCTCCATATTTTCCAAAGCTTTATCTCTTCTCTTTTGCTCCGGCATACATTCGATCGTACGCATATTGTGTATCCTGTCTGCTAGTTTTATGATTATAACCCTGATATCATTTGACATCGCTATAAGCATTTTTCTTATATTCTCCGCCTGCTGCTCTTCTCTGTTTGAATATGGGATTTTAGAAATTTTTGTGACTCCGTCAACTAAATTTGCAACATTTTTTCCAAAAAGTTTTTCAATTTCTTCCAATGTATGATCGGTATCTTCTACTACATCGTGCAAAAGCGCAGTCACAATGGAATCTGTATCCATCCCAAGTTCAACAAGTATGCAGGCAACAGACGTAGGATGAAGTATATAAGGTATTCCAGACAATCGGCGCTGGTCACCGTGTGCCTCTTCTGCAAGTCTATATGCTTTTTCTACTTTTTCCATATCTATGTCTAATCCGCTTTTAGATATAAGCTCTTTGAGCTGTTCATAATCCTGATAGTGTGCCACATTTGTAAAGCTGCTCAACTAAAGTGCCTCCCTTAAGCTCCTGATAATTTGTGAACTTTGTAAATCAACTTTATTGGTTGTTGGTATGTATTTTATTTCTGTTGTTTTTAAACCTTCATAAATCTCTATTAATTTTAACTCACTCATCGCTTCTAAAATAACTTTTACTTTTCCGTAACTTATTTTATGATCTAACCTATTACATAAGTTTTCTATTTTATAATTAAAACCGTTTCTACTCCTGATTAAGCGATATACGGCAGCAAAATCTTCTCTTTGCGGATAAATGGTCATCAGGTCATCCTTTGATTTTATTTCACCCTTACAAAATTCTTCAAAGATCCTACGGCTGTCTATATATTCTCTGTTTTCAAATCCCGACGGTTTAATATCTTTAAGAACAATTGAAAGATTTTCAATTCCTTTATATTCGTTTATATCAAGTGTTACTGCTAAATCTACCAGGTCACCCTGCTTATATGGAAATTCATAAGGCGTCATTGTAAAACAAATTACCTGAACTGTTGAATTTCCCCTTGTTAGGGCTATACGTATATATTTGTTAGATTTTATCGGAGTTATTTCTTTTATAAGCATATTATAAAGTCCGAAAATCGGTTTTGTATTTTCTGAACCGTATGGTTCTAAATACTTTAATGTATGAACAAGTGATGTATCAAGCATTGCAGGATTGAGTTTACAGTCTATTTTTAGTGTATCATAAGGCATAGTAACATTTAATGTATATTCATTAAGTCTCTTTTTTAACTTTGGAATATCAGATGTATTAAGACTTAAACCTACTGCCATGGGATGTCCGCCAAAATGCGTAAGTACATCTTTACAGGAAAATACGGCGTCACACAATGAAAAACCTTCTATACTTCTTCCTGAACCTTTTGCTGTTTCTCCGTCTTTTGTGATTATTATTACCGGCTTTGAGTAAATATCCTTTATTCTGGAAGCTACTATTCCAATTACTCCCTGATGCCAGTTATCTCCGTCTATAACTATTATTTTATCCATTATAATCGACGGATTGCGCAATATCTCCAAATTTATTTTAGCTAATATTTCATTTTCTATTTCCTTGCGTTTATTGTTATCATTTGCAAGCTTTTGTGCTATTTCTTCTGCTTTATCCTCTTCCTCTGTTAAAAACAATGTAACACAGTCGTTTGAAAATCCTAATCTGCCTGCTGCATTTATTCTGGGAACTATTCCAAATGATACACTTGTTGAGTCTATATCTTTATCTAACAGCGAACACTCCTTTAAAAGTGCTCTTACTCCTATTCTCTCGCTATTTTTTAAAATTCCCAGTCCGTATTTTACTAATATTCTGTTTTCATCAACTAAAGGAACAATATCTCCTATTGTACCAATACAAACTAAATCAGCATAATTTTCTAACAGATATATTATATCTGCATATTCTCCCTCTAATGCCATAACCAGTTTAAAGGCTACTCCTACTCCTGAAAGCATTTTAAATCTGCTTTTACAGTCTTTTTGATGCATATCCACTACCGCACAGGCATTGGGAATTTGATCAAGTGGTGTATGGTGATCGGTTATTACCACATCTATTCCTAATGAGGCAGCATATTCAACCTCATCTATTGCGGCTATTCCGTTATCTACTGTTATAATTAATGATACTTTCTGCTCTTTTATGTAATCTATTGCTTTATTATTAAGTCCGTAACCCTCTTCTTCCCTTGATGGGATATAATACATTACATTTGCATCTATTGTTTCCAAATATGAATACAACAAGGTCGTTGAGGTTACTCCGTCGGCATCATAATCTCCGTAAACACAAATTTTTTCTAAGTTTCTTATTGCCTTTGTTATTCTCTCAACTGCTTTATCCATATCTTTAATCATATATGGGTCTGCTATTAACGGCTCATCAGACAAAAATTCTTTTATCTTTTCTTCCGTATCAAATCCTCTGATTGAAAGTAACATAGCCAGAAACGGCGGTATTCCGCATTTCTGCGCAAGTTCGCCTGATGCTGTTTTATCAAATTTTGCAACAGTCCACTGTTTCATAACTATTTCCTTTCATTTAATTATTTTTCAAAAGCTGTTCTGCGTGTGCCAGAGCTGTATCTGTAATATTTACCCCGTCTATAATTCTTGCAAGCTCATGCTTTCTTCCTTCATAATCAAGAATCTCTATATTTGTATATGTTTTATTATCTTTAGTTTCTTTTTTAATAAACAAATGTTCATTTGCCAATGCTGCAATCTGTGCCTGATGAGTTACGCATAGCACTTGTCTTGTTAAGGATACTTCTTTTAGTTTTAATCCTACCTTTTGTGCAGCTGAGCCTGAAATACCTGCGTCTATTTCATCGAATATCAAGGTATCTATAATATCATTTTCTGCCAGCACTGTTTTTATTGCAAGCATTATTCTTGAAAGTTCTCCCCCTGAGGCAATTTTTGCCACAGGTTTTGGCTCTTCTCCCAAATTAGCTGAAACCAAAAGCTCCATTTTATCTTGTCCGTTTAATGAAAGGGGCGTTTGCTCATAACTGACTGTAAAACTAACATTTGGCATATCAAGAAATTTTAGCTGTTTTTGAACATTTGCTACAAACCGTTTTCCTGCCTTTTTACGGTTTTCTGTAAGTTCTTCTGCTATTCTCATAGTTTTTGAAAACTGTGAGTTATATTCTTTTTCTAAATTTTCTTTGTTTATATCAAGCTCTGTAAGTTCATTAAGCTTTTGTTTTGCTTTTTTTAAAAATTCAAGCATTTCTTCTTCATTTGAACCATATTTTCTTTTAAGTCTATACAGCAAGTCCAGCCTTTCTTCTACATCATTTAATCTGTATGAGTCTGAATCAATATCATCAAGTGCGTCTGAAACCTCTGAAACACAGTCCTGAAGATTGTAGTAAACATCATTGAGCTTCTCGGATAATTCTTTAAGATTAGGATTTAAGTCTGCACATTTATTAATTGCGGTACAAAGATTATCAACTGATGATACCGCACCTTCGATTTCACTGTCTCCTTCTGCATATAAAAGCGCTTTTTGTAAATTTAAAGTAAGCTTTTCGCTGTTTTGTAATATCATTCTCTCCTCAATAAGAGATTCTTCTTCACCTATTTCTATATTTGCTTCTTCAAGCTCGTTTACCTGATAGGAAAGCAGATCGATTTCCTGCAATCGCTTTGTTTCATCTATATTAAGACCGTCAAGTTGTTTTTCAAGCTTTTTAAGAAACCTATACTCTTTTTTATATATTTCTTTAAGTTCTGCATAACTTCCTGTTGAATCAATATAATCTATATGGGTTTCAGGAGAAAAAAGCTCATAGCTTTCATGCTGTCCGTGTATATTAATTAAGTTAAGACCGGTTTCCTTAAGCACCGACACCGTTGCCGGACGGGAATTGATTCTACATGTTGTTTTTCCGTTTGAATTTATCTCTCTGCTTATTATTAATGTATCATCCTTAAAATCATAACCGAGTTCTGAAAGTTTTCTTACAGTTTGAGCATTAATATTTTCAAATTCTGCGCTAACAAAGGCTTTTTCACAACCGGTACGAATTATCTCTTTTGATGTTCTATGTCCCAGTATTGCGCTGATAGCGTCTATTACAATACTTTTTCCTGCACCTGTTTCACCGGTTAAAATATTTAGACCTTCTTTAAAATTTATATTAGATTTTTCAATTACTGCTATATTTTCTATATACAAGTTTACAAGCATTTTTAAACACCTTTATTTTAAAAGCTTTTTTAAATCATTAACAAGTGATTTAGAGTCTTCTTTTGTTTTACAGGCAATAAAAATCGTATCATCTCCTGCAATTGTCCCCAGAACTCCCTCAAACTCCATTGAATCAAGTGAGGTACAAATTGCCTGTGCCATACCGCTTAGAGTTTTTATTACTATTATATTTTCAGCAATGTCAAGAAAATTTACGGAAGATTTAAATAACGACTGAAAGCTGGATTTTATATCAAATGCATTCTTTGCAGCAGATGTATATCGATACTTTCCGTCAGGAGAAAGAGTTTTTAAAATTCTTAACTCCTTGATATCCCTTGATACTGTTGCCTGTGTTACAGTAAAACCTTCTTTTCTTAAAAGATTTAACAGTTCCTCCTGGGTATCGACTGAATTGGTATTTATTATATCAAGGATTTTAGCGTGCCTTCGGTTTTTCATCAGCTTTCTCTCTCCTTCAGTTTTTCATTTAGTTTTGTATAGAAATTGCGTTTATGAAGTGTTAACAGATTAAGAAACAAATCAGATTTTTTTATTATTACTGTATCGGAAGGTTTAAGTTCAATACTTTTTTGACCGTCTACTGTTAAAACTCCTTTATTATCTTCTGAAATTATTGCTTTTACTGATATCTCTGACTGTGAGTCAAATAAAACTGAACGGGAAAACAATGAGTGAGGACATACGGGAGTCATTAAAATACACTCCATCTCCGGTTCTATGATTGGACCTCCTGCTGACAGAGAATAGGCCGTTGAACCTGTGGGAGTTGAAAATAATAATCCGTCAGCTCTATATGCGGAGATTTTTTGTTCATTCAAATAAACCTGCAAATCTATGATTCTTGATAACTCTCCTCTGGCTATAATTGCATCATTTACAGCTAGGAAGTTTTCTTCTTTACCGCCTTCCTTTTTAACCGTTACATCTAACAACATTCTTTTCTGTATGCCGTAATCGCCTGTTAACAGCCTTGCAAGCTTGTCTATTTCTTCCGGCTCAACATCAGCTGCAAATCCCAGTCTGCCTACATTTACTCCTATAAGCGGTTTTTTTGCCGTTGCTGATATCTTTGCCGTATGTATAATTGTTCCGTCGCCGCCGACTGTTACAGCTAAATCACAACATTTAAAAAGTAGTGTATCAGTATTAAAATATTCTATTTTAAATGCCTTAAAATACGGGGAGTTACTTACATTCATAAGAACTTTTGCTCCGTTTTCCAAAAATATTTTTACAATATCCTTGGCACATTCAACAGCATTTTTCTTATCTGTATTTATTACAACAGCTATATTCATAACAACACCTTATTTATCAAGTTGTAAATGTGAATTTTTCACTAAATCATCTATTGATATATTTGTAAATGATTTAGGTTCATCTGCTTTTTCCAAGTAAATTAAATATTCTATATTGCCTTCAGGCCCTTTTATAGGTGAAAAATCAAGTCCTAATACTGAAAATCCGTTATTAAGACAAAAATCGTAAATATTCTTGACTACTGAAATATGCACATTACTGTCTCTTACAACGCCCTTTTTTCCTACATTTTCTCTGCCTGCCTCAAATTGTGGTTTTATAAGACAAACCGCCTTAGCGTGTTCAGACAAAAGTTTTCTTGCTACCGGCAAAAGCAGCTTTAATGATATAAATGAAACATCTATTGAGAAAAAATCTATTTCATCATTTATCTGCTCCTTTGTAACCTTACGCATATTTGTACGCTCTAAATTCACAACTCTTTGGTCATTTCGAAGTTTCCATGCAAGCTGACCGTAGCCAACATCTATGGAGTAGACCTTTTTTGCACCGTTTTGAAGCATACAATCTGTAAAGCCTCCTGTTGATGCACCTATATCCATAGTAGTTTTATCATTAAGGACGATACCAAAGCTATTAATTGCTTTTTCAAGCTTTAAGCCGCCTCTGCTGACATATTTAGGTGTTCCTCCCCTGACTTCTATATTAACATTTTCATCATAAGATGTGCCGCATTTATCAGCTTTCTGGTTATCTACATAAACATTCCCTGACATTATTACCGCCTTTGCTTTTTCACGGCTTTCAGCATATCCTTTTTCAAAAACCAATACATCTAATCTCTTTTTCATTGTTGCATTATTTTTCCTTATTGGAATTATTTATATTTTTTATTATGATTTCAGTTATGCCTTTTTCATCAAGATTAAGTTCAGACAAAGCCTCATTCACCGATTGATGTTGAACATAAATCTCATCAATTGCCTGTATGTGATAATTTCCGCTGAAGTTTTCTTCTGTCAGCAAATCCT
The DNA here is from genome assembly GCA_947627135.1 of uncultured Clostridia bacterium. Taxonomy (GTDB): domain Bacteria; phylum Bacillota; class Clostridia; order Oscillospirales; family Acutalibacteraceae; genus Ruminococcoides. The sequence continues at coordinate 26,937 of CANQUV010000013.1, forward strand.
CAAAGGTTTCTGCAATACCTCCTGACTTTATACCCTCTTCAAAAAAGAATAAATTTTTAAAGTCTTTGGCAATTTTTACTGCTTTTTTATCGACAGGTTTTATTCTACAAAGCTTTAATATGCAAATATCTATTCCTTGCTCCTGAAGTTTTTCCTTTGCAAGACAAGTATATGAAAAAAGTCTTCCGTAAGTTATTATCAAATTTTTACTTTCTTTATTGCCGTAAACAGTAAAATTTATGCTTGAATCCGTATAATCTTCCGGCATATAAAGTTCTCCGCCTCTGGGATATCTTATTGCTGTAACTCCGCTGCACATATAAACTGACGCAAATAACGAATGTTCAAGCTCGCTAAAGTAACATGGTGAAAAAATTGTAGTTTCCGGTATTGAATTCAGCATTGAAACATCAAATACTCCCTGATGTGTCTCACCGTCATCTCCTACTATTCCTGCTCTGTCTATTGCAAGTATTATATGGAGTTTTTGCATGGCGGCATCGTGGAGAATCTGGTCATAACTTCTCTGCAAAAATGTGGAATACACTGCAAAAACCGGTATCATTCCCTTTGAGGCAAGTCCACAGGCAAAGGTTACTGCATGCTCTTCTGCAATTCCTACATCAAAAAATCTTTCTTTATACTCTTTGGAAAAGTTCGACAGACCAGTACCTAATGTCATAGCTGCTGTTATTCCGACTATTTTCTTATCATTTTGCGCTATATTACATAAACATTCTCCGAAAAACGCAGAAAAACCTTTTTTATTGGAAATAACTTCCCCTGTATCTATATCAAATTTGCCTACTCCGTGAAATTCCTTTGGATTGTTTTCAGCAGGTCCATAGCCTTTTCCCTTTTTTGTGACTATATGAATAAGAACAGGTGAATTTATTGTCTTTGCTGCTGTAAATGCGTTTTTAAGTTCTTCTATATCATGACCGTCGATTGGACCTAAATAAGTATAACCGAGAAAATCAAACAGTGTATTTTTATAAATCATATTTTTTATTCTTGATTTACTTCCTCGTAAAAACCTTCGCAAAGGTTGACCTATAAGAGGTGTATGCATTAACACTTTTTCTACTTTTCTCTTAAAACGAATATACCAAGGCTTTACTCTAACACTACCCAGATATCGTGCCATCGCTCCCACATTTTTTGATATAGACATTTTATTATCGTTTAACACTACAATGAAATTCTTATTAAACCTGCCGGCATTATTAAGTCCTTCATAAGCCATTCCACCGGTTAGAGAACCGTCGCCTATAACAGCAATCGTATAGCTGGGATCTCCTTGAAGCACTTTAGCTCTTGCTATACCATATGCCGCTGAAATCGATGTACTGCTGTGTCCTGAATTAAATGAGTCATATTTACTTTCAAGACGCTTTGGAAAACCTGAAAGTCCTCCTTTACAACGTATTGTATCTATCTCGCTCAATCTTCCTGTAAGCATTTTGTGGGTATAGCTTTGATGACCTACATCCCAAACTATGCTGTCTTTCGGTGTATTGAAACAATAATGAAGCATTACCGTTAGTTCAACTGTTCCTAAATTCGGAGACAGATGTCCGCCGTTTTTTGAAACTGTCTCTACAAGTTTTTCTCTGATTTCTGCACATAATTTTTTTAATTCTGTATCTGAAAGATTTTTTAAATCAGATGGATATTTGATTTTTGATAAATATTCAAAATCAGTTCCGTTCATTTTCAAATTCCTTGTCTTTTTCCTTAATTTCGGCGATTTGCTAGCTTTACTGCAAAGTCCTTTAAAGGTTTGGTGTCACCTTCAAATACTGAAAGTGCATTAATTGCTTTATCCGTCAATTCATTAACCAATTCTATGCATTTATCTATTCCCAAAAGCGATACATAAGTTGATTTTTTATTGTTAATATCACTTCCTACAGGTTTGCCAAGTTCACCGGACGACGATGTTACATCTAAAATATCATCAACAATCTGAAATGCTATTCCGATATATTCACCGTATATTCCTGCGGCATTTATTTTTTCTTCATCAGCTTCTGCGGCTATACATCCCATTTCACATGCCGCTTTTATAAGACCGCCTGTCTTTTTTATGTCCATTATTTGCAATACTTCTATTGGTGCTTTTTTCTCTTCGTTTTCAAGGTCGATTACCTGACCTCCTACCATTCCCACAGCACCGCAGTATTTTGAAAGCGTATTAACCGCCTTTATACAGGCTTGTGCACTTGTCAGTCTGATTGTATCTTCACAGGATAAAACTTCAAAGGCAAGACTTTGGAGTGCGTCGCCTGCCAGCAGAGCAATATCTTCGCCAAATATTTTATGGTTAGACGGTTTGCCTCTTCTTAAATCGTCATCATCCATACAGGGCAAATCATCGTGAATAAGTGAATAAGTGTGAATCATTTCTATCGCACAGCCAAAGGGTACTGCTTTTTCTGCCGGCTTATTACAGAGCTTACAAAATTCAAGAGCAAGGTTTGGCCTTACTCTTTTTCCGCCTGCTTTAAGCGAATATTTCATTGAATCTATTAAGCTTTTTTCAAGCAACTCTTTTTCAGGCAAATAAGAAAAAAGCTTTTCTTCAATCATTTTTATATTATCAGTCATTAAACAACTCTCCGTCTATATTGTTTATATTTTCAAGCTTTGATATTTTTTCATTAATATCCTGCATTTGTCCTTTACATTCATCCAGCTCTTTATAGCAAAAATCAAGTAGTACACAGGCTTCTTCATAAATTTTCATACTTTCCTGAAGGTCAAGCTTTCCGCTTTCCAATACCTTTACTGTTTCTTCAAGCTTTTTATTTGCCTGTTCAAAAGTTAATTTTTTTTTATTCATTTTATCACTCAATCTAAACACTCCACATCACTTTAAGTTATATGAATACTCTATTAGTCTTTGTATTCTGTGATTTACTCCGCTTCTTGAAATTTTGGGATTTAAAGATTCTCCCAACATCCTTAAAGACATATCGGGATTTTCTAAACGAAGATATGCTATTTCTTTTAAATCATCAGGCAGACTCTCAATTTTTTTATATTTGATTATCTTTTCTATGGCATTTATTTGTTTTGCTGATGCCGCTGCAACTTTTTCTATGTTTGCGATTTCTGAATTCCGCTTACGGTTTACATTGTTTCTTACCTGCTTTACAGCCTTTGTGCCCATTATTTCCATAGCAGAATTTACTGCACCGATATATGTCAGCAAATCTGTGATTTGTTCGCTGCCCTTTATGTAGGTTACAAACACTCCGCCTCGATTTATTACGCTTGCTTTAATTGAACATTGAGGTATCTCTTCAATCACTCTGCATAAATCAGAACTTAAATTTTTATAGGGTACGCAAAATTCAAGATGATATGATTTTTCCGGGTTGGTTATAGAACCGCAGCTTAAAAACACACCTCTTAAAAATGACGGAAGCAACTCTTCATCATCTATATTTGCCCAATTTATTCTTAAACTGATTTTTTTATCAGAATGTCCAAATTCTTCAAAAATGCGTCTGCAATCATTTTCATCTATAAAATTAACCGTATAAAGTTTTGTGTTGTTTTTCTTTGCCTTTAAAGTACTGGTTTTTTCTATTAAGGGAACAAACAGATTCTCCGCAAGATTCATATATCGGTTTACCGTATAGTTGTTTTCTGTTTTAAAGGTTATTTTTGATGAGGAAAACTTTTTTGAAAACAACATCATTCCATAAAGCTCTGCTTTCAGATTATTTACTGATGATGATGTATTTGAACAAAGTTCTTTTCTCACTTGTGATGCAAAAGACATAATTTATCTTCCTTAAATACTTTAAACTTTCCAGATATCTCTGTGTTGTATTGTTGACTTATAGCCTTTTTTTAGAAAATGATTATTAAAGCTTCTGGCTAAAGTTACTGAACGGTGCTTTCCTCCTGTACATCCTATCGCAACAACTATTTCACTTTTTCCTTCTTTTTGATACAGAGGAATCGAATAATCAAGAAATTCCAGAATCTTCTCCATAAATTCTTGTGTAGTTTTCGAATTTAAAACATACTCATTTACTGACAGATCAAGTCCTGTCAGAGGCTTTAATTCAGGTATATAATATGGATTCGGCAAACATCTTGCGTCAAAAACAATGTCTGCCTCCAATGGAATCCCGTACTTAAATCCAAATGATAAAAATGTTATAATTAAACTATCGGAACTCTTTTCAAGAAATATATTACGAAGCCTTTCTGACAGCTGTTTATTTGACATGTATGTAGTGTCAATAAAAAAATCTGCTGATTTTTTTATTATTGACAGACTCTCTCTTTCAAGCTGAAGTGCAGCTTTTGTAGAACGGTCCGAAACTTTATCGTACAACGGATGATGGCGGCGTGTTTCTTTAAAACGAGTTATTAGTACATCATCTTTTGCATCCAGAAAAAATATTTTTAGATTTTTGTTCTCTTTACGCATTTTATGGATTTCTATAGTTACATATTCAAAACTCGTTCCGCCTCTTACATCTATTACTACGGCTACCTTCTTCATCAAAGGGTCTGTGCTTTTTTCGCAAAGATCATAAAATACCCTCAAAAGTGTTGCAGGTATATTGTCTACACAATAATATCCTATGTCTTCCATTGTTTTAAGAGCATTGGATTTTCCTGCTCCGGACAGACCTGTAAAAATTAAAAATTCCATATTACCACCAATTTTTATAAAAGAATTATTTCTCTTTCAAGTGTGTATCCTGTTTCTTTTTTTACTGTATCCTGTACCTTTTTTATAAGATTGCAAACATCCTCACAGGTAGCTTTTCCTGTATTTATTATAAATCCTGCGTGCTTCTCACTTACCTGCGCATCTCCCACCGATACACCTTTTAGGTTACACTGTTCAATTAAAGTTCCTGCATAAGCACCCTCCGGTCGTTTAAAAACGCTTCCCGCACTTGGGTATTCTAGGGGTTGCTTTGATTTTCTTCTGTTCATATAATCGTCCATTTTTGCACGGATTTTTGCCGGTTCATCATTTTTAAGCTGTACTGTTACTCCTATTATTATACAGCCGTTTTCTTTATACACGCTGTGTCTGTATGACATTTCGAGTTCATCTTTCTTTAAGGTTTCTATTTTACCCTGTGGAGTTATATGAGTAACAGATATAATTACGTCTTTCATTTCTCCGCCGTAAGCGCCTGCATTCATAAATGCTGCACCGCCTGTACTTCCTGGAATCCCCCATGCAAATTCCAGTCCGGAAAGATTACATGCCAGCGCCTTTGTGCATAGTTTTGCTAGACTTGCTCCGCTTCCGCAATAAATCGTATTATTATCAAGTAAATCTATTTTTTTAAAATCTCCTGCAAGTGTAATTACTACACCTTTTAAACCTTTATCACTTACAAGAAGATTACTTCCCTTTCCTAAAATCATAAAAGGTACATTATTATCATTACAGCTTTTTAAAATCTCTGCAAGCTGTTTATTTGTTTTTACTTCAACAAACAGCTCTGCATTACCCCCGATTTTAAAGGTAGTATGAAGGCTCATTGGTTCGTTTATTTTACAATTGCAATTTAAACTTTCTGCCGTCGTCTTAATATTAGATATTGATTTCATAAACCCTCCATGTATTATATCTCAATATTTTTTTCCTTCATATATGACTGCATAGTTTCTATTGATGCGTTAACAATAAGTTCTTTTGGAAAATCAAGTTCTTTTAATACATTCAAAGCAGGTTCTGCGTTTCCAATATATGTAGAAAAATGTGAATCTGTATTTACAACAATTCTTGCTTTATGTTTTTTACACACTTTTATTATTTCAACGCAATTTTTCATAGAGTCTTTTTTGAAATTAAAGGTTGAGTTATTTATTTCAATTAAAATACCGTTCTTTGATAACTCAGGTATTACTTTTTCGTAATCATATTTAAAATTTACAGTTCCGCTATGTCCGATTACATTTACATTCTTATTTTTTGAAAGCTGCAAGTACGCATTTGTGCATTTTTCTATATTAGGCGTATCTTTTATTATGTTTCCGTGCATTGATGCAACTATCCACTCAAGTTGACTTGCAAGAGGTTCTTCACAATCAATGTTGCCTTCAAAATCTATTATATTTGCTTCCATTCCCTTTAATACTCGAATCCCTCTGAATTCCTTTGGAATTAAGCATAATGACTCAAAATAATATGGTCCAGGTGCTCCCGGCATACTTCTGCCGTGGTCGGTAATTGCTATTGCATACAGATCTCTTTCCTTTGCTGCTGTAACCATTTCCTCGACTGTGGAATAAGCATGGGTCGACGCTATTGTATGTGTATGCAAATCTGCAATAATATTCATATCAGTCCCAGCTTTCAATAATCTTTTTATTATCCTTTTGTTCCGGGTCTATTGGCATTCCCAAGTTTTCAAGAAGCTCATAAGCTGCATTATATCCCAGCTTTTTTTGTCTGTTATTTATTGCAGCAACTTCTATAATTATTGATATATTTCTGCCCGGCTTTACGGGTATAGTAACGGAAGGTACGTCTATTCCTAAGATTTTCATATATTCATTATCAATTCCCATGCGGTCATAAACTTTCTTTTTATCCCACAGCTCAAGATTGATTACCATGTCTATTTTTTCGGTCAGTTTAACTGCTCCTATACCGAAAAGTCTTCGTGCATTTATGATGCCGATACCTCTCAACTCAATAAAGTGCCTTATATTATCAGGTGATGAACCTATAAGTCTATTATTTGATACTTTTCTTATCTCAACTGCATCATCGGCAATCAGACGGTGTCCTCTTTTTATAAGTTCAATTGCAGCTTCACTTTTACCTACTCCGCTGTCACCTATAATTAGACATCCTTCACCGTAAACTTCCACTAAAACTCCATGACGGGTTATTCTGGGAGCAAGCTCGTTATTTAAAAAAGATACAAGCGCTGCCGTTAAAGATGATGTGCTGTCTTTTGAACATAATATGGGAATATTATGCTTCTTTGCAGATTCGGATATTTCATTTGTAGGTTCGTAACCTCTTGCAATAATTACTGCAGGAGGTCCGAATGAAAAAATGGCATCTAAAACATGGCGCTGCTGTTCACTACCAAATCTGCCTAAATATGAATATTCAGTATTTCCTAAAATGATAATTCTGCTGCTGTCAAAAAACTCAAAATATCCTGTAAGTTCAAGTCCGGGTCTGTTGATATCAGTTGATGATATCATGATTTCTTCAACAGATTTAGGCGTAAAATACACATTTAAGGAAAGCTCATTTACGATTTTCCCCAGAGAAACAGAAAAACCTGTATTCATTAATTTCACCACCCAGTTAAATTTAACTAATTTTAACACTTAAAACGAAAATTAGTAATAAGCATAAATATACTTATTTATTATACACCAAAACCCACGCTTTGAAAATACTTTTACTGAAATAAATGATAGTTTTTTGAAAAATTATTCACTTTCTTCCTTTATATTTGAAAGTGGTATTGACTTTACATCCAACTGGCTTTCTGAATAGAGCAAATTAACTTTTGGCTCCTCATTTAATTCACTTAGCGAATTATAAAAAGTATAAATATTCACAGATGTATCAGAATTACTGTTTTTTGACAATTCGGAAAGTTCATTTAGTCTTGCTACGGGAATTTCTTTTTCTTCAAGTTCTTTTACTGCTTTATCTGTTGCAAAAAGAAGTTTTACTCCAGGTGAACACTCATAACTGCTTTTAAAATATTCAAGAGATGCTTTAATCTCCTCTAAATCAAGCTGATTGGAAATTACTATACATTCAAGCTGTCCTAAAAAAAGGTTCGGCACAGCCGTTGATTCCAAAGAAGTTTTTGCATTTTTAAAATTATCCGAATATACTTGATATTTTTGTAGTATTGCTGTATTTTCATTTTTTACAGTGTTAAATTCAAATTTTAGGAAATCCGCATTTTTTGTTATATATACGGATTCTATTATTGCCGTTTTATCAATTTCTGTTTTTGAACATGATGAAAACATACAAGATAACACCAATGCAGTAACAATGATCAGTATTTTTCTCATTTTAAACTCTCCTAATTTTCTCAATAGAATATGCAAAAAGCGGAAGTACAAAAAGACCTATAATCAATAAAATTGATAAAAACAGAGTATTGGTAATAAAATCATACACAAAAGTTACATAAGTCATTACAGCAGAAAGTATAAAGCAGGCTATAAAAAAACCGATTGAAAATGTTTTTGAGTGAGTTTTATCTATTGTTTTACTTCCGCTTACAAAAAACAAATATACAAGCAGGAATGTAACAGCCGTTAATGTTGCAAAAACAAAACCGTCTCCTCCTCTTAACATTGAAATGTTAGAAAGCTTGGACAAAGTAAAAAAAGGATACTCCAAAAACAGCGTATAATTTCCCAAAACACAAATTGTAAAGAAACTTACTGCCAGAAATAATAAAAATATTGCAAGGGAGTTATAAAAAATTCCTAATTTATGGTTGCCTTTTAAAGAATCTGAAAAAACTACATAAGACATAATTGGTATTAAAGACAAAAGAAGCATTTGCATTGAGTTTGATAAATTTACATTCAGTGGTTGTGAGTAGCTAAAAATATTTGAAAAATCTAATTTGTCAATCAAACCGAAAAATACGAATGCAAAAGAAATTATTGCAAAAGCAAATATTATTATCGCTGTTCTGAAAAGAGCCTGCATTCCCTTATAACTCCCGAAGGCAGCTATCAAGAGAAATGCAAAAATTACCGCAAGAGGCAAAGCTTCGTGATTAATGCTGTCTTTTAAAAAAACTGCAAATTTTGATGTTATTACGCTTGTAAATATAACAAAACAAATAAGATAATAAAGCTTTATTATTAATGACATACCCACGCTATGCTCAGATGAAATTTCCGTTGTTGTTTTACCGGTTTTTTTATAAAGCAGATATGATGGAATACAGGAAACTATCAGCAAAATTACACCTGCTACTAAAGTAAGCATATTAAAAAAGAATGAATTGGTTTCTCCCATAGTATTAAAACAACCGAAAACTAAAAAAACATTACATAGAAACATACATATAAAAAATTGTGATACTGATATTTTATTATGATTCATCGTAAATCTCCTTTGAACCTTTTAAGTTCTGCACCTTTTGAGTAAATTTAGAGAGTTTTTTCCAATCTGAACGAATAAAAACATCACGCATATTTTTCTTTGAAAACGGGGTGATAGGCGACATATACGGTACTCCGAAACTTGTTTTTGAACACATAACAATGAGATAAAAACAACTGAATATTACTATTCCCCATAATCCCAGTACAGCACCGGCCAATATAAGAAGAAGTCTTGCTACTGTTATTGCAGGGTATAAATCGGGAATTACATAACTGCAAATTGCCGCAATAGCTACTACCATTAAAGTGGGAGCACCGATTATTCCTGCACTTACCGCCGCTTCACCGATAACAAGAGCTCCTACTATACTTACTGCATGACCTAACGGTCTTGGGATTCTTAATCCTGCTTCTCGCATAACTTCATAAATAAAAAGTATCAGGAAAACTTCAAGTCCCACAGGCAAAGGTGTTTGTGATACGGATGTTATTATATTTTGCAAAAGCTGTGTTGGAAAATATTCGGGATGATATGCCGCAAAAGCAGTGTATATTCCCGGCAGATAAACTGCTATGATAAATGAAATATATTTTAGTATTCTTGTAAATGAAGCATAAAACGGACGGTTGGAATAATCGTCTACACTTTGAAATTTCTCTATAAACAAATGTGGTACTATCAGTACCGACGGTGTACCGTCAATTAAAACTGCTATTCTTCCCTCTGTTATTTTTCCGCATACAGTGTCAGGTCGTTCGGTTACTCCTATTGCAGAGAAAAGCGAACGTCGGTTATTTTCCTCTAAAAAAGGCACCAAATAACCTGCTCCCATAACTGTTTGCAAAGTTGTTTGTTTAAGCCTTTTTCTCAATTCGTTCAATATGCTTTCCGATACAGAGTTTTTTAAGTAACATATACACATCTGTGTCTTTGATATATCACCAGCCTGCATATTTTCAAAAACTAAGTCGGGATTTTTAATTCTTCTTCTTATAAGAGTCATATTTATTCGCAACGGCTCTACAAAACCCTCCCTGGGTCCACGCTGAATAACTTCGGTTTCTGGTGAACTTACACTTCTGAATGAGAATCCCTGAATACCTATCGCCATCATTTTGTCAGAACCATCTACTGCTAAAACTGCAAATCCTGACATTGAAAAGGTCATAACCTGATTAAAGTCTTTTACATCTACTATCTCTGATGCTGACAAGACCGATGATTTTATATGGTCAAAAATATTTTTTCTTCCTATGTTTTCGTAGGACGCATTTATAAGAGGAGTTATAATTGTAATTGCTATTCCCTCTTTATCACACATTCCTTCGGTAGTAATAAGAGCAGCTTTTGTATTTTGTTCATCAGGCAGTGTTATCTCTCTTACTGTGAAATCTGCTGAATTATTTGCCATCGCTTTTAATTGTTCTATATTTTCTTTTAAAGAACTAAACATATTTATCACCTGTTATATATCATTAACATTGTATTTGGAAATATTCTGAATTTTATATTACAATTTGTGCATAATATATTTGGTGATTTTATGTTAATAGCTATTATCAGAACCTTGCTTTTATATGTATTTGTTATTTTTGCCGTCAGAATTATGGGTAAACGGCAAATCAGCGATTTACAGCCTACGGAACTGGTTATTACCCTTATTATATCTGATATTGCTGCTATCCCCATGCAAAATACTAGTCAGCCACTTATTTCAGGTATTTTACCCGTCCTTATATTAATTGGCTGTGAAATTGTAGCAAGTATGATCATGATGAAAAACAGCAGGTTCAGAAAATTGATTTGCGGAAGTCCCGTTATGGTAATTCACGAGGGGAAAATTCTTCAGGATGCTATGAAAAAATTAAGAATGAGCACTGAGGATCTTTGTATTCAATTAAGACAGGAAAATATTTTTTCTCTGGAGGATGTACAATATTGTATTGTTGAAACCAACGGAAAAATAAGTGTTTTGGAAAAGCCTGAAAAAAGAAACCCCACCGCAGAGGATTTTGGAATCTACATTCCCGATACGGGAATTGACGCAGTTGTAGTTAACGACGGAGAATTTGTTGATAATTCTATGAAACTTTGCGGATTTACAAAAGAAAAAATCAATAACATTTTAAGTGAAAACAATATTCCAATTGAAGATGTTTTTATTATGACCGGAAACAAAACGGGTTCGTATAACATTATAAGGATTGATGATAAGTGAAAAGGTTAATTTTAAGTATGTCTCTTGTAGCATTTGCATTTTTAGTTGCTTTTATTGAGGTGTGGTATGTTAATTATGCTTCTTCAGACGCAATTAATGATCTAAGCAGGATAACAGATTTAATTGAATTAAACGAGAAAGAAAAAGCCATGGAAAATACAGAAAAAATAATAGAAAAATGGGAAAATAGCAGCAAATATTTTAATATATTTTTACTCCACGAAGAAATCGAGACAATCAGTGAAAATTTAGAAGAAATAAATGAAGCTATAAAATATGATGATATAAACAGATTTTTTCAGGTTTCTGCAAAAACAAAAAAACGTTTGGAAATTATTAAGGAAGACGAATTTCCATTATTGGATAATGTGCTTTGATTATACTTTATAAATGCAAAGAAGTCGGCTGAAATCAGCCGACTTCTATTTTATAACAAAATTATTTTAATTACTTTTTTGTCTTATTGTTTTAAACTTGGCAACTTTCACCTTAATTAAAGAAATTAACCAGAATATAAGAAATGCGGCACAGTTTGTTAAAACCACACTGGCTCCTGTGGGTGTATCGTAATTATAAGATATTAACATTCCTGCAAAAAAACATACAACTGACAAAATGCCTGAACATATTATTACAGACTTAAATCTTTTACATATTCTCATTGATGTAATAGCGGGGAAAATTATAAGTGCAGAAATTAACAATGTTCCCATTATTCTCATTCCGATAACGATTGTAAGTGCTGTGAGCAAAGCAATTACCATATTATATATAGACGGTTTAAGTCCTGTTGCTTTTGCAAAGCCTTCATCGAATGTTACTGCAAATATTCTGTTATAGAAGATTAAATACATCACTATTACAATCACTGCAAGAACAACACATAGAATTGCATCGCTGTTTGAAGTTGCAAGAATACTTCCGAATAAATAACTGTTTAAATCAGTATTAAGTCCCGATATACTTGCCGCAAACACACCGATTGCCAAAGCTGTACTTGAAATTATGGCAATTGCTGCATCTCCGTTTATTTTACTGTTTTCCGATATTCTTAACAAAAAAAACGCCGCTATTATTACAACCGGAACCGCTACCTCTAAAGGTGCAGTATTTACTGCTGCTGCTACTGCCAATGCACCAAATCCAACATGGGAAAGACCGTCGCCAATCATTGAATAGCGTTTTAAAACAAGTGTTACCCCCAAAAGTGATGCGCAAAGTGAAACAAGTATTCCCACAACAAATGCTCTTATAATAAAATTATACGAAAACATTTCTGCTATCATTTCATACGCCTCCTCTATGGTTTCTTTGACAATTTTCACACGGACAGTCTGTTATTAAAAATCCCTTGCCAATATCTGAATGAAGATAAGTATGAGTTGAACCGTAAAAATAAGTATCTTTTCTCAGATGTAATATATGGGAAGCATTATTTATTGCTGAATTCACATCGTGAGTCACCATTACAACTGTTATTCCGTTATTATTGTTAAGTTGTTTTATAAGTGTATAAAGTTCCTGTGCAGCTATTGGGTCAAGTCCTGTTATAGGTTCATCCAATATTAACATCTTTTCTGTTGAACATAATGCTCTTGCAAGCAGTGCTCTTTGCTGCTGACCGCCTGAAAGTTCTCTGAAACATTTATTCTTTAAGTCTGAAATACCTGTTTTATACATATTTTCAAGTGCAGTTTTTTTCTGTAATTTTGAATAAAATGGAGAAAAACCTTTTGATAAACATCCTGACAAAACTACTTCGTAAACCGAGGCCGGAAAATCCTTTTGCAGTTTACTTTGCTGGGGTAAATATCCTATATGGTTTTGCTTTAATCCGTCGTCAAAGCTGATTGTTCCGCTTATGGGAGAAATTAATCCAAGCATACTTTTCATAAGTGTTGTTTTTCCCGAGCCGTTTTCCCCTACTATACAAAGATAATTCCCGGAATTTATCTCAAAGCTTATTTTTGAAAGAACATTTACTCCCTCATATCCTATTGTCACATCAGCAAATTTTATTAAAGACATTAATTTAAAGCCTCCCTAACTGCCTTTGCATTTTCATTCATCAAAGATATATATGTTTCTCCTTTATTGAAATCCTCTTGTGTTATATTATGACAAGAATGATAAAGCATTGGTTTAGCATCTGAATCCTCACATAATAAAGTTGACACTGCCTGATTTGAAAAATCAAGATAAAACACCACAGGGATTTTTTCCTCTTTTACTACATCTATTAAATGATTAACAGTTGCTATTCCCGGTTCGGTTTCAGAACTGCATCCGGGAAATGCACATTCATAATCTAAATTATATTCCTTTACAAAATATAAAATCGGAAATCTATCTCCGAACACAATCTTATTTCTTTTTGCATTTTCAGTTATATCTTTAAACTTTTTATCAAGTTCTTCAAGTTCTGTCAAATATTTCTTTGAAGTATTTGCAAAATACTCACTGTTATCTTTATCAAGTGCAATTATTTCCCGAGAAATAATTTTTGTAATCTCAATTGCATTTTTGGGTGATGTCCAAATATGTTCATCTATTTCGTCGTTTACTGTTTTATCTGTTTCTTCTTCGTTATAGGTGTTTACCATATCAATAAGCTTTAGTACCTTTACATCTTTGTCTAAACTATCTACTATTGATTCTGCCCATTCGTCGCTTTCTCCGCCTGTATATATAAACAAATCAGCATTATTTATATTTATTATATCAGCTGGCGTAGGTTCGTAATGATGAGGTTCAACTCCCGCGGTTAAAAGCATTTTAACATTTGCTTTTCCGTTTGTTATATTTCTTACAAAATCATAATATGGAAAAATTGTTGCTACAATATTAAGTTTACCATCTTCCTTACTCATTATCTTATCTTCGGTATTACAGGAAACAAGAGTCAACATAAACATTATCACCAAAAATGAAGCTATCAGTTTTTTCATATATCCTCCATATAAGTAAAAAGTTATGTGCAAAAAATGTTTAAAAGCGCAAATTGCAAAAGCAATTTGCGCTGAAACATAAATAATTTTTACTTTAACCATCCACAATATCTAAAGTTTCATACTAAAAAGTTACTTTTTGCATTTTAGTTTATTTTTGAATCTTTTAATAAAATAAACAATGCCATTATCCAATAAATCATACGCAAGGAATACATACATTTTAGATATTTTTGTTTCCCCGTTGCGTTCAAGAAAATTTATTACAGATGGATTTCTTAACTTACATTTTAGCTTCCACCATTTTCCGACACGAGATTTACTTAAAGTATAATTTTCATAAGACTTCCAAGAATTACATTCAAAATGCTCTCCATATTTAGGATACTCAAGCATACCTACAATATAAATATTCTCAATACATTGTGATTCACGACTTTGCTTGAACTTTAAATAGTCTCTAATTACAGGAGTATCTATAGTATTACAAATTGTTAAGTCAAAGTCTCTTTTTTCTCTTTGTTCAAGTAATTTTGATAACAATTCATTATTTGCTACTCCACCAAAGCCTAAACCCGTATTTATATACCTTATGTCATCTTGAGCAAACCAAGCATCATATTTTAAAAGAGGATCTAAATTGCTATGCAGTAAAACATCGGTATCGAGATATACCCCCCCGATTGTTTATCACCCATAATCGTGCGTAATCAGATACAAAAGCCCATTTTTTATTTTTATAAGCCTCTTTGGTATAAGGAATCATATTAACATCAAAATTATCTTCATTCCATTCAATAATTTCATAGTCGGGACAATGTTTTTTCCAAGAGTCAATACACTTAATTACAATGTCAGGTTTAGGATTACGACCAAACCAGCAATAGTGTATAATTTTAGGAATCATAATATTTTCTCCTTTTAGCCAAAGTTAAAAAATATTGTCAGAACATACAGAAAAAATTCTTATTTTTTTAAGTTCCTTGCTGTCTTGTGCTTCTGCCATGTTACCCATAATGGTCCTGCAATACACAATGAAGAATAACAACCCGATACAATACCTATCATCATTGGAAGTGCAAATCCCTGAACAGATGTGATACCGTAAATCGTTGCAACTACATAAACAACACCTATTGCTATGAGTGTTGTTAAAGAAGTAATGATTGATCTTCTCATAACCTTTGTGCAGCTTACGTTAAATACATCAGCTATATCTGCCTTAAATCCCATTTGCTTCTTTTCTTCTCTTACACGGTCATATACAACGATTGTATCGTTGAGCGAATAACCGATAATCATAAGAACAACTGCGATAAAGTTACTGTCAATTGGCATACGGAAAATTACATACAGGAAATAAATCATAGCTACATCGTGGAATAATGCAACAAGACCCATAACACCTGCTGAAAGACCGCCTATCTTCTTGAATCTGATAGTTACATAAATAACCATAAGAATACTTGCAAGGGCAACTGCCGCCAAACATTTTAACAGGAAGCTAAATCCCATTGTTGGGTCAACAGAGTTCGATTCCAGATATTTAAAATCATTATCAGGAAATTCGCTCTGAAGTTTTGATGTTAAGTTAGACTGTAAATCAGTACTTACGGCATTATTTCCTGAAAACTGAACAGTTACAGTATATGCATTTAAGTCAGATGTTGAATCCATAATGCTTTGTGTAATTGCAAATGAAACCTGATTATCTGGTGTTTCACTTTGAATTAAATCTTTCATTTTTTCAGTATCAAGCTCTCCGGTATAGCTGTATTTAATCATAGCACCGCCTGAAAACTGAATATCAAGATTTGTTCCGAATACTAAGTTACAAATTATACCAATTAATATAATAGCTATTGAAATGCCAAAGAAAATTTTTCTTTTACCGATAAAATTTATGGGCTTTTTGCTGTTGACTGTAATCTGATTTTCTGTTACAGTGTTTATTTTATCTTTACTCACCTTTAGCACCTCCATACAACCATTTGTGACGTAAGAACTTAAAGCCTGCTGAACTCTTAAGCATGATTCGTGATAAGAATACACCCATAATAAAGTTCGAAATTACGCCCATTAAAAGTGTGTAACCGAATGAATAAATGGTACCTGTTGTTGATGCACCAAACAACCACGAAAGTATATTTGACGGACCAAATACCAAAAGTAAGATAATTGATACTATTACAATTGTCATATTACCATCTATGATAGCTGACAGACTGTGTTTTGTACCTCTGTCTAAAGCTCCATCCAAGGTTCTGCCCGAAAGCATTTCTTCCTTTATACGCTCGGCGGTAATAACATTTGCGTCAACGCCCATTCCTATTGAAAGAATAAGACCCGCTATACCGGGGAGAGTCATTGTAAATGACGGCAATACTGTAAAGTATCCTGAAATTGCTGCTACTGAAAGTCCGATTTGACCCAACAGAGCCATTACTGCAATAAGTCCCGGCAAACGATACATAATTATCATAAACAATGCAATCAGTATTAATGCAATTATTCCTGCATAAGCCATCGCAGTTAATGAATTTGAACCGAGTGTTGAACTGATCGAACCTGACGATACTGTCTCAAGCTGGAAAGGTAATGCTCCGGCACTGATTTTGTTTGCAAGACTTGTTGCTTCTTCTGCAGTAAAGTCACCTGAAATCTGTGCTTTACCATCTGATATTACAGTTTGTACCGTTGGTGCTGAAAGCATTACATCATCCATCCAAATTGATACAACTTTGCCCTCATATTGTGAGGTTATATCTGCAAAAAGCTTTGCACCTTCGTCTGTTAATGTCAGGCTTACTATATACTGTGAGCCTGATGATGACGATGACGAGTTTGATGAACCGTTTATTAATCCCGGCTGTGCTGATTCTACATAAGAACCGTCCATAAGGATCGTTTCTGTATCACCTGACGGTGTTTTATACACTGGGTTTCCATCTGAACCCATCTCTACATTTGCATATTCCTGTCCGGGTCGGAAGGTTAGCTGAGCTGTTGATGAAATTTCTTCTATTGCGGCAGCCGGATCTTGTTCTGTTTCACCGTCTTTCCACGGGAATCGAACAATTATACGGTCTGAATTATAGTCAGCGTATAATTCGTAATCAGTTATACCCTCTGAAATCATACGATTTTCAATAATAGATTTTGCTGAATCTAACTGTTGATCAGTTGCGTTGTAATCGCCGGCAGGTTTAAATGTTGCCTCTACACCGCCTCTGATATCTATTCCCCATCTGATATCGCCTAAACCTTTAATTACTGTTTGCTTATTATCACCTACATAATATGAAACACCAAATATTGATGTTGCTGCAAACGCAAGGATAAGCAAGGCTACAATGAAGAATACAGGCTTTGGAATTCTTTTCATGCCTTAGACCTCCGAATTTTTTTTAAGCTGTTACAAAAATATATAAAAATACATTATGTAAAGCGTAACAAAAAATATTATAATTTTTTTTTGGCTAAATGTCAATGGAATAATAGATTTTTAACAAAAATGTCATTAAAAATAGTGCTTTTAGACAAATTTTCCCTTTATTTTTTGATACTATATATTTTACTGTAAATTATCTCACCTTTATATGTAAGAAAGGTTGACCTATTTATATAAGTCAACCTCTTAATAGTTTTATAATTACTTATTTAACAACTTCTCTACCGCTGCAAGCTTTGTGCATACACAAAAAACATCCATAGCGTCTGACAGTTCGTTTACCGGCGGAAATGACGGTGCAATTCTTATATTTGAATTTTTAGGATCCTTTCCATACGGATATGTTGCACCTGCTCCCGTTAATACTACTCCTGCCTCTTTACACAGCTGTACTACTCTATCGGCTGTACCTTCTAAAACATCAACGCTTACAAAATAGCCTCCGTTGGGATTTAACCATTCTGCAATTCCTGATTCTTTTACCTGTTCTTCAAGTTTTTTAATTACCATTTTAAATTTTGGTTTTAATATTTCTTTATGCTTTTTCATGTGTTCTAATACTCCGTTATAGTCCTTAAAGAACAACATGTGTCGGTGCATATTCATTTTATCAAAACCAATTGTCTGAAATTTATATTTATTTAAAAATACTTTCATATTATTTTCAGACGCTGCCATCGCTGCAACACCCGATCCGGGAAATGTTATTTTTGATGTTGAACAGAAAAGCAGCGGTAGGTCTTCATTACCTGTCTTTTTACATTCTTCCATAATATTAAGAAGTCTGTCCGGTGTATCTGTTACATCATGAACAGCATAGGCATTGTCCCAAATAACTCTGAAATCTTTTGCTTTTGGCTTTAGTGCCGCAATTCTTTTGACCGTTTCGTCACTGTATGTTATTCCCTGCGGATTTGAGTATTTTGGAACACACCACATTCCTTTTATTGATGCATCGCTTTCAACCAGTTTCTCTACTAAATCCATATCAGGTCCTTGATCTGTCATTGGCACTGTTATCATTTCAAATCCAAAATATTCTGTTATGCTGAAATGTCTGTCATATCCCGGTACAGGACAAAGAAATTTTCTATCTTTTACTTCATACCATGGCTTCTCTCCATCCACAATCGGAGTCGTCATCATTGTTGATATTGAGTCAAACATCATATTAAGACTTGAGTTTCCTCCTACCATTACCATTGATGGTTCTACCTCAAGTATTTTTGCAAATAATTCTCTGCACTCTGTTATACCTTCAAGATTACCATAATTTCTGCAATCTGTTCCGTCATCCGCAATACAAGTTGCTGCACTGTTTATTACATTTAACATTTCTTTGGAAATTTCCAGCTGTTCATTACCCGGCTTTCCTCTTGCCATATTTAACTTTAAGCCTTTTCCCTTTACATCTTCATATTGTTTTACCAAAAGTTCATACTCTTTTTCAAGTTCTGCTTTTTCTGCGTTTAAATAATCCATTTTTGATGTCACCCCAAAAATAATATTCATATTATTTAAAATTTCTTCTTTATTTTAATATGATATGCAAATAATTGCAAGTGTTTTTAAAAAATCCTGCAAAATACACAAAATATACATGTTTTTTTAATTTTGATTATACAGTAAATATATTATATTCTTTCTTTAATATAGTTTTCTTATTTTTACTTATATATAAATAAAAGCTCTCATAATGAGAGCTTTTATTATAAATTAATTTTTAATAGTACTGGTAGTAATATCCTTTTTTATAACTTTTTCTCGACTTTGGATCACATCCAACCTTTAAAAAACCTAAAATCTTACCTTCTGCAAGTTTAAAGTTTTCCATTAGTTTTTCAACATCTCCGTGAGTTGTTTCTCCTTCTCTTACAACAACCATATATCCGGCAACAAGATTCTTAAGCATTAATGAATCTGCTACTATTCCAATCGGCGGAGTATCAAAAATAATATAATCATACTCTTTTTCAAGCTGTTTGATTAATTCTTCAAAAACTGACGAACCAATTAATTCTGACGGATTCGGAGGAATTGTACCTGATGTTAAAACGTCAAGAGAGGGTATAACATTTTTGATAACTGCTTCCTGAAAAGTGGTCATTTTACCAATAACATCAGAAAGTCCTCTTGAATTTTCCAGCTTTAATATATTATGAATATTAGGTCTTCTTAAATCACAGTCTATTAAAATAACTTTTTCATTTAACTTTGAAAACGAAATAGCTAAATTTGTAGAAGCCGTACTTTTTCCGTCACCCTTTGAAAAACTGGTTACGGCAAAGCTCTTTTTGGCGGAAGCAGAAAGCGAAAACATAATATTTGTT
This sequence comes from uncultured Clostridia bacterium, assembly GCA_947627135.1. Taxonomy (GTDB): domain Bacteria; phylum Bacillota; class Clostridia; order Oscillospirales; family Acutalibacteraceae; genus Ruminococcoides. Next base: position 46,993 of record CANQUV010000013.1, read on the forward strand.
CTTGCAGTTTTATATGCTTCTACAATGGCAAATTTACTTTTTTCACTTATTATCGCTCTGGGGTTAGAATCATTATCTTTTTTTCTCTTATTAATTTTAATTTTCATATACTACTTCTCCTCACGCTCAAAATCAACTATTTCTGCAAAAACTGGTACACCGTAAATTTTGAACAAATCATCATCCGGTTTAATTGTAGTATCTATAATATCAAGAAACAGTGAAAGCAATACGGAAAAAATTAATCCTCCTAAAAATCCCAACATAACATTAGTTCTAACATTTGGGGAAGAAGGTTCCGTAGGTGCAGTTGCCGGTCTAAGCGTATCTATACTACCTGCCCTATAATAAGCTAAAAACAGCTTTGGGGCTTCATCTGTAACCGCATTTGCAACTTCCGCTGCTTTGTTGGGATCACTGCTTGATACTGTTACTCTCAAAAAGTTTGTTTGATTTTCACTTGTTATATTGAGTCCGCAGCCGTCTAAAATATCTGACATTACTGGAGAATTTAAAAACAGAACAGTACAGTAGTCGGCAAGAGTTGCCGAAGATGTAAGGTCGCTTACCCAAACTCTTTTTTCCTGACCTGCAGTTGTGTCTTGAGTTGCCTGCTGAGAATAATCATAGTTACTTACCTGAATTATTGCAGAAGCTGAATAAATAGGAGTAATATAAAAAGTTGTATAAATATATGCAAGCAGTGTAGCAACAACTGTTATTAAAACGATTAATTTTATATGCCTTAAAAGAATTAACAATATTTTTTGAATTGAAAAGTCCTTTGTCATTACAGAAATACCCCACTTTCCTTAGTATAGTATTATATACAATTAAAGTGCAATTATTATTCTCAATAAGAATTTTGTAATAATATTTGACGAATTAAATAATAAAAAGAAAAATCCTGTATAAATAACAGGATTTTTTAAAAAAATAATAATAATTTGAAGATTAAAAAATAATATTTAATGTGGTATCACGCTTAAAAGTACACCCGCTGCAACAGCAGAGCCGATTACTCCTGCAACATTGGGACCCATAGCGTGCATAAGCAGATAGTTTGAGGGATTTTCGCTCTGACCTACTTTTTGTGAAACACGAGCGGCCATTGGTACGGCAGAAACACCGGCTGAACCAATAAGAGGATTTACTTTACCTCCGGTTAACTTATACATAAGCTTGCCGAAAAGAACGCCAAAGGCCGTACCGAAACAGAAAGCAATTAAGCCTAATAAAATAATTTTTAAAGTTTCAGGCTTTAAGAAGTTTGTTCCTGTTGCTGTTGCGCCTACTGTTACGCCTAAGAAAATGGTAATTATATTCATAAGTTCATTTTGAGCTGTTTTGCAAATTCTATCTACAACTCCGCTTTCCTTAAACAGATTTCCTAGCATTAACATACCTACAAGAGGCGCTGCGTCAGGCAAAAGGAGAGCAATTATAATTGTTACAATGACCGGGAACATTATCTTTTCAAGCTTTGAAACAGGTCTTAACTGTGACATTACAACCGAACGCTCTTTCTTAGTTGTAAGTGCTTTCATAATTGGCGGCTGAATTATAGGAACAAGCGCCATATATGAATATGCGGCAATAGCGATTGAACCCAGTAGTTCAGGAGCTAATTTTGAAGTTACAAATATAGCAGTCGGACCATCTGCACCGCCTATTATGCTTATTGCACCTGCCTGTGCGTTTGTAAATCCCAAAAAGATTGCTCCGACAAATGTAATAAATATACCTAACTGTGCAGCAGCACCTAGAATAAAACTCTTTGGATTTGCAATTAAAGGTCCGAAATCTGTCATGGCACCTATTCCCAAAAAGATAAGAGGCGGATATATTCCCAGTTTTACTCCCTGATACAAGTAGTAAAGAAGTCCTCCGTAGGTCGGTACATCATAATAAGTAATTCCGTCAATTATCGTTGTGGAGTAACCTTCAATACTTCCCTTTGCGGCAATACATTCTTCTGCTGTCATTAAATGTGTTTCCTGCGCTGCCATAATTTCAGGACAAAGATTTACAAGAAGCATTCCAAATGCTATCGGCAAAAGCAGCAGAGGTTCATATTGCTTGCGGATCGCAAGATACATAAGTATTATTGAAACTCCTATCATCACATAGTTTTGCCATTGTAAATGCAAAATTCCGGAGCTTTCAAGAACGCCGTTAACAGCTTTTAAAAAACCATCAATTATTTCCATATTTGAAATTCCTTTCTGTAAAAACTTTTAAGCACCGTCATATCAGAATGGTCTTGTGTTATCAAGAATACCGGCATTTGCCCAGGCACTTCTTGTACCTGACTTTTTAATATTCTTGATTTTTATTTTTGTATCCGAACCATACATACTATCAACGGCGGCTGCAATAACTGCAACGATTTCACCGGGAACTTCATTACTTTGATAAACATTGGCTGCATCAGTCTGTATAACAGACTTTTCAGAGGTATCCTGTTCCTTAATCTGATTTTCTTTTAACTTTCCTTTTTTACTTTTATTGCCTTTCTGCTGAGCCTTAGTAACAATAGTTCCGTAAATATAAATAATTAAAATAAGCAATATTAATACTGAAAAAACTACGGTAAAACCTGTTAAAAGCATTGTTGCCGAAGTGGTGACTTTAGACATAAAATCATCCATAATCGGAACACCCCCATATTTATTTCATTATACATTAAATTATACTTTAAGATATGTATAATTTCAACAAAAAATATGGGGGTTTTTTTATTTTGGAAATTTAACCAGTTTTTAATTAATGTTGTTTAATAATTTGTCAAATAATTATTGAATATTTTATTATATTGTCTACAAAATTATGCAGATAAGTCCGTTACAGCCATCATTAATTATTTTCTCTATTGTTTCCCCTACTTTCGCACGAGCATCGGCAGGCATCCTATACAGTTTATTATGCAGACCTTCGTTTACAAGTTCATGAACAGATTTTCCGAATATATTTGATTCCCAGATTTTTACCGGATTTTCCTCAAATTCTTTTAACAGATAACTGACAAGTTCCTGTGATTGCTGTTCACTGCCGACTATGGGAGTTACCTCTGTTTTAGTGTGTATCTTCATCATGTGAATTGACGGTGCACTTGCCTTAAGGCGTATTCCGTATTTTCCGCTTTGCTTAATTATTTGCGGTTCTTCAAGTTCCAGTTCTTCGATTGACGGCATTACTATACCATAGCCGGTTGCCTGAACTTGCTCATACGCCTGCGCAATTTTATCAAACTCTTTTTGTTTCTCTGAAAGTGAACATATACATTTTAACAATTCTCCCTCATCACTAATATCAATACCTGTCTTTTCTGATAGAACCTTATAAAACAGTTTCGGATCAATCATAATTGAAAATGTTGCCTGACCTTTTCCAAGATTAAGATTTGATATTTGGCAGGAAACTATGTATTCACATTTTAAAAGATTTGATATAACCTCCTGAACCTGTCGGATTTTTTCAATTTTTTGTGATGACGATTTAATAACATCGAAAATTCCTGATTTCAGCCAATGGTCTTTTTCAAGTGAAACTAACCATTTGGGAATATCAATTCGGATTTCTTTTATAGGGAACTCAAACAACAACTGGGCAAGAATTCTCTTTATTTCGTTCTCGTCTAATTCAAGACAACTTACCGGCAGTACCGGCACCTGATATTCTGCGCTTAAATCTGCTGCCATTTGTCTTGATGTTGGAGATTGAGGTTCAAGACAGTTGAGAAGTACTATAAACGGTTTATTGATTTCTTTAAGTTCATTTATTACCCTTACTTCTGCTTCTTTATAATCTTCTCTCGGAATATCGCTGATAGAACCATCTGTTGTAATTACCAGCCCGATTGTACTGTGGTCTGTTATTACCTTTCTCGTTCCTATTTCTGCCGCTTTATCAAAGGGGATCTCTTCGTCGCTCCATGGAGTTTTTACCATTCTGGGTTGGTCGTCTTCAACATAGCCCATTGAACTGTTTACTACATATCCCACGCAATCTATCATTCTTACATTTAGATTTGCATTGTCTGAAAGAGATATTTCTATTGATTCCTCCGGTATAAACTTCGGCTCTGTTGTCATTATCGTTCTGCCTGCTGAGGATTGGGGCAATTCGTCTACCGTTCTGTTAAGCAGGTTGCCATCATTTATATTCGGTATTACCAATGTGTCCATAAATCTTTTTATAAACGTGGATTTTCCTGTTCTTACCGGCCCTACTACCCCTATATAAACATCTCCGTTTGTTCTTTGTGAAATATCATGATATACATTTTTTTGTTCCATTATGTTTCCTCCTTAAACGCTTGGTATCAGAAGCATTTCAGGGCTGTCTAAAACTTCTGTATCAAGGGAATTTTCCTGTGTTAATAAATCCAGCCTTGTGTTATACCGTTTGGCTATATCCCAAAGCTTTTCTCCTTTTTGTGCATAATAAAGAGTAAGTGCATATTCGCTTGCGGTAATTTCTTTGTCTTCCGGTGAAAATACCTTTGATACACAAGTGTGAATTTTATTATTTTTTAGTTCTAATTTAAACATAACTTCACATCTTATTTCTATTTTCTCATCATCTGTTAAGCGATAGCTTAAACTCTTAATTGATGCACTTGGATTTGAAACACAATTGAAATCATCTGTTAATGCAAATAATTGCTCAAATTCCATCATTCTTTCAATATAAATCGGGAAATTCTCCTGATTAAATGCAAGTATGCAGACATTTGCCTTACCTGTTACGGTTAATCCTTCTTCCGTTACAACCGGAGTTATTGTACAAGTTTCATTGTATAAATCTATAACTTTTGAAATTTTTACATCTCCTAAATCCAGGGTAGCTTTCTCCATTACTACTTCCTTTAAAGGATTACAGCTTTCAATTAAATTCGGTGTAACAAAATCAAGCTCTGTTAAGTACTTGGTTGAGTAAGCGTCTGTTATTATTTCTTTTTCAAGCTTATTATATCCTACTATGCTTGCTGATAATTTGACATCAAGGGAAATTACAGGAGATTCACTAAGCATATCTGATTTAAGGTGCACATCAAATGAAAGTATCTGTACAGTTATATCGTTGACTGTTTCTTCATTTACGCTTTCACAGTCTATTACTTGACTGAACGGCAGCATATAATCAAGCTGATTTACTTCACAGTTTTCAAGGTTGGAGAGATATAGCAGTTTTAAATTAATTTCTCCGTTAACCATTATTTTTCCGGGGATTGTTCTTGTATCTGTAACATTTACTATTACCTTTTTATTGAGTATTGCCTCAACATTCGGTTTATTGGCAACAGAAATATCTTCGCTTACGGAAAACTGTTCCTGACATAATGTTGATAGTTCAAAACAAGTTATGGTTTCCGATTTAGCTTCAAGAAAATCTTCTTCTGATGAAGAATATATTTGTTCAAACTTTTTGGATATTACCTTTGCATATAAAGAAAATGCTCCGTGCAAAACCAATTTTCTCGGACTTAATGCTCTGCAATTTATGTACTCAGATTTTGTATCCGTAAGTATAATATAATTTTCAGTGGGCTCCTTTAAATTAAATGCTGCTGAAAACGGTAATGTCTGTTCGCAACAGCGAATATTCTTTTTAACTGCATCTACATATAGAATTTGTACAATAGAGGCTCCATCAATAACAAGTTGACCTCCGTTTAAATTTCTGCTGAAAATCTGGGGAGTCAAAGTACATTTTAGGATTTTTTCAATGTCCGGACAATAATCAGGCAGAGTAAGATCTAAATCTACTGCTTGTTCGCTGACGCTGTCAAGACAAGTCAATGATGTGCCAATATTTTGTGGTTCAAGGTTAAACTCCATATTATTCTCTCCTTTTAAACTTTTTGTTTCTATACCACATATATTATAGAGAAAACTTGTTTATGACTAAATTTGAAAAATTGCTATTAAAAACTATATGTAAAAAAGTTTACTGCCAAAAAAACAGACCGCAGAAAACTCTGCGATCTGTTTATAATGTGATTATTTTAATTCAAATTACAAATTATACTTAGAAAATAAAAATCTTGTATCAGAAACCAGGTCTAAGGCCTGCTATTACCAACTGAATTATTGTAGCATCTTTTACATTTACTCTTTTATCCTGATCTACATCTGCATTTGCAAGCTGTTTATCTGTAAGTGTTGTTAAACCTGCACAATACAGCTGAATTAATGTTGCGTCTTTTACATTGATATGTCCGTCTAAATCTACATCTCCTAAATTTACAACGGGATCAATGTTGCTATTTGAAACTGTAAAGCTTGCACTTGCTGCCTGATTAAAGGCATTTAAAACATTTCCTTTAACTACAAGCATATTCGTCACATTTGCTGAATTAATAGAATCCATTTCAATCATATTAAAGTCAACTGTTGTAGCACCTGTTCCGATTATATCAAATGTTACATCAAATAATGCTTTTTCTGTTAAGAAATCATACGGATCTGTTACACTTGAAAAATTTCCTACTATACTTCCGGCAGTATTAGAATTAATTACATCTCCGCCTTTATTACTTATTTCAGGAGTGATTTTAAGTTTTCCGCTTGAATCGTAATTTGTACTGCTTAATTTCAATTTTGTAGGATCGTAGGTAATTTCATATTGACCGTTAACAATACCAATTTGACTCTTTAAATTTAGTTTTACATTTACTGTTTTATCATCACTTGAATATGTTTTTGTTACTGAATTAGCAAGATTTGATTTAACTGTAACATCAAGCGTATCTTTATTTGGATCTGTTATGGGAGCAGTTGTAGGCGCTGTTGTTGGTGCAGTTGTAGGAGCTGTTGTTGGCGCTGTTGTAGGCGCAGTTGTTGGTGCTGTTGTAGGCTGTGGACCGGGATTATCACCTATATTACCAACACGCGCAAATGGAACTGTGATTTGATCTATATCATCTTTTTCATGTGATGTATTGTCATGAGCTCCGCCGTATTCTCCCAATGCATTGTCAAGCATAGCAGATGCATCAAATGGAATACAATCAAGTGCTGATTCTCCTCTTGTTGCAAGAACCATTGCTCCGATTCCGTTTGTTTCAAGATAATTTTTGTCAATATCCAATGTAGAAAGAGGTATTTTTATCTCATAAAATGAATCATATTTTGTGTTGTGAGTACCTTGTGAGCCTTTGAATGTTTTATAATCCACCCACTTACCGTTATCACCATATACATCGTCAGGAGACTTTGAGCCGTCAAGCCCCATAATTTCACTTTCAATATTGCCTTCTGCCATTGCATACTCAATGCCGTTTTCTGAAAATGCTAAGCAACCGTTTGTATAGTTAGAATTACCACTTTCGTCTACAGCCTTAAACATTGCAGGAGTACCGTCGCCTACTACTCCGCTCATAAATAATAAACGGTCTACATGGTTTTGAAAGTCTATTCCACCTTTAAAATCCCAAATGTATTTGCCTTCAGTAGTCTTATTTGTCATTGATGTACTGTTGGGATTAACATCCAGAGCCACAATAAGAGGAACCTTAAGCACTCTTCCTCCGTCTGACAATGGGCCGTCTCCCTCACGCCAGAAAGTATCTGTTATATTTACCATCTGCCATGCGAGGTAAAGGTTATCGTTGTCCCATGCTGCATAAAGTGAATATGTATCGAGCACGCAGTTCTCATGGGTACCTTTCCAGTTGTTGGCAACATCCCATGCTCCGCTCTGAGCTATTTTCATATCCTCAGACCAGTCTGAAAAGTTACCGTCAATTTTAATTGTTGCGTTTTTTCCTACCTTATTGCTTGGGTTTGTTTGATACTTACTTGACAATGCTGCCTCTGACGCATTTTCTTCTGATGTTGCTGCATTGGCAGTAACTACTAATGCTGTACAGCAAGTTATTACCAACAGTAATGAAAGAAAAATGCTAAAAAATTTTTTTGTGTTTTTAATCATCAAAACTTCCTCCTTAATTACAAATAAAAGTAACAAATTCATTATATTATTAATTTTACAAAAAAACAATCAAAAACGCTGAATGAAAGTAATTTTCGTCACTTTAACCATTCAGCGTATTTTTTTTTGGTTATTTTAACCAAATTATGTTATTGGGGTAACGGCTCTACTTTTTTTATTTTATAGAGCTTTCTCAGAAAAAAAGATATGAATTTTGGTTTTTCTATCAGTATTACCTTCATAAATTTACCTCCTGCTACATTTTATACAGACAACAACAATTGTAACCGCTGCAGTTAACACTACAAATTCACAGGGAAATACGGTTGCCGTTAAAAGACCTGCTCCAAATGCCGCTGCTGTTTTTAATAGCGAATTGCAGCTGTTCATTATCATCACCCCTTAACATAATATCGGTTCTGATTAAATGTGTGATAAAATAATTTTTATTTTTAAATTACGTTCGTTTTTATAAACAAAAACTGCTGTTTATTATAACCAGTGTTACAATTTAACAGCAGTTTTTCTTATTTTTACTCTTTCTATACCATTTGAAGTTTATATGTTTATACTATTGTTTAATTATCTAATAAGTATAAACCTGCTAATATAAGCTGAATTATTGTAGCGTCTTTTACAGTTAATTTACCGTCATTATCTACTTCTGCCGCCTGTAAATCTATTTGATTTATATCTGCCAACAAACCGGCAAGGTAAATTTGTATCATAGTTGCATCTTTTACAGTTAATTTTCCGTCTTTATCTGCATCACCTATAACTATTTCCGGCTGTTGTCCTGCTCCGATAACAAAAGTTTTTGTTTCTGTTACCGAAGTATTTTCGTCGGTTACAGTTACTGAAATATTATACGTACCTGTTTTTGAAGGTGTCCATTTTACAGAAGTTTCAGAAGAATTTTGTATAGTCTCTCCATTTACCTTGAACTCGTAATTTACTGCTCCGCTTGTATGATAAGCATCAGCAGAAAGTGTAATTTCTGTATTCTCTACCTGTCCGGAGTTCTTGTCTGCTCCGAAATTCACTTCAAGAGGTGCATAATTTACAACTGTATCAGGAAGAAGCGCTCCTACTCTTGCAAGCGGAACTGTTATATTATCATTATCTTCTTTTTCGTGTGATGTTGACGGGTCATAGCTGTATTCAACATTTGCATTGTCCAGCACTGTGGGATCGTGAGGTAAAGTATCCATAGCTGATGTTCCGTAAGTTAATATCTGCATAGCTCCGATTCCGTTTGTTTCTATGTATTCCCTGTCGATATCTAATGTTGAAAGAGGTATTGCTACTTCATAAATAAAACCATAAGAATTTTTATACCCTAAGTCAAAGAAATCTACAAAGTTTGAATTCGGATCTGTGTTATCTCCCATAACTCTTGAACCCTTTGGTTGATTTATTCCGTATATTGTTTCACTCTTTGTTCCGTTAGCATATTTAATTTTAAATCCGTTTTGATTATCTTGTGCCTGAAATGACCTTACTCCAATAGGAATTCTTGTATCATAATTAAATAGATATGTTCCGTCTTCCGCTAACGTATCTGCCTTAAAAATTGATGCTCCTCCGTTGGAATTATTTGAATCCATCGCTATTAATGTATCAATATGAGTTGTAAAGCCTGTTCCGCCGTCTTTAGCTGTTCCGTTGTCACAGCCCCATACATAAGGATTTGTATATGTTGAACCGTCTTTATTTGTTCCTATTGCTGCTCCCGTTGCTTGTTTATCAGGGTTAATGGAAAGTGCTAGATACATCGGTATACTGTTTCTCCACGGGCGTGCTTCATTTGAAGCCGCAAAATTGTCTTCAGGTGATATTATATATGTTGTATTTGCCATTTCCCACATAAAGTAGAGGTTTTCATCATCCCATGCTGCATAAAGTGCATAGTCATCCCATGGCTGTTCGTGCATGGCTGACGGCATATATACTCTCGGATCATCATTTGCCTGCCCTTGTGCGATAATCATCGAACTGTCCCAATCGCTTACATCACCGTCTACCGTTATTGTTTTATAACTTCCCAGTTGTAAGTTGGGATTAGTTCCATAATAAACTGTTTCTGCTTCTGTTGTATGTCCGTCTGAAGCTGCCGTCATTGTTGTTTTTGATTCTGTAAATGTCTTTTTATATGTATAGGTTTGAGTTGTTTCTACTCCATCTAAACCTGTTGCAGTTAACTTTAAAGTTACTGTTGAATTTGCAATTTTTCCATTTCCGACTTTAATTACATCTCCGGCTTTGTATTCGGTTTTTGGAGAATCGTCTATTGAATAATATCCATTTTCTGCGTTCTTTAAGCCAAGCTGAACTGAAATGTATTCTGTTGAAAATGCTGTGCCTGATGCCGTATAAGCAAATCCGTATCCGTGATCGTCCGGTTTTCCGTAATCAACCCATTGTAAATCGGATGTCAACAATTTACATTCTCCTGTTTTCAGAGAAAGTCCTGCAGCTTCGGGATACTGTTCCTTACCTTGTTCCTCTTCAAGTCCGTTTGTAAAAATTATCCTCTCAGAACTGTAACTTGTCGGAAACGACTTCTTATACAAACCGCTTGAGTCTTTTTCCATAAGTTCTCCGGGCCATTTTGCGTTTTCCTTTGTACCGTAGGCATAAACATATACCTGTTCCCAATTGTATTTTGTATTATCAAAATACACTTGTGAACCCTCTCCTGCTGCAAATGCAGAAAACGATGCTACCATTGTACTTGAAATAAGCAACATTACAACCAGCAACATACTTATAATTCTTTTATTGATTTTCATTTCACTTTTCTCCTTCTAAAGTTTTAATAATATAATTATAAAATAATTATAAAATCAAATAAATATTAACATATTTTCGACTTTTAAACAATTATAAAGAAAATTTTCAGTTATTTATATAAAAACTTTTAAATTATTTTGTCAAAAAAAGCTATGGATTTTAATAGTATTATGTTGAATCAACTAAAATTTGCTGTTATAATTATTTAAAATAACAATAGGTGATTTTATGAGAACTTTAGAAATCAATAAAAATGATGCTAATCAAAGATTAGATAAATTTTTAATGAAAAAATTTAAAACCATGCCAAAATCTTTAATGTATAAATACATTCGAACAAAATACATAAAATTAAACGGAAAAAAATGTTCAAAGGAAGCATTTCTGAATGAGGGCGATATTTTAACTTTTTATATTAAAGATGAATTTTTTGAAAATATCAGTGTTAAAAAAAAGTATGAATTTTTAAAAGCGCCTGCTAAATTTGATATTGTTTATGAAGATAAAAATATAATACTTATAGACAAAAAGCCGGGACTTATCGTTCATCCTGATAAAAACTATCATTTCGACTCACTTATAATGAGAGTACTGCACTATTTATACGATAAAAATGAATACGATCCTGAAATTGAAAACTCTTTTACACCCGCTCTTGTTAACAGAATTGACAGAAACACAGGAGGCATTGTTATTGCTGCAAAAAATGCGGAAGCTTTACGAATTTTAAACTCAAAAATGAAAAACCGAGAGCTGGAAAAATATTATCTTTGTCTTGTAAAGGGAATTTTTAAAAAAAAGAGCGGATGTCTTGAGGGATATATTATTAAAAATGAAAACAAAAACAAGGTAACAGTATTAAAAAAACAAACTGATAAAAGTAAAAATATAAAAACCTTGTACAATGTGCTTGATGAAAAAAATAATATAAGTCTTGTTGAGGTTGAACTTTTAACCGGCAGGACGCATCAAATAAGAGCACATTTAGCTTCCATAGGACACCCATTGATCGGCGACAGAAAGTATTCTGAAAACAAAAAAGCACCAGATAAAATGAAATATCAGGCGCTTTATTCTTACAAACTGGTTTTTAGTTTTACTGAAGATGCCGGAATTTTAAATTATTTAAACGGAAAAGAATTTTGCGTTAAAAATGTTCCATTTGCTCAAAAAGGTAAAATTAAATTAAATTGATATTTTTTATTTATTATTTTAAACTGCTATTTAATGCACATCATGGCACACATAACGCCTCTTTTTCCTTTTGTTGCACGATGACTCCACAAAAGACTGTTGTTACAGTTGGTGCAAAGGTCGCTGACTGTTATATTTTTTTCTTTAACTCCATTATTTATTAATATCTGACGATTAGCTTCAAGCAAATCTATCATATATTTCCCGTTAAATTTTTCTTTTACAAACTTACAGGTATCAAGATTCTTTAAGGCTAAAAAATTGTCTGCACAGGCTTTATCTACTTCATAACAGCATTTTGAAATTGCAGGACCGATTGCACAAACAAGATCAGAGGGATTTGTTCCAAAGTTTTTCCCCATTGTTTCTATTACTTTTGCACCGATTTTTGCCACAGTTCCACGCCAGCCTGCGTGAGCAATAGCAATAGCCTTGTTTTTTATATCCACAAAAAACAAAGGGGTACAATCTGCATAATAAGTAACAAGCGTAACGTCTTTTTCGTTAGTTGTTAAAGCGTCTACGCTTTGTATATCACGGGGTTTATAAATACCTACTCCCCTATCTGCCGATGTAACAACTCTTACAAAGGTATTATGGTCCTGTGCAGAAGCTACAAGGCTTTTAAATTCAAACCCGGCACTTTTACAAAAAAGCTTATAATTTTTCGTAACATTTTCAGGGTCATCTCCACGATTGAATCCCATATTCATTGAGGAGTAAATCCCCTTTGACACTCCGCCCAAGCGAGTTGAAAATGCATGCTTGATGAAATTTATTTCCGATAAAGAATTATATGTCAAATATGGTATGGTATCTTTATTATTAAGAGAATTTGTCTTTGAGTTAAAATTCAAAATAATCATTCCTTCCTTAGTTATATTACTATATTATAACTTAAGTTTCAAGAATATTTATTTAAACTTAAATTGAGGTGTAGATATGAAAAAGCTTTTCGGCAACAACATTAAACCAGACTGTGAGTACTGCGACTATGCAAAATTTGAAAATGAAAGTTATTTTTGCACTAAAAACAAGACGATCATTAATGAAAAATGCAAAAAATTTCAGTACAATCCTTTAAAAAGAGTTCCTAAAGCTTCTCCTGCTCTTCAACAGTATTCTCCCGATGATTTCAGATTATAATATAATGGTTTTAATTAAATAACAAAGACCGGCTTACTTTTTAAAGCCGGTCTTTTAGTTTATAATTTTTAGGAATTAATTTATTTTAAAATGTCAGAATAATTATTTTTATGCTTTTTAATACTGATTATATAATTAATATAAAATTTTAGTACAGATTTAAAGATATAGAAGTTCCATACCGCAGAAAATCATTAGCATTTCTAAATATGGCTCAACTTACCAAATCTGTATGAATGATATCATTATTTTATTTCAATTTTTGCATTGTTGCAGTTAATTAAAATACAAAGGTGTGAGTGATTTGAGTTTTTGCTTTACTCTTGAAATCTGACGGGATACTGTTGATTTATCCCTGCCAAGTTCCAATGCAATTTGGTTCACTGTTTTTCCTTTTATGAAAAATTCGTTAAAATACATCTTTTGCTTTTCTGTTAGAGTAATTTCGGCTGTCTTTTCTATAAATTTAAGCATCGACTTTTTAGGGTTGTAGGTTTTCCCTTGATTTCTTTTGTAAAATTCATAATAAAGATAGTCTTTGTTTTCTTCATTAAAATTTACTAAAGTATTACGCAATTTCGTACCTTTTTGCCCTTTCTTTCAGCAAGTTTCCAGTTTGCATACAGTCTGTGTAAATCGCACGCACCTGTGAAATATTTGAATTATATTCCTTGGGATTTTTAGCTTTAAGTTCTTTATTAGACTTTAGTTTTTCTAATAGTTTTTGTAAATTTTCTGCTGATTCATAATATTCTTTTGCCATATCAAAATAGCTTACTGTTTTTATATCATTCATCTAATCATTCCTTCCTGCCAAAATAATACCATACTTCGTACAAACCTGCGGGGCTTCAAGCTTGTAATTTAATTTTAGCAGAAAAATTTCACTATTTCAAGAGTTTTTAGAACATTTGTTTGATTTTTTTGGATGTGTACCATTGTCAGGACTTTGTTATGCTTTAAATAAATATTAATAATAATTTAATTAATATAATCAAGCGTATTATATTTTATATTCAAATTAATAAAGCACAAAAAGATCTATAAACAAATTTTAAAACAAACGCTATATTACAGAAAAATGTTTTTCTCATAAAAAAAACAACCTCATTTTATTAAGGTTGTTTTACTGTGTTTTTTTTACTTTTATTTTTTACATTCGTGTTTTTAAGTTTTTCTACTTTACCTTTTTCTTTTTGAAATTTGATCCTTTCCTGTTCTTTTTTTATTTTTTCAATAGAAACCAGTTTTTTATTAACAGCTGTTTCATCATATCTTAACTTAAATGATATTTTTCCTAAATACTCTTCTTTACAGTTATTACAGGTAAAATTTGATGCAAAGCTTTTACCTTTTATAGACCAATGAGTTTTTTGACTCATTTTTTCTTTACATTTTGGACAATCAAAAAACATAAGGGATTTATCTATATTCGGATTATTTATATCTGTGATAAATCTTGATTTAAAAGTTATTTTTTTATAAAAATCTTCTGTGAGTGCAAGTTCTGTCATACTTCTTAACTTCGGCTCATCAAAAAGCTTTTTAAGGCAATAAAAACTCATTATTGCATCGTCTTTTGCTCTATGTTTTGACAAACATTCATTCTCAATTTCAAGTATTTCTGCACATGCTGAAAGTCCTAATTGTGACGACCTATTATACACACCCAGCATTTTTTCACAATATGCCTGCAAGTTGCAGTATTTTGATAGGAACGGAAGCTTTTCCGTATGATAATAATAATTGTAGTTTTCTATTAAAGTTAATATATCTGACGTACTCCATGTTAAAAGCACTCCCTTGCCTAAAAACTTTTCAAAACACTTTAATGTGTGTGAAAATGTATTATGAGCAGAGGTCAGTTCTTCATTTGTTATATGGGTCAGCTCTTTTACTCGAGAATTAAGCTTTTTGCCAATCTGTGGAGTTATCAGCATTGAAAATGTTTCTATTATTTCTAAATTCTCATCTGTCTTAACTGCACCAAATTCAATTATTTCATTTACATACTTTTGCTTTTTATTACTAAAGGCAGTATTCCATTCTAAATCTAATATTATATAATTCATTATTTCTTATTTCTTAAACGCTTTTTTCATTCTTTGTTCTTTACTTAAAATCATTTTTCTCATACGAATATTTTCCGGAGTAACCTCAACCAGCTCGTCATCCGCTATAAATTCAAGACATTGTTCAAGGGACAATACTGTATGTGGCGTCAATTTTAAGGCGTCGTCTGAACCTGATGCTCGAGTATTTGTTATATGCTTTTTCTTGCATACATTTACAACCAAATCCTCTGCTTTCGGACTTGATCCTACTATCATTCCTTCATATACTGGCGTTCCGGCTCCTATAAACAGTCTGCCTCTTTCCTGTGCCTGAAATAGTCCGTAGGTTACAGCCTCTCCTGTTTCAAAGGCTACTAACGAACCTTGATGTCTTGTAACTATTTCTCCCTTTAAAGGTTCATAACCGTCAAATACATGGTTCATAATTCCGTTTCCGTTTGTATCTGTTAAAAATTCAGGTCTATAACCCATTAAGCCTCTTGCCGGAATTCGAAATTCTATATGTGTGATTCCGCTTCCTCTTGTTCCCATATTTATTAGTTCACCTTTTCTGGCACCTAATTTTTCCATAACCGGTCCTACATAATTGTCAGGAACTTCTATCATAAGATATTCTATGGGTTCGCACAATTTACCGTTTATCTCTTTTGTGATAACCTGGGGACGTGAAACCTGAAATTCATAATTTTCTCTCCTCATTGTTTCAATGAGAATTGATAAATGCAGTTCGCCTCTTCCCGAAACCTTATAAGTATCTGCTGAATCTGTCTCCTCTACTCTAAGAGCTACATTTGTTTCAATCTCTTTAAAAAGTCTGTCTCTAAGATTTCTGGAGGTTACATATTTGCCCTCCTGTCCTGCAAATGGACTGTTATTAACTATAAAGTTCATTGAAACGGTAGGCTCATCTATTTTTACAAAAGGCAGAGGCTCTACAAATTCAGGCGAACAGATGGTTTCTCCTATATTAAGATTTGTAATTCCGCTGACACATACTATATCGCCAAGCTGTGCCTCTTCTGTTTCTACACGGTTCAATCCCTCAAACTGATAAAGTTTTGCGATTTTCACATTCTGTGTTGAGCCGTTTCGACAGCACAATACTGCATTTTGTCCGCTCTTCACCTGTCCTCTTTCAACTCTGCCGATTCCGATTCTTCCTACAAATTTATCGTAATCTATGTTTGAAAACAATATTTGCATACCACCGTTTAAGTCGCCCTGCGGAGCAGGAATCTCATTTATAATTGCCTCAAACAACGGCTTCATATCTGTTCCTTTTTGTGTATAATCTGTTGTTGCATATCCGTCTTTTGCCGATGCGTAAACAACAGGAAATTCTAGTTGGTCTTCATCTGCACCCAGCTCTATAAACAAATCCAGTACTTCGTCTACTACTTCTTCCGGTCTTGCGCCGGGTCTGTCTATCTTATTTAAAACTACAAGTGGCTTTTTTCCTAAACCTAAAGCCTTTTTAAGTACGAATCTGGTTTGCGGCATACATCCCTCAAAAGCATCTACAAGCAATACTACGCCGTCTACCATCATAAGAATCCGCTCAACCTCTCCGCCGAA
Source organism: uncultured Clostridia bacterium (assembly GCA_947627135.1). Lineage (GTDB taxonomy): Bacteria > Bacillota > Clostridia > Oscillospirales > Acutalibacteraceae > Ruminococcoides. Next base: position 63,714 of record CANQUV010000013.1, read on the forward strand.
ATCGGCATGACCGGGAGTATCAACTATATTTATCTTTACATCGCCGTACTTAACAGCCGTATTTTTTGAAAGAATTGTAATTCCTCTTTCTTTTTCAAGGTCGTTTGAATCCATTACTCTTTCGGCAACTTCCTGATTTTCTCTGAAAACTCCGCTCTGTCTTAACAGCTGATCCACCAATGTTGTTTTTCCATGGTCAACATGGGCAATTATTGCAACATTTCTCAAATTATTTCTTGTATCCATACATTACTTCCCCTGAATTTTAATTTTTATTAGTCAATTTCGACATACAGTGTCGGCAAGGAGCTTTGACCCTTGACTCTACGAGCTTTTTAAAAACTTAACCAAAACTTTTACTTTTATATACTATAACTTTTTTCTTCTGACAAGTTATTCTATCACAAAAAGTTTTTTATTTCAATTATTTTAGTCTATATTTTTAAATTCTGTGAAGTATTCATTATATTTTTTAAAATTGTTATTAATAAACAATATATAATGTATTTTTTATTTTTTGTTTTCGCCTTTACAAAATGTTGAAATTGTTATATAATTAACAATATTATTTACATATTTAATTCCTTGTAAATAGTTAGGAATATTTTACACAGGAGGTAATTTTATGGGTTTAACATTAGCACAAAAAATTATTAAAGAACATTTACTTTCAGGAGAAATGGTCGTAGGTTCTGATATCGGTCTGAAAATCGACCAGACTTTGACTCAAGACGCAACAGGCACTATGGCTTATCTTGAGTTTGAGGCTATCGGTATTCCCAGAGTAAAAACTGAAAAAAGTGTGGCTTATATTGACCACAATACTTTACAAACAGGATTTGAAAATGCTGATGATCACAGATTTATTCAATCTGTATGTAAAAAACACGGCATTTACTTTTCACGTCCGGGAAATGGTATTTGCCATCAGGTACATCTTGAACGTTTCGGAAAACCTGGAAAAACCTTAATTGGTTCGGACAGCCACACACCAACCGGCGGCGGTATCGGTATGCTTGCTATCGGTGCTGGTGGTCTTGATGTTGCCGTTGCTATGGGCGGCGGCGCTTATTATATTACCATGCCTAAAATGGTAAGAGTAAATTTAACAGGAAAATTAAAACCTTGGGTTTCCGCTAAAGATATTATTCTTGAAGTTCTTAAAATTATGTCTGTTAAAGGCGGCGTAGGAAAAATCATTGAGTACGGAGGAGAGGGCGTTAAAACTTTAACAGTTCCCGAGCGAGCTACAATTACCAATATGGGTGCTGAATTAGGCGCTACCACTTCTATCTTTCCTTCAGACGAAATTACTAAGAGCTTCTTAAAAGCGCAGAGCAGAGAAGAAGACTGGACTCCGCTTTTACCCGACGCTGACGCCGTTTACGATGAAGTTATAGATATTGATTTAAGTTCCCTTGAACCAATGGCTGCCTGTCCTCATTCGCCTGACAATGTTAAGTCTATAAAAGAGCTTGAGGGCAAAAAAATTGATCAGGTTTGTATCGGTTCTTGCACAAATTCAAGCTACCTTGATATGATGAGAGTTGCCGCTATTCTTAAAGGTAACAAGGTTGCCGAAGGTGTTTCACTTGCAATTGCACCCGGAAGCAAACAGGTATTCAATATGATTGCAAAAAACGGAGCTTTAGCTGATATGATTGAAGCAGGTGCAAGAATTCTTGAAAGTGCCTGCGGTCCTTGTATCGGTATGGGACAATCACCTAACAGCGGCGGAATTTCCTTAAGAACATTTAACAGAAACTTTGAGGGCAGAAGCGGTACTGCCGATGGTCAAATTTATCTTGTATCTCCGGAAACTGCCGCAGTTTCCGCTTTAAAGGGTGTATTTACAGACCCTACCTCACTGGGTGATGAAGTGAAAATTGAAATTCCCCCGCAGTTTCTCATTAACGACAATATGGTTATTGAGCCTGCCAGCGAAGCTGAAATGGACAGTGTTGAAGTATTAAGAGGTCCTAACATTAAACCTTATCCAAAAACAAGTCCTCTCGGTGATACTATTGAGGCTTCATGTGCATTAAAAGTTGGCGACAACATTACAACTGACCATATTATGCCAGCTGGTGCTAAAATTTTGCCTCTTCGTTCAAATATTCCAGCAATTTCACAGCATTGTTTTACAGTATGCGATAAGGAATTTCCAAAAAGAGCTGAAATGCTTGGTTCAAGCATTATTGTAGGCGGCGCTAACTACGGTCAGGGTTCATCTCGTGAACATGCCGCTTTAGCTCCTCTTTATCTGGGAGTTAAGGCTGTTCTTGTTAAAAGCTTTGCCCGTATCCACAGGAGCAATCTGATTAACGCAGGTATTTTACCTCTTACCTTTGTAAATGAAGCAGATTATGAGAAGATTGCTTTAGGAGATGAGCTTGTACTTCCTGATGTTAAAAAGCTTATTGAGAACGGCAAAGATATTGTTGTTGAAAACAAAACCAAAGGAACAAAAATCATGGCTAAATGTGAGCTTACAGAGAGAACAAAAGCCATTATTCTTGCCGGCGGATTATTAGATTTTACCAAAAAGGAGAACAGCTGATATGAGCAAAATTATAATGAAGACTCCTCTCGTTGAGATGGACGGAGACGAAATGACCAGAATCATCTGGCAGATGATCAAAGAGATCTTACTTGAACCTTATATTGAATTAAACACTGAGTATTATGATTTAGGTCTTAAACACAGAAATGAAACCAATGATCAGGTTACTGTTGACAGTGCAAATGCAACTAAAAAATACGGCGTTGCAGTTAAATGTGCAACAATTACTCCTAATGCAGCAAGAATGCCTGAATACAACTTAAAGCAAATGTGGAAGTCACCTAACGGTACGATTCGTGCTATGCTTGATGGTACAGTATTCAGAAGTCCTATTCTTGTAAAAGGTGTAACTCCTTATATACCAACTTGGACAAAGCCTATTACTATTGCCAGACATGCTTACGGAGATGTTTATAAAAATACTGAGATGGTCGTTAAGAGCGGTTCTAAAGCAGAACTTTGCGTTACAAACGCTGACGGCACTGAAGAAAGAAGTCTTATTCATAACTTTGACGGCGACGGTATTATTCAGGGTATGCACAATCTTGACAGCTCTATTTCATCTTTTGCAAGGGCTTGCTTTAACTATGCCCTTGATTTAAAGCAAGATATATGGTTTGCTACAAAAGATACTATAAGCAAAAAATATGACCATACTTTCAAAGATATTTTCCAAGATATCTTTGACAAAGAATACAAAGAAAAATTTGAACAGGCAGGTATTGAGTATTTCTATACTCTTATCGATGATGCTGTGGCAAGAGTCGTTCGTTCAGAAGGGGGATATATCTGGGCATGCAAAAACTATGACGGTGATGTGATGAGCGATATGATTGCTACTGCATTTGGTTCACTTGCCATGATGACAAGCGTTCTGGTATCTCCTGACGGTGTTTACGAATATGAGGCAGCTCACGGCACCGTTCAGCGCCACTATTACAAGCACCTTAAAGGAGAAGAAACCTCTACAAACTCTGTTGCCACCATTTTTGCTTGGAGCGGTGCATTAAGAAAAAGAGGAGAGCTTGACAATACTTTGGAACTTTGCGATTTTGCAGACAAGCTTGAAAAAGCAACCATCAAAACTATTGAGGAAGGCGTTATGACAGGTGACCTTTATCTTATTTCTAAACTTGAAAACAAGAAAAAGGTAAACACAAGAGAATTTCTTGAAGAAGTTAATTTAAGATTAAAAGATATGATATGATCATATACTGTTACAGTAAAGTAATATTACTGCAAAGTAATGTTTTGGGAAAGAAAAGAGTTTAACTCTTCTCTTTCCCTGATATGTTGAATTGGAGGATTGGCAAAATGTCCAAAGGTAACAACATTTCAATGTCTGTTATAAGACGACTGCCGAGATATTACAGATTTTTGTCAGAACTTGACGGTCAGAATGTTGAAAGGATCTCCTCTAACAAGTTAGCTGAAATTATGCACATTACAGCATCACAGGTAAGGCAGGATTTAAACTGTTTCGGAGGATTCGGACAGCAGGGATACGGTTACGGAGTTAAAGCACTGAAAGATGAGATTACTAATATTTTAGGACTAAACCTGAACCATCCTGCAGTATTAATTGGTTTTGGCAACCTTGGTAAAGCTGTTGCCTCACACATGAATTTTAACGGACTTGGATTTGATTTGAAGGGTATATTTGATAAAGATATAAATGTTATAGGTAGTAAGGTAGGCAATATTATCGTAAACTGTGATATCGATTTGGAAAGTTTTATTGAACAAAATAATATTGACTCCGCTTTTCTTTGCATTCCGAAACAAGCTGTCAAGGAAACCGTTGCCAGACTTTATAATGCCGGTATAAGAACATTTTGGAATTTTTCTCATTTTGATATTACCGGCACTTACGAGGATGCAATTGTTGAAAATGTACATTTATCAGATAGTTTGATGACGCTTTGTTATAGAATGAACGAAAAAATCAATAAATAAGTTGGAGATTATTATGACCAAGTATCTTAGCCGTAAAATTAAATTTATGTCTTTCTTTTTAATAATAGGAGTTGTTTTTATCCACTCCTACAACTACAAAGACTCTTTTTTGACTCCTACAACTACTATCAGCGAGGGTCTTGATTTTGGAGCTATGTTTGAGTATTTTATCAGCAACGGAATAACAAAATTTGCTGTTCCTATGTTCTTTGCAATTTCAGGATATCTGTTCTTCAGGACATTTAATCTTTCTCGTAAATGCTATGGATATAAGTTAAAAAGCAGATTTTTTTCTCTCTTTATTCCCTTTGTTATTTGGACTTCAATCGCCGGCTTGTTTTTACTTGCAATCTCTTGCTTTGAACCTTTTGCTTCGCTTCCTATTGTTAATGAAAAAATTAATTTTACAAGAGAAAACGGAATAATCGGTGTGTTGAGCTGGTTTGTAAATCCTCCTGCTTTTCAGCTTTGGTATGTTCAACAGCTAATAATTTTTACAATTATTTCTCCTTTAATTTATCTTGCAATTAAATATACAAAAGGTATTATAATTGTTCCGTTTATTGCTTTATGGCTTTGCGATTTATCATATATTATAAATTCAGAGGCAATACTGTTTTTTATGGCAGGCGCATATATTGCCGTTTTTCAAAAGGAAAGCTTTATTTTACAAAAAGAAAGCAAGATTTTTACTGTTATTATTTCTTTAATATGGGTTACTATAAACATTATTAAAACTTATATTGCAACTTTAACCGAAACTTCTCCCCTCTTTATTTCAAAAATGCTGCTTTCTAAAGCATCTGTTATAGTTGGCATAATTTCTATGTGGCTTCTGTTTGACCATATTGTAAAGAGAATTGAATACAAAAAAGGATTGCTTCTTTTGTCTTCTCATTGTTTTTTTATCTACACTTTACACGAACCACTGTTACATATTTGCTATCAGCTTGGACTTATTTCCTCTGCTACAACAGCGTCACATATAGCTCTTTATATATGTATTCCAATTTCAATTATTGCTTTTTCTGTTATCGTAAGTATGTGTGTCAGAAAAGTATGCCTGCCCTTACACAGAGTACTTACAGGAAACAGATCCTATTAAATCTTAAGCGGTGATATACTATGATTATTGATTTTAATAAAATTGATACAACTTCTATTAAAAATTTTAAAGGCGGAGAAAATGTTACCAAAGCAAATATGTATGTTGATAAGCAGAATAAAATAATGCGTTGTATTCTTGAAAAAGGCTGTTCTATCGGTCTTCATAAACACGAAAATAACAGCGAGATCATTTATATTTTAGGCGGGACAGGCAAAATGATTTATGACGATACGGTTGAAATTCTGAAAAAAGGTAACTGTCACTACTGCCCTATGGGACACACTCATAGTTTAATTAATGAAAATGATGAAGATTTAGTTTTCTTTGCGGTCGTTCCTGAACACAAGAAATAATTTATTGTTGTTACTATCCTTTCATTATGAATAAAAAACGGTATCACTATTTGTGATACCGTTTTAATTTTGTGAATTATTATTAAATAATACTCTTATATGCTGTTATTGCTCCTTCGCTGAAATTACAATATTGGCTTTGTATTCTCCGTAAACCCAACAACTGTTTTTTCCTGTAAGTGTTATTGTTACCGGCATTGATGTTGAACCTGTTGTACCTCCTAAAGTTGAAGTATCTATAACTGCTCTGATATTTGAATCATCTAAACCCTCAAGTTGATCTTCAGGACCTATGACCGTAACATCCAGACTTTGTGTCGTAACCTTTGATGTATATTCGCTGGAAAGTCCTTCAACTGTCATATTTGTGACTGTTACAGTCTTTTTTGACATTGAACTGAAATCAAGAGTAACCTTAGCAGTATTTCTGTTACTTAAATTTCTGCAATCTTCCGGCAGCATTACATTAGCTTCAACAGACTGGGAGCTATTATTGATTTTTGAAAAATCAATTGAATCAAGGCTCACTTGTGTTATATTATCGAGTATAACTTTAGGTCCTGCTATTAATATTTCTGACGGGTCAACTGTTACATAATTACTAATATTTATTCCTGAAGGTAAATGATTAAGCGTTGGTGTTAATGAAACTGTCTTTTCAGGAAGAACAGAAATAGATGCATCTACCTCGTTTATACTCAAATCCAACAAATTACTGGAAATCTCATATCCTGAATTGTCATAGAGTTTTATCGGTAAAGTAGTTTTTACATCAGATGTGAGTATTCCCTGTATTCTGTCTGAAACTGAAACCGACGCAATTTTGGAAATTTCATTTTGTGGTCCTGAAACAGTTACCGTTTTCGATGAAAGCGTAGTTGAAGCATAGTAGTTATCTTCTACCTGATATACAATCTGATCAACTATATTAAATTCTTTTTCTCTGTAATAATCAACATAAACTGTTATTACAGATGGTGAGGGTTGAGTCGTTATTGTAAACTGATCTGCTACATTCGCCTTTGTCGGCGTTAATGAAAGTGTATATGTGCCTGCTGTATTTATTGTATTTGCCGATTCCGCTGTAACTAAAATATCTTCCTTTGAAATTGCTCCAAGTGACACACGATTTCCAGATACTGTTACGGAAGCCGTTTCTTCAGCTCCTGAAAATATTCTGAGTCCCGACTCCTGTGCCTCATCTGACAGTGATATTGATATGGGTATATCAGTAATAACTCTTGTTGTTCCGATAGAAGCGTCAATGCTCATAAAAATCCATATTACTATCGCAATAAATAATGATAACACAAAAATAAATTTGTTGCTTTTTAAAATCTTACTAATATTGAACTTTCTTTTCTTATTTTTCATCATCCTTCCCCTTTCTTTTAAAGAAGGATATGAATGAGTCTTTTTTCATTTCATCTTCTTCAATTAACAAGTTCTCAAGTGTTTCTATGAGAGTTTCTCTGCTATAATCTCTTGTTAAACTTCCGTCAAGTGCAATTGATATTGTTCCTGTTTCTTCCGATACTACAACTATAACTGCATCAGACTGTTCGCTCATTCCCAGAGCTGCCCTGTGTCTTGTTCCTAAATTTATATCAACATTTTTATTATCCGTTAACGGTAAAATACAGCCTGAAGCATATATTAAACCATCTCTTATAATTGTAGCTCCGTCATGCAGAGGAGCTTTGTTAAAAAATATATTACCCAAAAGTGCAACGGATGTTTCACTATTGAGTACTGTTCCTGATGATGCAATATCAGACAGCATTGTCATTCTCTCAAAAACAATTAATGCGCCTGTTTTCGATCTTGAAAATATCGTAGCTGTATCTGAAACATCGATAATAGCTTTTTTTATTCTTTCTGTTTCAGATTCGCTTTTATGGTGTGATATAAAAAAGCCTAAATACTTTCTTCCCACTCTGTTTCTTCCCAACTGTTCAAGGGCCTTTCGTATTTCAGGCTGAAACACAATTACTATTAGAATTACTGCCCACTGAAAAAACGCCCTTAAAAATGAAGTAAGCATTGTAAGCTGAAATAAATTTGATATTACAAATAATATTAATAAAATAAATACACCTTTTAAAAGCTGTACTGCTCTGGTCTGACGAATTAACTGGAAAAGGCTGAAAATTATTATTGTGATTACTGCTATATCTATAATATCCTTTAACTGAATAGTATTAAAGACAGATACTACGCTTGAAAACCAGCTTGTAACAGCATCCATAATTTTCCTCCTTTTCAAATTAATATCTGCATTTATATTTTAACATACTTTGCAGTATTGTTGCAAGTAGTGTTGAAAAAATTTTAACTTATTTTCGATATTGCATATAAAACTGTATTAATTTGTGCGTCTGTTGTGAAAACTGAAGGTACTATTCTTACTGTTCCTATATCTTCTGTCTGCATAAATTCATGCGCCATCGGACAACAATGAAGTCCGGAACGGGTTGCTATTCCATAGTTTTTGTTTAAATATGCCGATACCTGCTCACTGTCGTAACTTCTTACATTAAATGATAATACCGGTGCAAAGTGCCTTTCATCAGGCATATCTGTATATAAAATTACTTTTTTATTATTTCGTAATCCGCTGTATAGTCTTTTTATAAGCCTCATTTCGTGATTAAGAATCCTGTCTGATGTTCTCTGCTTTACAAATTCTACTCCTGCTCTTAATCCTGCTATTCCAGGCAAATTAGGCGTTCCGCTTTCAAATTTATCCGGAAGTATATCAGGCTGCGATTTCATTAACGAATTACTGCCTGTACCTCCTTCTGTCAGCGAATCCGGTACTGTTTCTGTGTTTATTATTAAAAATCCTGTACCCATAGGTCCGTAAAAACTTTTGTGACCTGCTCCGCAAATATAATCTATCTTATTGTCCTCTAAATCTATACTGAACACTCCGCCCGTCTGCGCTACGTCTGCACATACAAGTATATTATATTGATGGCAAAGTGCGGTTATTCGCTCTATGGGAAGCTTAAATCCGAATACATTTGATGCGTGTGTACAAACTACGAGCTTAGTTTTATTATTTATTGCTTTTCTAAATGAGTCAAGTGTTTTATCATCATCTCCGGGATAAATCTCCGCTACTGTGTAAGTTATACCCTTTTCTTTAAGCTTCTCTAACGGTCTTACAACTGCATTATGCTCAAGACATGATATTACCACATGGTCATTTGGCTTTAAAATTCCTTTAATAACCGTATTTATTGCTGTTGTACAATTACTTGTAAATATTATTTTTTCTAAATCTTCAATGTTATAATATTCAGCAAGGGCTTTTCGGCAGTTATATAATTCCTCCGATGCCCTTATTGCCATCTTATGACCGCCTCTTCCGGGATTTGCTCCAAATTCTCTTATTGCTTTATTTACTGCCTCAGTTACTGATCTGGGCTTTGGATAAGTTGTTGCCCCGTTATCCAAGTATATCATCGGGCATCACTTGCGGTTTTTCCTATAAATTTTATATTATGATTCTTTAAAATTGTTATTGCCTTTTCAATGTCATTAGGTACATACAGACTGTATCCGCAGGAAGTTACTTTTAAATCCATTGGTGTCCTCTCTACCATTGACATAATATTATACTTTTTCAATGTATCTCTTGCTTTAATTGCATAAGTTATTGAAGGAAACATTATTAATTGTTTTTCCATTATTTTTCACCTCATTTTTTTATAATATACTATGACAAAAAAACTTTGAAGTGAAAAATCGGTGACTGATTTTTACTAAATATATTTATATTTTTATTTATTGAATACTTTGAAGTTTTATGATAAAATTATCAAAACTGTTTATTATATCAATTTTTTATTTTTTTTGAGGTGCTTTATGAATTTTTCTGCTATTGAACATAAATCTTTTGATAACTACTGCTACCCTCTTAACGAGAATGAGCTTGTTATCAAAATTAAAACGGGATATGATATCGACAATGTTGAGCTTATATACGGCGACCCTTTTAAAAGCGGTATTTTTGGCGGTAATGATGTATGGAGAGGCGATATTGCAAAATATAAAAATGTTATAAAACTTCAGTACAACAAAATATGGAAATTTATTGTAAAACCTGAATTTAAAAGATGCAGATATTATTTTATTCTTCACAGCAATAATGAAAAATACTATATGACTGAAGATGCTTTCAGAAACGAAAAAGATTTCAAAAGCTATAAAGGCAGACGACAAGACTTCTTTTTTCCTTGGATGAACAGCTCTGATATTATTAAGCCGTCTAAGTGGGTAAATGAAACTGTGTGGTATCAGATTTTTCCCGACAGATTTTGCAACAGCGGTGCAAAACGACCCTTCAAATATAAAAAATGGGCTTTACCTGAACAAAAGGTAAAGCATTTCGACCAATACGGAGGAGATATCAAGGGGATAATCTCCAAGCTTGATTACATACAAAATTTAGGAATTACGGGTATTTATTTCACTCCATTAAATGAAAGTCCCTCAAATCATAAATACAACACCACAAACTATAAAAAAGTTGATCTTAACTTCGGAACAAACAATGATTTAAAAAATCTTGTAAAAGAGGCACATAACCGTGGTATAAAAATTATGCTTGATGGTGTGTTTAATCACAGCGGTACAGAATTTGAGCCTTGGCAGGATGTACTTAAAAACGGGAAAGACTCCAAATACTTTAACTGGTTTATGGTAAACAAACTTCCAATTGAAAAAGGAAAAATGGCAAAAAACTCAATAAAAGGAATATATTATACTTTTGCTTTTACCGATGATATGCCAAAACTTAACACCAATAATCAAGAAGTAATTGATTATATTATCAATGTTTGTAAATTTTGGGTAAATGAGTTTGATATTGACGCTTTAAGACTTGATGTTGCAAATGAAATTTCTCATAACCTTAACAAACAATTAAGGAAAGCCATGTTTTCTCTTAAACCTGACTTTTATATTTGCGGAGAAATATGGCATAATTCAATGGCATGGTTAAGGGGTGACGAATTTGATGCTGTAATGAATTATTCACTTCAAGAAAGTATTGACAGCTTCTGGGCTAATGAACAAACAACAGCACAGGATTTTGAATATAAAATAAACAACTGCTTAAATATGTATCCCGAACAGGTAAATACGGTAATTTTTAATCTTTTGGACTCCCACGATACCATGCGCCTTATTAACAGATGCAAAGGAAATGTAGATAAGTTCTATCAAATGCTTTGTGTATTATTTTCTATGAACGGTACCGCCTGCATTTATTACGGAACTGAATTGATTTTACCCGGCGGATATGATCCTGATTGCAGAAGATGTATGCCTTGGGACAACATAGAACAGGGGCAATATGATAAAAGCATTAAAAATATTAAAGAACTCATTTCAATTCGTAAAAAATATGAAGTATTAAGACAAGGTGAAATTAGATTTTTAGATATTAACAAAGGAAGGGTAATAGCATACGAAAAGTATAATGACAACAGTTCTGTAAAAATTATATTAAACTGTACGGAAAATGAAATTGAATTAAGTAACGATTACAAAAAGATTATTTTTCAAAGAAATCTTAATAAAAACTGTTTAGGAAAAGACGGAGTTGCACTTTTAGAAATAAGATAATTATGCTGAAATCATGCTGAAAAAACCGGTGATTGTACATATCAGTCCGGAAAACACTGTATCTTAGCACTCTTTTTGCCCGTTTGTTTCAAATTAGTTTACTATATGCAAAGGCTCTATAATAAATGTTGGGGTAACAAATAGAGCCTACAGAAATAAAAATAATAAGAAAATAAAAAAAGTAGA
>CANQUV010000014.1 GCA_947627135.1 uncultured Clostridia bacterium
ACATCCATAGCGTCGTCGATTGTAACAATACCTACAAGACGGTTTTCCGTATCTACAACAGGAAGTGCAAGCAAATTATACTTGCTGAAAAGCTGTGCTACTTCCTCCTGGTCGTCCAGTGTATTAACTGAGATCACATTATCTTCCATTAATTCTAAAACACATTCGTTTTCCTCAGAAAGCAGAAGCGTTTTAACCGTCATGATTCCTATAAGCCTGCTGAGTTCATCTGTAACATAGCAAGTATAAATCGTTTCTTTGTCAACGCCTGTTCTCCTAATTCTCTTTATAGCTTCTTCAACCGTCATCGCAGGTCGCAGGCTGATAAACTCAGTTGTCATAATTGAACCCGCACTGTCATCCGGATATTTTAAAAGCTCATTGATCGACTTTCTTGTTACAGGATCGGCTTGTCTTAAAATACGCTTAACTACATTGGCGGGCATTTCCTCAATAATGTCTACGGCATCATCTACGAAAAGCTCATCAACTACTTCTTTCAGTTCGCTGTCTGAAAAACCGTGAATTAAAAGTTCCTGGGTATCTTCGTCCATTTCAACAAATGTATCTGCTGCAAGTTCCTTTGGAAGAAGTCTGAACAAAATAGGAGTTTTTTCATCTTGTAAATCGTCAAACAACTCTGCAATATCCACCGGATTCATTGTTTCTAGAATATCCTTAAGAGTTGCGTATTTTTTTTCATCAAGTAAAGTTTTAATAGTTTCTGTAAGTGATAACAGAGTTTTCTCCATAATCTTTCCTCCCTATAATTTTTTTCGGAGTAAAGACACGAAGGCATATTTAATACTAATGTCCAATTAAATCAACAGCACTCTGCCGTAAAATTTTTTCTATTAAATCAAAGATTAGTATTACGCAGTAAAAAACAAACGCCTACGGTTAATATAAAACATTTGTTTTTAATTCTACTTCGCCCAGGTGTGCCTTTATTACCGTCTGCGTCCATTTTTTTCGCCTCTCTTTTTTATAAAAATTAATTTGTAAAATTCTATTTCACAATATTTTAATTTTACCCTTTTTATCCTTTCTTGTCAATTAAGATTAACTGTTATTTTGGTAAAATATAAATAAAAGATAATACTTCTTGATTTTAAAGGATAAACCATATATAATATTATTATCTTAAACTAAAGAGGTATTTAACTATGAAGGATATGATAAAAAGATACATTCCCTTTGCTGTTGCAATATTAGCTGTATATATGCTTGTTCCTCTGTTTTTTGTGCTTAACGGAACCGGCTATCAGGAACATCCGTTTACATACGATCTTATTTTCCCTCTTACTGCCATTGTTTGTGCAGTAATTTACGGTAAAAAATACGGGATCGACTTTTTTTATTCTTTAGTTGCCCCGGTAATTTACATTCCCAGTATGCTTATATTTAACGGAATAAGCGCCAACAATATAATATTCGTAGCAATATATCTTGTTTCAAGTATTCTCGGTTTATTTTTCGGAGATATGTTTTTTGCAAAGAAAGACAACAAACCCGAACCGGATTTGGATATAGACCTTGATATTGATGAAACAAAAAAGGGAAATACATCAGAAAAAAACAAAAGCAATACAGATTCATTTGATGAAAAAGCAAAAGTCGACGATAGCTATGATAAATACGGAGAAGAGAATATCAAAACAGTAAGTGCAGAAGATGAAATTGATAAAATTCTTGATGAAATCCGCAACAAATAAAATAACTATAACAAATAAATTAATGTTTTTGTTTAAATATTAAAAAATATGCATTTATAATTTGAAAGGTGCGTGTGTAAATTTCACGCACCTTTTTATGTTTTATTTCTTGACACTTTCAATTTAATATGTTATATTCAAATTGTACTATTTGATATAATACAATTATACAAAGGAGGTTAGTTGTGTTTCATATCGATTTTGCATCACGAACTCCCATTTACGAACAACTTTATAATAACATACTTCAATTAATTTCATTAAATGTCTTAAAACCCGATGAAAAACTTCCCCCTGTAAGGATACTTGCGGTAGATTTAGGAATTAACCCAAATACCGTTTCCAAGGTTTATAAAATGCTTGAACAAAACGGTTATATTTATACCGGTATCGGCAGGGGCAGTTTTATTGCACCTGTATCAAATAAAGACAATGCGGAAAAACAGCTTGCATTGGAGGAATTTGAAAAATCGGTAAAAAAATCTTACGGAGTGGGTATTACAAAAGAAGAACTGATTAAAATAATCAATTCTCTTTAAAGGAGGAAATAAAATGATTAAAATAAAAAATCTTGTTAAAACATTTGATAAAACCATCGCTTTAAATAATTTTAATCTTACAATTAACGAAGGCTCAATAATCGGTCTTGTAGGCAGTAACGGAAGCGGAAAATCAACACTTTTGAGAACTGTTACAGGCGTATATATTCAGGATTCCGGCAACATTTTTATAAACGACAAACTATCCTTTGAAAATAACGAATTTAAAGGAAAAAGTTACTTTATTCCTGATTTTCCGTTTTATTACGGGAAAAGCACAATAGAAATCCACGCCTCATATTTAAGAAAAATATATCCAAATTGGAGCGACGAGATTTATAACAAACTTCTCAACATATTTTCACTTGACCCTAAAAAGAAAATACTTTATATGTCAAAAGGAATGCAAAGGCAGGCATCACTTTTACTGGCCTTTTCTACTCAGCCAAAATATCTCTTTCTTGACGAAATTTTTGACGGATTAGACCCTGTTATAAGGCAGGTTGTTAAAAAGCTGATTATAAATAATGTAATACAAAACAATATGACTGCGGTAATAGCTTCTCACAATTTAAGAGAACTTGAAGATTTGTGCGACAGAATAATTCTGATTCATAAAGGCGAGCTTGTACTCGACAAGGATATTGACGATATGAAAGAAAGCTTCTGCAAGGTTCAGATTGCTTTTTCAGACGCAGAAAAAAAACCTGTTACATTTGAAAATCTTAATATTTTCAGAAAAGTACAAAACGGAAGTCTTTATACTCTTACAGTTCATGGCGAAAGGAACGAAACAATATCTGTTCTAAAGGCTATGAATCCTGTATTTATAGAGGTTTTGCCATTAACTCTTGAAGAATCCTTCATAAGCGAAATGGAAAACATTAACTACGACATTAAGAATATATTATCTGAATAAATAAGGAGGGATATATATGAAAAATAAAAATAAAAAAGATTTAAGACTGGCATTTACCATACTTAAATGCGAACTTCAGCTTAATTTTCCTATATGGTTGGTACAAATTATATTAACAGGTTCAATAATGCTGTTTTTACTTATGATATGTTTAACTGCAAATTCAAATTCAAGCCCGTTAGTACCGTTTTTTTATTTATATAATTCATCAGGTGCAGATATTTTTCAATCATTTTTTTCAGTTTTTCTCACTTTAATAAGCTCTGTATTTTCAATTATTTACATAGCTAAATCACTTTCGTATCTATATAATAAACGCAAGCTCGATATGTACGGATCAATGCCTATTACAAGAAGATGCTTTTTTAACTCTAAGGTATTTTCTTCTTTTGTAATGTCTGTAATGGTTTTTACCGCATACGCTGTTATTTCAATTGTTATCGGAATTTTTACGGGAGCAAAATTTGAAAACACTGAAATACAAAACCTTATTCTTTTTTACTTTTTTACTTTCTTTAATATTTCTCTGTATTCCCTTTGCTCTGTATGCTCAAAAAGTATCGTAAATGCAATTATCTCTTTATATATTATTGAATATTTCCTGCCTAATCTGATAATATTGATTAAATATATATTTGTAGGTTTTTTCAACGGAATAAATCCTGTTTTTATACCGGATAAACTCATAACAAACATTTTTTCTATATTAAACGGAAACTTGATTTATATTGTTATTTGGTTTATTATGGGCGCTTTGTTCCTGCTTTTATGCAATTTTATTATCAAGAAAAGAAATCCTGAAAATACAAAGTGTATTTTCGTTATGCCCTTGCTTGAGTATGCAATAAAAATAATTCTCACATTATTTATGGGTTTATTTATAGGATTAATTACGGGAGCTTTTACCCAGGATAACGGCTTTACCGGATTTATTGCAGGGTTTGTTATTGTTTCGATTGCAACCTATATTATTATTCATATTATATATAACAGCGGTTTTAAAAAACTTATTAAAAACAGTATTGTTCTTTTAGCGTTAATTATGGTTTCACTGGTATTTATATGGTTCTGCAACGCAAACCCTATGAACCTTAACAATACTGTTCCCAACAAGGAAGATATTGTAAGTGCAGGAGTTATAGATATTGAATATAATTATCAAGGACCTCAGTATCGAGATATTAACTATAATTCAATTTTAAACAGTGCAAATGACTTTACCGATGATAAATATATAGATAAAATTATAAGTCTGCATAATAATGTTAAAAATATGCAAATAAATTATAATACAGCAGATAAATGCAGAATATCCTTAATGAAAATGTTTACAGGTACAGAAACTTCCGCCATTATAGATATGGTAAATGAGTATGATTATTACGAAGACGGTATTATTATTTCTTATAAATATAAAAACGGTTTAGTAAATTCATATTATTATTCTAACGAATGTCAATATAATGTTAACAGTGATTATTATATATACGATAGCCCCGTTAATCTCTTGGACAGCGAAAACATAAACAAATTAAGGGCAGAACTTAGTATTTCAGAAAAATACAGAGAAAAATACAGACCGTTTTTTACTGACCCTGATAATGTAATTAGCATAGATATTTTTAATATTTATGATATGTCGGATGAAAATGTACATTCTTGTGGAATATCAAAATATACTGATGAGTTTAAGACAGAAAATAAATTATTTAATAAATTTTATAAGGATTTATCTGAAGCTCTTAAAGAAGATTTAAAAAATGATAATAAATCAGAAGAAAACAACAATCCTTATATTCCCACTGTATATTACGAAAATAATTACAGTTATGATGTTGAAAGCAGCTATCCGTCAGATGATAACAATAAAAACACAAAATCAAAATTTATGGTAATTTTTAATTTTGACGCAGAGGGAATATATAGTATTCATGATACTTATTATATTCCTGAAAGCTACACAAATACAATAAATGTACTTAAGGAAAGAGGCGTAATAAATGATGATTTATCTATAAAATATTAATTGTCCGTATAAAAAAACAATATCTTTTGTTAAAATATTTTTAAAAACAGACCATATTTTACATGGTCTGTTTTTTCTTACTTTTCTAATTATTTTCAAAAAAACATCATATAATTATTTTAGATGTTTCACAATTCAATTTTATAATTTTGTTAAAACCGCAAAGGAAGTGAAAAGGTATGGTAGGTTTTTTATATGCAGGAAACAGCGATATTTCTAAATTTTTTGACAAGCGTGTATCCGAAATTTTCGGCTACGAAGTAAAAAATCAAGACGAACCAAAAAATCTTCCCAAAACTTCTGCTGACAATTCAATGATGCACAGATATTTATGTATTGATGATAACAGAATGCTTTTTTCTCATCATATTATGAAAAACGGTGCAATTATTCCCCAAAAAAACCCTTATGTAAATTTTTATATTACGGTAAATGCTAAAAGTCCGAAAACTCTTGAACTTGTAACAGATGTTCACAGCATTCAGGAAATATGGCACGATTTTGGACTTATCCCTCATAACGAACCTCTTGCAAAGCCTACAAAGCTTGCCTTTGATTTGTTCGACTCCAACATAAGCTATAATAAGCTTAATGATGAAATTAAAAAAATATACAAAGGTAAATCAGACTTTACGGTTTCTCACTGCAAATGGGGCGGCGGACTTCAATGCTACTATAAAAATTTTCCCTGCACAGTTGAAGATCTGTTTTCTATTTTTCAGTAATTATTACTTTGTTACAAATAAATTTTATTCCTCCTAAATTTATTTTTCGGCAAAAACGGGCTGAGGTTATTTACCTCAGCCCATTTTCATTTTGTCGTAAATCAATTTTCAAAATTTTTACGCTTATTCAATTTTTTCAAATGATCTATGCTTTTATATTCTGTCTTTAATAGGTATGTACTCTCTATCTTTAAATACCGATTTATATGCAGGTCTGATGATCCTCTTGCCTGATACAAGCTCTTCAAAACGATGAGCCGCCCAACCTGCTATTCTTGAAACAGCAAACAAAGGTGTATATAAATCTTCCGGAATTCCCAACATTTTATAAACAAATCCGCTGTACATATCTACATTTGCACAAATTTTCTTTGAATTTCCCTTTTTCTCTGCTATAACTTCAGGTGCAATTCTCTCAACCGCATTAAGCAGATCAAATTCTTTTTCAAACTCTGTACCCTGCACCATTTGTCCTGCATATTTTTTAAGTATAACTGCTCTAGGGTCGGAAAGAGTATAAACTGCATGTCCCATTCCGTAAATAAGACCTGTTTTATCAAATGTTTTTTTATCTACAATATCTCTGATAATATCCCTTAATTTATTTTCATCAGTCCAGTCATCAAGGGTCTCTTTTATAAATTCGTGCATTTGCACGACTTTCATATTCGCACCGCCGTGCTTATGTCCTTTTAAAGAACCTATGCACGCCGCATAAGTTGAATACGGGTCTGTTCCGGAAGATGTCAGCACTCTGCATGAAAATGTTGAGTTATTACCTCCGCCGTGCTCAGCGTGAAGCATAAGCATAATATCAAGCATTTTTGCTTCTTCATAAGTATATTTTCTGTCGGGCCTTAAAATAGATAATATCATCTCTGCTGTTGAATGTCCGCTTACAACAGGATGAAGTACCAGAGAACCTCCGCAAAAGTGAGATTGCTTGACATAGTAAGCAAGCACCATAATCACAGGAAGCTTTGATAAAATTGAAATTGCCGTGTCTATTTCGTGTTCGGGAGAAATCTCCTCTGCATTATTATCATAAGAATAAAGTGCAAGCACAGAACGGGCAAGTTTGTTCATTACATTTTTTGAAGGAGCCTTTAAAATCATATCTCCGAAGAAATCGTGGGGAAGCTTTCTCTCTTCAGAAATTATTTCACAAAAATCATCAAGTTCTGCTCTTGTTGGCAAATTACCGGTTAGCAATAAATAAACAACTTCCTCAAACCCGAATCTGCCCTCTTTTTCAGAATTATTTACCAAATCTTCTATACTGTATCCCCTGAAATGAAGCATACCCTTATCAGGTACTTTTTCACCGTCGTCAATAACATAACCGTGAACATTACATATATTTGTAACTCCTGCCATAACCCCGGTGCCGTCATTATTTCGCAGACCTCTTTTTACATGGTATTTAGAGTAGAATTCACTGTCAATTGAGTTACATTTTTGATAATCGGAATACAGCGAAAACGATGTTTCTTTTTTCATAAAAACTCCCCCTTTCTGATTTTTAAAATTTTTTACAATTATATTCCATGCTGAATTTTTAAGTAAATTGTCGAAAAAGTTATTATTTAGTATAACATTCATTTATTGAACTGTCAACGATATAATGATTTTAAAGAACTAAAACTTCATTTTGCTGTTTTTATTATTATACAATCTAACTTTGTAAAATTTATATATTGCTTATCATTTTTTTGTATGTTATAATATATAAAATAAGTATTTGTGTGATTTGAGTTTAATTGACTGTTTGTGAATTAACGGTAGAAAGGATAGCTTTTAATGAAACTTATTACTTTTGCGGTACCATGTTATAATTCAGCAGAATATATGAAAAAGTGTGTTGAAACTCTTTTACAGGGTGGAGAAGATGTTGAAATAATTTTAGTAGACGACGGCTCTACAAAAGATAATACTCCTCAAATTTGCGACGATTATTCAGAAAGATACCCTGATATTATTAAAACAATCCATCAGGAAAACGGAGGTCACGGAGAGGGTGTAAATCAGGGATTGCGCAACGCAAGCGGTCTTTACTACAAGGTTGTTGATTCCGACGACTGGCTTGATGTACCTTCTTTAAAAAAGGTTATAGCACAGCTTAAAGAGTTTGTAAAAAAGGGACAAGAACTTGATATGTTGCTCTGTAATTATGTTTACGAGCATGTTTGTGATAAAACAAGACATGTTATGCATTATAAAAATGTTTTTCCAACAGGAAAAATATTTGGCTGGGACGATATAAATCATTTTTCTGTTTCACAGTGTATTTTAATGCATTCTGTAATTTACCGCACAGAGCTTTTAAGAGATTGTAAAATAGAGCTTCCCAAGCATACATTTTATGTTGATAATATTTTCGTTTATCAGCCTTTACCCTATGTTAAAACAATGTATTATATGGATTTAGACCTTTACAGATATTATATCGGCAGAGACGATCAATCAGTAAATGAAAGCGTTATGGCTAAAAGAATTGATCAGCAGCTTCGTGTAACTAAAATTATGATCGATTCTCATAATCTTGAAGATGTAAAGAAAATAAGCGTAAAGCTGTATAAGTATATGCTGAAATATATAACAATGATGATGACTATTTCAAATATTTTTGCAATTATTTGTGATGACCCTGATAAGGACACAAAAAGAAAAGACTTGTGGAATTATCTTAAAGAAAAAGATGAAAATATTTATAATCACATTAAGCGTGGAACAATTTTCTCACTTGCAAACTTTCAAAGCAAATTCGGACAACAGACAGGTGTTTTCTTTTACAAAATTGCAAGAAAAATTTATAAATTCAACTAAAGTAAGGACAAACCAAAAACCCCAAAGGTGTAAACCTTTGGGGTTAAATTATTTGTAAAAACAATTCTTTCCGGTTTTGACGCATAAAGCGGTGAACAATGGACTTCTAGTTCTTTAATTCCATCATATTTTTTAAAAGCAAAACAAAAAACTTTTGATTTTTTTCACTGAAAATTTAATTTTTAATTAGAACAATGTATCCATTGACTCAATTTGCGAAGAAGTATTGGCAGACATTATTCCGTTTGCAAACAAAACTTCTGTAATGCCGTTTTCCTCACAATAGCTTTTAAGATTTCCATCCCAATATCTGAAATCAATAACATGAACCTCATCATAATTATATGTAAAATACGGCACTAAAGCATTTGAAAAACTCTCTTTTACTATTGCAATTTTCCTGCCTGTTCCCCTGTCTGAACTTAAAACCTCAAGGGGTTGGTCTCCCCAGATAAACACTCCATAAGTTAATGTTCCTGCCTCTGCACCGCTGTAATATACTGTAAGTTCAGTTGGTTCACCGTCGCTTTCATAATAAATATTATTTGTTGTTTTATATGGAAATTCCCAATATTCAACTGTATCTTTCGTAACACTACCGCTGATATCCCCTAATAATGTTCCCGAAAACCCTTCAATAGATTGTTTTGTACAGGTATCAAGAGAAAGTACCTCTTGATTTGTAGCTTCAGCAAAGGATTTATAAGCATAGTATGCTCCTAATCCCGTCCAATGATGGTCTGTTCTGAAATAAATGTATTCATTACAGTGGTTTGCCAGTTCATTATAGCAGTTTATCGGCGTTACTGAACTGCTTAATCCTTTATATGCTGTTTCGATATTATCTGACTGTGAATTTGTGGAAACCTCTCCGCTGTCTATAAATCTTTTTGGAAGTCCCATTTCAACATGTGTAGGTATTATCATTGTATATGTTTTTATTTCGCTTCCAAGCTTTTGTGCGTATCTGTTAATAGCTTCCGAATAGGGATTTATCGTATCTTCACTTCCGTAGAACAATTCAAATATTGAGTCGTTCCAAACATAAAAACCATTATCCATTGTTCCGGTTTCATTATTGTCTTCAGGTTTCGGCGTTACAAAATTATTTGTATCAGATACATTCACATTTGTTTCCTGCGTAACAGATTGAGAATTATTCTGTGTTTCCAAAGATGTTTCCTGTATTTCTTGTAAAGAAGATTCTGTATTATTTTTAACCGAGTTTGTGATCTGAACGACCGTAAATATAATAACCGCCAGAATGAGCAAAGCCGCAACAATTAAAACAATGCATCTTCCATCAAAAACGAAACTTTTAGAATATCTTGATATGTTCTTTTTCTTATGAGTATTTATGCTCTGCTTTAAATTGCTGTTGGAATACCTATTATTTTTTGATTGTCTGTTTTTTGATTTTTCATCAGCACCTATTTCAAAAATATCAGGAGAAACTTTATAATGTCTTGGACTTTCAACAGGAATATTTTCTCTATTAAATCTTCTTGAAGAAATAAAATAGCCGTCATTATTACTTTGTTGGTGTGTTCTATCTTCGCTCTTACCGGCACGCATAGCACGCTGATGATTAAGCTGTGCTTTATAACGGTTTGGCTGATATGACTTTTTGCCGTTACTATACCTATGCTCTGACATTACTCTCACCCTAAATTATTATTCTTATACTGAAATATATCATATATGTAGAATTTTGTCAACAAATGTACAAAAAATCCTGCCATTCGGCAGGATTTTAAAATTTAATGTATATTTTTAATATAATTAAAAAATTATTTAATAACTCTTACTCTGATCACACCGTCAATTTCTTTAATTGCAGATGTTACGGAAGCATCTGCTCCTGTTGTATCAATAACTGTATAAGCTACATCTTTACGACTTTTACTCTCCATATTTTCAACATTTGCGTTATTTTCAGTAACAGCTCCTAAAACCTTTGTAAGAATATTTGGCGTATTGTTATGCATTACGCAGAAACGAACATCGCCTGTTCTCGCCATTGTAACTGATGGATAGTTTACTGAATTTAAAATATTACCGTTTTCGAGATAATCTTTGATTTCGTCAACAGCCATAATAGCACAGTTGTCTTCACTTTCAGGTGTTGAAGCTCCCAGGTGAGGCATAACTGTTACGCCTTCCTGACCTAAAATCTTATCGTCACCGAAATCAGTTATATAAGCTGAAACTTTACCGCTCTTTAAACCTTCAAGAACTGCATCTTCATTAACAAGACCGTTACGGGAATAGTTGAGTATTCTTACACCGTCTTTCATTTTTGCAAGAACTTCAGCATTTACCATATCTTTTGTGTCATCTGTAAGCGGAACATGGATTGTTAAATAATCGCAGTCAGTTAAAACCTCTTCAACACTGTTCTTTAAAACAATATGTCTGTTAAGCTTTAATGCGTTATTTACTGACATAAACGGATCAAAACCTACAACATTCATTCCAAGTGCAATTGCAGCATTGGCAACTAAAATTCCGATGGCACCAAGTCCTACAACACCAAGTGTTTTGCCCATAATTTCAGGACCTACAAACTGACTCTTTCCTTTTTCTATCATTTTTGCAACAGCGTCGCCGTTACCTTTTAATGTTTCTGCCCATTTTATACCGTCTACAATTTTTCTTGAACTTAAAAGAAGTCCTGTAATAACAAGTTCTTTAACTGCATTTGCGTTTGCTCCCGGAGAATTAAATACTACAATTCCCTTTTTTGCACATTCATCAACAGGAATGTTGTTTGTTCCTGCTCCTGCTCTTGCAATTGCCAAAAGTGACTCGGGCATTTTCATTTCGTGCATTGATGCGGAACGTACTAAAACTGCATCCGGATTTGTAATATCATCGCCGAATGTGTAATTATCCCCTAAACGCCCTGTTCCCACAGGAGAAATTTTATTTAAAGTTAAAACATTAAACATTTTAAACCAACCCTTTTTAATATTTAATATAAATTATTTATTTTCTGCTTCAAATTTCTTCATAAACTCTACAAGCTTTTCTACACCCTCATAAGGCATAGCATTGTAAATAGAAGCTCTCATACCGCCCACTGTTCTGTGACCTTTAATATTAACAAAGCCGCTTTCAGTTGCTTCTTTAACAAATTTAGCGTCTAAATCTGCGTTGCCTGTTACAAAAGGAACATTCATTAATGAACGATCTTCAGCAACAACCGTACCCTTAAATAATTCTGAACTGTCGAGAAAATCATAAAGTAACTTAGCCTTTTTCTCATTAAGTTCTTTCATTTTATCAAGACCGCCGATTTCGTTCTTTACCCATTCAAGAACAAGCTTGCAAATATAAATTGCATAACAAGGCGGTGTGTTAAATAAAGAATCGTTATCAGCGTGAGTCTTATAATTAAGCATCGTAGGAGTGATATCCATAGCGTTGCCGATTAAATCTTCTCTGATAATAACAATTGTTACACCTGAAGGTCCCATATTCTTCTGAGCGCCTGCAAATAAAAGTCCGAATTTTGAAACATCGATAGGTTCTGAAAGAATACATGATGAAATATCTGCTACAAGAGGAACATCTCCTGTATCAGGAAGTTGATGATATACTGTACCGTATATTGTATTGTTCATACAAATGTAAGCATAATCTGCATCATCACGGAACATTGACTTATCTGTTTTAGGTATATATGAGAATGTTTTATCTTCTGAAGATGCAACAATTTTTACATCGCCGTAACGAGCAGCTTCTTTAGCTGCTTTTTTAGCCCACTGACCTGTAACTATGTAATCTGCCTTATTGTTTTTGTTCATAAGGTTTAATGCTGTCATGGCAAACTGTGTAGAACCGCCGCCCTGAAGGAATAAAACTTTGTAGTTATCAGGAATATTCATAACTTCACGAAGTAATGCTTCTGCACCCTTGATAATTGCATCATAAGTCTTGCTTCTGTGGGACATTTCCATTACTGACTGACCGCTACCCTCGTAATCCAGCATTTCTGCGGCTGCTTTTTTGAGCACACTTTCAGGTAACATTGAAGGACCTGCTGAAAAATTATAAACTCTTGACATATTTCTAAACACTCCTATATAAATTATTTTAACCGTATGTTACGATTATAACTCTAATACTTTTTAAAGTCAATAAATACATACATAATATGTATGTTTAATAAACTTATTTTTGTAATTTTATTTCTCCGACAGAAGATAAAATTTCATCTCTCATACGAATAGCTTCTTTTCTTGCGGCTTGTGCGTATTCTTGCTCATTTGCATTTTGTTTTTTATATGCACACATAATTCCACGGCTTGAATTGATTACTGCTCCTAATCCGTTTTTATCAAAGGCATATTTAACATCATCTGCTCCTCCGCCCTGCGCACCGTAGCCCGGAACAAGGAAGAAAGTTGTGCTTAATTTTTCACGAAGCTCTTTTAGCTGCTTAGGATATGTTGCTCCTACAACTGCTCCAACTCCCGAATACCCGTATTTACCTGTAAGTTCCTTGCCCCAATCCTCGCACATTTTTCCTATATGTTCGTAGATGGTTTCTCCGCTTTCACTTAATGTTAAGTTTTGAAGCTCACCTGAGCTGGGGTTTGATGTTTTTGCAAGAACAAAAATTCCTTTATCTTTGGTTTTGCAAATATTAAGTAAAGGTTTTATACCATCACTGCCTAAATATCCGTTTACTGTTAAGGCGTCTGCTCCAAAAGCTTCTGTCATTTTGCCCTCAATATCTGTTTCTCCTAAATGAGCAGTTGCATAGGCTTCCATTGTTGTACCGATATCGTTACGTTTACCGTCCGTTATTACAAACATACCCTTTAATTTTGCATATTTAATTGTTTCTGCAAGAGCCTTGACTCCCTGCCAACCGTACATTTCATAATATGCCGCCTGAGGTTTTACTGCAGGTACAATATCATAAAGATTATCAATAAGTCCCTTATTGAACTGCAAAAGTGCCTGTGCGGCACCCTCAAGGTTTTTGCCGTATTTTGAAAAGCACTCTTCCTTAATATATGAGGGAACATAATCAAGCTTCGGGTCAAGTCCTGCAACGGTAGGATTTTGCTTTTCTGCAATTTTTTTTATCAATCTGTCAAGTGACATATTTATTCTCCTTTACTAATTTGACTTGCGAAACCTCTTAACAAGTGGAACTGTTGAGGTAATTTTAATATTATAAAAATCCCAGCTTTTCAGCCTGCTTTATAAGTTTTGGCTGAATCAGCGGATAAGTCCAGCTATCAGGCAATTTATCCGTAATGATTATTTTTTCAATTTCACTGTGTATTTCCTTTTCAAAAGACTTTATATCAGCAAAATAAAGCATACCGAATGTTTCTTCATCAGTATTTTCATTAACTCTTGTTTTTCCCGTAACGGAATATACGCAAACAGGCTTAATTTCAAAATCAATGGCTCCTGTTTCTTCCATAAGTTCACGCTTTGCCGTATATAAAATATCTTCTCCTGTTTCACGGTGTCCGCCGGGGATTTCATAGGTATCTCTTTCTTTATGTTTGCAAAATACCCATTTACCCTCATATTTAGAAATTATCACGGCAAATTTTAATTTTGTATCATCAACTGTTTTATAAAACTTTACTTCAAGCATTTTAAATCACCTTAATTTCTATTCCCAAAACTCCGTATTTTCTTTGCATTTCCCTTGAATAATAAACATCCATATCACTTGCCTTGGCGCTTGCAATATCCTCTTTTGTATATCCGCATTTTAAAAGAGGCAGGCTTTTATACAACTCATCAAAGGAATCAAAATGATGTATTGCCGTAATTTTTGCAATAAGTTTTAATTTTGGGTCTTCTGTATTTATAAATTCGATTTCATCGCCTTTATTTAACAAGCTTCGTTTTTCGTCATTAAGTCTAAGTTCAATGGTTTTTTGACCTGTTTTTATCATATAAAACGGCGACGGGTTTAATCTCATTTGATGTATCATAATTTAAAATCAGCTATTGATAATATCATAAAGCTCGTTTACAAACTTTGAGTAATCTTTTCTTTCTTCTTTTACATAAGAAATTGCAGGACGGGGATGAGTATTATACTGACCTGTAAGCATATAAGGAATATCATATCCCCATTTTACTCCGTCTGCTTTAAGCTTTTGAGTATGCTCCTCAATAACCTTAAGAATAGGATTAACCTTATATTTTGGATTTTTAAGGAATCCCAGCAAAAGCTCAAGCGCACAGTTTCCTGCACCTCTGCCCATTCCGTCAACAGTAGCGTCAAGATAGCTTACGCCCTGCGTCATGGCTTCGATTGTATTTGCAAAAGCAAGCTGTTGGTTATTGTGAGCGTGAATACCTACAACCTTATTATATTTATCTGCAATTTCACAGTAAAGCTCTGCAAGTCTTCTTGACTGTTCAGGATACAAAGCACCGTAGCTGTCAACAATATAAAATGCGTTAACAGGGCTTTTTCCAAGAATTTCAAGAGCCTTTACAATATCCTCTGTGTTAGCCTTTGACACAGCCATAATATTTATGGTTGTTTCATAGCCTTTCTTTGCACAGTCCTCAATTATTTCAACTGCTGCGGGAATCGTATTGATATATGTAGCAATTCTTACTAAATCAATAGGACTTTCCTTTTTGGGAATAATATCCTTTTCAAAGTCTGTTCTTCCCACATCTGCCATTACGGCAATTTTCAGCTTTGTTTTGTTATCTCCGATGATCTTTCTAATATCGTCATCATTACAAAATTTCCATTTCCCGAAGTCATCCACATTAAAAATCTCTTTTGAAGCCTTATAACCAAACTCCATATAATCTACCCCGGCCTTTACATTTGCCTGATACAAATCTTTTATAAATTTATCATCAAACCTAAAGTCGTTACATAATCCACCGTCTCGAATTGTAGCGTCTACAACTCT
Source organism: uncultured Clostridia bacterium (assembly GCA_947627135.1). Taxonomy (GTDB): domain Bacteria; phylum Bacillota; class Clostridia; order Oscillospirales; family Acutalibacteraceae; genus Ruminococcoides. The sequence goes on from CANQUV010000014.1 coordinate 15,671, forward strand.
GATATCTTGCCTTACTGAAAGTAAATCTCCTTTTTGTGCCATTTTATCATCCTCCATATATTAAAATTTTTATTAATCTTTAAAAACAATCTCGCCGTCTTTTATAGTATATTTGACCTTTCCCTGTAATGTCATATTTTTAAATGGTGTGTTTTTGCTTTTACCGTGTAGTTTGTTTACATCAACTGTCCATTTTTCATTTATGTCGAAAATCACAATGTCTGCCGGCGCTCCTGTTTTAAGAGTTCCGCCGCAAATTTTTAATATTCTTGCAGGGTTTGTACTCATTTTTTCAATTAGTTGATTGATTGTTAATTTATTTGTTGCAACCAAGTTTGTTATACCCGCCGAAAGTGATGTTTCCATTCCTATTGATCCGTTTGGCGCAGTTGTAAAGTCTGATTTTTCTTCCGGTGTATGAGGTGCATGGTCGGTAGCGATTGCATCAAGGGTGCCGTCATGCAAGCCTTCTATAATTGCCTGTTTGTCTTCTTCTGTTCGTAAAGGCGGATTCATTCTGAAATCTGCATCCCTTTTTAGAAGTTCCTGTTCCGTAAAGGTAAAATAATGGGGAGCTGTTTCGGCAGTAACCTTTACTCCTCTTCTTTTTGCGTCCCTTATTAATGCAACTGATGTTTTTGTGCTTACGTGGCAAATATGAACGGGAACATTATCCGCCGCCGCAAGGGCAATTTCTCTGGCTGTTCCGCAATCTTCTGCCGCTGCGGGAATTCCCTGAATATTAATCTGCTCTGAAACCTTTCCCTCGTTAATTTTTCCTTTTCCTGCTAAAAACAGGTCTTCACAATGAGCAACGACCGTCATTTTATTTTGGCTTGCAAACTTCATAGCATTTCTAAGCATCGCTGTATTTTCAACGGGTCTGCCGTCATCAGATAAAGCGATCGCTCCTGCATATTTTAATGCTTTAAGATCGCTTGGCTCTTTGCTTTTCAGACCTTTTGTAATGCTTGCCGCAACATAAACCTTACTGCTTGCAGTTTTTGCTTTATCTAAAATATAATTTACGGTTTCTTCGTTATCTGTTGTGGGAACGGTATTTGGCATCGCCAGCAAAGAGGTAACTCCTCCTGCTGCTGCGGCATTACAGCCTGTTATAATATCTTCCTTTTGGGTTTGACCCGGGTCTCGCAAATGAACATGCATATCAACAAGCCCAGGAGCCGAAATTAATCCCTTAGCCTCAATAACATTATCGCACTCGGGCATTTCTCCGCCGATTTGCATAATATGTCCGTCTTTAACATAAATATCCGCCTGAAAATCAATATTTTGAGAAGGATCAATCACTCTGGAATTTTTTATTATTAAATCTTTCATAGGCTTTTCCTTATTAATTTACTTGTCTTTATTATTTTGTACCGGATATTCGTTTCTGCTGTGTACCTTTAAAAGACCATTTGCATCTTTAGATATATTTTGCTGTTTTCTTCTTAAATTTTCTTCTCTTCTTCGCTTTGCTTCCTCGTACTGACGTCGTTTAATCATTTCAGCCTTACGACGCTTACGCATGGTTATATTTCTCTTTATCATTCTGTAAAGATTTGTGAAAAAATATCCTAAATGTATAAAAAATGATTTTACTCCGTTTAAGAAAATTAAAATTCCGTTAAGAATTACTGCACCAACAGTTTTTGCTTTTTTCTTAACAATCTCTTTATTTACACTGCTTACATGGTTTCTTTCATTTCTTTCATAATTATCTTCATCATCAACAGTTTTTCTGGAATAAATATCATTATCTAATTCTAATTCTTCATCAAAATAGTCCTCGCTTTGCTCAAAACTTCTCTCACTTCCGATTACAGGACTATCCTCGAAATCTACATATTCTTCTTCATATTCTTCTTCATATTCCTCTTCTTCATCTTTGCTATATTCCTGTGTTACTTCACCCTCAAAATGGCTATGTGATACTACTTTGGTTTTCTTAAACGATTCTTCTTCATACTTATCTGTTACAGAATCTTTCTGTTCGGCTTCTTTAGTTTCTTTATCAGGAGTAACAACTTTTAATATAGGATTTTCTTCTGAGGTAAATGCTGTATTGCTATTTTTATTTTGTGTCTCTTTTTCACTTGACGTACTAACTATATTATTTTCACTTACAATACTGATATTATCTGAATTTATCTTTTTTTCTTCTGTTTTTGCTTCTTCTTTTGACAAAGCCTCTCTTTTTTTATTGATTTCTTCAAAATCTTTTGAATTTCTGAACTGTGTAATAATATCATCTGCAGTTTCTTCATCATAGGCTGAATTCTTTAATGCTTTTTCTGTTGGAGACATATCTCCCGAAAAATTATTTTGTGAAATAATCGGATGAGATGAATATTCCTTTGCAAGCTCTGAAAGTATCTCTTGATTTTTGATTTTTTTCTCGTTGTTTTTTATATTTTTTTTCTTTTTCTTGTGCTTTTTCTTTATCATAAAAACAATAAGAACAATTAATATGATTATTACAAATACTATTATCCAAAAAATTGGATTTGTAATTAAATTCTTCACTTCAAACATTTTATGACCGTCAAACTCTACACTTTGAAGTATAATATCCATATTCTGATAATCTTCATTTGTAAGCTCGCTGTCTTTTGCAGGCTGCAAGGTTAATGTAATATTTTGACCGTCAATTACTGTGTTGCATTGAGTTGCATATACAGTTTGATCGTTTGATTTTGTTTTTAGCTGTAACTGCATAAATACATAATTGTTATATCTTTTAACTGTACAGCTTGTATATTCCGCTTCCGCTAAAAAGGAATTTTGAACATTTAAAAGCTGCTCATCATTTAAATCACTATAATTGCCCACGCTTTTACTGTTTTCATCAGAAAACATTGTAACAGTAAAAACTCTTGAGCTGTCTTCATACATACCTTGCAAATAAATATTGTTACTATTAAAATTGTTCATAGTTGTAGAATAATCTAAACCAAAAAGAGAAAAATATTTATCTGTTTCGGGACTCTCTCTTGTAATTGCATACATATTATCAGGTAGATCTAAACCCATATTCAGTTCTTTTATGTAATAATGATTTTCTGCAGCAAACGCTGAAAAACATGAAAAAGACAATAGCATTAAAACTACAAAAAAAACGGAATAAATACAAAATCCTTTCCTCATATTAAACATCCCTTTTACTTATTCTTTATAAAAAATACTCATACATTTTTATTATACAAAAAAATAATGTAAAAGACAAGAGCAAAAATAAAAATACAGTCTTGACAATTGAAAACGGTTACTGTATAATAATAAAGCTTTATAAAAAAGATAACTATTTCGAGGTGTAACTCAGTTTGGTAGAGTGCTTGGTTTGGGACCAAGATGCCGCAGGTTCAAGTCCTGTCACCTCGACCATAAAATAAGGAATGCCCTTGGGTATTCCTTATTTTTTTAATGAAAGTAGTTGAAATAATTTAAAGTTAAATTTTAATTAAAAACTTAGTGTGGCGTTTTTAGTAAGAATATATAAATAATATACTTCATCAAACCACAAGAATAAAATGAAATTCTTTACATAATAAACTTATGTTACCCCCTCCAATTGAATTTTAAAAATCTAATGAGGATTTTAATTTTTCACTAACAACTTCTTACATTATACTATTTGAGAGTTGATTTTTGTAAATAATAGCGAAATTTCATTTTAAGCTCTGCTTTTTAAATAATTAAATTAATAATTATTTATTAAAAAATTTTAAAGTCAAAAGTTAAAAATATTTTTATGATCTTTTGCAAATAGATCTTAATACCTACTAATATAAACCTATTGAAATCTTAACCTTTACATGATAAAATTATTTTTATAAAAATTATTATATAAGTTTACATTTTAATAATTTTAAAGGAGAAATTTCAATGTCTGATACATCTATATTAAAAAAAAGAGTTTTTTCTTATGATATAATACGAATCATAGCTGTTTTAGCAGTTATTATGATTCATTCATCGGTAGGTTTCGTTACAAGTAACCCGCAATCCACTAACTTTATTTTCGGTAATATTTTTGACGGCATGTCTAGAATTGGCGTACCGTTGTTTGTAATGATTTCCGGAGCACTGATGTTAGATGAAAACAAAACTGTTACTATAAAAATAATGCTTAAGTATGCCTTGAGAATTTTTATACTTCTATGTATATGGTCGCTGTTGTATGCATTTGTATATCAAATTATAAATCCAATAATTAATAATGCTTCTATTTCAATGGACAAGTTTTGGAACGCATTTGTTTACGGACATTATCATTTATGGTATCTGTATATGCTGATTGGGCTATACTTAATAACACCTATATTAAAAACATTTGTAAAGAAATCAAATGAAAAAATAATTCTTTATTTTATAACTCTTGCTGTAATTATTCAATTCACTATACCTCTATGTAATTTATTGATTAATCAAATTACGGGAACAACTAATTTACTGCAAAACTTTTTCAGCAAATTTCAGTTAGGTTTTGTCGGGCAATACACTGCATACTATCTTTTAGGCTGGTATATTACAAACATAAATATAAAAAAGAAACACAGAAATTTATTGTATGCGTTAGGAGTTGTCGGATTATTGATAACCATATTAGGACCTCAGCTATTAATAAACGATACAAATAAAATATACAACAATTTTTATTCGGATACGAGCATAAATGTTATGTGTTACAGCGTAGGAGTTTTTGCATTCTTCTTTTACTCTTTAAGTAATAAAAAATACAAACGAAATAGTTCATTTATTATGACACTGTCAAATTTAACATTCGGCGTATATTTAATTCACCCGTATATTTTATATCTATTGGGCAAGTTCATTAATACAGGAAATGCATTGACTCAAGTACCGTTGAATTGGATAACAGCAACTATAATTTCATTCATTATTGTATTTTTAATGTCAAAAATCCCATTGTTAAAAAAGCTTGTAAGGTTTTAAAAATACAGGTAAATCTTTTATTATTTTAATTTTCAAATTACTTATTTTATAACTTATTATTTTTCTTTATATTAAAATACAAAAACAAAGTCAATTAATTTTAAAAAGTTACATATTGTGCCGCAATAATACAAATTTTGTCATATTTATTGACAATTTTTTTCACATTATTTATTTTATTTATAAAGAAGGCTGGTAATATGATTGCGGAAATTTCAGAAAAGATCTCATCTTTTATTTTAAGCAATTCCGATAACAGCAATAAAGAACTTAAAAGTATTTATAAATACGGTATAGAAATTTTTATTTCTTCTCTACTTAATATATTTTTAATTTTTATTATTGGCTTTGTTACTGATACTTTAATTCAAAGTCTTTGGTTTTTGATTTGTTTTATTCCTTTGAGACAATTTACCGGAGGATGGCATGCAAATACTTACTTTAAATGTAATCTAATATTTTGTATATCATATATACTTATAATTCTGTTTTCATTTTTATTTTCTCATATTGAAAACGCATATCTTATCTTTATACTGCTCTTAACAGGTTTATTGCCTGTAATAATTTTAAGTCCTGTTGAAAATAAAAATAAAAAAATTAAAAATAGAAAAAAATTAAAATTTTTAAGTACTGTATTGTATATCATATTTTCTATAACAAGTCTTTGCTTTTACTTTTTTTATAAGGAGATATCTTTTATAATATTATTTACACTGTTGTGTGTATCAATTGCAGTAATTGCAGGGCGTTTATCAGAAGTTCTACAAACCTTTAATCGACAAAGTTAGATAAAATAATACAAACTTTGCCTAAATTATACATATTATGCCTAAATCATTGACTTTATAATTAAATAATTTATTCTAAAATTACCAAAGTAATGTAGCCTATTAAATTAATTTTTAATTTACTATCTTTTGCACAACAGTCCTGCTGCATTACTTGGGTCAATTTCGGACCATGGTGTTTGTAATTCTTTGTAAAGGATGCGGCTTTTGCATGAAGTGTTGTCGGCTCCTTCTTCAATTTCGACAACTCAGTTTTATAAACGAGGGCGTATAATTCTTTTTTCTGTTGTGCTTTTACGATAGACTAAAGACCTTCCCGCATCGGAAGGTCTTTGTGTTAAGCTTTTTATATTTTCATTTTCCTTTTTACCCTAAACAGACTAATTGATCGATCGGTCAATTAGTCTGTTTTACTTTTAATGCCGGTTTGTAATAATATAATTTTTTAATCTGTTCTTAGAATTACAGTTACGCAAAACATATTGTCGGGACTTTCGTATATATCAAGTTTTCCGTTGTATTTATTTACAATATGATTTACAGAAGTGAAACCAAATCCATGCTTTGATGAATCTTTCTTAGAAGTTAAAAGCTTAGAATTATTTTTCAACACGGATTTTTCAATTGAATTTTTAATGGATAGAGTCATCATATCGTTATCAGCGCTTATTTGTATTTTTATGTATCTTTCATTTGATGTGATCTTTTCGCAGGCTTCAATGGCATTATCAAGTAAATTGCCCAGAAGATTACATAAATCAATATCATCAATATTAATAATATACTTGCTTGACTGCACAAACACATTTATACCCACACTTTTTGCATAAATTATTTTAGAATTAATAATTGCATTTACAGTCTCATTATCTGTGCAGACTGTTCCTCCTAAAAACACCTGTTGGTGAAGAAGCGTTGAAATATATTTTTGAGTTTCTTCAATTTTTCCTTGTTTAAGCTGCGCTTCTATTACAAACAAATTATGCTTTAAATCGTGGCGAATGGTTTTAATTTCTTTTTCCTCAAGTTTTATATTCTCCACATAATGAGCCTGATACTCATTTTGAAGTTTCAAGAGTTTATTTTCTGATTCAATATAGTTCGTGCGACTGAGCCTGACAATCATATAAAATGAAACAATATTCAGTATAACCAGACATAACAGTCCAAATAAGGCAAGAATTTTACCCATTTCATTGAGTTTGTTCTCAATATTTATTAAGTCAATGATTGTAAAAACTGCAGTTGAAATTAAAAATGTTGTTATAATTGAAATCCATTCACTGAAACTCATACTGAACTTTTTTTCTTTTTCAAAAACTTTCTGAATTACAAGTAATAAATAATAGAGTAAAAACTTTGTAATTACAACAGTAAAGGTACGATAAATACTTTGCTGATAAATTAAATTTTCGAGCCCCTCTCCGCAAATTGTGGAAACTGCTGTTGCAACAACACTATTTACAATAATTATACTTACAATGGGAATAAGCGACACAATAAACTTTATGGGAATACTTCCGTTTAAGTAAAGCAAACAGAAAATGAATACAATAGTTGAATATAGCACTGCCCCAAAGCTTTCAAATTCAGTTATGCTGTTGACTGCTGTTACAAGTAAAGAAAACAACAACCAAAAAATCCAAAAGCCCATTATAAATTTTTTGCCGTTTACTTTTTTGCCCAAAAATTCTTTGGCAAAATTTAAAATAATAAGGGTTTCAAAACAAGTTGCCAATATTTCAAATACATACCAACAAATTTTTTCCATCATATAGTTTTCCTCAAATAATCCGTAAATTTTTCATCCGCAAAATTTTTATGATTTCGACTTATTTCAAGCCGTTCACCGTTTTTTAAAATTAAAATTTCTCTTCGTTTGTCAACAAACTGAACATATTTTAAGTTTACCAAATATCTCTGATGAATTTTGATAAAATCATATTCTTCAAATTCTTTGTCTTTGTCTTTCATAACATCTCTTACTTTTATAACTTTATCATTTGATAAATGATATTCTATGTAATGTCTGTCACTTTTAAGATATAGTATATCCATATAAGAAACAACTGTATTAATACCTTCCGCATTTAAAATAAGTGACTTGTTTTGCTTGTTGAACAAAAGTAGTTTTTCAATAACTTTTCTAATATTATTTTTTATATTATTTGATCCGTCTTTTCTAATAAAATAAAAGGGTTGGTAGTTAAAGCTGTCATATACAAGTTCATCTTTTGATGTTATAAAAATAATTATTGCATCCCTGGAATCCTTTCTTATTTTTTCCGCAATTTTAAATCCATCTATATCCGGCATTGAAATATCAAGAAAAAATACATCGTAATGTTCCTTGCCAAGATCTTTTAAAAGTTTTATGCTGTCATTAAATGGAGTAATTTTTGCTGAAGATTTATGTTTTTTAAATTCATCACAAACAGTCAGATATATGAAATCCAATGACGACGGATTATCGTCACAAATAGCTATTTTCATAATTACCCTCCTTATCTACTCATCATTAAAATACAATTATATGTAACTAAAATAATTATATCATTATTTGTCATTTTTTCAATAATAGGCGCAAAACAACCGTAAATGTACAATTTATTATGTTTATAAAACATTTCTTGCCATAATATTACATATTTTGCCAGTTTAATTGAACATTTATACAAAGCATAGTAAAATATTTTCACAAATAAATGATAGTTTTCTATTATAAAACGAAGGAGGTAAAAATTATGAAGTTTAAAAGAACACTTGCAAATGCAGTTGAGTCTGTATCTGTAAAAATGGCTAAAGCAGCTCAAGGCAGTGCATCAATCTTTGGTTTTCATCAGCCTAAAGAGCCTGATATGTCTAAACTTACAGAAAAGAAGTAATTAAATTTTAAAAAGAGAGTAACAGCATTTAAGGCTGTTACTCTTTTTTTATTAAAATAAAATATTCTTTTTAAATTGGTGCCTGCATTTTGGGCAGCGAACTGTATGAACTCCCTTTTTTCTGGGAACTCTCAACTGTGCCTTGCAATTGGGACATTTAAAGTAACATAAGCTCTTAATATCTCTGATCTTTTTTATTTGAAATGAAAAAAATGAATTAACCTTTTTATAAACAGGTAAAAACTTGTTATTTTCATACAATCTTTTTGTAATATTTTTAGATAACGATCTGTAAAGGCATAATCCTAAAAAAAACAGACCTATTATACTTAAAATCCAATTTCTGAAAAAAAGGTTTATTACAAAAATTATTCCCCACAGAATCAGTAAAAAAGTATTGAGCTGGTCGTTACCATAACGACCCTGCATAAAATAATACAGTTTTTGTATTAACATTCTCATATAGAATTATCCTTTCTGTATGATATAAGCTAATACTAGCACATTTTTATTTAAACAACAATATACATATCATAATTTTTATAAAATCACTTTAATATTTCTTCCGCAAGCTGATTAAGCGCTTCCATATCTGATGATTTAAGTGAGGATTTTATAGTTAAACTGCTGTCTATAACTTCTATTTTCATAGTTTCCAAAATTTCAAGCATTTGCTTTCTTGCAGACGCTGCCCAGCTTCCGTTATCAAAAACGGCTACTTTTCTGTTCTTTAATGCGTGAGCCTTTAAATCAAGCAACAAGGTTTCCATTTTCGGATAAATACCTCCATTATAGGTAGGTGCTGCAAAAACAATTCTCTTGTATTTAAATGCGTCGCTTAAAATATAAGATACATCAGTCTTGGAAACATCGTAAACCTTAATGTTTTTAACGCCCTTTTCTGCAAGTAATGTTGCCAGTACATTAACCGCATTTTCAGTATTCCCGTACATTGAAGCATAAGCGATTAATACTGAATCAAGTTCAGGCTCATAAAGACTCCATTTATTATATTTATCAATGATATATTCAAGGTTTGTTCTCCATACGGGACCGTGTAAAGGACAAATCATTTTTATATCAATTTCTGAAGCTTTTTTCAAAACTGCCTGAACCTGTGCACCGTATTTGCCTACAATATTTGTATAGTAGCGGCGTGCCTCCTCTAAAAATTCAGCTTCAAAATCATATTCATCGTTAAATATATTTCCGCCTAGTGCCCCAAATGTACCGAATGCGTCTGCGGCAAACAAAGCTTTTGTATATATATCATAGGTAAGCATAACCTCCGGCCAATGTACCATCGGCGCATTTACAAATGTAAGGGTATGCTTGCCAAGCTCAAGGTTGTCTCCCTCTTTTACTGCAATAAAACGATTTATTACTTCAATATCGTAAAACTGTTCAATCATTTTGAGCGTTTTTACATTACCCACAACCTTAACTTCCGGGTATCTTAATATAAGTTCGTCCAGGTTTGAACAATGGTCAGGTTCCATGTGGTTTATTACAACATAGTCAAGTTTTCTGCCGTTTAATACACCTGCAATATTGTCAAATCCCTGCTTGCTTACACTGTCATCCATTAAATCAAGAAGTGCAGTCTTTTCATCTGCAATTATATAAGAGTTATAGGAAACGCCTTTTGGAATCGGAAAAATATTTTCAAATAATGCAAGTCTTCTGTCGCTTACTCCAACATAAAATGTGTCTTCTGTAATTTTTCTTGTAAAATACATAATACCACCGCCAAATAATAATTATTATTATTTTATCCGATTTTTCAAATAATATCCAAAATTTTCAAAATAATTATACCACAAAAATGCTTATTATTGTTCTATATGAGAATTTATTTTACAACTGTATAAAATGAAAAAATACAAGCAAAATAATATATATAGAAATCAGAAAGGTTTGATATTATGTCTAAAAGCGGAAGAAAAGTAGTTTTAATCGGCACAGGAATGGTTGGAATGAGCTTTGCTTATGCTTCTTTAAACCAAAATGTATGCAGTGAGCTTGTTTTATGCGACATAAACGAGAAAAAAGCCATTGGCGAAGCACAGGACTTAAACCACGGACTTGCCTTTTCAAATTCAAGCATGAGAATTTATCAAGGCAGTTATGAAGACTGCAAAGATGCAGAAGTTGTGGTTATATGTGCAGGAGTAAACCAAAAGCCCAAGGAATCACGTCTTGAACTTTTACAGAGAAATGTCCAGGTATTTCAGTCAATTGTTGAGCCGGTAGTAAAATCAGGTTTTGACGGTATTTTTCTTGTAGCAACGAATCCTGTTGATATTATGACAAGCGTTACTTGTTCACTTTCCGGCTTTGAGCCTACAAGGGTTATCGGAACAGGAACAACTCTTGACACAGCAAGACTGCGATATTTATTAGGCAGCTATTTTGAAGTAAGTCCTCAAAATGTTCACGCTTATGTTATAGGCGAACACGGTGACAGCGAATTTACACCATGGTCGCAGGCACTGGTCTCAACAAAGCCGGTACTTGATATTGTTGAAGATAACGCCAATCTATACAATTTAGACAGCTTAAATGAAATAAGTGAAAATGTAAAAAATGCTGCGCAGGAAATTATTGCCGCAAAAGGTGCAACTTATTACGGAATCGGCATGGCAACAGCAAGAATTGTAAGAGCTATATTATCTGATGAAAATTCTATTCTTACCACATCAGTTCTACTCGAGGGAGAATACGGACAAAATGATGTATTTGTAGGAAATCCCAGTATAATAAACCACTCCGGAATAAGCAGAAAAATTGAGCTTTCATTAACAGATAACGAGCTTGAAAAGCTTAATAATTCCTGCAATATTTTAAGAAAAAATTTAAACAGTATTTAAACTATACTAAAATATTTTTTGTTTTAACTTAAAATTAATAGCTTTCTATAATTTTACCCCGATCGTTGTATATTAACAATCGGGGCAGTTTTATTTTTATTCATCTTTCGCTTTATATATAATACAGATTGTAAACAGTCGGGCAGAAAAGGCATTTTTTATATGGCGCTGTCTGCTCGAAAAAACAGCCCACCGGCTTTTGCAAAGTTTATTATAAACTGCCATGTAGCAACCGGGCAGAAAAGATATTTTTTATATGGTGCTGTCTGCTCGAAAAAACAGCCCACCGGCTGCTATTTTAACCAGGCAAGATCAGTATCCGTTGCAAAATTGTCAATACCGTAAAGAACTAAAACCTTATCAAAGTTTCCTTTTTTTACAATCTCTGAAACAGAACCCTTATAATACCTTAAATCAACAAGGGTTATACTGTTGAAATTATCTGCTGCAAAGGGTGCAAAACAATGTGAAAAACTGTCTTTGATAATTAAAAGATTTCCTGTTTTTACATTTGTATTTGTTATATGTTCAATTGGATGGTTTCCGTCGAGAAAAATCGGATATTTATCATCTTCTTCCAGATGATTAAAAAAATACATATTATGATATGTTTGTTGGGTATCTCCTTCTACAATTTCTAACGTAATATTTTTTTCCGTATCATCAGGATTGTTCCATACCTGAACTTTATCGGGATCTGTAAACCAGAACCCGCTTGTAGAATATGTTGTTCCGTAAAAATCATCGTAAGTTTCTATATTGAACTTCTCTTCGCTTGTTGGTGTAATTCCCCATTTATCGCAAAGCTGTTTATATCCTTCGTATGCTCCTTGCGTTGTCCAATGGTGGTCGGTTTTATAGTAAAGCTGGATACCGTCGCTTGAACTTTTCTTAAATCTTTCCCGTAAATCTATAAATTCTATATTGTTTGTACTGCAAGCGTTTATAATTTGATTAAAATAAATATCATCATTATAATTAAAATGATTTACAGGAAGTTTATCGCTCATTATATATCCTGTGCTGGGAACGATCTCCACAGATACCGGAACATCAATACTTTTACTGAACTTTACAACTGTATTTATATTATTTTGTACTTTACTGTTCTTTTCTTCTACGGGAACATTTATTAAATAACCGTCTTTACCGTTGTAAACGCCGTCAGCTCCGTTATGACCTATATAAAGATTATAATATGAATTTAAACCCTTCCAGAAATTTCTGCCATAGAATTGGTCTGCAAGGTAAGTTTCAAAATTTTCGGTAAATTCACCGCTAAACAAGGTTTCAAAAGAAAACTCCGGAAATTGCTCTAAATACCTTTTTTCGGTTGAGCTGTAATCACTTTTCGGCATTATTATAAAAAGTATGCAAAAGGTAAAAATAAATCCAACAAACAAAACTAATGGTCCAAATCTTAAAATACTTTTATTTTCTTTTGTATTATCCATAGTCACAGCTCCTTTCTAAAAAATTAAAATCTAAAATACAAAAACGGATTGTAGCTTTGATTTACCAATGAAGCTGTGCATAAAAGAAGTACAACTGCACAATAAGCTGTTTCCGGAATCCATATAAATCCTCCGGATTTCACCTTTTCGTATAATTTTGCACCGAGAGGCGTACTTGCCAGAGCTGCAATAATAAACAACGGCAAGTAAGATATAGTAATGGACAAAGCCTCCTGACCGATAATACCCTGAGTAAAATCAAACATACCCGCAAGATAAGACATAAGCTGACCCATATCTTCAAAGTAGAACAATGTCCAGCCTATCATTACAATAAATAATGTATATATATGCTGAACTGCCGATGGCAGTTTTTCAAGCCATTTCATTAAAATGAACTTTTCTATAATTAGAATTATGCCGTAGTAAAGTCCCCATAATATAAAATTGTACGCCGCACCGTGCCAAAAGCCTGTTAGAAACCATACAACAAGCAAATTGAATATTTGGCGTTTAACACCCTTTCTGTTGCCGCCGAGAGGAATGTAAACATATTCCCTGAACCATGTACTTAAGGAAATATGCCACCTTCTCCAAAATTCGGTAATTGTCTTTGAAATATACGGATAATTAAAGTTCTTTAAAAATTCAAACCCGAACATATTTCCAAGACCGCACGCCATATCGCTGTAACCGCTGAAATCAAAGTAAATTTGAAAAGTATATGCCGCAATACCAATCCAACTGCCCAACACACCGTTAGCTTGTCCCGTTTCACGGATTGCGTCCCACATAGCTCCCATCTGATTTGCTATTAAAACCTTTTTGCCAAGGCCTACCATAAACAGTTTAACACCGTGTGTTACCTGGTCAAGTGTTTCTTTTCTGTGGTCAAGCTGATAAGCAACATCTTTGTATCTTACAATAGGACCTGCTATCAACTGCGGAAACAAAGCCACATAAGTTCCAAAGGTAATTATATTTTTCTGAACAGGAGCGTCTCCTCTGTAAACATCTATTGAATAGGACATCGTCTGGAATGTATAAAAGCTTATGCCTATTGGCAGAGGAATCGTTAAAACAGGAAGATTTACAAAGGGCAAAACATTTAATGTGTTTGTAATAAAACCTGCATATTTGAAGAATCCCAGCAAAGACAAATTAATTACAACCGATGATATTAAAAATACCTTCGCTTTTCTTTTGTTATCCCTGTATTTGTCAATAAAATAACCGTGGGTATAGTCTACTGCCGTTGAAAAGAGCATAAGAAGAACAAAAACAGGCTCTCCCCAGCCGTAAAAAATCAAGTTTACTATAAATAAAAATAAGTTTCTGAATTTTCGGGGAACTATATAATAAACTAAAAGTACAAAGGGCAGATACATAAATAAAAATATAATACTTGAAAATACCAAATTTTGCTCCCCTTTCCTTAATACATTAAAGTCAACATTATCCAATTATAATTTTAGAGCAAAAAGTACAAATAGTCAATAAAAAATCATACAATGATTTAAAAATACTTTTTTATAAGCAAAAAAGCTGTCTAAAAACAAATAAACTTTCAAGACAGCTCTTTATGATTTATTATTATCGTCATCAAAGGAATAATCGTTTAATTCCTTAAAATCTAAAAATTCAGCTAAAGTCATATTAAAAGTAGTTGCTACTTTGTGAAGTGTTTTTACTCCGGGATTTTTTGTTATACCTCTTACAATATTATCTAATGTTGATTGCTTAACATCACTCATATATGCAAGCTTATTAATACTTAGTCCCCGATTTTTGCAAAGTTGACGAATTCTTTTTACATATATTTCCGAATAATCCATACTAAGCTCCTTTATTATCATTATTACCCGTTTAAGGGTTAATATAATGATAATACGAGCCATAGGGTAAATTACCCGAATACGGGTTGACAATTCAGGTGATTATAAATACAATAAAGGTTACCCATATTAAGGTAACCGTTTTGTTTGATCTTTTGCTTTAATCTAACTCTTCCAGCTCTTTTATAATTTGCGAAAAAGCGTCATTCCAGCCCTCAATGGCGTTTACTCCGCCTCCGTTTACACTTCTTAATTTACTGTCATTCATATCTTCGCCGTATGCAAAAAGCTCACCCGGATAAATTTCAAAACCGTTTTGTAAGCAAACATCACAAAAGCTTTTTAGCGGATCCTTATCCTCAGAAGCATTCAGCAAAGCTTTTCTTAACTTTTTATCTTCTCTCGCCTTTTCGCTAAGACGGATTAGTTCGCTGTATATTGCCATAACAACACCAACCGTTTCAATTTTGCTTGTTTAAAAGTTTTTTCATATAATATCTACAATGCTCAAAGGGACAATCCTCCAACACTCCAAATATTTCATATCCATGTTTTATATAAAAATCCTTTGCCTGAAAATCAAACGTATCTAAATGAATAAGGTTACATTTCTTTTTTGAGGCTATTTTTTCAACCTCTTTAAGCAGTTTACTGCCTATTCCTTTGTTTCTGAAGCTTTCATCGACCCATAGAATATCCACATAAACTACATTCCAACAGTACATTTTGGCAATACAACCGCCAATTATATTTCCGTCTTGGTCAACACTTTTAATATTTATATTTTCAAAATCAATTTCCTGAGTTTTAGGAACCTTTGATAAATTATATTCAACAAGTCTGTCGCAAATATAATCAGAGTCGCTTTTTTCACAATTTACAATTTTATAATTCATTTTATCTCTTCTATAATTATCTTTTTATCGGATGTATATAATGCCTTTGTATATAATATAACCTCTCCGTGAAAAATTTCACAAGAGAGGTTTGGAGCTGATGACGGGACTTGAACCCACGACCTGCTGATTACGAATCAGCTGCTCTACCAACTGAGCTACATCAGCATGTAAAAAATATTATATATTAAAAATTTTTTATTTTCAATACCTAAAAAGAATAAAAAATAGGGAAAAGTGCATAATAATCCAGTAAAAAATAGCTTTTTGAGTGATTATACTTCACAATATGTGTCAGAAAAAATTTTTCCATTTATAATGTAGATAAATTAAAAATTTTGTCACAAGGAGGTATGAAATATAGTTATGAAGAAAAATGAAAATCGTGAAAAATTCGGCCAGCGTCTTAAAAAATTAAGAAACAATAATGATTTTACCCAACAGCAGGTTGCTGATGCTTTAAAAATCGACCGCTCAACATACAGTTATTATGAAACAGGCAAAACCGAACCTAATTATGAATCTACATTAAAGCTTGCTAAAATTTTCGGTGTAACTGTTCAAGAGCTTTTAACTGGTGAAATTCCTAAAAGTTCCGGCGTATCAGAACCTCCCCCATTTAACTTACCCACTACCCTTAACGATAACCTATCAAATGATGAAAAGTTTTTAATAATTAATTTCAGAACTCTTCCTAAAGAACAGCAAAGAAAAATTTTGGAAGGGATTATTAATAATGAAAACACCATAAATAACGAAAACTCTGATAAAACTCAAAAGAATAATTTTTAATGTTTTTCCATTTTTTACTTTACTTTTGAAAATCAGTGTGATATAATTCAACTGTTACGCCCCTTTCTCGGGTTTAGGATTAAGCCGTATTGCGGAATTTCACAGCCTTTTCCTGAGATTGAACGGGAAAATTTTATATAAAGGTGGAATAAAAATGCTTAAAGAAGAAAAGCAGGCCATTATGGCTGAATATGCAACTCATGAAGGCGATACAGGTTCTCC
The DNA here is from genome assembly GCA_947627135.1 of uncultured Clostridia bacterium. Taxonomy (GTDB): domain Bacteria; phylum Bacillota; class Clostridia; order Oscillospirales; family Acutalibacteraceae; genus Ruminococcoides. Next base: position 32,375 of record CANQUV010000014.1, read on the forward strand.
TGAGGTTCAAATTGCATTATTAACAAAAAGAATCAATGATTTAACAGAACATTTAAAGGTTCATAAAAAAGACCATCACAGCCGCCGAGGTTTATTTAAAATGATTGGTCAGAGAAGAAGCCTTCTAAACTACCTTATTAAGGTTGATATTGAAAGATACCGTTCAATTATTTCAAGACTCGGTATTCGTAAGTAATTTTAATACTATTGGGGCAGGCGGTTTCCGTTTGCCCTATATTGCGTTTTTTACAGGTTTTTTATATTGGCACTTTAGCGGTAAAACGAGCTTGTATTTTTTAAAATTCAAGTTGGTTTTATTGCTAAGACAATGTAAAAATCCTGTTATTATATAAAATGAAAGTTTTACTTTCGGAAAGGATTTTTATGAACAAACCAATGATATTTGACAAGTACAAAGTATTTGAAACAGAATTTGCCGGCAGACCATTAAAGGTCGAAACAGGCAAAATGACTCAGCTTGCTAACGGTGCGTGCTTAGTACACTACGGCGAGACGGTAGTACACGTTGCTGTTACTGCATCAGAAAAACCCAGAGAGGGAGTCGATTTCTTTCCGCTTTCGGTTGATTACGAGGAGAAACTTTATTCAGTAGGCAAAATTCCCGGCAGTTTTTTAAAGCGTGAGGGCAGACCAACTGAAAAGGCAATTTTAACAAGTCGTGTTATCGACAGACCTATTCGTCCATTATTTCCTAAAGATATGAGAAACGACTGTTCTGTTGTCTGCACAGTTATGGCTGTTGACCCTGACTGCTCACCTGAAATTACAGCTATGATAGGTACATCAATTGCCATATCCATTTCCGATGTTCCTTGGAACGGACCTATTTCAGGCTGTTCCGTAGGTTATATTGACGGAGAATTTGTAATCAATCCTACAAACGAGCAGAAAGAAATATCAAAGATGGCAACAACCGTTGCATCAACCGACAGCAGAATTGCCATGATCGAAGCAGGTGCCGACTGCGTAAGCGACGAAGTTATGTACAATGCAATCATGGCAGGTCACGAAGCAAATCAGAAAATAATTGAATTTATCAAGGGCATTCAGGCAGAGATCGGAAAAGACAAGTTTACTTATCCAAGTAATGACCCCGAACACGAAATGTTTGAAGCAATTATGGAATTTGCAGAGGCAGATGTTAAAGCAGCTCTTGATACTGACGACAAAACAGTAAGAGACGAAAGACTTTTGCCGATTTATGACGCAGTTCACGCTAAATTTGACGAGATTTATCCAGAATGTGAAGCAAAAATCGACGAATGTCTTTATAAAACACAAAAGACTATCGTACGCCGTTGGTTATTAGACGAACAAAAGCGTGTTGACGGCAGAGGAATGAACGATATCAGACCGCTTGCCTCAGAAGTATCAGTACTGCCGAGGGTTCACGGATCAGGCTTATTTACAAGAGGTCAGACACAGGTTTTGACTGTTGCTACGTTAGGGCCTGTATCAGACAAGCAAATTCTCGATGGCATTGACGGTGAAGACGAAAAAAGATATATGCACCATTACAACTTCCCAAGCTATTCTGTTGGAGAGACAAAGCCAAGCAGAGGCCCCGGAAGAAGAGAAATCGGTCACGGCGCATTGGCAGAGCGTGCATTAGTTCCTGTAATACCGTCAGTTGAGGATTTTCCTTATGCAATCAGACTTGTTTCTGAAGTTCTTTCATCAAACGGTTCAACATCACAAGGTTCTATATGCGGTTCTACTCTTGCCCTTATGGATGCAGGTGTTCCCATTAAAGCACCTGTTGCAGGTATCTCCTGCGGTCTTATTACAGAGGGCGACCGTTGGATGACTATGGTTGACATTCAGGGGCTTGAAGATTTCTTCGGTGATATGGACTTTAAGGTTGCAGGTACTCACGACGGTATAACTGCAATTCAGATGGATTTAAAAATCAGCGGACTAACTCCCGAAATGGTTAAAGAGGCTCTTGAAAAAACTCACAATGCAAGAAATTATATTCTTGATGAAGTTATGCTAAAAGCTATTGCAAAACCTAGAGAAGAACTTTCAAAATATGCTCCTAAAATGTTTACAACAACAATTCCGGCTGAAAAAATCAGTGAGGTTATCGGTAAGAGCGGTAAAGTTATCAAAGAGATTCAGACAGAATGTGAAGTTAAAATCGACATTGAAGAAGACGGCGATATAGGACAGGTATTTGTATCCGGTCTTGATACCGAAAAATGTAAAAGAGCAGTTGAAATCGTTAATACTATTGCAAGGGACCCTGAACCGGGTGCAATATTCCTCGGAAAAGTAACAAGAATTATGGACTTTGGTGCGTTTGTAGAGATTGCTCCGGGCAAAGAAGGACTTTGCCATATTTCACAACTTGATGTAAAACATACCAATAAGGTTACCGACGTTGTAAACGTAGGTGATATTATCAGAGTTAAGGTTCTTGAAATTGACGATAAGGGTAGACTTAACCTTTCAAGAAGAGACGTTCTAATTGAGGTTGACGGCTTAACTCCTGAAAACGATGCCGATTCAGAACAGTCACGTCCGAGAAAGCCATTTAACGATAGAAGAGGAAAAAATAACAGACATTAATCAAAATGAATTTATTTTTTAAAGGCAGTATTATCAATTGATAATACTGCCTTTTCTGTAATTATCAATAATAAGTTGCAAAAGTGCAACTGTAAATTGGTAGAAAAATAATTTAATTTATTGTAAAATTAAATTAAGGTGATAAATATGAAATTTGGACAAAAAATTCAAACATTAAGAAAAATTCAATGCTATTCTCAGGAGGAACTGGCACAAATATGTAATGTGAGCAGACAAACAGTTTCAAAATGGGAAACCGATAATACTTATCCCGAAATTGAAAAAATAGTGTTATTAAGCAAAATTTTTAATACCACTTTAGATATATTGCTTAAAGATGATTTATCCCTTAATACAATAAAAAATGTAAGTTATTGCGGAGGTAATATTTTGGAAGAAAAGAACACATCGATTTTTGAAGGAATACTTATAAAGGAAAGCATAGATGATGAAAATTTGCTTGATTTTTTATCTGTAAATAAAATAGAATTATGGCATACAAACGATAAACCAAAGTATTGGACAGTTTTGTTTTTTACCTCTTCGGTACAAAATTTACCCGAATTGATTTCCAATGCTGTAAAACCTGATAATCAATGGTTTGTTGATTTTAAATCGGGTAATATAAAATATATCGTTTTTAAAAATAAAATATTAAAATATACTATCGGAAATATTGAAGAAAAAAATACCGTCTGTAACGAATGCAGAAGGCTGGGAATAAAAGAGGAACAATTACAATGGGCGGAATAGTTACCTCGGAAAAATTACAAAAGCTTTGTGAAGAAAAGTTTGGTGCTTATATTGACTTTCCCTTTGGTGACTTACCGATATGCTATAAGGTTAAAGGAAAAATATTTGCAGAAATCTACCCTGCCGAGGATTTAAAAATTACAGTTTCGTTAAATGCTGATGACAATGATTTTTTCAGAAACTCGTATCCTGACGCAGTTGCAAGAGGATACCATTGTCCTGCCTCTTTACAGCCATATTGGAGCACCGTATCTGTAAATAAACTCTCAGAACATATATTATTTGAAATAATAGACCTTTCATACAAGCGAGCAGTTTCAAAATTACCTGTAAAAGTACAAAAAAGTATATGAAAAAAGACTAATTTATAAATTTTTGCAGTTCAAATTAAATTACTTACCCGAACTTAATAAATTTTTAAAATAAAATATTTATTTCCTTTTTATAAAATCACCGGAAGAATTTATCTTCCGATGATTTATCTAAAGTTATTTTTAATTTTCTCTTATTTCAAATAGTTCATTGGGCGTACATTTTAATAATAAACACAAAGTTTCAATGTTTTCATAACGTATGGATTTTGTTTGATTATTTATCATTCTGCTAAAATTCTGATAACTCATTCCAAGCTGTTTATATAACCAATATTTTGTTTTGCCGTTTTTCTCCAATAAATTTAATACATTTAATTTTATCATAAGATATTTCTCCATAACTTATTTTATAATGAGATAATATCTTATTATTTCACTTTACATATAGACTATTACATTATATAATGTAATAGTCTACAAACTTTCAGGAGGTATAAAATGATACTTGATGTTACAGGGATAGGGATAACTCCCAGCAAAAAAGGGGTTGATTGTATAGGTAACGGAAAATATAAGGATAAAAACGGAAACTATATTGAATGTTGCTGCGATGAATGTGATTATTTTATATATTGTTTTGAAGAATATATAAATAAAAATTATCATATTAAATTTTAATATGATATAAATATTTTTAAATTGCAATACTGCAAAGCTGCAAAAAATCCTCAGCTTAATAGCTGAGGATCTTTATTTCAATAAATGTATTGCTGTCTCCGCTTTATCAATAATTCTTAAATCATTATCATAAGTACATAATTTCCTTGCCTGCTGTATATCCACCCAAATATAGCTGTCTATTTCTGATTCCTGAATTTTTACATTATCAGTAAACGCCCTAGCCAGAAAAAATACAACTCTTTTTCTTATTTTTCCAAAAGGACAATACTCGCTGATTTCTCTGAAATCACCGCAGATTTCAACATCAAGGTTTGTCTCTTCCTTAATTTCTCTTACAGCAGTTTCCTGTTCTGTTTCGTTTTTTTCAATATGACCTTTCGGAAAACTCCAATATCTTCCGTTGCTGTTCTTGACCAGCAAAAGATTTACGCTGTTCTGTCGGCCTTTATAAAAAATTACTGCGCCGCAGGATTTTTCATATAAACATTTAATTTTTTCTACAACTACATTTTTAAGTACAGATAAAATTTCTAAAAGCTCCGGCTCATAAAAAATCTCGCCGTCACAAGCAATTATCTGCTTTTCTTCTCCGTCTTTAAATGTTACTACTGCAATAACCGTACCGTTAAAAAAGTCAGCGGGCCTTTTTCTGGATACTATATATATACTTTTGTTTTTTTCGGAATCTGTGTTTGCATATCCTGTATAAAGACCTGCTTTTTCAGACAATATTCCGAAAACATTTGCCTCTGCCCTTTCTGCCAGCACGGTAATACCTCCTTTTCAATTCTTTATTTATGCTTTTTTTCAGAACAAAGAGTCCATAGCTCTGATCTGCATAGGCGTATTGGCAGACATAATTCCATTTATAAACAATACTTCATCTATTTTGTTTTCACTGCAATACTTCGGAAGATTGCCTGTCCAGTGTCTAAAATCTATTACATGAACTTCGTCATAATTATAGGTAAGATAAGGTACAAATGCATTTCCGTAACTTTCCTTAATAACAGCAATTTTCTTGCCTGTTTCCCTGTTTGATTTTAAAATTGAGAGAGGATTATCTCCGTATATAAACACGCCGTAAGAATTAGAACCGCCTGTTTCTCCCTCATAATATACAGAATCATAAGTATTCATTTCCGATTCTGTTTCGGTTGCCATTTCCATTGTTGTTTCATAAGGGAATTTCCAATATGATACTGTATCAGTTCCTAAATCTTCACTTACCATATTTGTAAACGATCCTGTAAATCCCTCTATTTTCCCCTCTGTACATTCTGTCAAAGGAAGTACTTCCTGATTTGTTGTCTTTGCAAATGCTTCATAAGCATAATATGAACCTAAACCCGTCCAATGATGATCTGTGTTAAAATATATATACTCATTACAATGCTTCGATAAATTATTATAACAGTTTATCGGTGTAACATTAGATCCCAATTTGCTGTATATTGTTTTTATATTTTCTGCTTGAGATGTTGTAGTGTATCCTTCACCATTTTTTAGTCTTTCAGGCAGACCCATTTCCGTGTGATTAGGCACTACCATACTGTAAACAGTAACTGATGGTCCCAGACTTTCAGCATAACCGTTTATTGCCTGGGAATAACTTGTTGCACTATCTTCAGAACCGTAAAAAAGCTCATATCCGGCGTTATTCCATATTAAAATATTTCCGTCAAGAGTTGCACTTTCGTTATTATCCTCCGGTTCAGGTGTTAAAAACTCTGTTGTGCTGGTAATATCAGAAATATTGTTTGATGTTCCGCTTGATGACGCTTTAGATTCACTTGCAGACGGTGCAGCTGTTGTTGCAGCAACAGTTTCTGTATTTATCGTTTCTGAATCTTTCCCGTTATCTCTACCTCCAAAACAACTTTTAAACATAACCGACAGCAACAGAATAATCAATACAACAATAATAATCATTGAAGAAACAATAAGGATCCTGTTTCTTAATCTTTTTCTGTTACGTCTTCTTCTGTTATTTCTGTTATAATTTCTATTTTGAGAAGGTCTGTTATAATTACTGCTTCTGTAATTTTTGTTGTAATTCCTGTTGTACCCGTTATTTGCCACAACTTTCCTCCTTAATTCACGAATTCCCCTATTTAAGTACTTATAATATGTTATTATACTACAAACCGTATTTAAATACAATCATTTTTTACAATCTTAAATCTTTTTCTGTTTTAAAAAAATATTTTTTATTGACAGTTAGTATGATGAATTGTATAATGTACTTAATATTTTAAACCTGTGATCAAGAGTAGTAAGAATCATATTCTGCTTACAGAGAACCGTGTTTGGTGGAAATCGGCAGCAGAATTTTTCCCAATGGACTTGTGAGGGCAGAGCAAAATCATATTAATATCATTTGTAATGTGCAAAAAGCAGTATGAGAGTAGTATCTGACGGTATCCTCCGTTACAGGAAATGTTTTTGCAAAGTGGATGTTTACATCAATTTGGGTGGCACCGCAGAAGTTTTTTAGCTTTTGTCCCTTGTTATATAGGGATAAAAGCTTTTATTTTTAAAACATTAATTTAAAATAAAATTAAAAATGCCAAGTGGTTATCTGCCTCCGTATAATTTGGAAATATAACTTAATATATTACTTAATTTATTAAAAAGGGTGATTTAATTGGAATATAAATTTTCACAAAGGGTAAAAAATTTAAAACCCAGCGCAATCAGAGAAATTTTTAAATATGCATCGGATCCGGAAGTTATTTCTCTTTCAGCAGGAAACCCTTCTCCCGAAGCTTTTCCATGTAAAGAAATTGAGGAAATATCAAAAAAAATATTTGAAGAAAATCCGATTTCCGTTTTACAATACAGTGTTACAGAAGGCTATACTCCATTAAGAGAACATCTTAAAAAGTATTTAAAGGAAAGTCAAAATATTGGCTCTCAAAATGATGATATTTTAATTACATCAGGCGCACAGCAAATTATGGATTTATGTTCTAAATCACTTCTTAACGAGGGCGAAGTTGTAATTTGTGAATCACCCAGCTTTATCGGCTCTTTAAATACCTTTAGAAGCTACAACGGTAAGCTTGCAGGAGTTCCCGTTGAATCAGACGGTATGAATATGCAGGCTTTAGAGAAAGTTTTGCAGGAAAACAAAAATACAAAATTTATTTATACCATTCCCAACTATCAAAACCCGTCGGGAGTTACAATGAGTCTTGAAAAACGCAAAAAAATGTATGAACTTGCAAAAAAATACGGCGTACTTATTATTGAAGATAACCCCTACGGAGAACTTCGGTACAGCGGCGAGGCAATTCCCGCAATCAAATCATTTGACACAGATAACATTGTAATTTATGCAGGAAGCTTCAGCAAAGTTGTTGCTCCGGGTATTCGTGTTGCATATACTGTTGCACCAAAGGAAATTTTTTCAAAGTTTGTTGTATGCAAGCAAGGCAGTGATGTTCACTCAAATATATGGGCACAGGTTGTTTGTTATGAATATATGACAAAGTATAATTTTGAACAGCATCTTGAAGAATTAAGAAAAATATACAGTATTAAAGCAAATTTCTGTATGGATTTGCTTGATAAATATGCTCCTAAAATCAAATATCATAAAATCGACGGCGGTTTATTTATATGGTGTGAGCTTCCAAAGAGCGTTGATATGCCCGAGTTTTGCAAGACAGCAGTATTAAATAAGGTATGCGTTGTACCGGGAAACGCTTTTTTAACTGACGAAAATGAAAAATGCCAAAGTTTCAGAATCAATTTTTCTACTCCTACCGACGAACAACTGGAAAAAGGAATTAAAATTTTGGGTAAACTGGCAGATAAAATAATTAAATAAAACATAATTATAAAATAATAAAAAGGTGATAAAAATGGAAAATACAGAAAAGAAAAAAATTGTTTTCAGCGCAATTCAGCCAAGCGGAACTATTACATTGGGCAACTATTTAGGTGCTGTAAGAAACTGGGTAAAAATGCAAGATGAATTTGACTGTATTTATGCTCTTGCAGATTTGCACACAATTACCGTAAAACAGGAACCGGCGCAAATGAGAAAAAATATAATAGACGCTTATGCTTCTATCATGGCATGCGGTATTGATATAGAAAAAAGTTTATTTTTTATACAGAGTCATGTTCATACCCACGCAGAACTTGCATGGATATTAAACTGCAACACGCAATTTGGAGAGCTTTCAAGAATGACGCAATTTAAAGACAAATCTGCAAAACACGCAGATAACATAAACGCAGGATTATTTACCTATCCTTGTTTAATGGCGGCAGATATTTTGCTTTACCAAGCAGATTATGTTCCTGTTGGAGCAGACCAGAAACAACACCTTGAATTGACTCGTGATATAGCGCAGAGATTTAACGGTCTTTACGGAAATGTATTTAAGGTACCCGAGGGATACTATCCAAAGCATGGTGCAAGAGTTATGAGTTTACAGGATCCGTCTAAAAAAATGAGTAAAAGTGATGAAAATGTAAACGGCTGTGTTCATCTTCTTGATACACCTGAAGTTATTATGAAAAAATTTAAGCGTGCGGTAACAGACAGTGATTCTTGTGTTCGTTTTGCAGAAGGAAAAGATGGAATTAATAATCTTATGTCTATTTACGGCGCAGTAACAGGGCTTACAAATGAGCAGATCGAAAAGGATTTTGAGGGTAAAGGCTACGGAGATTTTAAGGTTGCAGTAGGCGAAGCGGTTATTGAGGCTTTAAGACCCATAAGAGAAAAATACGAACAGTTAATTAAAGATAAGTCATATCTTGAAGAATGTTACCGTAAAGCTGATGAAATTGCCTTTAAAATCAGCAGAAGAACTCTTAATAAGGCTATGAAAAAGACAGGATTTATTCTTTAATTTGATAATTCATATTTAAAGTTTTAAAATAATCAAAATCATCCCTCAAAAGACGGTTATGTGTTTTTCTCTTAAAATCGGAACTGTCTAAAGTTATTAGTTTAAATAACGCAAAAGGTTGACCAAAAATGCGGTCAACCTTTTGCGTTTATTTTATTTACTGTCATTTACTTGATCTTTCTAAATACTTAACATAAGCTTTTTTGATAGCATCATATTTTTCCTCATCAGTATATGATTGATTCCAATCGGTACCGCTTACTATGGTTTTGCCAATACAGCCCATAATTCTCGTGTGTGTATCGGTATCATATACATCGGCCTGTTCTATTCTTTCCATAGTGCCATCATCTAAAACATAATAACCGGCTCCCAAAACATAATTCACATCATAAGATACAAAGAATGAGAGTTTTCCTGTTCCGTCAAAATCAAAGAACATAATTTTATTTATATATTCATCAGTGGTAGTCCCTGTTTGAGACGGTGTATCCCATTCGGAATTTAGTTTAAAAACATTATCAATGTTTTTACTGTCAGAATCCGTCAATGTAACACCCTGATTTGATGTGCATCCAACAAAAAGCAAAGTTAAGATTAAAACTGCTGATAGTGTAATATAAAACTTTTTCATTTCGGCTTAACCTCCCCGCATCCGCATGTTCCGACATAACTTGAATTGATTTTACCACACTTTTTACAAACCCATTCGCCTGTATGTACTGATCCTTTTGTTGTATTATAATCCAATTTAGTTCGGCACTTAAAGCATTGTGTATTATTGCTGCCGTTTAATTCACCGCAATTAGGGCACTCTATAAAACAAGGTTTTTTAGATACAGGAACATTATCATTATCGTTTGGATTAATTTGTTCTTTGATGTTCAAAACCGCAATTCCGGCTATAAAAAGAACAATGCCGACAATTAAAAACAGCACAAATAAAGTATCGTAAATTTCACTCCAACTGCTTCTGCCGATATAATGCCCCAGAAAATAAATACTTGTTTTTGAATGGCTTGCGTCATTTGCAACATTTTTTATTATGATTGCAAAGACAATAGATATTATTCCGGAAACAACATAAATTGAACCTGCTGTATTTTTCTTCATATTAAACCACCCCCTTATTATAAAAAATCAATAAATGCCTTGTGTTAATTATAATATGCTTTCTATTAAAAAGCAAGTGCTTTTTAAAAAAATATTTAAAACTTTTATTTCATGGAGTATTATAAAAATGAGGTGTGAATATGTCTAAATCAAAACCAATATCCTTTGACAATGTAGATAAGTTTGTTGAGCTTGGGTTGAATATTGCATTTTACAGAAAGAAAAAAGGATTTACACAGGAAGAATTGGCCGAAAAAATCGGTATAAGCCGTTCGCATCTCAGCGCTATCGAGGCCCCTAATGTTATTAAGGCGTTTTCCATTGAATTGCTCTTTGATATTGCAAATGTTCTTGATATTGAACCCTACAAGTTATTGGTTTTTAGAGATTAAAATTTTTAATAAAAACAAAAGATCACCCTGATATTACAGAAAATATCAGGGTGATCTTAATTTTAGAATAATTTTTAGAAAACTGCCTGCAAACAGTTTTGAACAAAAGAAAACTTTTATATGATATTGTCATTCGGAAGAAACATTCCGTTTTATTGTAATTAGATTTTTATCATTAAAAAGCTTTGTGCTCCTAATGTAACTTTGCCGCTTTTTACTTTGCTTTCCTTGATTTTATATACAACTTCTTTAACAGGAGTATCAAAATCAACAGAAGCGTCATTTAAGGTTGGATTTACAAATATTACAAACTGACCTCTTTTATATACAAAAGGAAACTTATTTTCCTCTGCATAAAGTACTTCAAAATCTCCGTCTGCTTGTAAATCTTCATTTTCATGACGAAGCTTAATAATATCCGTTACAACCTTATAAATGCTGTCAGGGTCGTCTTTCTGATTTTCAACAGTGGGTGCGTCTGAAGATGGGTCAACCGGTAAATATGGATTATCTGATGTGGAAAAGCCCAGGTTTTTTCCGCTGTTCCACTGCATCGGAGTACGGGTTCCCGTTCTGCTGAAACCTCCTTCTTTACTTACAAGTCCTTTTATATATTTCATTCCGATTTCATCACCGTAATAAAGAAACGGCACTCCCGGAAGTGTAAAAATTACTGCATCACCAAGCTTAATTGCTTCCTTGTCAAGATAATTTGTCAGTCGGGGTGTATCGTGATTACAGGTAAACATACTGATATATCCGTTGCCTTTTGTTTTTTCATAACCTTCAAGATAAGTTCTTGTAAAGTCTTTAATGTTGCCTTTTCCGTTTTTATTGAAAAATCCCTTGTTTTCTCCGTCCTCTGAAAAACGGAAAAGATAGTTGTTGGGATTTTTAAAGTGGTCAAGACAAAAATCCATGTGAAATCCTGCATTATTAATAGCTCGTACCGGATTAGACCATTCTGCTACAAGTGCAGCCTCCGGGTATTCCTCATCAAGCATTTTGCGGATACCTCTCCAGATTTTTGCAGTTGCAATTTTTTCTTCATCATTTTTTACAAGTGAATCAGCCATATCCACTCTGAATCCGTCTGCCCCCATATCAAGCCAAAAACGCATTATATCCTTTAACGCCTCAACAGTTTTAAGACAGTCGGGATGGTCGCAGGGCAGCTGCCATGCAGGGTGTGTAATATCGTAAAAACCATAATTTAATGCAGGCTGTGAACTGAAAAAGTTTACAAGATAATTGCTGTCTCTTTCACATATTCCGCACATTAATCGGTATTGCGGAGGTGCTTCCCATACACTGTCTGTAAAAATATATCTGTTTGACAAATCATTTTTTTCAGCTTTCTTTGCCTGTTGAAACCACGGGTGTGTATCTGATGTATGCCCCGGAACTAAATCAAGCAAAATTTTAATTTCTTTTTCGTGAGCAACTTTAAAAAGCCTGACAATATCTTCATTTGTTCCGTAACGCTCTGCTACTTTTTTATAGTTCCTTACATCGTATCCTGCATCCATAAATGGTGAATCATATATGGGATTTATCCAAATCGCATTACAGCCTAACCCTTTTACATAGTCGAGCTTTTGTATAATACCCTCTATATCCCCGATACCGTCGCCGTTAGTATCATAAAAGCTTTGAGGATAAATTTCATAAAACACTGCGTTTTTTAACCACTTAGGCATAAAAGAACATCCTTTCAAAACAGGTAAATACCCTTAATTATTTTAATAAAGTTTACCATTTTATTATAACTATTGCAATATATTTTTCATCTCCAAAATAAATTTTATTTTATAAAACATGTAAATTTTAGTTACCAATAATATTCACTTGCAAATTTTAATAATTCATCATAATATGGTAACAGAAACTTTATTTTTAAGGAGATAATTATGACAATAGAGCAAATAGACAGCTCAAAGGTGTTGATTGCACTTTGTAATCAGGATATGAAGGATTACGAACTTGAATTTGACTCTATGGGCTTTGAAAATACTCATTCAAAAAAGATTCTCAACAGGTTTATCACAATGGTTTGCAACAAAACAGGCTTGTCTACTAATAACAAAAGGCTTTTAATGGAAGCCCTTCCACATCAAAACGGATGCTTGATACTTGTAACATTTATGGAAAAACGGATTCCGAGAACAAAGTACAGAATAAAAAAGCCAAAAGAAAATACCTGCTTTTGTTTTGAAAAAACTGAAGATTTTTTAAATGCAATATCACTTATTTACAAAGAAAATATTTATATTCGTTCAAGCAAGGCATATTTGTTTAAAAAGGAATATTACCTTGTTTTTGACTATCAGCCTATCCCCCAGATTGCTAAAAGGATACTAAATGAATACGGAAAGCGAAAAAAATGCACAAGAGCATTTTTATCTGCCTTAAAAGAGGCAGGAACGACAATATGCGATAAAAATGCAGTTGATACCATAGGCAAAGCTTTTTCAAGATAATTAAAGCGGTCATCATTTTTGATGACCGCTTTAGTTTATTAAAATAATTACTTTCCAAAATTGACTGTGAAAAATAGTTTTGTACTTTACTTTAAATTCTTTAAAATATACATTTTATGTATTATTAAAGTTTCGCTAAAATTATTCGGCGGCAAAGGGATTCTTGCCTTTTGAACTCGTCGGCTTTTTTTAAAAATCTAAGAAAAAACTTTTAATATATTAAGGTATAAGCTTATTTTTTATACCCTGAACTTTATATTTCCAGATCTGCAGCAGCTTTTAAGTTTTCAATGGCTTTTTTGCTGTTTTGAGCTTTAAAAACAGCCGTTCCTGCAACGCATATATCAACTCCTGCCTTTGCTGCTTGTCCGATTGTATCTTCTGAAATACCGCCGTCAACTTCAATTAAAAGAGCTGGATTTTCTGTTTTTGTTTTTGCCTTTATTTCTATAACTTTTGAAAGCATATCTGCCATAAAGCTCTGTCCTCCAAAACCGGGCTCTACTGTCATTACAAGCACCATATACAAATCCTTTAAATACGGAAAAACCGAGCTTGCAGGGGTATTGGGCTTAATTACAAGGCCTGCCTTAATTCCCTTGCTTTTAATTTTATTAATCGTCTGTTTAATATCAGAGTCGCTTTCTACATGAAAAGTTATTATATCTGCACCTGCAGAAGCAAAATCATCAATATATTTAAGCGGCTCCGAAATCATTAAATGAACATCAAAAGGAATTTTTGTATAAGAACGAACAGCCTTAATTACAGGGGCTCCAAAGGTTATATTTGGTACAAAATGACCGTCCATTACATCAAGATGAATAAAATCAGCTTTAGCTTCTTCCATTCTTTTTATTTCTTGACCCATTTGTGAAAAATCACAAGATAAAAGTGATGGAGCTATTAACATAAAATCTTCTCCTTAAGACCTTTTAATTAATGGTGCTATAACTGCGGCAGCTGCCCAAAATACGGAATAAATCAATATTTCCATTGTTCCGATCACTTGTACTCCTGCATACAAGCACAAAAGACTGCACATAAGTACACCTAAAATTATTGATATAAGCTGAATCATTACAGATAAGGAAATATTGCTGTTAAGTCTTACACAACCGGAAACTCCTCTGATAAATGAAGTAAACTTTCCTCTTGTTGCTAGATATGCACGGGATGATTCTTCAACTTGTTCCTGAATTTCCTTACCCTCGTTGCCCAGTCCTGTGGGAAGCACCTTGACGGAACGGTAAAAAATTCTGAAATCTTCTGCAATTTTATCTGATGTAATATTGTTATCGGTAGTTCTTACTAAAATGCTTACTCCGTTTTCTTCTGCACGCCTCAATTCTTCTGCAATTTCAGGGTCTGCGCTGTATTTCAATACAAACATAGCCGCAAGCTGACCCGCTTTAGATAAATAAGTAATTTCCTTACCCTCTAAACGGTATTTTTCTTCATAATCGTCGGAAGGGGTTTCAATATTATATTTTTCCATAAGCTCTTTTGAACCTATTAGTATGCGTTCGCTGTTTACCCAGCCTAAAAGTCCCATCGAATCCTCATATAAAAAGCTTTCCACCTGCGGAAGTCCTTGACCTTTATCAATAGCTCTGTCAAAAATTGTCGACATAGGACTCTCTGCCTCTCTTAAAATTGCCGCACAAGCTATCAGAGCCTCATCTGCACCGTGCTCAATAAAGGTTTTTATTCCGTCAAGCATAACCCTCCCCTCGGGATACAGTTCTTTTGCATCTACTATAACTCCGGTACTGTCGCAAAATTGTTTAACTGAAGGATAACTTGAAACCATAGCATCCTTTGACAAAAGATTTTTGCATAACATTTTAAGGGGAATATTTACAGCAAGTAATGTTGCAACCGGAATACTGATTGCCGTCATTACCGCAAAAACGTTAATTACGCCGTCAAAAGACTGATGAAAAAAGCCATAGACAATTGCAACAAGAAGAGAAATAATAATTGTAAAAGGTGCAAATTTGCCTGCAAGCTCTTCACTAGGGTCAGGTGCATAAGAAATTTTAAGAAAATTGGATAAAAATTCTGTTTTATGCTGATAAGCAACAATCGGCCTTTCAAAAACCGTTCCGCTCATCATTTTTGATGCGACATCTTCGTTAGTATAAATTTTTGCAGCATATTTAGGTGCATTAGAGCTTACAAACTTAAAGTTATCCTTAACTCTTAAAACCATATAGAGTTTGCCCAGCGTATTTGCAAAGAATCCTAAAATAACAATTACACTAAAGTATTGTACCGTAAAAGTATTTGCCCCAATTAAAAAGAAAAAGCTGATTACAGCCTGAAGGCAAGCCGCAATTGCTGCTGCTGACAACGCAGTATCCGAATTTCCCTTAAATTTTACAAGAGGCGTTAATCCACTGATTATGGTAACACGGTTAATAACCACCGAAATTCCTAAAAGCAGTAGATTTATAACTGCATAAACAATTGGTGCATTTGCAATACCTGCGCAAAGCTGCCGGGGAATTATTCTTACTAAAAAAGAAATTACAATTGCTATAAATGAAATTATTCCCATTCCCAGACTTCTTAAAAACAGTCTTTTTATATTAAGTTTAATTTCATCCAATATACTTTTTGCGTCTTCTTTTGAGGTATAATCCTCAACGGTTTCAATCTTTTCCGGTGGAACATCCTGCGCAATTTGCTGTTCTTCACTGGAAAAAAAGCCTACAACCGCTTGGAGTACCTTTTCTGCAAAGGGTTTGCTGTCTTTTTTATTTATCTGCGGTTCTTCCGAAGCTGTACTGCCTTCCTTTTTTATAACATGAGAAATTGACGGATCGTTGGCATTTAAATACATTTCATATTCTTCTCTGACAACTGTTGAAAATTTGCCTGCTCTGATATGTACTTTATCAACATCTTCTTCTCTTTGATACACAGGAACCTTTGAAATGATCACCTGAGTTTTCGGCTTCTTAATTCCGAACAGTTTTTCGTAATTTCCTTTTATTTCTTCTTTTAATTGCTCCGGATTAATTGTTTTATCCTTTTTGCTTTTATTTTCTTTCTTAACTTCCTCTTTATTTTCCCGTTCACTAGAAAAATTTTCTATGGCTTCTTCTTTTTGCTTTTTATCAAGGTCTAAATCTATATCTATTGTGTCAAAATCAGTTACCGTTACATTTCTTATGTGCAAATCTTCAACATCATCTAATACATCTTCTGAAAATGTAGTGTTTTCTGTGTATTCCGGCTTAAGGGTAACAACTGACTTTTCTTTTTGTTCTTCCTGTTCCTTTTCTGTATCTTCAGATGCTTTTATTTCATCAGATTTTTCTCCGTCTATTTCTGCATTTTTCTGTTTCTCTTTTTCTGATGAGGCGGCTATCTGCGGAATTATTCCTTCAGGATTATTGATCAATATTTCAGTCTGCATTGTTACGGCAGATTCTTCATCAACGAGTGAATTTTCTTCTTGAATGATTTCCTGACTTTTTTCTTCACTGTCCAATTCAAGAGGATTTGTATTTTTATATCTTATTTTTTTAGAGGCATTACTGAATATTTCATCCATCTTCGGCTTTGCACGATATTTTTTTGCAGTTTCTTCCATTCTATCCTTTTCTGTTAAAAAATGAGTTTCTTCAAGAATGTTATCTATTACTAAATCTTTATTTTTAAACTTAATGGTATCCTGTTTTACTTCCGAATGATTTTGCGAAATATCCATTTTTTTATCTTTATTTTTCAAACGGCTCTCTCCTGCTATTAAAACTTTTACTTTTATTTTTATCTTTGCTGTGCAATTTGATACATTAATATTCCTGCTGCAACTGACGCATTTAGGGAATCTATATGTCCCTTTATCGGAAGGCTTACTATTGCGTCACAATGTTCCTTTACAAGTCTGCCTAAACCCTTGCCCTCATTTCCTATTACAATTGCAACAGAACCTTTAAAATCACATTTAGTATAATCTGTTCCGTTCATATCAGCTCCGAAAACCCAAAGACCTCTATCCCTAAGGTCGTCAATGCAATTCACCAAATTCCTTACCCTTGCAACCGGCAAATATTCAACGGCTCCTGCCGATGCTTTTCCTACCGTATAATTTAATGTTGCACTTCTTCTTTCAGGAATAATTACTCCGTGTGCGCCTGCGCATTCGGCTGTCCTTATTATTGCTCCCAGGTTGTGGGGGTCTTCTATTTCATCAAGTACTATTACAAAAGGATCTTCTCCCCTGCTTTTCGCCAAAGAAAAAATATCGTCTACCGTTTGATATTCTTTTACAGACGCTGTTGCAATAATTCCCTGATGAACTGTTCCTCCGCTTAAAAAATCAAGCTTTTTGGAATCAACTTCTCTAACGGGAATTTTTTTCTCTTTTGCTTTCGCAAGGATCCCCACGATCGTTCCTGTTTTAGCCCCTTTGGCTATAAGAATTTTATCAATGTTTCTTCCGCTTTTTATCGCTTCTGATACAGGATTTCTTCCGGCTATTACATCGGATTTTGACTCTTTTAATTTTTTTTCCATATTTTATCCTTATTAAAATACTATATTAAAATACTACATAATGACAATTATTTTAATTAACCAACAAGATAATACTAAATGTTGTTTACATATATATTTTAGTATAACATAATTGACTTCGTTTTAGAATAGAAAATTTATAAATATTTATATAGAAAAAAGGTTAATTTCCGTACAAACTGTCAAGAAAAATTGCACCTTTATCGAAATTTGGGGGAATAATTCCGTACAAGTTGTTTTGAAAATCAAAAAATATCGGAATTTTTAAAGGATACGGAGTAAAACAAATATAAGAAACAGAAAAAAGCAAAAGCATAAAAAGACTGGGAACAAAAAGATAACTTACATTGAGTTCTTTCAATAACAGCTGATACGATAATGAGTAAATTACTGCCGAAAGCAACATTATAAAAATCGTCTCTATAATTCCCTTTACTTCAACTCCTAAAAGCTGAAGCAGGGTTGCTGCAATACAATATAATGCTCCCATTGAGTAAACAAGAAATGTTTTTATTACAACAAAGGTTTTAAACTTAGGAATTATTACACACAGCTCAATTACGCTCCATCCCAAAAATGCCAGCAAATAAAGTTTAATACTTTCCCATACACTGTTGTTGGCCGAACCGAAAAACAAGTTGAGCAAATGGTCGCTTTCAAGAGAATTGAAATGGTGCAGTATAAACCAAATCAAAAATGTCACTGCTGCTCCTGAGATCTCTAAATATTTTAAAGTTTTTTTATTCATAAAAATGCCCCCGTCATAATTCTAGTTAAATATATGACAAGGGGTAAAATTAAATGATTTAGTTTTTAACGAAAAAAGTCCAATAAATACAATGTGAAAATTTTATTTTAAACGCAAAGCAATATCAGCTGTTTATCGTACAGCTCCTAAGATCCCGATACAGCATAAAGTTAGTACCGCACCTGCCAACATAGGCATTATAAGAAATACAAGCCTTTTTATAAATTGTCTTTTATTTTTTATTACAGACGGAGGGTTTAAATCTTTTAACATTCTCTTTGCTTCTTTTTCAAGCAGTCGTTTTTCTTCTCCCGTAAACTCAGGTCTTACAATCAAAATGGCTCTTTCATAATAAATATTGTCAGTTTTTGTAACCTCTATTACATGTCTGTTTATTCCTTTTATCATAAATTCTCTCCCAGAATAAAAATTTTCAAAAATATTATGGGTAAAAATCTGGAAAACTATACATTTATTTCTTTTAAAAATTTAAAAAGTTTTCTTTTTTTCGATAAAAAATATATTTAAAGAATTATACTTTAAGTATTATTCTGTTTTATTAACAAAAATGTTGATAACTATGTGGAAAGTGTTAATAACTTAATAAAAAATACTTGATTTTCACTTAATAAACTTTAATTTCTAACTTTTTTTAATTTTTTAGACTTTTCAACATCAAGTTTTTTTAATAAAAATTGTTGTAAAATTCATTACATTTAGTATAAATATGTGTGTCAACAAAAATTTTAGCATATAACAAAAATGTAACTTTTGTAATAAATTATCATTTTCCCTGATAAAAAACTATATAATAAAAGATTTTAAATTTTCAATAAAATTATTAAAAAATTGATAAATCAACATTATTATGTTAAAGTCATTTAATGCTGTTTAACACCTCAAAAAAATTTATATATTTTTATATATTACATAATAAAATTTGCTGTTAAGATAAAGCAATTCACCCAACTGTTGTGTTATGCTGTAAAAAAGTTACCGGAAAAATTTCCGTTTTTATATTGCTACTTTTTCATATAACTGAAATCGGCAGCCGAATATTTCAGCTGCCGATCTTTTCTTTTAATATATAGTTAATATTATGTAATTTTAACCAAACAATGAACCTAATGATGAAATTCCGCTCATTGCGCTGTTCATTGTACTGCCTAATAAACTGGCAACTCCCAAAATGCCTGATGCCCATAAACATACAAACACAATAATAAACAGAGCAATTGTAATAAACAAAGCATTCAGTAATATAAATTTGCAATCGTTAGTAATTTGTACGATAATAGTATTTTTTATTTCATTTAACAAAGCAACTATTAAATAAATGATTGTAAAAACAAGCAATATTATCATTAAATAAGCTGATATAAATGAGCAAAGTCCTGCTAAAATAAATCCGATAGAGGCAGGGATTGAAAGGATTGCAAAGCTGACAAATGAATTTACAAAAGCATTTTTGGTATCAGGATTTTTGTTAAATATTTTTTCCTGTAATAATAAAATCACAGTAAAGCAACCGCCTATAAGAACCGTTATCACTACGGATACAAGCAAGGATTTAGGAAAATCCAACACACTTGCTCCGGACCAACCTATTAGGGGCTTAAGCAAATTATCAAAAGATAAAGGAACAAAAATATTGAACAGCAAAACTGAAATAAACAAAATTACCGAATAAATAACTGATACTGCAATATCCTTTGTTTTTTTAGCAACATTTATTGTCTGTCTTAAGTTTTTCCAAAATGACATAAAAATAACCGGAGTATTTTTTAAGGCTTTAACCACATTACCGTCACCTGAAGAAGCAGAAGCCGCCTCTACCTTATACGGTGACTGATTTATAACAGGAGGCTGTTGAACAAACTGCTGATTCTGATTGTTTTCAAAAGCGACCGTTTGATTTTCTTGTTGATTTTGTTGTACCGAAGCCTGTTTGGCAGCATTTTCTGCTTGTTCTTTTAATGCCTCCTCACAATTACATACTGCATTGTCATCTAATTGTTTACCACAATGTCTGCAAAATTTCATAGTTTTTTCTCCTTTAATTAATTTTATATTATTCCAAATAATTATTCCAAATAATTATATTTTATAAAATCAGCCCGCAATTTTTGTATATGAATAATTATCAGAATTTAAATATGTAGCATATTTTATTGCGTCATTAACATTTTTATTTGATGAATCATATTCATCACGGCTATAAACAAATTTACCGTCTGATACATAGCAGTCTATAAAGTAATAAACCAAATAACTGTCTTCTTCTTTATCGCTCAGCCAACCTTTATATTTACCCTTAACGACTGCAGCAACAACATTAGTTTTGCTGTCTGTATTCTTTTTAGGTGTAACATAATATATTGAAACAACCTCCGGATTTGTAAAATTATAAAAATCTTTATCCTTTAAAACTTCGTTAAAGGTAGTTTTTATAAGTTCTACATTACTTTTAGCTTCATCTAATGTTAACGGTGTATTAGCCTCT
The DNA here is from genome assembly GCA_947627135.1 of uncultured Clostridia bacterium. Taxonomy (GTDB): domain Bacteria; phylum Bacillota; class Clostridia; order Oscillospirales; family Acutalibacteraceae; genus Ruminococcoides. Next base: position 53,352 of record CANQUV010000014.1, read on the forward strand.
ACAACAATATCTTTTTTAGTTTCAGTAAAGAATAAACCTTCTTCAGGAATATATTCTTCATCAAGATAAAGAGTTACCTTCTCTCCGCTTGATAATCCGGAACTGTAATAACTATCATCATTTTTTACGGAAATTCCTACTTTATCAACAATAACAGAATCTTTCTTTATCGTAATGTAATAATCATCTGTATCATAGCTGTATGTATAATCTCCTTCTGTGTATTCAAAATCACTTAAAGAAAATTCCAGTTCTTTATCTTTAAAACCGGTCACTGTATATAATTTATTGCTCTCTATATATCCCAGAGGATCGGAATCTGTTGCCTCTAATACCGAAATACCTTCGTCTTCTAAAATACTGTTTAATGCAAATTCATATTGTCTGTCGCTTTTATCAAATGAAATTCCAAGTTTCTTTTCTGCTTCTTCAATTGTTCTCAAATCACTTTTACTTTCAGGCCATTTAACGCTTACTATAATTACATCGCTGCTTTTCAAGTTGGTAAGTCTTGCATCATCATCGCTTGATGAAAATTCTGTTTGACTACTTGCTTTATCTCCGCCTGAATTAGAATCCGCATCATCATTTGTTGCTTTTTCATCAGCGTCTTTAACTTCTGCTGAAATATCACAGTACGATATTATTGAATATATACTTGCCGATGAACTTGATGAACCGCCGATACTGTTTATAAGATCTCCTAAATCTTTAATGTCATCAATATCTTCAAGACTTTCAAGACCATCTTTTGCTTTTATATTGACATCATAGTCATCTGATAATTTTTCTTCATCAATAGAAACTGTTAAACTTCCGTGACCTTCATAAAATTTACTGCTGTCAAAATTGAATTTTATGTATTCTTCATTTATTTTTATTTTGTTAAACATAGGAATCACAATAATTAAAGTAACTACTATTGCAATTACTAATACTGCTGCTACTGCGCATAATATTATTGCCTTTTTATTAAGAGGCTTTTTTTGTTTTTGTGGTTTTGCTGCAGTTTGAGTTATGTCAACATTTTGCGGCTGTACCGCAATCTCGTTTGTTAAATTATAAGTTTGCTGTATTGACTCTTGATTTACTGAATTGTCAGCAATACTTTCAGGGGCTTGATTTTCTGCTTTAGTTTCATTTACTGAATTATCAGCAGTATTTTCAGGGACTTGGTTTTCTGCTTTAGTTTCATTTACTGAATTGTCAGCAGTATTTTCAGGGACTTGATTTTCTGCTTTAGTTTCATTTACTGAATTGTCAGCAGTTCTTTCAGGGACCTGATTTTCAGTTTGTTCTTGATTTGTTGCAGTTTCTTCCGATACAGGCAGCAATCTATTGCCGCACTTTTCACAAAACTTGTCTCCTTCATTAATTTTTGCTCCACACTTCGTGCAAAACATACCCATCTCTCCTTTAAAATTATATTTTAATTATAAACATATTTTTGTTTATAAAAAAGATGCAACCAGATGCTCAAAAATAGAAACTGATGCCCAACCGCATATTAATCCTAAACATGCCCCTGCCACTACATCAGACAAATAATGTACCCTTAAATAAAGTCTTGAAAATCCTATAAGCAAAGCTAAACACAATACACAAAGTATTACAGGCATACTACATCTAAGCATTGTCACTCCAACAACTGAAAAGGATGCCGTTGTATGTCCGGATGGGAATGAATAATACTTTGGCTTATTGATTATCTGTTCTTCTTCTTTTAAATCGTGACAAGGTCTTGTTCTTCTTACAATATGTTTAATAATAATCTCGCCCATTAAATGTGCAATAGCAAGTCCAAAAATAATATTTGCACCTGTTGCCCGCCATGGAGCATTTATTAAAAAGGGCAAACATATAGCAAACCATACAAGTCCCATATTGCCGGCAGTTGAAACAGCAATCATTATTTTATTTTTTATCGGTGAATGCAGTTTAGCAATTCGCTCAATAACTACATCATCGATATTCTGAATGCGTTTAAACATAAAAATACCCCAATATATCAATTAAAATAATTATATCACAATAATCACAATTTGAAAAGTATAACTATATATAATTTTGGAAATCATTAAATGTTATAAAAAAGAAACTCATTTACTATAAAAAAAATTATTATATTATATAAAATATAAAAAGAAACATTAATATATAAAAACCGATGAATTGTTAAATTAATTACAAATCATCGGTTTTGCTTTTTTGTTCACAATTAAAACAGCAGCCAATGGGTTGCCATTCTCGAACAGACAGCTCCATATATAAACAATTTTTGTACCCGACTGTTCTCGGGCAGTTTTTTATAAAGTAAAAAATGTCCCCTTCATAACAAATAACCTGAAAATACTGGGAAAACTATATTAAAAACAAATATTATCGTCAAGAATATTAAAAATTTTTGCGTCTCTTTTTCAAATGGAAACCGGCAGACTGCACCACGTATCCTATCAAACAGCACTATATAAAATCCATTTTTTATGCCCGATTTTTTACCGATAATTTTCTAAAAAGTAAAATATAAAATTATCTCATTTTTATATTTACTGCGTGAGCTATTCCGGGAATGCTTTCACCCTGAAAACAGGTGGTAGGACTCATAAGCGCTCCTGTTGCCATAAAAATTATATTATTAAATGTACCATTTTCCATATTATTTAAAATATAAGAACACAATACACTTGCACTGCATCCGCAGCCTGAACCTCCACAATGGACATCCTGTTTTTTCCCGCTATAAATCATAAGTCCGCAGTCATGATGTTTATCGCTTATATATATTTTCTCTTTAGCCAGTACCTCATAGAGCAAGTCACTGCCAAGTTTACCCAAATCTCCTGTAAAAATTGCGTCATAATCATTTGCTGTTGTAGCAGTATCTTCAAAATATCTCATTAGAGTCTGTGCTGCTGCAGGTGCCATAGCTGCCCCCATATTATTTACATCGTTTACTCCGTAATCTACTATTGACCCTACCGATGCCCTGGCTATACATGGTCCTTTTTTTGCATTAGATAAAATACAACTTCCACTTCCGGTTACTGTCCATTGTGATGTTGGGGTTCTTTGACCACCATACTCAAGAGGAAAACGGTATTGTCTTTCTGCGCTGCAAAAATGTGAAGACGTAACACACGCGGCAGTTTTCGCAGCACCGCTTTCTACCATTACGCTTGCCATTATAAGTCCTTGCGCCATAGTTGAACAAGCTCCGTACTGGCCTAAATAAGGTATATCAAAGCCTCGCATTGAAAAGCTGGATGAAACACACTGATTAAGCAGATCCCCTGCAAAAATAAAATTTACCTCTTCATTTGAAATTTGGGATTTTTGTAATGCAATTGTAAATGCCTCTTCCTGAAAAAAGCTTTCTGCTTTTTCCCAACTATCCTTACCTGCATAAGAATCATATATTATCTTATCAAAGTAATTTTTAAGAGGTCCTTCTGATTCTTTCTTTCCTGCCACTGAACCGTATCCGATAATTGCAGGCATTTCTTCAAATCCTAAAGTATAATGTCCTATTCTTCGTATCATAAAAAACTCCTTTTTGCATAAAGCTGACTTAATACATGTTTTAGCTTTATTATCTGCAAAAAGGAGTAAATTAATCATTTATTGAGCAGGCATAATCTAAAAATTTTATTAAATGCTGAATTTTAAAAATTAAATTCATTCATTTGCATTTTCATCATTAGAGTTACCTTCAGTTGCGTGTAAAGTTTCAGGTTTAGATTGTTCAACAGGAGGTGTTTGACTATCGGTTGTATTTGATGAAGACGAATTATTACCATTATCAGAGCCGGTTGCAGTATTACTGCTTGGCGACGAATCTGTTACCGTACTGTTTTCTCCTGCGTTATTATTGTTATTATTGCTAACCTCTGATTGAGAATCGTTATCTCCGCTGTTATCAGCTGTATCTTGTTTCGGTTTGTCTGAACTGTCATCTTCCGATGAATTACTTGTTACATTTGCCGCTCCTTCGGGTCTTTTCCTGTGTGTACCTTCGTCAGAATACTGAACATAGTGACCTTCGGTAAGGCTGTAATGTGAGCTTGGAAGTTCTTCTCTTGAAACCTCGTTACCGTTTTTATATAATACTCTGTAAGATGTGGTATCGTAGCTTTCTCCGCTTACTATATCATAGTTTTCAGAGTATGTTACTATATCATCATAGCTTGGATCTTGATATCCGTAAATAGTACAAGACAACTCTCTGCCGTTAATTGTACATTCCATAAACATTTGATAATCTGTTATATTTTTTAATTTTAAATCTAATCCGGGATAGTCAATAGTTGCATCAAGACCTGCCGGAACATACACAGACGCCCAAAAATGATTATGTCTTTCTACGATTTCCATATTTGCAAAAACTGCTGCATTGTATATAGTACTGCTTGCCTGGCAAAGTCCGCCCCCGATACCTTGGGTCATACTTCCGTCTGAAATCACTCCGGCAGGTAAATACCCGTTTGACTCAAGATTGCTGTCGCCTGTACATTCATTAAACGACCATGTCTCACCCGGCTCAATTATTGAACCGTTGCAGGCTGATAAAGCAGTTCCCATATTTAAGGTTGCATTTTCAGTATTAACAGAAGTAGTTGTGAAATATGAAAGCGGCACTATGTTTTTCTTAACCATTTCTTTTGTAATTTTCGGTTCAACCACATCAATCTTTGCGGATATTACTCCTGTTTTTTGCTTTGCATTTATAAATGCTTTTATTGCGGCAACAAGGTCTTCTTTATTGGTTTTATAGCCAACTGAACCGTCTTCATATTCAAATTTATTCTCTGCAAAAGGAGTAAATTTTGATACGCGTGCATTTTTCACTTCAACATCTGTATCTTCTGCAATCTTGTTTGAAACCGCTTCTATTGAATCCTCAACAACAGTTGCCGTAACGGTGTACATATCGCTATAATGACCTTGATCATCTGTTGTTGGTTGAGTTACATCAATTTCTCCCTTATGAGCATCTTCACAATATTTTTTTGCCTGATTAAGAATTTCTTCTATGTTATAAGTATATGTAAAATCTTTTGAAGCAAATTCATAGCTTTTTTCATTTGCTTCAACAGTCATGGTAAAATCATCTGCAAATTTTGACTTATTATCCTCTAAAAGCTTTTTTGCTTCATCATAAGTTTTTCCGGAAATATCTATGCCGGAAATTTGTACTCCGGATAAAAATGTGAACTCTCCCTCTTCATTTACAATAGGTCCCACTGTTTCTTCAAATGGATTAGGTATAATTCCGTTTGAAGCAAGCTGCCATAAAACTACTCCTACTGCCGCTATAACCACAACAGCAGCACTTGTTATAATAAAGAGAAGCTTGTGTTTAACAAAAAAGTTCTTTTTTTCAGATGTTGAATATCTTTTTTTCTGTTTTGAATTTTCTTCAGAACTTTCACTTGAATTTTCAATACTTTTAACATCTTGAACAAATTCTATTTCTTTCGTAGGTTTATCGGATATATATTTATCAGTTTCTAAATTGGAACTGATTTGATTTATATCGGTTTTATCATCTTCAGACTTTTCATCATCATTGTAATCAGGTTTAATAAAACCTGCACTTTCGGAAGAAATATCTACAAATTCTTCTTGAGTATTGTCAAAATCACTTTGACCGTTTAAGTTTTTATCCTGCATAATGACCCCCGAGAATAAATTATTTTGTTAAATTTGCAATTTACAAATATAATTCATAAACAAAGATATATATTATATATTACTATATATTTTTAAAAAAATAAAGCATTAATTTTAAATTTTAACTTAAATTTTTATAAGAAAATATATTAAATATGACAAATAAGTTTAGCAATTTTTACCACAGTTATTTTAATAAACTTACTAAAAACATGATGATAAGATCAATTTACTTTTAATTTTTCATAAAACGAAATGCAAATTTATAATTATTATTGAAAAATATTGAAAATTGTATATAATTATATTTATGTAAGCTTAATTTACTAAATTATTAAGGAATAATTAAATGAAAATTTTAATTTTAACAGCTTCAACCGGCGGCGGACATAAAAGTGCTGCCGCTGCATTATTGGACACAATTAAAAAGACCTCTACTGATACTGTTGTTGAAATTGAAGACGGTCTTAAATATTGCGGAAAACTGTATAACAAACTTATATGCGAAGGATATGTGGTTTTAGCAACCAAGACTCCGAGACTTTACGGAAAGCTTTACAACATAAGCGATAAGGAAAGCACAATTAATTCTATTTGCAACAATATAAACTATAAGGAAGGTAAAAAACTCATCTCCCTTTTTAATGAAAAAAAACCTGATGTTGTAATTTCCTGCCATGCATTTGTAACAACAATGCTTGCCATGCTAAAACGCAAAAATAAGATTTCAGTTCCTATAATAAGTCTTATTACCGATTTTGCTCCGCACAGAACTTATTTTGCTTCGGGAATAGATGCTTATGTTACATCAAACGAAAATATGCTTGAAGAAATAGAAAACTACAACTTAATTTCAGCCGATAAAATTCATGCTTTGGGAATACCGATTGCCGATAAGTTTTATAAGCCGCAAAACAAAAAGCAAATTGCCAAAAAATTGGAGTTTGACATCAACAAACCTACTGTTTTGTTGATGTCCGGCAGCTTTGGGGTTTCTGAAGTTCTTGATTTTTACGAAAGTCTTATGCTTACAGACGTTGATTGTCAGTGTATTGTTATAACAGGTCACAATAAAAAACTATACAATGAATTTAGCAAATATTTAAGTAATCCTAATGTATCCCAAAAGCCTACAAGACTGTTTGAATTTATTTCAAATGTTGAAGAATATATGCATTTTGCCGATTTAGTAGTTACCAAGCCCGGTGGACTTACTGTTACGGAAAGTCTCGCCTGCTCATTACCTATGGCAATTTACAATGCAATTCCGGGGCAGGAAAACGAAAATGCACAATATCTGATCAGTCAAAATGTTGCCATATCCCTTAATGATGCCAAAACAGGCGGAAAACAAATTGCAGAACTTATTAAAGATAAAGATAAACTAAACGAAATGCGTGAAAACTGCAAAAAAATAAGAAAAGAAAATTCTGCTCTTAATATATTCCGTTTGGCGCAAAACCTTGTAGAACAAAGTCAAATTAATAGTAAATTCGGAGAACAGGTATGAAAAAATTATTTTTTCTTTTTTTGACTGCTTTAATTACAGCCACATTTTTATGTTCCTGCAACACAGATCCTTCAAAAGTTTCTGAAAACGATAATTTAATTACAGATATTCAGCTGGATTCTTCAGAAAAAAATTATAATTATCAAGAGGGTAATACTTCTCCTCCTACGTCTTATACTGAATATCAGGCAAATAGCTTAAACTTTGCCTTCAATTTGTTAAAAAACAGCTACATTCCTAATCAAAATACAGCTGTATCACCTGCCAATACTTATTTACAGCTTTCACTTATAGCAAACGGTACTGCAAAAAATACAAAATCAGAAATATCTTCTGTTTTAGGAAGTAACTTAAACTCGGACAATTTAAATCAATGCTCACAGTATTTTCAAACAAGAATAAACAGCTTTACTGACAAAAAAGATAATAAATATTCTCTTTACCTTAAAAACTTCTTCTGGTGTAATGATACCTTTGATATAAAAAGAGATTTTCTTAAAACTGACAAAACTTACTATGATATTGAAATTTACAGATTTTTGTTTTCTGATGAAAATGCACTTTCTAAAATAAATAATCGTACTGCTGATTTTACAAATCAAGATATTACAATAAAAGAAATAAATAAAGACGATCATATTTATTTTACAAGTGCTGCTGAAATAAAGGACAATTGGCTTGAAGATTATGCAGAGAAAAACATAGTTAAAGATACCTTCAGCGGAACACAAAAAAAATCTGTTGCAGAATTTTATGCAAGCAGTGAATTTTTACTTAAGGACAGCACAAGCACCGGATTTGTTAAAAGCTTTAAAAACACTCCTCTCAAAATATGTGTTATGGTTCCAAATGATGATGTATCCTTATCTGATTATTTAAAAAACTTAAGCAGTGAAAAATTTATTAATTTTCTTAACAGTTTAAATCCAACAACACGATGTAATGCTTATTTGCCTGCATTCTCAAAAAGTGAATCCGTTGATATAACAGACGCTCTTAAAAATATGGGTATTAATTTGCTTTTTACCGATGAGGCAAATATTTTCAATATTACGCAATCGGAAAATGTATATGTAAACAAAATTGTAGAAAGCATAGATTTCAGTATATCCGAAAACGGTATTTCTTCTGACATCATAAATGAAAAAACAGCTTCAAATACTGAACTTAACAATGATACTGATGTTAAAGTAAACAAGCCATTTATTTATGCAATAATTGATAATGAAAGTAATATTCCTATTTATTTGGGGATCGTGGAGAATTTATGAAACTAAAGAAAAAAATTTCAGGCAAGTTGATATTTAATATATTAGTTGTTTTTCTGTGTTTGTTTATCATTTTTTACTTTTTTTACAGCGAAAACGGTTTAAACGATTTACTTCATTCATCCATTCAGATAAGCGTTTTATGGATTTTGGCTGCAATCGGATTTCAGCTTCTGTATATGTTTATTGAGGCTTTTATTATCTATTATTTTATAAAGGCCGATTACGCAAATTTCACTTTTAGAGACGCCGTTAAAGTTTCTTTTGTGGGACTTTTTTGGTGTGCGGTAACGCCTTCTTCAACAGGGGGACAGCCAATGCAGATTTATCTGCTTCATTCAATGGGTATTGATATAGGTTACAGTACCTCCAGATTATTGCAGAAATTCCTTGTATATCAGGTGGTTTTAACCAGCATCAGCATTATGGCGTTTCTTTATAAACTTGATTATTTTATAAATGCCATGTCGTCACCTATAATTGTAATATTTATAATTGTTGGATTTGGCTCACAGCTTATAATAACAGGTGCATTAATGCTGGTATCCTTTAAACCTATTATTACTAAAAAATTTATTTTCTTTATTGCTAAAATTCTTTCTAAAATTAAATTACTTAAAAATATAGATAAAAAAACTTCTCATATTCAAAAACAACTTGATTTATTTCACGAAAGCAACAAGACGCTTTATAAGCATAAAAAAGCTTTAGCAATAACTGCTATTTTGACATTTATTCAGTTTATTGCCATGTTTACCGTTCCATACTGCGTTTATCGCAGTTTAGGATTAAATGAAGCTACCCCGCTTGATATGATAAGTTCACAAGCCTTTGTAAACCTTGTTTCAGGTATGATTCCGATCCCCGGCGCTTCAGGTGCAGCAGAGCTTGGATTTACTGCATTTTTCAACGGATTTTTCACTCCTGAAACCTTAAAGAGCGCAACTCTTATCTGGAGAATGATCAACTATTACGGCGTTGTAATTTGTACTGCTCCGTTTGCTTATATTACAAACGGAAAAACCAGAGGTGCAAAAATTGAAAAAACAATAGAAGATGAATTTTCAAAAGAAAATAATAAATAAACAAAGTCATTTTTAAAACTTTATTTTTAAAACTTTATTTTTTAATTAATAATTATTAAGTCATATAAAACCTCCCTCTTAAATTAGAGGGAGGTTTTTGCGGGTAATTTTCCCAGTTTTATTACAGGTTTATTACAGGTTTAAATCTTGAGATCGACTGCGAGTTTTTTATGTTTTTCTATTAAAAACGAAAGTACCTATATTTTATATAATCCTCATTAAATATAGCACAACCGAATCAGATATACAAATTTACCGTTTACTCATTATCAATAAGCTTTATTGCTATTGCTGTTATATCGTCGTCATGACCGTCGTTTCTCCTTACTGCGGCTTCCTTTACAATTTGCTGCGCAAGTTCAACCGTACTTGCCTCATTCCATGTTTTTATTAATGATTCAAGCCACATATCGTCGTTTTGAAACAAGGCTCCGTCTGATATCATTACTATTAAATCTCCTGCCGACAAACCAATTGTCTCTTTTGAAAATTTAATATCCGTTAAAATCCCCGCAGGCAGAGATTCTGTCTGCTTTTTTACTAAATGCCCGTTTTTCTTGATGTATGTTAGCGGTGCACCTGCTTTCATAAGCGTAACCTTTCCTGTAAACAGGTTTATATCTGAAACATCTAAAGTTGCAAGTGATTCATCTTCAGATTTCACCATAAGCGCTGCATTTACTACCTGTAAAGCGCTGTCATAAGACAGTCCTGATTTACAAAGCTTTGTCATTATGGAAACTGCCATATTTCCGTCAACTGCGGCTCTGCCTCCTGTTCCCATTCCATCTGAAATCATGGCTACCATGCTCCCGAAGCTGTTGTTAAAATAATTTAAACTGTCACCGCACAGCTTTCCGTTATTGCAAACATGTTGTGCTGAACCAATCTCTACATCAAAATACGGCATTTCGTTAAATGTCATTCTGATTCGATTTCCAAGCTCTGTAATACAGGGAGTATCAAATCTTCTTCCGCAGCATTTGGATATCTCATTCATTAAAATACTTTTTCTGATTTTTTCTTTATAGTTTCTGGCAAGCTCAACTTCAACTGACATTCGTCCGTTTCTATCAAGCATACAACTGCATTCCATTGGCACAAGTCCGTTGTAATGCAAATAATCCTCCACTCTGTTTGCACTTTCTGTATCATAAGTTATATAATTCTCAAATTCCCCCGACATATCTTTAAGAATTGAACTTAACCCTGCAAATTGTCCCGCAACAACGCTCCTTACACCTGTAACACGCCTTTGAGCCTCCAGACAAGATAAATATTCGTTGTAATTATAGTTTACTCTATCGGCAATTTCCTGCTGTTTACAACAGTTCTTTGTAAATAATACATTAACTGTTTCTGCGCTAATTCTGCCTTCATTTTTAAGCGGTCCTGTCAAACGTGAAAAATCATCCTTTGTAAGTTCCTTTTGCTTATCCCAGCAATAAACCTTTAATCCGCAATTTGTGCAAACTTCATTATTTACATTTTCATATACCCAATTCATGGTTGGAGAATAAAGCCTTTTGAGTTTGTCCGATACTTTATTGACACAGTCGGTTACACTTTCCATAGCCTTTGATGCAAAATCCAAGCGCATAACAATATTCTGTTTAAGCGCCTCATGATTTTTAACACTTTCCGACGGCATAAATATTGCCGATACAAAGTTTCCCACCTGTTTTGGAAGTATCATAAAAACTGTTGACGCAATCAAAGTTTCTATGAACAAAGCTATAATAAGCTGATTATCACCTGAAGCAAAGGTCATTATTGTACTGCAAATCGTAAAGGCAATTGCGCAGCCTGCTTTACCTACTCCTGCAAAAAGACCTGCCATCAGTCCTCCGAAAGCATATCCTCCGCAAAGATATGACATTGTATATGAACTCAGGCTGAATATTGAACCTGTTGCAATTCCGCTGATACTTCCTCCTGTTACATTACCGTATCTTGCGCAAAAAAGAATTATCATAACTGCAAAAATTCTGCCTATTGAAACATTTTCTACTGCTATACTGCCCAGAGATAAAATAAGAATACAGCCTGTCATTACAAGACTTGCGATCTCCTGCTGACTAAAGCTTTTAAAGGTACGTCTGGAATAGTACATTTCAGTTGTTTGCTTGAGAAAAAATGCCGCCGCTCCTGCAAGGCAGGATTCAATAACAGTTTGTGTTATCTGAGTTGTGCTTGACGTTGTAAAAGATAAAATCACCCCTGTTAAAAGTACGGGAATAAACGCTGCCAAACAGGAAAAAAGGCGGCTTTGTGCTATCTTTTTAATGTCGCTTAACATCCAACGTAAAACCCCTATTGCAATCACTATCGCCATATATCTGAAGCTGTTTCTGGGATTGAGCGTTATGTAACCCAAGCTTGTCCCGGCTACCGCCCAAACTAATTGTTTTTTAGGTACTGCTGCTGTATATGATGCACCAAACGGTGAAAGTTCTCCCATTAATGCACCCCTTGAAATTATAATACCGCACAAAAAATAAATTCCATGCATCACAACAGCTTTTACGGCTGCATAATCGTCTTTTGCATTTTTTTTATAAGTAACCTTTGTTGATTGCCTTGCTTCCATAGTTTTAACTTCCTTATAATTTATTGTGTAAATTATTATAAAAGTTAAGGTTTGATAGTTTTGTCATTTACTGTTTGCATTTTTTTAAATTGTTTTGTAAAAAACAGGAGGTGAGTAACTGTTTTTTTAAACTAAATATACTTAATAAACCGTTTGCTGTTGCAAAAATAAATTTTATGACGAACTTTTTTAAAGATTTTTTATTATTATACAAAAGTTTTAAGGCAACCGTGCGGAGTTAAATGGTTTTAGTCCCCTGAACCTTAGCAGTTTTTTGAAAAAATACAAAACTTTTATTTTCCTTATTAATTCCTTTACATTTTATAGAAATTACTATTTTGTTTTTGCAAATGGTTATCCCCGACTAAACTTTTATAATTTAATTTCTTATTTTCATTTAATAATGATAACCCTTCTTTTTAAATATATTTATCTAAAAAATTTTTTACGGTACCCCAATAAAGTTCAGGATCAGTACCTGATGAACCTACATGACCTGCTCCCTCTACAACAAGCTTTTCTTTTGGACAGGCTGCTGCGTTATACACCTTATCGAGCATTGAAAAAGGAACAAATTCATCTTCACTTCCGTGAATAAACAATGTGGGCGTTTTTGATTTTTTAACCTGCTCAACACTTGAAGCTTGTTCAAAAGTATAACCTGCCCTGAACAAACATACTATATCCGATGAGGTTATAATAGGAAATGCAGGCAATCCGAAAAATTCCTCGATTTGAATATCAAATTCCTCTTTTACAGAACTGTAACCGCAATCTTCGATTGCACATTTAACATTCTGAGGAAGTTCCTCACCGGTGACCATCATAACTGCCGCCCCGCCCATGGAAACGCCGTAAAGTAAAATCTCTGATTTTTCGTCAATTGCAATAATATAATCAAGCCATCTTAAAATATCTATTCTGTCAAGCCAACCCATTCCTATTGCACTGCCTTCACTTTCACCACAGCCCCGCATATCAGGCATTATAATATTATATCCCATATTGTAGATCTGCTCTGCCTCTGTACACATTTTCAGCGCATTTCCGCCATAACCGTGGAGTATGATTGCCCATTTTTTTGTTTCGGGATTATCTATTCTATATCCATGTAGCTTTAAATTATCATCTGATGTAATATAAACATCTTTCTCCTTATCTGTCATCCAATTTATCGATTTAACCCGATTTGCTTTTTTATTCTCTGATAAATCTAATGCTTCAGATATAACTATACTTTTATCCGAATCTGAATTTAACGCTAAATCATAAAAAAAATTTCCTACACACCCTAAAGCAATAATAACAACAATTAACAGCGAAGATAATACAAATATTGTTGTTTTTAACGCTGCTTTTCTTTTTCCCTTCATTTCAACAGCTCCCAAGTTCTCTTTAAGTATTTTCCCTTATATATTCTTGACATAAAAAAGCAAAGCAATCATAAAAATTGCTTCGCTTAAAATTTATTTTTATCTTTTCTTACTTATTTGTTTTTAATATTACCGTTGATTGTTCAGGCAGGTAAAGTTTACTTTCATTTAATGTTATATGCTTTGAATTTTCTTTTGATGACGCCGCCGTTAAATCTGCCCTTATTTGTGGAGCTTCAATCATTTCAGCTGTAATTGTCAGATTTTTTTCTTCTGTACTGCTTAAATTATGAATTATCATCAGTTTACTATCATTGTATTCTACATAGTATGCTAAAATATTTTCATCTCCAAAATCCTCTGACGCAGTAATTTTTCCTCTTGCAATTTCAGGATTTTGATTTTTTATCTTAATTATCCGTTTATAAAAGTTAAGCAGTGAATATTCATCTTCCTGCTGTTGCTTGACTCCTCCCCATTGTGGGTCTGATACTATATTTTGACCGTCTACATTTATGTTGGAAGGATTTTCACTGTCCCAAATCATAGGCGTTCTGAAATTTTCATCACCAGATGATTCAGGTGCTGTCATACCGATTTCTTCTCCGTAATAAATATATGAGTTACCCGGAAACAACATATATACTGAAGCTGCCATTTTTTCAAATGAAACACCTTTGCTTCCTAAAGCATTACCGCTTCGTATCATATCGTGATTACTTAAAAACATGGCATTTATTGCGTTTTTATTTCTTTTTGTTATATTTTCATTATATTTTTCTATCTTATCCGCAAGCTTTCCGTTTTGCTCTGTTCTTACAGCATTTATAATTCCTCCGGATGTAGTTGCATATTGAAAACAAAATTGGCTGTCTATTCCCGATTTATAAATGTTGTAAATATCACCCGGAGTAGTCCAATTTTCTCCTACCATATAAATATCTTCTTTGTATTCTTTGCAGGCATTATAATACCAGTTTAGAAACTCTTCTCCGTCTGTTGTATTGTTTGTAAAGTATTTTACAGCATCAAGCCTGAATCCTCCTACTCCTCGGTCTATCCAGAACTTTGCTATATTTAAAAATTCTTCTCTTGTATCTTCAGAACTTAAATTCCATTCAGGCATATACGATGAAAAGTTGGATTCACACCAGTAATCACCTGCAATATGTGTATAAGCGTTTTCATTTACAGGACCGTCCTTATATTCCTCTATCTGAAAATATTTTGCATATCCGTTAAGATTGTCCTCTGCAACTTCTTTACAGGCTTGCTCAAACCAAGGATGAAATTTTGAACAATGGTTTAATACCATATCAATTATAATTTCTATTCCCCTTTTATTACATTCTGAAACAAGCTGATCAAAATCATCTAATGTACCGAAGGTTTCATCAATCTCATAATAGTCAATTACATCATACTTATGATACGATTGAGACGGCATAATCGGAGTAAGCCAGATTGCGTCAACACCTAAATCTGTATCTGTATCGGGATTTCCGTCGTTTAAATAATCTAATTGAGATATTATCCCCTGTAAATCTCCTATACCGTTATTATCTGAATCACAAAAGGAATTAACAAAGATCTCATAAACATTCTTGTATTTATCCTCTGAAACAGTTACCTTAATATCTTTTACCGGGTCATTATAAGATGAACAGCTTGTTAAAATGCAGCAGGCCAGTATAGATATTGCTACTAAAACGGAAATGAGTTTTTTCATAATTACACCTCCTTAAAATATTATTTACAAAAAGGGTGGCAGCATAAGCTTCCACCCTTAATAAGTATTTTAAAATCTTATCCTTTAACACCGCCGGCTGTAACACCTTCAACATAATATTTTTGCATCATAAGGAAAAGTACAGTAATCGGAACTGCAACTAGTACAGAACCTGCCATAAACTGTTTAAAGTAATTTACTTTAAACTCATTGGAAACCATTAACTGCAAACCTATGGCAACAGTATAATTATCTCTGTTATCACCCATAATCAATTTACAAAGAATGAAGTCTGTCCAAGGACCGATGAATGATGTAAGAACTGTATATACTACAATCGGCTTTGACATAGGAAGTATAATCTTCCAGAAAATCTGATTTCTTGTAGCACCGTCAACTGTTGCTGCTTCGTCAAGAGCTCTGGGGATTGTATCAAAGAAGCCCTTTGAAATCTGGAATCCAAGACCTGCACCTGCACTGTAACATATAACAAGAGCAACCAGTGTTTGTGAAAGGTTCATAGCTTTAAGCAGATAGTAAATAGCAATCATTGTCATGAAACCCGGGAACATACCCAAAATCATACCTACATTGATAAACTTTTTACGACTCTTAAATCTTAAACGGCTGAATGCGTAACTTACCATAAGAACTGAAAGTGTAGAAATTACGCAGGCACAACAAGCAACAACAAATGTGTTCAAATACCATCTTGGGAAATTAAGAGTACCTGTATTTACAAACAAATTAATATAATTATCAAATGAATATGAATGAGGAATAAGGTATGGTACGGTTGCCAAACCCTCTGCTCTGAACGAGTGCAATACTAAATATACCAGGGGAGAAACCCATATTATACCCAATACTGCAAGAACAATATAAATAATTGTATTAGAAATAATTCTTCTGGCTTTATAACTTTTTATCATGAGAACGCCTCCTCGTCTTTCATAGACTTAGACATATTGAATGTAATCAAGGACAAGGTTGCGCAAACAATAAATACTAAGATACCTATGGCGGCAGCAAGGTCGTAATCCTGCTGGTTCATAGTTAATTTAAACAGCCATGTTACCAAAATATCGGTGTAACCTGCCTGATAGAATCTCTCTGTTGACGGACCTCCGCCAGTTAACAGGTAAATAACATTAAAGTTATTAATATTACCTACAAACTGTGTAATAAGTGACGGTGCTGTTACAAACAGCATATAAGGTAATGTGATCTTCGTAAACTGTTTAACAGGACCTGCACCGTCAATTCTTGCACTTTCGTACAAGTCGGCAGGAATATTCATAAGAATACCCGAAGCAGAAAGAATGGTATATGGAATACCTACCCAACAGTTAATGATTATTACAGTAATTCTTGCCATCAATGCATTGGTATTTAGGAACTGTATCGCCACTTCCTGACCTGTTATGTCAGATAAAAGAATATTGATAGCGCCGTTTACCTGTAACATCTGGTTCATGAGAAGAAGTGATACGAACTGAGGAACAGCTATTGTAATTACAAAAAGTGTTCTCCAAAGTGATTTAAGCTTAATGCCTTTTTTATTAATCATAAGGGCAACAATCATACCCAAAATGTAGTTTGTAAATGTAGCAAAAATTGCCCAAATTATGGTCCATTGAGTAAGTTCAATAAATGTAACTCCTCTTTTACCACCTGTTGTAACATTTACAAGCTGTGAAAAGTTTTCAAATCCGACCCAAGTAAATAGTGTTCCGGGCGGCATGTGGCTCTTATTATAATTTGTAAATGCAATTAAAATCATAAAAATCAAAGGCATTATTGTGAAAATTGCAATAAGAGTTACCGGCAAAGAAAGCATTGTAACATGGAATTTGCCGTCGAGGAAATCTTTTGTTTCCTCTTTAAATGTCATAATATGTTTTCCTTCTGATTTTAATTGCTGTAATTTATATGCTGATTTTGTATTTGTTATGTAGATAAATAATACAACAAATGTAACTGCAATAGTAACAACACTATAAAGCAGAATAAGCATTGAGTTATCGCCGAAAACAGTCTTTTTAAATGGACCGTCATCAACTAATTGTGTTTCAACTGTACCTAATGTATTAAATTTGGAAAGGTTTGGCCAACCAAATGTAATCATAAAGTAAATATACGCTACCTCAGTAGCTAAAAACAAAAGACCTTTTATAATTTGACCTTTTGCGAAGTTTCCAAAACCAAAAATAAGGTAAGAAAGCTTTACAGCAAAATCTCCCTTAATAAATCTTGTAACGTAATTAGCTACGCCCTTACCGATACCAGTGAATAATTTTACAAAGAATCTTCCGATTGCTTTAAAGAATGCTGCCACTCTGCCCGGAAGCTTTTTAAAGAATTCTGTAAAATTATATGCAAACTTCTGGAAAGGATTAAGCTGTTTATAATCGATATATTTCAATCAGTACACTCTCCTTATGTAAGTTTGCGGAATATTCCGTTTACTAAGTAATTTTTGTCTTGCTCCCCTTTATTTCAAAATATTATTTTTAGATAATAAATCGAAATTTCTTTAGCAAGAATACATCGTTTTATGTATTTGTTACAAATATTTTAAGATTATTTTCTATTATACCTAAATTATGTGGAAATAAAAACCGTTTCAGACAGCCCCTAAAAGGGGCTGTCAAAACGGAAATATACTCTAAACACTAAACTTTATAAAATGTTTTTACAAAATTACATTAAACATCCTTAATGTTTGTAAGTGTTTCATTGAGAAGTTGCTTCATAGCATCTGTGTTAGTAGGATCTGTCTTTTCTGCAATAAGCTGGTTACCTAAGTTGCCCATCGGATCCCAGAACTGATCAGCAAGATCTGCCTGTGCAACAGAATTTTCTGCCTGTGCAAGAATAGCAGAAATTGTTACATTATTCTTTACAAAATCAGACTGTGCAGCCGCTTTATTTGATGGACCCCAACCAAGTTCCTGTGCTCTTTCAAGCTGGCAATCTTCAGATGTTAAATAGTTAGCAAGAATCTGTGCTGCTCTTGGGAATTTTGCAGCAGCATTAACACCCACATACTTATAACCGAACATTGAAACGATTTGTTTGTCTTCGCCGTTAACATTGATTGTTGGTAACTTAGCAGCTCCGTATTTATCTCCTAAAGCTGTCTGGTTTGCAACTACATCCCATGTACCGTCAATTCCTGCTCCGCATGTTCCGCTTGAGAAACCAGATGCGATATTAGATACTTCCAATGACTGGAATGTACTTGAATAATCATGGAATAATTTTGAGAATGCCTGCATTGTTGCAACAACATCGTCTTCATTATAATCTGTGAATTTTTGTGTTAATCCGTCTTCTTCAAGACCGTCTGTCTTTAATCCGCCTGTAAATACGAACATACATGAATAGAATCCGTTACCGGCATCCATGATGAATTTCTTTCCGGCTGCCTTACAGTCTTCAAGAATTGTTTCTAATTTAGCTTCGTCTCCTGATTTTACAACAGAATTATCATATACAAGATAATAACCGTTGTCTGCTGTTTCAGGATATGCATAAATTTTGTCGTCGATTGTAGCAGCTTCTACAACATTTGTATCATTGTTAGCTTTAACCTCGTCAGCAAAAGCAACTTCCTGAATAACCTTTGCGTTTACAAGTTTATTGATCTGATCACTTGGAAGTCCGAATACATCGGCTGCTGTTGATGCATCGTTAAGAAGCTGTGTAGCTGCGTCACTTTCACCCTGAGCAACAACTTCAATTGAAATTTTCTTTTCCGGATAAAGAGCAACAAATGCATCGCACTGTTTCTTTAACAGATTAATTGAAGCATCAGGTCCCCAAACTTTTAACGAAATGTTATCTTCTTCACCAAATAACGATGTATCTGTTGATGAACCTTCTCCTGAAGATCCATTTGAAGATCCTTCGCCTGTTGATGTTTGCCCACCGCAACCTGCAAATGCTGTTGCCATCATCATTACTGCGAGCAAACCTGCAATAATTTTCTTCATAAATTATTTCCTTCTTTCTTTTTTTAATAAAAAATCACAAATTATTTTCGGAAGATACCGAAGCAACTAACGACACAAACGCATCATTGTTACTATTAAAATAATACCACAAAAAGTCTTAAAATTGCAACTCCCTTTGTACTTTTTGTCTAAAACGATAATTTTATTCACCTGTTTTGTGCAAAAAGACAATGCGTTTTTAGAAATTTTATTTTACTGTCAAAATTTAATTTAAATTTTTGTTTAATTTGCTAAAGCCGCTTTGTTAAATATGACAATAAGATTTTTTGTTTATAGCAAAATCGCCTATACTATATGTTTTTAACTTCTAAATTTGACCGTGTGTTTTTAGTAAATTTTTAAAACTTAAATCTTTAGTAGTTAAAATCCTCAAAACCTTATTTTAATACAAATTAATAACTCAAAGTTGTAATTTTTCTTTTATGTTGATATAATAATTATATATTGAAAAGATATATTTTATGTACAACCTATATATACATATTAAACAAGGGGATAAATTTATGACACTTGAAAATCTTTTAATAAATACAAGTTTTAATTTGGTACAGGGTAATACTGACATTGAAATTTCTGATTTAATTTACGATTCAAGAAAAGTTTCAAAAAATACCGCTTTTGTTTGTCTTGTGGGATATAATACCGACGGTCATCAATATATTCACGACGCTGTAACAAAAGGTGCTTCTGCTCTTGTGGTATCAAAAGATATTAAAATCGATGATAAAAATGTAACCGTAATTAAAGTTGATGATACCAGAAAAGCTCTTGCCTTTATGAGTGCAGAATTTTTCGGCAACCCTGCTAAAGAACTTATAACAATTGCTTTAACGGGAACAAAAGGTAAAACTACAACAGTTGCTATGATAAAATCAATTTTGGATGCAGAAGGAATTAAAGCTGGAACTATTGGAACTTTGGGAATTATTATAGGCGATGAGCTGATAAAAACTAATAATACAACTCCTGAATCCTATGAAATAGAAAAATCAATGAGAAAAATGGTAGACTCGGGTTGTAAGGCTATGATTATCGAAGCCTCTTCCCTGGGCCTTAAATGGCACAGAGTAGACGGTATTACTTTTGATATCGGTGTGTTTACAAACTTTTCAGATGACCACATCGGCGATAGTGAACATAAGGATTTAAATGAATACTTGTTCTGCAAAAGTTTGCTCTTTCAAAAATGTAAAACGGGAATTCTAAATCGTGACGATAATGCTTTCATTAAAATTCTTGAAAACAGTACTTGTGAGGTTACAACCTTCGGTTATTCTGAAAATGCCGATTTAAAAGCTGATAATGACCACCTTATCTCAAAACCCGGCTTTATCGGAGTTCATTTCAACACAACAGGTCTTGCAAATATGTCTGTTGATGTTGCTATTCCGGGTAAATTCAGCGTTTATAACGCCCTCTCTGCTATTGCCGTTTGCCTTAAGTTGGGAGTTTCTCAAAAATCAATTCTTGAGGGTCTTTATAATGTTAAAGTCAAAGGCAGAGTTGAGGCAGTTAAAGTTCCCGGAAATTATACTCTACTTATCGACTATGCTCACAATGCTATGTCTATGGAGAATGTGCTTACAACTTTAAGGCAATATAACCCCAACCGTCTTGTGACAATGTTCGGTGCAGGAGGTAACAGACCAAAGGTTCGCCGTTATGAAATGGGTGAAGTTTCCGGTAATTTGTCTGACCTTTCTGTTATTACCGAAGATAATTCAAGGTTTGAAGATGTTATGGATATTATAGAAGATATTAAAGTTGGTATTAATAAGACAAATGGTAAGTATGTTGTAATTCCCAATAGAAAAGATGCTATAAAATATTGTATGGAAAATGCTCAAGACGGAGATATTGTTGTTCTTGCAGGTAAAGGACACGAAGATTATCAGGAAATAAAGGGTGTTAAATATCATCTTGACGAAAGAGAAGTTATTGCTGATATAATAAAGGAAATGGAAAACAAATAAACAAAAATCACATATTAAACGAAAATCGGGCAATATATCTTTGCCCGATTTTTTTTATTTGATAATTTTCTTTTATTATTAAACATATTATCAAAACATTAAATTTTTATTGACATATCATTAAAAGAATGATAAAATGTTATTTGTTGATTGATTAAAAATAAATATTTAGGGGTATAGCTCAGTTGGTAGAGCAGCGGTCTCCAAAACCGCGTGCCGAGGGTTCGAGTCCTTCTGCCCCTGCCAAGCAAAAACGGCTTAAACACTGCGTTTAAGCC
>CANQUV010000015.1 GCA_947627135.1 uncultured Clostridia bacterium
TTCTTAAACGCAATGCTTACGGTTACAGGAATTTCAAGCGTTTTCGTAATCGTATTTTACATATCTTTTCTCATCAGGTACAAAAACAAGCGACAGCTTGATTTACTATCGCTTGCTTATATCTAATTCTCTTTTTTCGGGTTTACCCCAACTATTGACATAGAGCCTTTATTTATTATGTGTATTTTTATGTGCCTTTTGCTGTTTATCGGCAACAAGCTTTTCATGGTAAAAATAATTTTTAAAGTTTACTTTTTCAGACAAACAAAATTCATCAATTTCCTTTGCAAGCTTTTCCCAGTATGATTTATCGCTATGTATGTATATGTTTTCATAAAGCGGAGAAAGCTGTGGATGATATTTTTTAATGTAGTTTAAAATATCTGTTTTATATGCTCCCCTTAGATTAAGATTTTCAAACCAATATTCATTTATATAAGGTTTTGAAGTTTTGACTATTGCTTTAAAATTTGTAATAACGGGGAAAATAGGCGACATAAAAAGTATTGTGTAAATCCCGTTTTTGTGTAATTTTTTTAAAGTGTTTAACCTGTCTTTAATACTGCTTGCATTATCCATATAATTTTTAAATTTTTCATCAAGAGTATTTACCGACATTGCAACAGTAAGATTTTTAAACTGCTTAAGCAAATCAATATCTCTTAAAATTAATGATGATTTAGTTGATATGCTTAATTCACATTCAGCAGGTATAAGCTGTTCAAGAATTTTTCTTGTAAGACAGTATTTTTCTTCAAAAGGATTATAGCAATCAGTAACGGAAGACATAAATACATTTTTATCCTTTAGTTTATTAATATTTATAGCTTTATCGCAAAGCTTTATATCAATAAATTCTCCCCATGGTTCTTTATGTCCTGTAAATCGTTTCATAAAGCTTGCATAACAATATTTACATCCGTGGGGACAGCCTACATAAGGGTTTATTACATAATCACTTACAGGTAAGTTGGATTTTGTTATATAATCCTTTACTTTTATAATATTTTCTGCAATTTCCATTTAACATTTCTCCAAAGTAATTTATACTTTGCTCTAATTCTTTTCTCCTAACAAAAGTTCTTTATCCTCAATTAAATGTCTTCTTTCTTCTTCAGGAAGAGTAGGGTATTTAGGGTCGATTTTTTTCATAACATCAAGAATTGCTTCTGATACAAGATATCTTGCATAAAATTTTTGGTCAGCAGGAATTATATACCAGGGGCAGTCCTTTGTTGCTGTTGCGTTAATTGCATCTTCATAAGCATTTTGATAATCATCCCAATATTGTCTTTCTTTTATATCAGAGCTTGAAAATTTCCAGTTTTTAATTTTTAAATCAATTCTTTCAAGAAAACGTTTTTTTTGTTCTTCTTTTGACACATTCAAAAATATTTTTATGATTCGACAGCTGTTGTTAAAAATATATTTTTCAAAGTTTTTTATTTCCTTGTAACGTCTGCCGATTACATCACCTTTTTTGCATCTTTCTGCCATTTTTTGATTTTCATATAACTTATGCACTTTTCCTATTAAAACGTCTTCATAATAAGAACGGTTGAAAATAGCCATCTTTCCTTTTTCAGGCAAACGTTTAATTGTTCTCCACATATAGTCGTGGGCAAGTTCTTCAGAACTGGGAGATTTAAAAGCATAAACATCAATTCCCTGTGGGTTGAGTCCGCTCATAACATGCTTTATTGTACCGTCTTTTCCGGCGGCGTCCATAGCCTGCAATATTATAAGAATGGACTCTTTTCCTTCAGAATACAGCTTATCCTGATATTCTGCAATTTTTTTGCGGTTTTCTTCTGTTTTTACAAGAATCTTCTCTTTTTCTTCTTTTTTAATTTTTTCATCAGTGGAAAAATCGCCAAGTTCAATTTTTTTAGTTCCTTTAACAGTGAATTTTTTAAGTTCTGACATTTTATAAACCTCCTAAATTACAAATTCTTTATTTAATATTAACATATACCCATATTATTTGCAAATTTACTTGTAATATTTTTATAAAAAATTTAATAAAAAACTATTGATTATAATGATAAATTGTGATATACTAAATTAAAAATTGCAAGCCTGCATATAATCATTTGATTAAGCGAGCGGCAGGCCCTGTACGATTGAGGTCTGTGAACCATGTCAGGCGGGGAACCGAGCAGCATTAAGCAGTATTCTTGATGCGATACAGTAAGTCTGCTGTTCACTTAATTAAGTGATTTCCGAAATTCGGATAAGGTTTGCAATTTTTATTTTTTGCAGGAGGTGTTTTTATGTATCAGGTGCTTTACAGAAAATGGCGTCCTAAAACTTTTAAAGATGTTTCAGGTCAGCCGCAGGTTACAAGGACTCTGCAAAATGAAATAAAAGCAGGAAGAATTAACCATGCATATTTATTTACAGGTTCCAGAGGTACAGGAAAAACCACCTGTGCAAAAATTTTTGCAAAAGCTGTAAACTGTTTAAATCCGATAGATGGAAACCCTTGCGGAGAATGTGAAAACTGCAAGACGATTGAAAACGGCAATATGCACGATGTAGTAGAAATGGATGCCGCAAGCAATCGTGGAATTGACGATATAAGAGATATAATTGATAAAGCAAGATTTACACCTGCAAAGGCAAAATACCGAGTTTATATTGTTGACGAAGTTCACATGCTTACAGAGCAGGCATTTAATGCTCTTTTAAAAACGCTGGAAGAACCTCCCGAACATGTTATATTTATTCTAGCCACAACAGAGGTTCATAAACTGCCTGCAACTATTATATCACGTTGTCAGAGATTTGATTTTAATAGAATTGCATCAGACGTTATATCAGACAGACTTAAGTTTGTTGCAGAAAAGGAAAATGTAACAATTACTGAAGATGCGGCGCTTCTTATAGCAGCAGTGGCAGATGGAGCTTTGCGTGACGCACTGTCGTTGCTTGATAGATGTATCGCTCTTGATAGTAATATTACGGCAGATACTGTAAGAAAAGCATCGGGACTAGCCAAAAGGGATTATCTTTTTGACCTTGCAAATTGCTGTATCAATAAGAATACCTCTAAGTCTCTTGAAATAGTTGATAGTCTTTATAATGAAGCTAAGGATATGGCAAGGTTATGTAATGAATTAATTGACCATTTCAGAAATTTAATGATTATAAAATCTGTTAAAAACCCAAAGGAATTTCTTGTTATGTCGGAGGATGAGTTTGAAAATGCTCAAACCCAGACAGATTATTTGACTCTTGAAGAAATTGTATATATAATTGATATTCTGGAGCAGTCTTATCAGAGAATGGGAAAAGGTTCAAGCAACAGAACAGAACTTGAAACTGCACTTGTAAAGTTGAGTGCTCCGGAGCTTGATTTCTCGATGGAAGCTCTTTTAGCAAGGATTTCTGTTCTTGAAAATGCAGTGAAAAAGGGCATAAAAGTTACAAGTACAGAAGAAAACAAATTAGTGAAATCCGAAGAAAAGGCAGAAGATAAAAATGCTGTAGAAAAAGAAAATTTACAAAATAATTTCGAAGAATCTGCAAAAAAAGCTGATACAAGTGAAATAGAAAATATTTTAAATCCCAAGTCTGTTCAAAATAACAGCATATCAGATGAAAAAGTTTCATCAATACAGAATTCTGTAAAAAAGCAGATTGATTATGAAGAAATTTATAATAACGCTACTCCGTTTTTACAGTGGCCGGAAGTAGTGGAACATTTAAAAAAATATTCAAGAACTATTGCTACCTCTTTTAAAAATACAAATGCTTATGAGAGCGGAAATTATCTTTTAATAGATGCCGAATCTACAATGCCATTTGAATTATTAAAGGTAAGTACTCAAAGGGAAAAAATAAGAGAAGCAATATTAGAAATTACAGGTAAAAAGTTTAATTTAGGACCTTATAAAAAACCTGAAAAAAAGCAGGAAGAAGTTAAAGATCCTCTTGATACATTTACTGAAAAATTAAAAAACAGCGGAATAGAAATAACAGAAGAATAAGAAAGGAAAATTTATATGAAAGCAAGATTACCAAAAGGATACGGTTCTGGCGGAGCGTCAAATATTCAGCAGTTAGCTCGTCAGGCACAAAAAATTCAGGACGAGATGGGAACTATTGAACAAGAACTTGAAGTAAAAGAATATGCAGCCACAGCAGGAGGCAACGCAGTAAAGGTTACCGTAACAGGAAAAATGGAAGTAAAATTAATAGAGATTTCTCCTGAAGTCGTTGACCCCGAAGATGTTGAAATGCTGTCAGATTTAGTTATGGCTGCAACAAACGAAGCATTAAGAAGTGCCGCAACTGAAAAAGAAGAGCGTATGAGTTCACTTTCAGGCGGACTTAATATTCCGGGATTGTTTTGATTATGTCGGCATATAGTGTAGCTCCCCTTGAAAAATTGGTTGAGCAATTTGAAAAAATGCCGGGTATAGGGGCAAAAACAGCTCAAAGACTTGCATATTATGTGCTTAATCTACCTGATTTACAAGCAGAGGATTTTGCTAATGCAATTTTAGATGCTCATACAAAAATCAAATATTGCAAAGTGTGCTGTAACTTAACAGATAAAGAATTGTGTCCTGTTTGCAGAAATGAAGCAAGAGATAAAACAA
This sequence comes from uncultured Clostridia bacterium, assembly GCA_947627135.1. Taxonomy (GTDB): domain Bacteria; phylum Bacillota; class Clostridia; order Oscillospirales; family Acutalibacteraceae; genus Ruminococcoides. The sequence continues at coordinate 4,608 of CANQUV010000015.1, forward strand.
CGATTTGCGTAGTAGAAACACCCAGAGATGCCGCTGCTCTTGAAAATACTCATGAGTATAAAGGTGTATATCATGTGCTTCACGGAGCAATTTCACCTTTAAATGACATTGGTCCCGACCAATTAAGTATAAAAGAATTACTTGCCAGAATAGGTACAGATAACAATGTTAAAGAGGTTATAATGGCGACAAATGCAACAGTTGAAGGCGATGCAACAGCTATGTATCTATCAAAATTGTTAAAACCAATGGGAATAAAAGTTACCAGACTTGCGTATGGTATTCCCGTAGGCGGAGATCTCGAATATGCAGACGAGAACACACTGGCAAGAGCTCTTGAAGGAAGAAATGAATTGTAATGAAAAGTTCACTAAAAACCATAGCTCAAAATAAAATAGTTCATAGGGAATACTTTGTTGAAGAAAGTTTTGAAGCGGGTGTTGAACTCTGCGGAACAGAGGTAAAATCCATAAGGCAGGGCAGAGTAAACCTTAAAGACAGTTGGTGTTCGGTAGTTAAAGGAGAGCTTTTTGTAAACGGAATGCATATTTCACCCTACGAGCAGGGAAATATATTTAATAAGGATCCAATGCGTGTAAGAAAACTCTTAATGCACAAAAGAGAAATTATGAAGCTTTACGGAATAGTAAAGCAAACAGGGTACTCTTTAATACCAATCAGCCTGTATTTTAAAGATAGTAGGGTAAAAATGCAGATAGGTCTATGTAAAGGTAAAAAACTTTATGATAAACGTGCAGATATGGCCGAAAAAAGTGCAAAGCGAGATATGGAAAGAGCAATCAAGGAAAAACAGCGCATTTAGAGAAGACAAAATTACCGCTTTTTAATGTACGGAAAGTTTTTGAAAAAATAAATAATAAAATTACAAAAACATTTTTGTACTGTAATATATGGGGGTGTAAAGGTTTCGACGGGGATTGTAAACCTTGGTAAGCGAGTAGCGGTGCGGGACCGCTTATAAAACCGCAATTTTAAAATAACTGACAAAAATACAGTTGAATTAGCAGCTGCTTAAGCAGCTGCTCGTCCTTTTTCTGAAAACCACGGCAGAAATATGGGCGTCGATTAGTGGTAAATGTGAACGAAATATTGCCTCGAATTTCGTCACACATAAGGGGCTACCAAAATAATAAGCCTGTTATTGGGCGTATTATTAAGGGAATTGAAAAACAATAACTGTACTCGGAGAAAACCTTGGCAAACAATTTTCGGACAGGAGTTCGATTCTCCTCACCTCCACCAACCGGGTATTGGATGAACACCTATTATTTCAGTGGCGGATTTGCCGTGAAGGTGTTGCTCTGATACCGAACAGAAAGCCGCCGCTTTAGAGAAAACTCTGAGGCGGCGGTTTTGCTTATCCGCACATTCGTCAAAACGAAGGCTTCCTTGTAAAATGGGATCATCAAAGTACAAGGAGGTTATTTCTGTTGCAAAAACAACCTTTGAGCAAACGGGCGGACGATACGAACAGCATGGTGATTATCTGCTCCCTTGCCTGACTTTACCCGCAGAGGAAGAACAGCCTATCGGTATATGGGGACAGCGGCACAGGCGGTATGTTAAGGAGCATCACCGCATTCTGTATTACAACCTACTGACCACTTGTAAGCTGAACAGCTATCTTGCTGACATCGAACGGCAAGCGTACGAAATGTTTTTCCGACTGGTACAACAGATGGCGGAACGTGGGGGCGCGACCGAAGCACTCAAGGATTAAAACCAAATGGCGTGGGTTGCTAGGATGAACAACATCCGAAGCCGGGCAGTGGAAATCGTTCATAACGATTTGATATACAACTAACGAAAAACGGCGGCAGGAAGTGATTCCCGCCGCCGTTTCGATTGATAAACTCTGTTCCTCAGCCTCTTCGTTTATAGAGGAATGCAATCATACATCCGCATAGCAGAACAGCCGATGAAATTCCCAACAGAAGGAACTGTTCCGATGAAATTGGCGTTCCTGTATTTGCCGGTTGAGCGGCGTTTTCCTGTTCTTCTATATTCCCGTTTGGGTTTTGCATATTTCCGCCGTTTGGCCGTTCGCCAAAGTTTCCGCCGCCCTGCGGGAACCCCGGCTGGGCTCCGTTGCTGCTATCTCCATTTTGCGAAGAATCCGGCATATTTTCCTGCGGCAGGTCGGATGGGATATCGCCCTCTGCTCCGTTTTGCGGCAGGTCGGGAGTTGTCATGTTTCTATCCGCATCGTTTGGCATCTCCGGCGGTTGCATATCTCTCGCTTCGCCGTTTCCGGGGGAACTAGTAGGTGTATTTCCATTTTGTGTTTCGGATGGAGCGTTGTTGTCCGCTGCATTTCCGTCTTGATTTTCCGTCCCGGCAGTGCTCAACAGACTGACCGCCGGTGTGACAGTGGTCACCGACAGCTTGCTGTTCTTCTGCGTGCTTTCGCTATCTTGTGTTTCATCGGCTGAACCGCCGTCAAATGCCTCGCCGTTCCTGCCGAAATCGCCCCTGTCCGGCATCTGTCCACCGCCAAAACCGTTTTCGCCGGACATTCCTTTGCCACCGAAACCGCCGAACCCACCGCCGCTTGAAGCATTATCAATGGTCATTTCTGTTTCGGTATCTCCGACAATCAGCTTGCAGGTATCCCCGACATTCATTTCCGGCGTGCTGACGAGAACAGAAGAAAAGCTGCACGGAACCTTCTCTGAAAGCAGTTCGTTTCCGTCGGCGTCTTTGACCGTTACGGTTGTTCCTGCCGATGCCGAAGTGGTTTGCATCAGAAAGCCCTGCGTGGAAGTCGAATCGAATCCTTCCGCCATGCCGCTGCTCCCACAGGCAAGAACCGTTCCGCCGCTGATTTCACATTTGCCACCGTTTTCACTGCCGTAGTCGATGGCACAGCTTCCGCCGTTGTCGCTGACGCTGATAAACAGCTTTCCGCCGCTGATATAAATATCCTTGTTGGAGTCGATCCCGTCCGCGTCCCGGCCGTTTTCCACCGTGACGGTGATTTCTCCGCCGGTAATGTTGATCACGGAGCTTCCGCCGTACCCGTTTGCGTTGAGTCCGTCGTCCGTGGCGGAAATGTCCAGTTTTCCGCCGGCAATGGTGATTTGGACTGCCTCCAGCCCCTCATAGCAGGACGGGATGGTGATGTTGCCCGATTCCACATAGAGAAACGACGTTTCCTCGTCATTGGAGACCGTGATCCCGTCGTCGCCTGCGGAAAGCGAGATATTTGCATCTTTGATCCGCGCACTGTCATTGGCATGGATTGCATCCCGTGTGGCTGTTACATTTAATGTGCCGCCCGTAACAACAAAATCATCGTTGCACACGATTCCGTGCTGATATTGCGCCGTCACCTGAAGTGACCCGGCTCCGTTAATGGTTAAATCGTCTCTAGAGTAGATCGTTCCATCCACACCGGCAGAAACCGTTTCCTCGCTGTAAGCTGAGCCGGAAGACATGGCGTTTTCGGTACCGTCCTGCAAGGTCATGAATACCTTGCCCGCCTGTTCTACACGAATGGCCGCATTGTCCTCGCAGTGAATAGCTGCACCGTCCAGCATCAGCCATATCTTATCGTCGCCGTCCGCTTCGATGATGACCGAGCCGTTTGTCAATTTCCCGGAAAGCATATATTTCCCCGCATAGACGATATGAATGTCCCCGTCATAGACGTAAGCGCCGTTGCCGCTCACCGTACTGCCTTCGTCCGAAAGGGTGATCTTTGTTGCCCCTGCGGTGTCCCACGCAGCATCCAGATCGTTTGTCGTAAACATGGCATCGCTGTTTTCTTCACTTGCAACTGCCTGAATACCGAGTGCTTTTCCGTTCATAAACAGGATCGTCAGGAGCAGGGTGAACACGGTGATTCCGATGCAAATCGCATTGATACGCTTATGTGTTGCCATAAGGATCCTCCTTATCCCATGTACTCCCCGTTATAGCTTACGAGTACTGCGCTTGACACGCCGTTCATGTTAGAAAGTTCATTGATAAAATCCGTATTGTCATCTTTCAGGCGGATCTCCAGATTCAGCTCAATGTTGCCTTTTTGTGCCGTTTTACTTTTTACCACGCAGCGATTGGTTCGTTTCTCCAGATACGCCTTTGCCGCCTGCTCGTTCTCATGGCTATTGCATTGTAACACCACAATATAGGGATTGCTGTGAGACTTTCGGTTGACGAACACCAGCAAAATCAGCCCGATAATGACGCTGCCGATCACCGCCAGCGGGATCATGCCCGCCGCAAGGACGATGCCTACGGCAATCGACCAAAACAGGAAAGCGATATCCAGCGGCTCTTTGATCGCCGTTCGGAAACGTACGATGGACAGCGCACCGACCATACCGAGGGAAAGCACCACGTTCGATGTAACGGCGAGGATCACCACCGTGGTGATCATGGTAAGTGCGATCAGCGTGACTCCAAAGGAAGACGAATACATCACACCGTTGTAGGTCTTTTTATATATCAGAAAAATGAAGATACCAAGGCCAAAGGCCAATACCAGCGCCAGTGCCATATCGAGGATGGTTACACTGGAAATGTTCTCTAAAAAGCTGGATTTGAAAATATCACTGAATGTCATAGTTTTGATTCCTTTCTGCGTAGATTAGCCGTAAATACGGCACTGAGCGTATTTTGAGAAGGCGGACGCTCTGCGCCCGGTCATCTGGATGACATCCCGAATCACGTCCGGGAGGAAGGCGTCCCACTTCACTTCCATTAAGACCGGAGCGTCTCCTGCCGTAACCGTCACGAGCTCTGGATTTAGAAAATCGGTACATGTAAGACCTGTGCGAATTCCATAATCAAAGGTGACTCGGACATTGCCCGGCCGGTAGATAAACGGCTCCCGGATATAGTCCACAACAACCTTTGGCCGAAGTCTTTCCGTTTTGATCTTATAGATGAGTTCCTGCAAGAGCGGCGGCGCATTCTGCCGGGTTTGCGGAATGCCCCCGCCGGCAAGCGCCTGTGCCTGCTCGGTTGTTATCTGTACGGCCTGTTTGTTACACAAGCCGTTCAGCTTGCTCTTTTTCTCCAAGCTCAAAAAGCCGATATCGCCGTTATAATAGCGGATGCGGAATTTTTCCCGTCGGTTCACGCCGTTGATTTTCTCCCGCAGCGCACGGTCTTCCGGCGTGTCAAAGTACAGGCTGCGTATCTGGTATCTGCCGTTTACGGCGTGTTCATCCGATTCCATAAGAACGCGCAGCCGGCTGCGCAGCGCCAAAAGATCGGCCGGATTGATTTCTATTTTCCATTCATGCCGAAAGTTCATTCTACCGCCTCCTTTCAAGATTAGAATACGACACGAACCTTAGCGGAACCTTAGCGCCAACAAAAAAAGTCTGCTAATTTGCAGACTTTTTTGCGCTTTGCGGAAATGTTGTAGTAAAGGCAATTTGATTCGGCGGAACGTAGGTGGCACAAATGGTGCCCCCGTGTGATTCCACAATGGTTTTGGCGATTGAAAGCCCGATTCCGTAGCCGCCCGTTTCCCGTGTCCGGGCAGCGTCGCTGCGGTAGAAACGGTCAAAGAGCTTTCCGGGCGGACAATCGGGCAGCTTCTCACATTGATTCTGAACGGTAAAGTTGATTTTCTTTCCGTCACACTGACAGGAAATCTGAAGTTCGCCTTGCGGCGGAGAATATTTCACCGCATTGTCGAAAAGCACACAGAGCAGCCGGCGGATTTGTTCCCGATCCGCCCGCAGAACGAGGTTCGGTTCGATTTGCGCCGACAGCTTGAGCTCTTTAAGCCGCATCGGTTCGGAAAAGGCTTCCAGCGCCTCCGAAATTTCCGATGAAAGGGAGACGTCCTCCATGCGCATCAGGTTTTGTCTTTCATCCGCTTTGGCAAGGGCCAGCAGATTTTGCATCAGTCCGTTCAGCCGGACGGTCTGTTCCCGGATGTTTTTCAGCCATTTATTTTCTCCCTGATACAGCTCCATCGCTTCCGCGTTGGCAAGGATAATGGCAAGCGGTGTTTTAATCTCGTGTCCGGCGTCGGTAACGAATTGTTTTTGACGCTCGATGTTTTCCGCAATGGGACGGATCGCCTTTTTCGAGATCAGCATGACAAGAAGGAGCATGGAGACAAAACACAAAAGTCCGGCTGTGAGCGAAAAGAATGCGACCCGAAGAATGGTGTGCTGCTGCACGGTCGTATCCAGAAACAGATAAATCAGGCTGCCGTCTTTCTGATTCTCGGCGGCACGAAACAGGAAATTCCGAATTTTTCCCTCGGATCGATCCTGCTCCATTACCTGCCTGCAAAGATTTGCGGCATCCTCGTCGGAAATATCCGCGATCCGTTCGGTGTTGACGCCGAAAATCGTGTGATCCGCTCCTACCTGAACGGTAAAATAAACAGCGGACATTTTGGTATTGGCATCCATCGGCAGATCCAAAAAATCCCGCGGGCGTTCTTCTCTCGGCGGCTGCACCCTGAGTTCTTCATTCAAAAGCATATTGGCCGTTTGCCGACTCTGCCGCTCGGACAGCAGAACATTCCCGACATTGATTGCGCCGAGGAGAACGATCAACAGGATGCTGACGGCAAGCATCGCCGAGAATATAAATCTCTTTTGCAGCGTTTTGATCATGATATGACCTCCAAGGTATATCCGATGTTGCGTTTCGCACGAATCTCAATATTGGCATGAAGGCTGCTCAGACGCCGGCGCAGATAAGAGAGGTAGACCCATACGATTCCAATATCCGCTTCGGTGTCATACCCCCAAACCTTTGTCAGAATATCTTCTGTGGAAAGATAGATTCCGTGGTTGAGCATGAGCAGCTCCATGACCTGATATTCCAGTTTGGGCAGCACCATGCTCTGCTCCGGGCCGGACAGCTCGAAGCTCTGCATATTCAGTGAGATATTGCCGAAGGTCAGCACGTCCGGCGTAAAGGTTTCCCTGCGGCGGAGCATGGCACGCACCCGTGCCAGCAACTCTTTCATGCTGAAAGGCTTTGGCAGATAATCGTCTGCGCCGGCGTCCAACCCCGCTACCCGGTCTTCCACCTCAGCTTTGGCTGTCAGCAGCAAAATCGGCGTTTTATTCCCGGCCTGTCTCAATTTTGTCAGCACTTCAATTCCGGTAAGACCCGGCATCATAATGTCAAGGATGATCCCGTCATACTGCTCCGAGATCGCATAAGTATAGGCGTCGTTTCCGTTATACACCGTATCCACGATGAATTTATGATAATGCAAAATATCGGTCACGGCTTCCGCCATGCTTTTTTCGTCTTCTGCATATAAGAGCTTCACCGTATTCACCTCCTAATTTTATTATATTCTGCTACCTTAGTGGAACCTTAACTGTTTGGGTGTTCTTTTGCTGGGGTACATACTCCGTGCGGACGGGAAACGCGGCAGAATCGAACACTTTCAGCGCGATTGGCAAAAGGTGTTCCTCGTCCAGACGGCTTGCTTCCTCTATCCGGCTTGTGAATTTTTTGAGCTGTCTGTGCGTCGTTTTCAGATTATCAGAAATGGCATTGTAGAACGAAAGGGTTTCGGAGATTTCCGCTATGAAATCTGTTGCGCTCTTGAAGATGTCTTTGTTATATTCTGTGGGAAGAAAGCTCAAATCCAACTCGCTTTGCGTTCGGCTCTCCACAGCGGAACGGCGGCGGAAATATTCCGTCAGCTTGCGGTAATTGTTCAAAGAGAACCGTTCGGCAATTTTGTTTCGCTCGGGGGAATATCCATCAGATCAAAGGGCTTGAAAGTTGGCAGCGTATCGGGAATATGCCCGATTTCTTCTCCTGCACCGAGAAAATCATCCTGGCTTAAATACCCGGTGGGCAGCTGTTCCATCACATTCCAACCGTGCCGCTTATACACGCTGAGCCTTGCGGCGGTATCGTTTTTGTAATACTGATTCAGCAGATGGACGGCATAAGCGCCTGCCGCATAAGTCTTTCTGCCGATACGCACTCGACCGTCCCGATATTCCGCCGATAAAAACGGGGTCATAAACGCACCTCCGCATAAAAACATTTGAGAAAATCTTTTGATTTGCCTGTTTACTATACATGTGATTTTCTTTTATCATACCACAAAAACACAGATAAATCAATTGCTCATGCGTGTTGCGTTTTCTGTTTATACCATGTTATGCTATTCCATTTGATTTTTGCTTTTTGCTATATTCTATAAAGTAGAGGGAGCGAAACCCTCACGAATTACACAAGCATGGCCGTCGGGAAACCGGCGGCTTTTTTGTTGCCCGAAAAAGGAAAGGAGCGAAAAACCAAATGGTATGGAAACTGACGCCGAGGCAGTCTGCCGCCGTTCATAGGCTTGTGCAAAAAGCGTGCGCCAACTGCTGTTTTCCAACCGGCAATCTTGCCTACGACGCCGAGCCGCTGTTTACGGGTGAGATGCTCACCTTAGGCTGCAAGTATTATCTCATCGGTAAGAGCACAAGAAATTTCTTCCGGACAAGGCACGGGACGAGGACTACTATGTACTCACTCTTGCGGCGATGGCAAAAGAGTTTCGGCGGGAACGGCGAACATCGCTCCCGCCGATTTGAAGATCATCCGCTCCGTGGCGGCGGAGTATGTGAACGACATCTTTCGCAGGCTACGGGAACACGGCTATGACGAAAATACGATGACGCTGTATATCACGGGCGGAGGCGGTTGTCTGGTCAAGAATTTTTATCGGTTCAACGCCGACGTTGCCGACGAGGAGAAAGCCGCCGAATATTTGCAGTCTCTCTAAAAGACCCGCAATAAATTCATCGTGGAGGCCGTGATCGCCGCAATGAACAGAGATGCTTCCGAGAATGACACCCTGCTGGAACAGATCCGGCAGATTTTTCGAGAAGAAGTACAGACGGTTGCAATAGAGGCTCCGCAATCTCCCGTAGCGGTCACTCTGACGGAACTAACCGAGGAACAGAAAGCGGAGAACGCCCAAAATGTCCTTGAAGATTTGGAGATGTTCGGTTAAGCTAAATCCTGCCGGTTTTGGCTTAAACAGACGATTCCGGCGTGAATTCTGTGTCAATATGGCACTGTGCGCCGGAGGTCTCGTTCCTGCACGGTGCAGACAAAGGAGAGTACCGAAATATTAACCCACGGTGTGCGTCTCACACCGTAACAAGCAGGGACTTTGTGTGCCAAAGTCCCAATCAAAATCCGCTTTGATTACGGATTTATTCTTTTTTGGGGGCTTACCGCCCCCAATACTCCAGAAAGGAGAAGTAATATTATGGGGAAAGAATTGCGAATCGCCGTAAGAGTTACGGCAAAAGAAAAAGACAAAAAAAGTTCAAAGCCCGAAAATGCGGGCTGTCAACAACCGAATATGTCAAGCAAAGAGCGTTGGGGTACGAACCGAGATCGGTTCCGCCCGACGCTCTTTTCGTTTGCCTTGAAAAGCTCGGTGCTCTGGCAGACAAAGCAAGCTCGCAAGAGCTTGACGAAGAAATCCGCACCGTGCTGAAACAACTCACAGCGGACTTTTTACTGCCGGGAAAGAGGTGAAGCGACGTGGCTGTTACAGGCTTTTGGCCGATTTATAAAAATTTGAAAGCTACGCTCGACTACTCCGACAATCCCGACAAAACCACTTCGCCGGAATACCTCGATGCGGATTTGTATGCTGCATTGCGCTACGCCGAAAACGACGGAAAAACCGACCGCAAACTGTTTGTCGTCGGCATCAACTGCTCGGCGCAGAACGTCTATGCCGAGATGACCGCCGTACAGCGGCAGTTCGGAATGAAGGGCACGGTCGTCGCCTATCACGGCATACAGAGCTTCAAAGCCGGCGAGGTTACGCCGGAATAGGCGTTTGAAATAGGCAAAGAAGCGGTGAAAAGGATGTGGGGTGCGTGTCTCTGGTGGAGACCTCTGATTGCGATAGCAATCAGAAGCACCGACCGAGACGACAGGCGAGACCCCGTTATCAGGTGCTTGTGACCGTTCATCTGAACACAGACAATTTGCATTGCCATTTCGTTGTAAATCCCTGCTCGTTTCGGGACGTCACAAAATTCAAAAACGAAATCGGAGATCACAAGGAATTGCGCAAAATCTCTGACGCTGTTTGCTGGGAACACGGTCTGTCGGTGCTGAAAAACAGCGAGTTTTACAGCAATGGTAAGAAAGAGGAATACTGGGCGCACAAGGCGTGCAGGAAAACGCACCGGGACTACCTGCGGGAGGACGTGGAATACTGCCTGTCCTTTGCGGTCAATACGAGAGAATTTGAAAGCCAGCTTCATGCGCTCGGATACACGCTCGATCTGGTGCACTTTTCGGTCAAAGCCAAGCAGTGAGAGAGAGCAGTTCGGCTTGGTAATATCGGATTTGCAAAAGAGGCCGTACTAAAGCAGCTGGATGAAAATGCGGTCAATCGGTTTCGACGGTACACATTGGAATACCGACCTCCCTACCACCCGAAAAGTTTTCCGCTTGAGGAAGAACTGCGAAAGCTGGATTTTGCCATCGACCACAGATATGATGCCGCAGCCGTTTTGATAGATACGCTGTTTTATCTTATCATAGCGGTCATTCAAATCGCAGCCGAGCTTGCCGACGTTATGCTGCTGTCGCCGAATCTACGGGCGGCGGAAAAGGATGTGAAGAGATGATAGCCGACTACCATTTTCTGCGGGAACAGGGCATTCGCACGGTTTCCGATCTGCAAGCAAATCTGAACGAGAGCAAAGCGCAGCTATCCGCCTGACCTACCTGACCCCGAATTCCTCGACAAAATGGACGAGGATAAAATGGCGCTTTCCGTAGGCGTGGAGCTTTCGTATCTCGAATCGTGGGCGCAAAAAGCAATTCTGGAACAATGCGAGATGAACGACTGCACCCCGTCTTATTCGCAGGTGTTCCGGCTCCATAAGACAGATCGGGACGGACTGCTCACCGATGCGGTCATTGAGGGCATTATGCGAGAGGAAAAAGCCAATCAGCGGGAAATGTTCAAATTGCCGATGGAACAGATCCGCAAATATGTCCCAAACGCAAATCCCAAACAGGCGGAGGATTTCGTCATCAAAGCCTATGAGCATTACCGCAAATTTCTCATCCGGCAGCGGGATCGAGATTCACGGTAAGGGTACGCCTATGGAGAAGGATGTGAAAGTCTGTGAAAATGAGGTACAGATTTCGGAAGAACTGCTGACTTCGTTTGCAAAATTTCTTGCCCCGGAGATCCACAAGTTTTGCGAATCCGAAAAAAGAAAGTGCAAAAAGAAGATCATCACAAAGCAGCTAATCGAAGACCGTGTCGTAGCAAAATGTCTGTCCCTGCTGATCAAGGAAAACATTGTGTTTATTGCAAAAGCCGTAGCGGAAGAATGCAACAAAAGTTCTGACAGCTTTTCTGTGAAGGCGTTAAAGAAGGCCATTCAGGAGGCGGACATCGCCATAGAAAATCTTTGGCGAGGCATTGAACAGGGTCAATCGGTCGCCATGCTGACGGAGCGGCTAAATCAACGGAAAGCAGAGAAAGAAGAACTGGAAGAACAGCTTGCCATCAAGCAGAACAGGAATATCTGCCTGACTGAGCTGCAGATCTATGCTTTTCTTGATTATGTGCGCAAGCTGCCCGCTGACGATGTAAACAAGCGCCGGGCGATCATCAATATTTTTGTTCACTCGATTTATCTGTACGATGATTATTTTACCTTGATTCTCAATGCCAGCAGGCGACCGCTGCGCATAGAGAACATTCCGTTGAACGATATTGAAGCAGCGTTCAGCGGGGATACATATACTTCTATCGAGTGTTCATCTATAAAACCATCCGCGCCACCAAAGCACTAACGCACAAACTCGGAAAGTTAGGATACCGTGTGTTATGTTTTTTGTTGTAAGTTTTTATATACAATATTTTCTTATATATAAGATGCCAAATATTTCACACATTCATGGTAATCTTCTTACAAATGCTGTCAGTGTATGCAAAAGAAAGTTCAAGACCTTTTTCAACATAGTTTTTTCCGAAATTTTTTCTTATGATTTTGGCATATCTTTTGTTTTTATCAAAAATCTTGTCCTTTTGATATTTAATAATTTCTAAAGCGTCTGTCTGACCATACTTTTTAAAGAAATTTTCCATATTGCATAAAATCTTCAATGCTGTTGATTTTAGAGGCAATTTTTCATTTAAAAAATTTATAACAGTATTTTCATCGTCAAATTTAGCAGCAAGCTTAACATTTTTTACAGCCTTTATTTGTTTATTTTCCGTGAAATCTTCGTCATTTTGTGACATTAAATAAATAATAAGTATATGTATAAAATCCAAATCTTCTTTCATTATACCAACTGGCGATAGTGGATTTAAATCGAGCATACGGAGCTCAATATGGTTCACTCCCGTAAGTGCTAAACTTTCAAGGGAGTTTTCACCGCCTGATTTTAATCTTATTGGATAATAAAGTTCTGAAAAAGATTTAAGCTGACCTTTGTCAACATAGTATTGAATACTGCTTATATAGTTTTTAAGATTATCATATTTAAGTATGGGAATAAAATTGTTCCAATATCCTATTTCACTGCAGCGGACAGAGGAATAAGGTGTTACTATATTTTTCTTGATTAAGCTTTCGTCAATATACGAGCCGTTCATTACAGGACTTGCAGCGGTTAAATAAACAATAAGCCAGCTATAACTTGTAATTTTTTTAGCAAGTTCAAGATAAATATTGTTTTTATAGTCGGTAAAAGAGCTGCTTATATTTTCATTGTAACCCTCTTCAAAGAGTTCATCGCCAAATGAAAAATTAAAATGTATTCCAGAAAAAAGCATTTTCTTTTTACCGTATTTTTCAGCAAGATATTTTCTGTATAATTCTTTTCCCTTAAAATTTTCTTTAAAGCTTGCAATAGGAATATCATTTTCTCCTTTTATGTAGGGAGGATTTGAAAAAGGCCATAAAAGTTCTTTGCCTGATTTTAAATTGTTAAGACATTTTAAAACCGTGTTATTAATTCTTTCAAGATGGTCATAAACAGACTGCGTACTTTCATATACATCAGTTACAATTTCAATTTGATTTTCACAGAAATCTCTGTCAATGTGAGGATTATCATAAAAAGGGTGTTTTGTATGTGAAAGAAATCCTTTTGTATCTATACGTAAACTTTCCTTTTCAATTCCAAAAGTACCTTTGTACATATTCTTTATAATAAAAGGATCATTAAAATTAAAGCTCATAAAATCTTCCTTATTAATCTTTAATTGAAAAACAATATTTAAATTTTGCAATTGTGAATCAGTTATAATTTATTAAATCTTTAATTACTTCGCCTGCAATAATAAGTCCTGCAACTGCAGGTACAAAGGAATTACTTCCCGGAACCTGCCTGCGATGTGTACATTTTCTTTTAGTATCGGGAGGACAAATACAATTTGTACGGCAGCTTATGGTCATATCTTCAATAGGGGTAACAGGCTTTTCCTTTGAATAAACAACCTTAAGCTTTTTTATTCCGCGTTTTTTCAATTCATACCTCATAACTCTCGCAAGAGGGCAAATAGATGTTTCATAAATATCCGCTACTTCAAATGCAGAGGGATCCATTTTATTTCCGGCTCCCATTGAGCTTATAATAGGTTTATCTGCTGCATTTGCCTGAATAACAAGTTCAATTTTTCCTTTAACTGTATCAATAGTGTCAACAATATAATCGAATTTCGAAAAATCAAACTCATTTGAGGTTTCAGGCATATAAAATTTTTTATGTTTTACAACTCTGACATTAGGATTTATTTCATAAATTCTATCTTCAGCCACATCGACCTTGTATTTTCCAACAGTTTTATTTGTTGCATAAATTTGTCGATTAATATTTGTAAGGCATACTTTGTCATCATCAATTAAATCAATTGCACCAATTCCGCTTCTAACAAGTGCTTCAACAGTATAACCGCCAACACCTCCGATACCGAAAACCGCAACTCTTGAATTTTTAAGTTTATTCATTCCGTCCTTGCCAATAAGCAATTGGGTTCTTGAAAACTGGTCTAACATTTTAAATCTCCTCAAGAAAAATAAATATTAACCTGCTAAAAAGTAATAAGGTTTTATAGTTTCAACATTTTTTATTGTATTCATATTTACTCATATTGTCAAATAAATTAAGAGTATAATATGATACATATATGTTTAATAAGTATTATGATGCAATCCGAAGGATTGTATTGTTAAGAAATAAAAATAAATTTATAAATTATGAAAATACTGTTGACAAGAAAATAATATAGTGATATAATTAAGCCTATCAAACTAATAGGTTTAGTCAGTTATTAAAATATTTGTATTTTATTACAGATTGGAGTTTTGTAAATGAAACATATTATTAAAACAAAGCGATGTTGAATCTTAAACTAATTGCAAGATTCTAAACAAATACAAATAGTATTTTATATTTATTAAAGGAGATATTTACCATGAAAACATTTGAAAGCATTACAGACCTTATAGGCGGTACACCTCTATTGGAACTTAAAAATTATGAAAAGGAAAAGAACCTGTCTGCAAAAATTATTGCAAAGCTTGAATATTTTAATCCTGCAGGAAGTGTAAAGGACAGAATTGCAAAGGCTATGATTGAAGATGCTGAAGCAAATGGGATTCTTAATTCAGAGTCAGTAATAATAGAGCCTACAAGCGGTAATACAGGAATCGGGCTTGCGGCAGTAGCAGCGTCAAGAGGATACAAAGTTATTTTAACAATGCCCGAAACTATGAGTATCGAACGCCGCAATCTACTTAAAGCATACGGTGCAGAACTTGTTCTTACGGAGGGTGCAAAGGGAATGAAGGGTGCAATTGAAAAAGCAGAAGAGCTTGCAAAAGAAATTCCTCACAGTTTTATTCCAAGTCAGTTTACAAATACTGCAAACCCTGCTATGCACCGTAAAACAACAGGTCCAGAAATCTGGGAAGATACAGAAGGAAAAGTAGATATATTTGTTGGCGGTGTAGGTACAGGAGGAACAGTGTCGGGAGTGGGCGAATATCTTAAGGAAAAAAATCCAAATATAAAGGTAGTAGCTGTTGAGCCGGCAGGATCACCTGTATTGTCAAAGGGTACACCCGGACCTCACAAAATTCAGGGAATAGGAGCAGGATTTGTACCGGATACACTGAATACAGAAATATATGATGAAATAATTGCAGTTGAAAATGAAGACGCTTTTGAAACAGGCAGAACACTTGCTAAAAAAGAAGGTGTTTTGGTAGGTATTTCTTCAGGAGCGGCTGTATTTGCAGCAACAGAACTTGCAAAAAGACCGGAAAATCAAGGTAAGGTAATTGTGGCACTTCTTCCTGATACAGGTGAGCGTTATCTTTCAACACCTATGTTTGCAGAATAGAAGCAAGCAGTAAACAAATAAAAAGGCACTATGATAAAAAATCGTAGTGCCTGTGGATAAATTAAAATTAAATTACATAATCATTTGCGTAATTTGCTTTTTGGTTGTTCAGAATGTCCTGAAGAGTAATTCCGTCAAGATAATCGCAAATTACTTTTTTTAATCCTTGCCATACAGGAAGAGTAATACATTCGCTGCTTCTTGCACATTCTATCGGTTCGTGATCAAGGCAGGAAACAGGAGAAAGACTGCCTTCAGTAAGTCTTAAAATATCGCCGACAGTATATTTATCAGGAGTTTTAGCAAGCTTATATCCGCCCTGATATCCTCTGTTTGTGTTTAGAATATCAGACCTATTTAAAACGGGAACAATCTGTTCAAGATATTTTTTAGAAATATCTTGACGTGCTGCAATATCCTTTAATGCAATAAATCCGTCATTTTGATGTTCGGCAAGATCAAGAAGCATACGCAAAGCATAGCGGCCTTTTGTTGAAATTTTCATATAAATACCCCCTTCAGCTTGTACTAATAATACCATATATTTAGTAGGTTTTCAAGTATGATAAATTTACCGTAAAAAACTTTTATAATGTAAAAGGATTATTATATGGAGGAAAAATGAAATTAATTTTTGGAATTTTACTTAGAAATAACTTTAGAAACGGACGAATGTAAAACTACTGTATGAAACAAAATACAAGTAAAAGTTAATTTAAGATATAAAATAATTTGGATATTAGAAAGAGGTAAATAAAATGAGCACATTAAAAGAAAGAAATTTAAAATTTGAAACACTGCAATTACATGTGGGTCAGGAGCAGTCAGACCCTGTAACAGATGCAAGAGCAGTTCCGATATATGCAACAACATCGTATGTATTTCATAACAGCCAACATGCGGCAGACCGTTTTGGTTTAAGAGATGCTGGCAACATTTACGGCAGACTGACAAACCCTACACAAGATATTTTTGAGCAGAGAATAGCAGCTCTTGAGGGTGGGTCAGCTGCATTGGCAGTATCATCAGGAGCAGCTGCAGTAACATACACAATTCAAGCTCTTGCGAATGCAGGAGATAACATTGTAGCTGCAAAGACTATATACGGCGGAACATATAATCTCCTTGCACATACACTTCCGAATTACGGGATAAGTACAACATTTGTTGACCCTGATGAAGAGGGTGTTTTTGAAAAAGCAATTGACGAAAACACAAAAGCGCTATACATAGAAACTCTTGGAAACCCAAACTCAAATATAATTGACATTGAAAAAGTTGCAAAAATTGCACACGCACATAATATACCCCTTGTAGTAGACAGTACATTTGCAACTCCTTATTTGTTAAGACCATTTGAGTATGGTGCAGATATTGTTGTACATTCGGCAACAAAGTTTATTGGAGGTCACGGTACGGCTATCGGGGGAGTGATTATAGAAAGCGGAAAATTTGACTGGAAATCATCAGGAAAATTCCCGCAGTTTTCAGAACCTAATTCTTCATATCACGGAGCAGTCTTTACTGACGCAGCACCGGGAGCATCATTTGTAACTTATATCAGAGCAATTCTGTTAAGAGATACAGGTGCAACTATTTCACCTTTCCATGCATTTATATTTTTGCAAGGTCTTGAAACATTATCGCTTCGTGTTGAGCGTCACGTTAAAAACACGAAGAAAGTGATTGAATTTCTTGCAGATCATCCACAGGTGGAAAATGTAAACCATCCGTCACTGCCGTCATCTCCATATAAAAATCTCTATGATAAATACTTCCCAAACGGAGGCGGTTCAATATTCACATTTGAAATTAAAGGTGATGAAGAAACAGCAAAGAAATTTATTGACAATCTTCAAATATTTTCACTTCTTGCAAATGTTGCAGATGTCAAATCACTTGTAATTCATCCTGCGTCAACAACTCATTCACAGCTTAATAACAAAGAACTTGAGGAGCAGGGAATTAAACCCAACACAATACGTTTGTCAATAGGCACAGAACATATTGATGATATAATTTTTGACTTGAAAGAAGCTTTCAAAGCAGTTTCAGAATAAAAATTTGATAAAAAACTAAAGGTTATGACTTGGAAAAGTTATAGTTTTTGTTTCTAAAAAAACGACCGAGGATAAAATGGCAAAAACCCCATTGTCGTTGCCCATTCGGCAAAATATACTGTTATAAAATAAAGCTGTACTTATTTTTACGGGTGCAGCTTTTTTATGCTTTTTGCATAAGTTTTCATTATAAAAAATAGTTAAAACTTTTATTGATTAAAATAAGATAAATTAGTAAAATAAATATAAGATGAATAATTATATAAAGATAACGTGTATAATAAGGGGAATATGTAATGAAAACTTATTTTAACGAAATAAAAAAGAATTTTGGGCTTGGGTGTATGAGATTTCCAATAAGTGACGGAGAAGTCGATTATAAAGAAGTATGCAAAATGGTTGATACATTTATGGAAGCCGGATTTAATTATTTCGATACAGCTCACATGTATGTAGAGGGAAAAAGTGAAAGTGTCTTGAGAGAATGTCTTGTAAAAAGATATCCCAGAGAAAGCTATGTGCTTACAAATAAGCTTTCCACAAGTTATTTTAAAAAGCAAGAAGAAATTCGACCGCTGTTTCAAATTCAGTTAGAAGAATGCGGAGTAGAATATTTTGATTTTTATTTAATGCACGCTCAAAGTGCGGATATTTTTGCAAAGTATAAGAAATGCCGTGCTTATGAAACTGCTCTTGAACTAAAAGAAGAAGGTAAGTTCAATCATTTCGGAATTTCCTTTCACGACAAAGCAGAAATACTTGAGCAAATTCTTAAAGAATATCCGCAAATTGAAGTGGTGCAGATACAATTTAATTATGTAGATTATGAAGATGTTTCTGTTGAAAGCCGTAAATGTTATGAGGTATGCAGAAAATATAACAAGCCTGTTATTGTAATGGAACCTGTTAAAGGCGGAAGTCTTGCAAATCTCCCTGAAAAAGCCAAAAAAGTTTTTAATAATCTTAATGGCGGAAGTCCGGCAAGCTATGCAATCCGTTTTGCAGCAGGTTTTGACGGAATTATAATGGTTTTGTCAGGTATGGAAAATATTGAGATGATGAACGATAACATAAGCTATATGAAGGATTTTAAACCCCTTTCGGAAAATGAGCTTAAAGCTGTAAATGAAGTTTGTAAAATATTTAAAGAGCAGGGATTAATTCAATGTACAGCCTGCCGTTATTGTACAAGCGGGTGTCCGAAAAAAATTTTAATTCCTGATTTATTTGCGTGTATGAACGCTAAAAAGATTTACAAAACCTGGAATACAGATTATTATTATAATAATGTACATACTGTAAATAATGGAAAAGCCTCTGATTGTATCAAATGCGGAAAATGCGAGCAGATTTGTCCGCAGCATTTGGATATAAGAAAACTGTTAAAAGATGTTGCTTTAGAGTTTGAAAAAAAATAAATTAATTAAAGGAGTTTAAAAAATGAAGAAAATTACAGCATTATTTTTAAGTATTATACTTGTATTCAGCTTGGCCGCTTGCAGCGGTGAACAGTCAACAGGAGATAATTCAGACGCTGGTATAAATACCGCGTCAGAAAGTACAGATGCATCGTCATCAAACACATCTCGAACATCCTCGCAGAAAGAAAATAACACAGATACTGACAGCAATATTCTAGTGGTGTATTTTTCTATGCCCGAAACAAATAAGGCAGATAATATGACAACAGAAGAAGATAACAGCGTAGTTGTGATTGACGGTGAAGTATTGGGAAATACACAGTATGTAGCTTATGTAATACAGGAAAATACAGGAGCGAATATATTCCGTATTGAACCTCAAACACCTTATACAACCAATCATCAGGAGTTAACAAGTATTGCAAAGCAGGAGCAGAATAATAATGCCCGTCCAAGGCTGAAAGAAAATGTTAAGAATTTAGACCAGTACGATACGATATTTATTGGTTATCCGATATGGTGGGGAGATATGCCGATGATTTTATATTCTTTCTTTGATGATAATGACTTATCAGGGAAAAAAGTAATTCCATTTAATACCCACGGAGGCAGCGGATTTGCAAACACGATCAGTAAAATCGCAGAACTTGAACCAAACGCCCAAGTAAACGAAAATGGTTATTCCGTATCAAGAGATGATGTTCAGGAAGCAGAACCTGATATTAAGGAATGGCTCAAAGGTTTAGGATATTAAAATTTAATTTATATAAAAATTAATTAATGAAAGTGAGAATGATATTATGAATGAAACAAACTTATCAAATTCTTCAACTAATGTTTCGGTTGTGTACATGACAAAAGATATTTCTCCTGAAGGGTTAGTGGCAGTTTATGATAAACTCAACTGGAAACACGAGGGAAAGACGGCCGTAAAATTAAGTACAGGCGAACCGCCTGCAAGTAATTATCTTAGACCGGAACTTATTAAAGATTTGGTTCAGTATGTCGATGGAACTATCGTAGAGTGTAATACTGCATACGGCGGTTCTCGTGCAGACGCCGAAAAGCACTATCAGGTGGCAAAGGAACACGGATTTACACAAATTGCAGATGTTAAAATTCTTGATGAAAACGGCTCAATGACACTTCCGGTAACTGGCGGCAGCCGTCTTACCGAAAACTATGTGGGAGTTGATTTTCCAAAATATAATTCCTACCTTATTCTTTCACATTTTAAAGGTCATGCTATGGCAGGCTTCGGAGGTGCAATAAAAAATATTTCTATCGGAATTGGTTCAAGCAAAGGCAAATGTTGGATACACAGCGGAGGAACAAGTTTTACAGATATTTGGAACGGTGAGCAAAATGCTTTTCTTGAAGCTATGGCGGAAGCAGGAAAATCCGTTGCCGATTATCTTGGCGAAAAAATTGTATATGTTAATGTAATGAATAGGTTGTCAGTAGATTGCGACTGCGACGGTCATCCTGCCGAGCCTGAAATGCAGGATATAGGCGTACTTGCGTCAACCGACCCCGTTGCACTTGACCAGGCTTGTGTGGATTTAGTTTATGAGCAAAAAGATGCAGACGGTGCATCTCTTGTAGAGCGAATCGAATCCCGAAACGGTCTGCTTACGTTAGAACACGCCGAAAAAATTGGTCTTGGCAGTCGCACCTATAAACTTGTCAGTATAGACGAATAAATTAATAAATAAAAATAAAAAATATTTAGGAGAATTTTAATTATGTCTGAATTAACAGTAAAAACATTACAAAAAAATAAATTATCCATAAAAACGCAAACTTTATGTACAATAGGTGCAATTGTTGCAGCAGTTGCACTTCCACAGCTGTTTCATTTAATGGGAGCTATATCAGGACTTGGAACAACTTTAGGCGAAGCATTTTTGCCAATGCATCTGCCAATCATTCTTGTAGGTCTTATCGCAGGTCCTTATGCAGGAGCAATTTCAGGACTTCTTTCACCTGCTATAAGTTTTGGTCTTTCAGGAATGCCTGTTGCCGCTATGCTACCGTTTATGATGATTGAGCTTTGTGCTTACGGCTTAATATCAGGACTTTTAAGAAATGTTAATATTCCTACAATTGCAAAGGTTTTGATAACTCAATTTGGCGGACGTTTTGTGCGCGCCATAGCAATTTTGATTTCTGTTTATGCATTAGGAAATGAAACCGTTACAATTTCAGTAATTTGGATGAGTATAGCAACAGGTGTCTTCGGACTTGCTTTACAGTGGACTTTAATTCCTCTTATAGTATATCGTGTGGAGAATATAAGAAAAAATGAAAAATAATTCAAATGATTTGGAAAAAGCAAAAAAGTTACTTAATAGCGGTGATTATACCTGTGTTTTGTGTAAAGATGATGTTATATTTACAAGTAAACAAAGAGGTGTGAAGCCTTTGCTTGATTGGATTGACAGCAAAACCAATTTACAAGGCTTTTCAGCAGCAGATAAGGTTGTTGGAAAAGCAACAGCTTATTTGTATGTGATATGCGGTGTATCAAAGGTTTACTCTCCTGTGATAAGCGAACCGGCAAAGAAAGTATTATTTGAAAACAAAATTGCTGCTGTTTTTGATAAATCGGTAACAGCCATCAGAAACCGTACAAATACAGGCTTTTGCCCTATGGAAACAGCAGTTTATAATATTGATGATCCCACCGAAGCCTTGATTGCTGTTAAAAACACTCTTGCTGTGTTACAAAAATAATTGCAAAATAAATGGAGTAATTTTCAAAAAGGTACTTGCGTGAGTAAGTACCTTTTATCATTATTGTATATTGATTTTTAGTATGGATACACTATTTTCGAGGTGATATATAATGGCAAAACAGGGTATGAAGCGTTACCGAGATAATATTCAACATTCAAAAAAAGATAAAATATCAGTTCCTGAAATTCAGGGAAAAGCAAAAAGCGGTAAGGAAAACGCTCGTCCTATAATTACGGGTACTTACCCGCCGAACCAAAAGGTATTTCATACAACACCTTTTTCAGCGCATTATGTTGAAGAAAAACCAATTGCTGATGTTTATAAAGAAATTGATAATGACCTGGCAAGAGATAATCTTGAAAACGATATTACCGCCGCAGATTTACAGGATTTATAAATAAAAATGCTCGCTGATAAGTGAGCATTTTTATTATATTGTAAAGATAAAAATAATTTGTGTTTAACCTATAATCTTCTCTTGAATATAATGTTAAATAGGGAGGAGATAAATCATGAACAGACAAATCGGATTTGATGAAAACACAGAAGAATATCTCAATAAATTTTATTGTATTCTTAATAAAATGATAAGAGAGATGACACAGGCAGAGTTAAATAACAGCATATCCCATAACTTTATAGTTCAGATGATACCTCATCACAAAGCTGCAATAGAAATGTCTGAAAATATATTAAAATATACATCAAATGAAACCTTGCAGAATATTGCAAATAGAATTATTGAAGAACAAACCAAAAGTATAGAAAATATGGAAAATATTAAATGCGAATGTGATGAATATAAAAATTCCAGACAAAGACTTTCATCATATCAGCATATAATGGATAATATTATGCAGACAATGTTTACGAGAATGAGATGTTCGAAAACTACAAACAGAATAAACTGTAACTTTATGTGGGAAATGATACCACATCACAGAGGTGCGGTAGAAATGGCAAATACTACACTTAGATTCAGTATTTGTCCTGAATTAGTACCTGTTTTAAATGCCATAATAAAATCACAGGTAAGAGGAATAAAAGAAATGCAAAATTTATTGAGAAACATAGGATGCTAAAATTAAAATGAAATAAAATACTTATTTAAAAATCCCTCTCAATTAATTTTGAGAGGGATTTTTTATAATACAAATATTGCAGTTTTTAATTGCAGAGTATATAATTTGATAAAAATTAAAATTAAGGAGAATAATAATGCAGCTTCCAAATGATCCTATAATACTTTTGTCATATATCAATACTCAATTAAGAGATTTTTACCCTTCATTAGAAGATCTTTCAAAAACTCTGTGTGTTGATACAAATGAAATCAAAACAAAGCTTACATCAATTGGATACGAATATAACTCGGATTTAAACCGCTTTGTCTGATAAATTATTAATAAAAAACATAATTCTTTTGAGGCAAGGTTTAATATAAAATTGGTTTCAGATGTTATGTTATTGCAGAGTTTATCTCCCCAAAAGTTATATATATCTTATATTTACCGATTTTTAGCTTTGCCTTTATTTCTAATCTGTATGGAACAATTTCGTATTAAAAATGGACTTGCCAGATAAATTTTTATAAGTAATTCTTTCATTAAGTTTAAATTTTTACTTAATATTACTTTATTTTTTTAATTATTACAATATCTTTAATCATTTTAAAAGCAAAAATTTACTTATAATTAAAATCACTCTGCTAATACTAAATCCGGGTGGTTTTTATGCAGTCAATTTGGAGCAATAATTTAGAACATAATTTACGAAATTCTTTAACTAAAAATATAAAAACAGATGCAGTAGTTATAGGCGCAGGAATGGCTGGAATACTTTGTGCATATCGTCTTATGCAAAACGGCATTAATACAGTTGTTTTGGAAGCAAGCACTATCGCATCAGGTCAAACAAAAAATACAACTGCAAAAATTACATCTCAACATGGGTTAATTTATTCAAAGCTGGTAAATGAATTTAATTTAAAAACAGCTCACAATTATGCTCTTGCAAATACTATTGCAATTGATGAATATGAAAAAATTATAAATAAAAATAAAATTGACTGTGATTTTAAGCGGGTATCATCATTTTTATATACAAAGGCAGATAGTGATAAAATAAATGATGAATATAAAGCTGCAAAAGAACTGGGAATCAACGCAAACATTACAATTGATACAGAATTACCTTTTGAAATAAAAAACGCTTTAGAGTTTAAAAATCAGGGGATTTTTAACCCTATAAAATTTATAATGCCTTTAACAGAAAATATGAATATATATGAAAACACAAAGGTAACACAGATTATTGATAATAAAGCAGTTACAGAAAGAGGAAGCGTTACCGCAAAATATATAATTATAGCATCTCATTTTCCTTTTGTTAATTTCCCCAAAATGTATTTTATGCGAATGCATCAGGAAAGAAGTTATGTTCTTGCAATCAAATCTGATAAAAAAATTGAAAATATGTATTACGGAATTGATGCAGACGGACTTTCATTGAGAGGTTATAAAGATATGATTCTTTTAGGAGGATATTCTCACAGAACCGGTGAATGCAGTGGTGATAAATACAAACAGCTCGCAAACAATGCAAAAATATATTATCCTGATTATACAGAGATAGCAAGGTGGTCTGCACAGGATTGCATGACTCTTGATTCTATACCTTATATAGGAAAATTTACAAAAAATAATGATAATCATTTTGTGGCCACAGGTTTCAATAAATGGGGGATGACAGGTTCAATGGTATCCTCAATGATAATTTCAGATTTAATAACAGGAAGAAAAAATAATTTTGCAGGGACATTTTCATCAGAAAGAAAAGTAACATCAATTGCTATGAAAAACCTGATAAAAGAAATAGGACAATCCGTAAAAAGTTTAACTGCACAAAAGTTTGTACCTGCTGAAAATAATTTGAATAATATACCTTTAGGAGTGGGAAAAATAATTGAGTATAAAGGCAAGAAAGCAGGGATTTACAAAAGGCACGACGGAAAAATTTTTGCAGTATCATCAAAGTGTCCGCATTTGGGATGTCAGCTTGAATGGAATAATACGGAAAAAACATGGGATTGTCCATGCCACGGTTCAAGATTTGATTATAGAGGTGAATTAATAGATAACCCTGCCCAGAAGAATAACAAGCTGAAGTAATTTAATAAATCTTGACTTGAAAATATTTTAGTGTTATTATTAGGTTAGTTCAAACTAACTTTTAATGGAGGCTGAAATATGATCAAAACAACAGTAGGTATAGATGGTATGGTATGCAGTATGTGTGAGGCCCATGTTAATGATGCAATAAGGAAAGCGTTGGATGTAAAGAAAGTTAATTCATCACATACAAAGAGGCAAGCAGTAATTATAAGTGAAAATGAATTTTCAAAGCAGAGAATAGAAGAAGTAATAAATCCGATAGGATATAAAGTAATGACGGTATCAAGTGAGCCATATTTAAAAAAGGGATTTTTAAGCTTTTTAAAAAAATAAAGGAATTAGGGGTTGTCAGTGTTATTTTAATTTGTGAGTAAAAAAGAGGAGCAATTTAATAGATGTATAGTTTCTTTTTTGAAGAAGTAAAAGTTTTTGCGCCGCTTTTTACAAAAAGCGGACGAGGGTCAAGGGGCGAGGAGCCCATTGTCGCCCAATGATATGGGCGAAATCCTCAACGGAATGAACAACGCCCAATGATATGGGCGAAATCCTCAACAGAATGAACAACACCCAATGATATGGGCGAAATCCTCAACGGCTTGAGCAACCCCAATAATTTGGGCGAAATTCTCAACGGAATGAGCAACTCCTAAATGATTTATACAAAATTCCAATTGATTTTCGAAAAAACGGACTGTATTTATTAAAATACAGTCCGTTTAATTTATGCTAATTACTTTAAACAAGTATAACCCATTAAGTATTCGTCAACATCTGCGGCGGCGTCTCTGCCTTCTCTGATAGCCCATACAACAAGAGACTGACCTCTATGCATATCGCCTGCTGTAAATACCTTTTCTACATTTGTATTGTATTTTCCTGTTTCGGTTGCCACATTACTTCTTTCGTTAGTAGCAACTCCAAAGGCATCAGCTATATATTTTTTAGGGCCTAAAAATCCTGCTGCAATCAGTACAAGTTCTGTATCAAGGTATTCCTCGCTGTCCTTAACTTCTTGCATAACATTTCTGCCTGATTTTTTATCATAAACAAATTTAAGTTTTACGGTTTTAATGCCCTTCAAATTGCCATTTTCGTCTTTTACAAACTCTTTGACTGTTGTCTGGTAAAGTCTTGGATCAGAGCCGAACTTTTCAATAGCTTCTTCCTGACCATAGTCAGTTTTGCAGACTCTGGGCCATTCCGGCCATGGATTGTTTTCGGCTCTTTGGTCAGGAAGTTTTGGCATCATTTCAAGCTGAATGACAGATTTGCATCCCTGACGAATACAGGTTCCTACACAGTCGTTACCTGTATCTCCGCCACCGATAATAACAACATTTTTACCTTTTGCAGAAATATAATTGCCGTCTTTAAGATTTGAGTCAAGCAAACTTTTAGTAGTAGCCTTTAAGAAATCAACTGCAAAGTAAATACCCTTGGCATCTCTGTTTTCCGCTTTAATATCTCGGGGATTCCCAGCACCACAGCAAAGAACAACAGCATCATATTCATTTAATAAATCTTTAGCATCAATATTTTCGCCTACATTTGCGTTGGTTACAAAACTTACTCCCTCTGATTTCATAAGATCAATTCTTCTGTCAATAATTTGCTTTTCAAGCTTCATATTAGGAATACCGTACATTAAAAGTCCGCCGATACGGTCATCTTTTTCATAAACGGTAACATTGTGACCTCTTTTGTTAAGCTGAGCGGCACAGGCAAGTCCTGATGGGCCTGAACCGATTACGGCAACCTTTTTATCTGTTCTTACCTGTGGGGGATTAGCTTTCATCATTCCCGATGAAAAAGCGTATTCGATAATAAAGTTTTCATTTTCCTTAACACTTACCGGATTTCCGTTAAGTCCGCAGGTACAAGCTGCCTCGCAAAGTGCAGGACAAACTCTTGATGTGAACTCAGGAAAGTTATTTGTAATAAGCAAACGATGTGCCGCATTGTCATATTCACCTGTGTAAATAAGGTCATTCCATTCAGGAATAAGATTGTTAAGCGGACAGCCCGATACCATTCCCATAATAGGTTTGCCGTTTTGACAGAATGGAACACCGCAGTCCATACATCTTGCGGCTTGTTTTTTTCTGTCAGTTTCATCCATAGGAGTATGGAATTCGTTATAATGCTTTATTCTTTCAAGAGGCGATGTGCCTTTGTTGTTTTGTCTGTTATAATCTAAAAAGCCTGTTGGTTTTCCCATAATTATCCGCCTCCTTAACTTCTTGTATTGATGTAGAATGCTTCGATTTTGGCCTGTTCGGGGCTCATTCCCTTTTCTTCCATAAGAGCCATCGTCTGCATCATTTTTGCGTAATCGTTTGGAAGTACCTTTTTGAATTTTGGCAGATATTCTTCAAAGTTATCAAGAATTTGCTGACCTTTTTGTGAGCCAGTTAATTTAACGTGTTCTTTTATAATATCTTTTAGCTCTGCTACATCATATTTTTCTGTAACACCGCTTACTGTAACAAGCTCTTTGTTCATATTCATATAAAGGTGAGAATCTTCATCAAGAACATAAGCAATACCACCGCTCATACCTGCCGCAAAGTTTTTGCCTGTTTTACCCAGAATAACAACTCTACCGCCTGTCATATATTCACAGCCGTGATCGCCTACACCTTCAACAACAGCAATAGCACCGGAATTTCTAACGCAAAATCTTTCACCTGCAACGCCGCTTATAAAAGCTTTACCGCTTGTTGCCCCGTAGAGAGCAACATTACCGATAATAATGTTTTCGTCTCTTTTAAACTTTGAACCTTCCGGAGGATAAACTATAAGTTTTCCGCCTGATAAACCTTTGCCGAAGTAATCGTTGCTGTCACCTTCAAGCTCAAGCGTTAAGCCCTTAGGAATAAACGCACCGAAGCTCTGTCCGCCGGCACCGTTACATTTAACTGTAAAGAAATCGTCATCAAGAGTATTATCGTTGTAAAGTTTTGTTATTTCAGAACCGAAAATTGTACCAACTGAACGGTCTGTATTTGTAACATCTATTTCAATTTTCTTCTTTTTCTTATTCTTTAATGCGGCAGACATTTTCTTGAGAATTACCTTTTCATCAACGGTTTTTTCAAGCTCAAAGTCATATACGTCTTTCGGGTTGAAAATTCTAGGTGCGTCTGTATTAATATAGGGGTTGCTTAAAATGTTAGTCATATCAATATTTCCGCATCTGGTACCCTTTGCATATTCCTTAACTTTAAGCAAATCGGAACGTCCTACAAGTTCGTCAACAGTTCTTATACCTAATTTAGCCATATACTCACGAAGCTCTTGGGCAATAAAGTGCATAAAGTTTACAACATATTCCGGTTTGCCCTTAAACCTTTTTCTCAATTCCGGGTTCTGAGTAGCAATTCCAACGGGACAAGTATCAAGATTGCATACTCTCATCATTACGCAGCCCATTGTAACAAGCGGAGCAGTAGCAAAACCAAATTCTTCAGCACCCAGTAATGCTGCAATAACTACATCTCGGCCTGTCATAAGCTTACCGTCAGTTTCAATAACAACTTTAGAACGAAGTCCGTTCATAATGAGGGTTTGGTGTGTCTCTGCAAGACCAAGTTCCCATGGAAGTCCTGCATTGTAAATGGAGTTTCTGGGAGCTGCACCTGTACCGCCGTCGTAGCCGGAAATGAGAACTACTCCCGCACCTGCTTTTGCAACACCTGCAGCAACTGTACCAACACCTGCTTCAGACACGAGCTTTACAGAAATTCTTGCATTTTTGTTAGCGTTTTTAAGGTCATAAATAAGCTGAGCCAAGTCCTCAATTGAGTAGATATCGTGATGTGGCGGAGGAGAGATAAGACCTACGCCTGGAGTTGAATGTCTTGTTTTTGCGATCCACGGATAAACCTTTTTGCCGGGCAGATGACCCCCCTCGCCGGGTTTAGCACCCTGTGCCATTTTAATCTGAATTTCTTTGGCAGAAACCAAATATTCGGAGGTTACGCCAAATCTTCCTGACGCAACCTGCTTGATAGCAGAACAACGGTTAAGGCCGTCTTTGCCAATAGTTAAGCGTTCGGTATCTTCTCCGCCTTCGCCAGAATTTGATTTACCGCCGATTGTATTCATGGCAATAGCCATAGTTTCGTGTGCTTCCTGTGAAATAGAGCCGTACGACATAGCGCCTGTTTTAAATCTATGGCATATTTTTTCAACGCTTTCTACTTCGTCAATTGGAATACCGCCGTCTTCGGGAAAGTTAAAGTCTAAAAGACTTCTTAAATTCATATTTTGATCTTCTCTGTTAATTGCGGCAGAATACTGCTTAAATAAATCGTAATTACAGGTTCTCGTGGATTCCTGAAGCAAATGAATTGTTTCGGGATTGTATAGATGTTCCTCTTTTCCGCTGCGCAGCTTATGACTTCCTGCACTTTCAACCTCAAGTAAAACATTAAGGTCAAGAGGGTCAAAGGCAGAAGCGTGAAGCCTGTGAGAACGCTCACTTATATCATCAAGCGTAATACCGCCTACACGGCTGACTGTATTTGTAAAGTATTTGTCTATAACTTCTTTTGATATACCGATCGCTTCAAATATCTTTGAACCTAAATAAGACTGTATTGTAGAAATACCCATTTTGGAAGCAATTTTAACAATGCCGTGAAGTAGTGAATCGTTATAATCGTTTACTGCGGCATAGTAATCCTTGTCAAGAGCGCCTGTATCAACAAGGTCTCGAATTGTTTCCTGTGCAAGATATGGGTTGATTGCACAGGCACCGTAGCCTAAAAGTGTTGCAAAATGGTGAACCTCGCAGGGTTCTGCACTTTCAAGTACCATGGATACTGAAGTTCTCTTTTTTGTAGAAACAAGGTGCTGCTGCATAGCAGATACAGCAAGAAGTGACGGAATAGCAACGTGGTATTCATCAACACCTCTGTCTGAAAGAATAATAATGTTTGCACCGTCTTTATATGCTTTGTCTGCAAGAAAGAATAAATGCTCAATTGCCTTTGCGAGATTTGTATTCTTATAATATGTAATTGGAATAACAGCCGCTTTAAGACCGGGTACATTCATATTTTTAATTTTTAATATATCTGTATTTGTAAGAATAGGATTTTTGATTTTTAAAACATGACAGTTTTCAGGTTTTTCAACCAGAATGTTACCATCGCTTCCCAAATGAACGCTTGTGTCAGTAACTATTTCTTCTCTGATTGAATCAAAAGGAGGGTTTGTAACCTGTGCAAATAACTGCTTAAAATAATTGAATAAGGGACCGTCTGCTTTAGACAGAGGGGGAATAGGTGAGTCTGTACCCATAGCAGAAATAGGCTCGCTGCCGTTTTTAGCCATCGGTAAAATACTTGTTCTGATTTGCTCATAAGTATAGCCGAATGCTTTTTGCTGTCTTACAAGATGTTCTTTATCAAATTGCGGTACATTTTTGTTGGGGATTTTCAAATCTTTCAGGTAAACAAGATTCTGGTCTAACCATTCACCGTAAGGCTGCCTTGTTGCATAGTAATTTTTTAAGTCTTCATCATCAATAAGTTTGCCTTTCTTTGTATCTACAAGAAGCATTTTACCCGGACGCAAACGCTCTTTAACTTTAATTTTTTCAGGGGGAATATCAATACAGCCAACTTCTGAAGAAAGAATAAGAAAGCCGTCTGTTGTTATGTAATAACGTGAGGGTCTTAATCCGTTTCTGTCAAGAACGGCACCCATTATATCACCGTCTGAAAAAATAATGGATGCAGGGCCGTCCCATGGTTCCATCATTGTTGCATAGTACTGATAAAAATCTCTCTTTGCAGAAGTAATCGTCTTATTGTTTTTCCAAGGCTCGGGAATTGTAATCATAACAGCTAACGGCAACGGCATACCTGCCATCATCATAAACTCAAGTGAGTTATCGAGACGGGCAGAGTCTGAACCGTTAGTATCAACAATAGGGAATACCTTATCTAATTCATTTTCTAAAATCTCGCAGGATATAGATTCTTCACGGGCAAGCATTCTGTCTGCATTACCGGTAATGGTGTTGATTTCACCGTTGTGAACGATGATTCTGTTAGGATGAGCTTTTTGCCAGCTTGGATTTGTATTTGTGCTGAAACGGCTGTGAACAGTAGCTATGGCAGAGGTATATTTTTCGCTTTGTAAATCATAGAAGAACTGCCTTAACTCTTTAACTAAAAACATACCTTTATACACAATAGTTCTGCTTGAAAAAGAGACTACATAAGTTTCTTCATTACTTTGCTCAAATACTCTTCTTGCAATATACAGCTTCCTGTCAAATTCAAGACCTTTCTTAACATTAGGGGGTCTTTTAACAAAGCCCTGCATAATGCAAGGCATGCTTTCAAGGGCTTTCTGACCGATTACCGAAGGATTTGTTGGAACAGTTCTCCAGCCGAGAAACTCAAGTCCCTCTTTCTTTGTGATTATTTCAAAAAGCTTCATAGCCTGCAATCTTTTCAATTCATTTTGAGGAAAGAAAAACATACCTATACCGTAGTTTCTTTCTTCACCTATATCAAAGCCTAAATCGGCTGTCGCACTTTTAAAAAATTCGTGTGAAATTTGCAGAAGAATACCTACGCCGTCGCCGGTTTTACCTTCTGCGTCCTTACCTGCACGATGTTCCAAGGTTTCAACAATACTTAAAGCGTTGTCAACTACACGTCGGGATTTAATACCGTTAATATTGACAACAGCACCGATACCGCAATTATCATGTTCAAACCTTGGGTCGTAAAGACCTTGCTTTGCAAATGGTTCCTGAGTTCTGAAATTATCCATCAGAAGCACCTACTCCTTATTAAACATATTGATTGAAAAATTTATCAGCAAATATTTTCAGAAAAAATAATAGGTTTTGCCTTATATTTGCAGAGGCATACAATTATTAATTCAATCTGTTGATAACTCTACCATATTGTATATATTTTGTCAATAACTTTTGCAATAAAAATAATAAAAATTGCAAAATTATTTATAAAAATTTTAAAAACTGAAAATATTGGTTATTTTTTGCAAGAAACTATTCACAACTTGCATTTTAGTGAATGTTTCAATTGGTTTGCAGTGAAATACATTTTACATAAAAATTATATTCAACAGTTTCTGAAATTAGATAAAATATATATTAAAAATACATAAATAATAAAAGTTGATCATCTTTATAAAAAATTTAAAATATTTTCTTCACAAAATTACTGTTTATTGATATAATGATTTGTAATGAAGGCGGATTTAGTATGAATTATGTATATTTGTTAAATACAGATAAATTAAATAATAAAAAACTGTTTTCAAAATATTATACGGAAATGTCTGAATACAGAAAGAATAAAATTAATAAAATGAAAATGCAAAAAGATAAAAACTTATCTTTAGGCGTCGGAATTTTAATAAATAATTTTCTTAAACCTTTAGAATTAAGAGAAAAAGATATACTGTATGTAGAAAAATGTAACGGTAAACCTTTTTTTAAAAATTTGCCTGAAGTTTTTTTTAATGCATCACATTCAGGCAACTGTGCAGTATGTTCTTTTTCAGATGAAGAAATAGGCTGTGATGTTGAAAAATCAGATAGGGCAAATACAGAAATTGCAAAGCGATTTTTTGTTCGAACAGAATGTGATTACATTTTTTCGGCAAAAACGGAAAAAGAAATGTCGGAAAGATTTTTCAGGTTGTGGACCTTAAAAGAAAGCTATTTAAAATTATCCGGAAAAGGGTTGCAGGGGGGACTTGATTCCTTTGAAATTATCTTTGATAAAAGTTTTAATAATGGTATTGCGGTAAAAGAAAAGTCTGAATTTAAAAAAGTTTATTTTAAGGAATATAAGTATTTAGATTACTATATTTCAGTATGTTCAAGAAGTTCTGTGTTTTCTGATAATTTAATTATTATGGAATTATGGATTTAAAAAATTAAATTTTTACTAATTTTTTTGGAGGAATAATATGTTGTTTTTAGAATATCCGAAATGTACAACTTGTAAAAAAGCAAAGGCATGGCTTGATGCTAATAAAATAAAATATGAAGACAGAAATATTAAGGAACACAATCCTAAATATGAAGAATTGAAAGAATGGTATAAAAAAAGCAATCTTCCTTTAAAAAAATTTTTTAATACAAGCGGATTAATATATAAGTCTATGAATTTAAAGGACAAGCTTCCTAAAATGTCTGAAGAAGAACAGTTAAAGCTTCTTGCAACAGACGGCATGCTTGTTAAAAGACCAATAATAATTACTGAAAATGAAGTATTAACAGGCTTTAAAGAATCAGAATGGCAATCAATTTTCAAATAAGGTAAATGTATGAAAGAAAAAGAAAAGTGATTGAAATAAATTTTTTAAATTGTAAGATCTGAAATATAAAACATTTAATGTAATGGTGGTTTAATTAAGAAAACAATTGTTATTTTTTTATGGAATTAATTAAAAATTCTATAAATTTATGTTTTATAATATTTTATTTATTACTGGAGTTTATTTGTTGACAATTAACATTGAATATGATATAATTCGAATGTTGCAATTTTCAATATTGGGCTGTCGCCAAGCGGTAAGGCAACGGACTTTGACTCCGTCATCCGTGAGTTCGAATCTCGCCAGCCCAGCCAGTAAAAAAGGCTTAGCATTAATGCTAAGCCTTTTTTATATGATTTGTTTTAAACGAATATATAGATTTAAAGAATTTTAAATATTTATACAATTTTGAAAACAAAAATATTATTCAATCACATCAACAGGTCGAAAATATTTTATAAACCATATTTTATTTTAACTCTGTCAAGTTTTTTACCTATCGGTTTTAAAAGAATAAGCAGGAAAATTAAATTTGATACTGAATATATTATTGTAATTGGAGCAGAAGTTGCGCAAGAAGCTAAAAATCTTGTTAAATTAAAATAACCGTCTGACCACAAAGTTGTCCATAAATCCATAATAAAAGAATAAATTACTCCGGATGCCAGCGAATATATTATCATAATAACTTTTCTTCTTAAAATCTGATTGCTTAAAAGACCGGCAATAAATCCTACGATTCCCCAAGCAAACATTTGAAAAGGAGTCCATGGTCCCTGACCGAAATAAAAATTAGAAATAACGGCAGATAATGAACCTGTAAGAAAACCTGCCTCACCGCCGAAATATACAGCAGTAATTATAACAATAGCAGTAACAGGCTTAAAAAACGGTATAGGGGAGAATATAAATCTTCCTGCAACGGAAAGAGCAGTCATAATTGCAATAATAACAAGTGTTCTTACAGAAGTTTTTCTATTTTCAAAAGAAATAAAAAAGGGTATGCAGGCAAATATAACAAGTAAAATTGAAATGACAGCATAACTTTTTTCCGGGAATAAAAAGCTTCCCAATAATATAAGTGCAGGAACAGCGCCAAGTATTAATATGTATCTGAAAGTTCTTTTAAGCATTTTTCTCTCCGTTCAAATTACAAAGTTTAATAATATCTTCAATAAGTACTGCATTTTCATAAAAACCCCGGCTCATTTTATTTGCAGAAGTAGTATAAAAGCCATTATTTCCAAAAAATTCTTTTGAAGAATTTTCAGAAATAATATTACCGTTAAATAAAAGTCCGCATCTGTCGGATACAGAGCAAGCAAATTCAGTATCGTGAGTAACAATAATGATTGTTACTCCGTTTTTTTGCAGATTTTTAAGAATTTTTTTAAGCTCATTTTTTGCAAATGGGTCTATACCTTTTGTTGGCTCATCCAAAATCATAACAGATGGACTAAATAACATCAACTTTGCAATAGCAGCTTTTTGAATTTCTCCTCCGCTTAAATCATACGGATGATTATAAAGTAAATGTTCAATACCGAATATTTTGGAAATTTCACCAATTTTATCTCTGTTGTCAGATAACTCAAAATCGTTAATTACACATTCTTTAACAAACAGAATTAATGGATTTTGAGGAAGATACATAATATTTTCATTTTTTGATAATTTAATTTTACCGTGATATGATTTTAAAATTCCGCTTATAATTTTTACAGCAGTGGATTTACCGCTTCCGTTAGCACCTAAAAGAGTATAAATTTCACCTTTATTTACAATTAAATTAAAATCTTTCAGTATATCATTACCGTTTTTTTCATATCTAAAATAGATGTTTTTAAGAGAAATAACAACATTTTTGTTTTTGATAACATGAGTAATTTTCTTTTCTTCATCTAATTTTTTTATATTGTTATTAAAAGTTTCTTTAAGAAATTTTCTTCCTTGATTTATATTAAGAGGAACATTATTGCAATAGTTTCTATTTAAAATATTATATACTCTCAAGGAAACAGGAAAAGCATCGAGTATAGGGTGATTTTCATCATAATTTTTAAGATCGACTGAGATCTTGTCAGGAGTATTATAAGCACAAACTTTTCCATTATCAAGAACTGCAACCTTGTTTGCAAAGTCAAAAATTTCTTCAAAATTATGCTCTGAAATTATAACGGTAATACCAAAATCTCTATTAAGTTTTTTTAGAATATTCAAAAAATTTTCAGCAGATAAAGGGTCAAGCTGGCTTGTTGGTTCATCAAGAATTAGAACCTCCGGCTGTAATGTCAAAACAGAAGCCAAGTTTAAAAGCTGTTTCTGACCACCGGACAGGCTGTTTGTATCATTATTAAACACATTTGATAGTCCGAAAAAACTTGCCATTTCACCTGATTTAAGCCTTATTTTTTCTCTATCATAAGCCAAATTTTCCATAGCAAAGGATAGCTCGTGATATACCTTATCGGTTACAATTTGACTGTCGGGATTCTGCATAACAAAGCCTATTTTTTCTGCGCTTTCTTTTTTAGATAATTCTATTAGGTTTTTTCTGTTAAATATTATTTCCCCGGAAATAGAACCTGCGGGAGTAAGCTGTGGCTTAAGCATTTTTAAAAAAGTCGATTTACCTGAACCAGATTTACCGCACAGTAAAACAAAGTCGCCTTGTTCAATGGTCAGGCTGATATTATTCAATGCTTTTTTAGAGGATTTAGGATAGCTGAAACTCAAATTTTTGATATTGAATACTTCCATTTTAAATCCTCCTTAATTTCATACATTCCAGGCAAAAAACACAATGCGGCAAAAGCTAAATAAGAGATAAAAGTGATTAAATCTAAATTTGAAAAAATTATAACAGGATAATAAGAAACTTTTGAAGCGCCTGTAACAATTGCTATATAAGTTAAAATAATTAAAATAAGAATACTTACTAATAGTATAAAATCGTCTGTTTTAAATCTAAATCTGCCGTAGTTGGTAACTTTGCCTGTTGAATGGCCTCTTGCAGACATTGAGTCGGCAGTATCAACAGAGGTTTCAAGACTGTGAGTAACAACTGCGGAAAAACAGCTTATATACATTTTAAATTTTGATTTTTTATACAATTTTTTTTGTATTGCCAATACTTCATTAAAGTACCTTGAAAAGTTAGGAATAAAATGTAAAGCCATAGAAAATATAAGGCTGATTTTAGGACTTATTTTACCAAAGAGAAATAAAATTTTCTCCGAATTAAAGATAATGTTAAAAGACTTGAACCAGAATATTACACATAAAATCATTAATCCCAGTATTGCTCCGTAAATCAGAGTTTCAAAAGTAAAAGCATTGTTGTTTATGAAAAAAAGTGGAGTAGCTCCATTATGTGAAAACAAGGGATTTAATATCATAATAAGAATGGAAAATGGTATGTATTTTAAAAAACTGATTATTGAGATTTTAACTGTATTTAAAACACATAAAAATAAAAAACTTCCTGTCATTGATATTAAAAGATAAACAGGGCTTTGTGTAAACATAGATACAGAAAAAACTGCTATAAAATAAATAAATATCACAACAGGATGAAAATTAGAAAAAGCTTTCATAGTTTTTATTCTCCGGTATATGCGTTGCCTATATCTGAACCTAAATCACATGTATAACGCCATTCTACGGTATCATTTGGTTTGATATATGTACTGTTTGCACCAACATCAGAAAATTCACCGTTTATACTTACCATCCAGCCTGAAAGGTCACCGCAGTCAAATTCGTATAAATAAGATATACCTCTTACATAAACGCTTGAACCTTCGCCGTTATAGTCGATCATAATTTTATCCTTTTTTGCAGCCTTGGTAAGAACGGTAAATGCTGTGTCGCCGTTTTCATATTCAACGACAGTATCTATAATAATTCCATCCTGTGGAATATAATTACTGTTTTCAAGTTCTTTTGGCAAAGAGGATAAAGCGGTAATACAGTCAACTTTAACATTGACTGTATCGGTACTTATGGTTTCTTCAGTTTGATAATAGTCGTCAACATTTTTAATTGAACATGCGCAAAATGATGTAATTAAATACAGGAAAAGAATAATTAAGGTTATTTGTTTTTTCATATTATTTACTCGTTTTATTGTTGTTTTTATTGGAATTACCATATTTTTTTATAAAATAAATATTTAATAATATATATCCTGAAAGCATAATAAATGCAGCAATTCCTGTGACAGACAGATTTTCAGTTCCGTACTCATTATTAAACTCTTTAATATAATTAAAATTATTTATGTTATGAGCAAATCTGTTTTTATTGACTTCATCAGATGTTGCAGTATTATTTGAAGAAACATTTTCTGATGATTCAACTGTCGGAGTTTTTCTGGATTGTACAGAAGTTCCGGCGGGTGATGTACTGTTTTCCGTAGAAGATGACTGCCGGCTATTGTTGTTTTGATTTGAACTATCATATTGATTATTAGCCGATTCAGTATTTTCTTCATATACATATTGAGGATCAGAGTTGTTATTATGGTAATAATTATTGTTGTTGCTATTACTGTTTTGAGCTTGTGAGTTTGGAATGTCTTTATTTGTGAAGTCAGTTTTCGGTTCGGTTACGGTTTGTTGAGGGTTATTTTCATCAGTAAAATTATATAGGCCTTGAGATGTTGAAATAAAAGACTTGTATGCTACTAATGCATAGAAAGCTTGATATGTAGCCATTTGATTTTCATTTCCGTTTTTCAAATGCATAAATCCGCCGTTTTGTGTTTGATAAGAAAGTAAAGCGTCAACAACAGAATAACCGTTTTTTATAAACCTTTCGTCATTTTCAGGGTCAATTCCTAAAGAAGTAAGCATAACTGCAACCTGTGCGGTACTCTCACAGTTAAGTTTGCCGTAGCTTGCAAAACTTCCGTCATTTTTTTGCATTTTGCTTAATCTGATTAAGGCTTTGTCAACTGCGCTTTTTACGGTTTTATTGTTTTTTATGTACGGACAAAGAGCTGTAACCGTCATAGCGGTAACATCGGCGTCAGGCGCAGTACCGGTTAAGGCAAATCCGCCGTTGTCAAGCTGTAAAGATAAGATTTTTGCAACAATATCGTCACGGGTTGTTAAAGCATTTTGAGAAATGTGAAAATTCTTGCTGTCAAGTAAAATCAATGCATAGTCAAGTGTCATGATTCCCTGAGAAGAAAGTTCAGAAAGCTCTCTGTTATAAGTACAGTCTGCAAGCAGATTGTAACCCAAAATATTTTTTATATCTTTATTACAAGCTGTGTAGACAAGTGAAATTCTTTGTAAATCTGTAATTTTTGCATTTTTCACTCCATTTTTATAAATATCGGATATCACTTTATTTAAATTGTTTACATATAAATTTGAGTTAAAATTTGTACCGTTCCTGCCTAAAGAAATAACAAACCAATCACATTCGCCTTCTCCGGCATTAGGTGCAAGATAATTTTCTACAAAATCTTCAAGAGAATTTGTGTTTGTGTAATTATACTCATAACTTAACAAATTGTCAATTATTCTGTTAATATTTTCAACTGTGTAAGTTACAGCAAAAACATTTATAAAAGAATTTGATATTAAAATAAGTGATAAAATAATAACAGAGAGTTTTCTTATAGTTTTCATCTTAACTCCTTAATAAATTATTTTGTTCCAAATGCAAGATATAATTGTATTAAAGTTACATCAAGAATGTTTACATTGTAGTCTTCACTGAAATCTGCAATAATATATGTGTCTATATCAAAATCTTTAAAATTTGCAAGATACAACTGAATAAGTGTTGCGTCTTTAATGTTGACTTTACCGTCTTTATTTACATCTCCGTAAAGAGTTACGTTTCTTTTAGGTGCGTCAATTGTAAAGTCAGGAGCGTATCTTAAAACTGCCGGTGCGCCGTTTAAGTTGTATTTTTTAACCTGAAGACTGATTTTATCAGAAGTAAAGCTTTCAGTATTCAAATCAACCTTTATTTCTCCGTTTTCGTCAGTAATGTATGTAAGCGTATCGTTTAATATTACTGTCATATCGGCAACAGGTACATTTACAGTAGTTTCAATCCATGTGTCTGTGTCAAGATCATAATCATAAGTAGTTTCGGTACTTGAAAATTTAATTGTTCCGTTTGCGGAAAACCAGCTTGTGTCTATTTGTGGAATATAGCATGGATAATCTCCGTAGTAAAGAACGACATCATCACCGTCAGAAAGAGTGTAATCACTTATACCAACGCTTGGTGCAGAACCGTTTACGGCATAATACCAACCGTCCCAGCCGTTAAACTGTGCAGTTTTTTCTCCATTTACTTCTGTAACGTAACCCATATCTGCACCTACAATATTTACATCGTCAAAGGAATCATTTACGAATTGCAAAAGCTGCGCAACAGATACATTTTCAGTTTCATCAATTTCATCAAAAATTACATCACTGTTAAAGAAGGTTTCATTAACACCTTCAATTCTTAAAGAAACCGTAATGCTCTTTGTGGTTGCAAATGCAGGGATGGTTGCAGCGGTCAACAGAATTAAAAGTACAAATGCTGCTGATAATAGTTTTTTAGTTTTTTTCATAATATATCCTCCTAAAAAAATAAGCTCCCATAAGGGAGCCGAAAATATATCAAAACAGAAATATTCCTTTAAAAAGACGGAATTATCCCGTAATGAACACTTTTTCTCCCACTTGCCCAAGAAAAGTTTTTATAAAATAATACGGTCGGTCTCCTGACTTATATCCGGCAAATGCCCGAAAAGCACCTTCTCAGAAAAAATCCAATGGTATAACGCTTTACTTACGGATAAATACAGTAATGGCGGTTGTAACGGAATCACACCGTTTTCCCAAATTTTCTATTGAAAAACCGTATTAAGTACGATATAAACAAGTATGTTACTTAATTATATCATATAATGAAAAATTATCAATAATTTTTGAAAAAATTTTCAAAAAACACTTGACAAATTGGGGACATACTAATATAATATAAAGGCTGACCTGTTAAGCTTATGAAGATTAACAGAAAGCTTGATAACAGCAGGTATGCGCCAATAGCTCAGCTGGATAGAGCAACTGCCTTCTAAGCAGTAGGTCAGGGGTTCGAGTCCCTTTTGGCGCGCCAATATGGTGGGTATAGCTTAGTTGGTTAAAGCGCCAGTTTGTGGCACTGGAGACCATCGGTTCGAATCCGATTATCCACCCCATATATTTGACTCATTAGCTCAGTCGGCAGAGCACTTGACTTTTAATCAAGGTGTCCGGAGTTCGAATCTCCGATGGGTCACCAAAAAGACCGCATAATAAGCAATTGCTTGTTATGCGGCTTTTGTTTTATTAAACATTAATATAATTAAAGCTATAACTTAACTTTTAATAAAAAAGCAGCTAAGGAGTAATTTCAATAGCTGCTTTAATTATTAAATATATTTATTTATCAGATTTTTCAGGGTGATTTTGTTTAAGTTCTATTTTTCTTATTTTACCACTTATAGTTTTAGGCATTTCATTATTAAATTCAATATACTGAATCCACTTGTAAGAAGCCATTTTTTTGTTGGAAAATTCCTTGATTTCATTAGCAAGTGCTTTAGATGGTTCAAAACCTTGCGCAAGGGAGATTGTAGCCTTAATTGCCTGACCTCTCAACTCATCGGGAACACCGGTAACTGCACATTCAAGTACGGCAGGATGTGTCATTAATACATTTTCAATTTCAAAGGGACCTACTCTAAAACCTCTTGTTTTTATAAGATCGTCGGTTCTTCCCACATACCAGAAATAACCGTCCTCATCACGGTAAGCGGTATCTCCTGTGTGATAAATTCCACCTCTCCATACCTTTTTATAAAGTTCTTCATTACCGCAGTATCCCATAAATATTCCGTGTTTCATACCATCTTTTGGAGGAATTACGGCAATTTCACCAATTTCGCCATCAGGGAGAGGTTCATTATTATCGTTTACGATTTGAACATTATACAGGGGAGTAGCTTTACCCATTGAGCCTGGTTTAGAATTGGTATTATTAAGGTTAGCAAGCATAAGGGTAGATTCTGTTTGACCAAAACCCTCCATGAGAGTAAGACCTGTTTGAGCAAAAACCGTATTAAACACGCTGTTGTTAAGAGATTCACCTGCGGTACAAATATGACTTAAACAGGAAAGATTATACTTGTCCATACTCTTTTTAATAAAGTAGCGGTAAACGGTAGGAGGAGCGCAGAAGGTGGTAACTTTGTATTTTTCAATTATTTTGAGGAGCTTGCCGGGAGAAAATTTATCAAAGTCGTAAGCCATAATTGCACTTCCGCAAAGCCATTGACCATATATTTTACCCCAAGATGCCTTTGCCCAACCGGTTTCTGCAACGGTTAAATGAAGTCCGTTTTCTTTAACAGCCTGCCAATGGCGTGCTGTTACAATATGGGCAAGGGTGTAGGTGTGGTTGTGAATTACAGCTTTAGGATAGCCTGTTGTACCGGAAGTAAAGTAAATAAGCATAGGCTCATAAACATTTGTTTCGACCTTTTCAAGTTCGATAGGAGCATCTTCAATAGCTTTAGTTAAATTAACGGTTCCTTCTAAATCCCTTCTTGCAACATAAACAGTTTTAAGTTGGGGGCAAAATTTTTTAGCTTCAAGCATATCTTCAGCAGTTGTCCCATCGGGAGTACATACAGCGGCAGAAATATCAGCAGTATTTATCCTGTATTTTAAATCTTCAACAGTAAGCAGATGTGTTGCCGGAATAATTACAGCACCTAATTTGTGCAAAGCAGGAGCAACGTACCAGTATTCGTAATTCCTTTTTAATATTAAAAGGACTTTGTCGCCTTTTTTTATGCCATTAGCTTTAAAAACATTTGCAGCTTTATTGCTTAACTGCATAATTTCTTTATAAGTGAAAATTCTTTCAGCTCCGTCAGGATTACACCATACAAGTGCAGTGGCTTCGGCGTTTTTTTCTCCTAATACATCAACCACATCATATCCAAAGTTATAGTTATCTTCATATTTTAATTCAAAAGATTTAAGAGTGCAGTTATCGTTAAATGTTTCGCTGCAAAAATTTTTGTAAAGTAACATATTCCCTCCAAAATTTATAAAAAATATAACAACATACGAAAAATAAGAAATATAAAAGTAAAGAATTTATATTTTCAAATATTTTATTTAATTTCAAAAATATTATAATACAACAAATTCCAACATTCTTTCATAAACTTTTGGAAATTTTCTTTTAATAGATACAGGCTTTTTATCCTCATTTATAAAACAATGGCTAGTATGTCCGGAAACTGCCAGACTGTCATCTTTTGAAAACCTGATTTCATAAGAAAATTCCATTTTTGCTCCGTTAAACTTTTCAAGTTTAACCTGAACATAAAATTCATCATCAAATTTTAAGGATTTATGAAACCTTGCGTAGGCGTCAACAACGGGAATTAAAATACCTTCAGATTCAAGCTCCGAACAAGAACAGTTTATTTGACGCATAAAATCTATTCTAGCTTCTTCAAAGTATCTTACATAATTTGTGTGATGTACGATCTGCATTTTATCGGTTTCATAATAATTAACTCGTCTTTTATAGGTAGTGATAGTCATATTATCCTCTTACTTTCTTAAAAGAAGGCCGTTTTCCAAATCTTCTTTAGCTTGTTTTTTAATTTTAAAATGCTGTTTTTTTCCGGTTGCAGTTCTGGGAAGTTTATCAACAAAACGGTAATATCTGGGACATTGATATTTTGATAGCATAGGACTTGATGAACAGAAATCAATAAGCTCTGTAACAGTAAGACTTTTATCCTTAGGAATAATGTAAGCTGTTACAGCTTCACCTCTTGCTTTATCAGGTACTGCTGTTACGATACATTCTTCTACTTTTTCATGTTCATTGATAACTTCTTCAATTTTTGCAGGATATATATTTTCTCCCGCACTTATAATCATATCGTCTTTTCTGCCTGCAACAGTAATAAAACGGCGTTTGTCCCAAGTTCCCAAATCGCCGGTATAAAACCAGCCGTCTTTATATTTCATATTAGTTGCTTCTTTATTGTTGTAGTAACAGTAAGTTGATTTTGCAGGTGATTTAATTATAATTTCTCCGACCTCTTTGTTATCTGTATTAACAAGTTCATCAGGTTCAGCTTTTCTATCTTCATAAAATTTTACCACCCTTACATCATCATCTGTACAGGCTTTTCCTGCGGCGCCTGACATTTTAGGCAAATCATAAGGTCGCAGAAAAGTGTTCCAGAAGGTTTCGGTAGTACCGTAACCGTTAAATATATTAGGAGTAAGCATATTTTGGTAACGGATACAAGCCGCCTTTTCAAGAGGACTTCCCATAGTTACAATACCTTTTAAAGAAGAAAGATCAAAAGGGCTTTTTTCCTGTTTGTTGGCAAGAACCTCAAGAATAGAGGGAACACCTATAAGGAAAGTGATTTTATAATTTTCAACATATTCTAGGCATATTTTCGGCTGTAAAAAATTTCTCAAAATAACAACCTGACCGCCAACATAAAGGGTAGGTGTTAATCCACCTGAATGAAGTCCGCCTCTGTGAAACCACGGCGTCATATTCATAGTTTTGTCGGTAGGATTCAGAGGAAAATGCATTAAAACATCATGAGCAGAAAGAACTTCGTTAATATTATTGAGGGGGAC
Source organism: uncultured Clostridia bacterium (assembly GCA_947627135.1). Taxonomy (GTDB): domain Bacteria; phylum Bacillota; class Clostridia; order Oscillospirales; family Acutalibacteraceae; genus Ruminococcoides. The sequence continues at coordinate 48,381 of CANQUV010000015.1, forward strand.
ACCTTTTGGAAGTCCTGTTGTTCCCGAGGTTTGAAGTCGTGTAACTTCGTCATAAATGCTTACATTTTCAGGCATGATATTTTTATCGGAAGAATTTTTGACATAATCTTCATAAAGAATATGTCCTTCAGGACATATAGTTTCCTTATGATTAGTAACTGCCATAATTACTATTTCAGGCTGATGCTTTGCCATATTAAGGGCTTCTACGACCATATCTTTAACTTCGCTGTCGTAAACATATACCTTTGGTTTGTTATGGTCTAAAATCTGAGCTGTTTCCCCCGGTGAGAGATTGTAGTTTACAGGATTATTAATTGCTCCTATTTTTTGAGGTGCTATATAACAAAAAGTAAATATATCAGAATTAAAAAGCTGATATGTGACAACATCATTTTTTACAACGCCGCTGTTTTTCATGGCGTTTGCAAAACGATTACACTCTTTATTTAATTGTTCATAACTCCATTTTCTGTTAGTTGCAGGATCAAACAAAGCAATCTTATAACCGTAGCGGTCAACATTTCTCATAAAGCCGTTTAACCATGTGAAATTGCGCTCAAACTCTTTTTTGAAAACTGTAATATCATAAGTAAAGTCCAAATCAAAAGCCTCATTTCAATTATTGTATTTTTATATAATTTATTATTTTGGTAATAATTATCCTTTGTATTTTCCTACAATAATGCTTGAGTTTTGACCTCCGAATCCGAATGCATTAGACATGGCAATATCTACCGATACTTTTCTTGCGGTATTGGCAACATAATCAAGGTCACATTCTTCGTCATTAGTGTTAAGGTTTATCGTAGGTGGAATAATACCAGTTTCAATGGCTTTTATACAAGCAATAACTTCGGTAACACCTCCGGCACCCATCATGTGTCCGGTTGCACCCTTTGTGGAGCTTACAAGAGGGATTTTGTTTTTAAAAACATCTTTAATTGCTTTTGTTTCAACAGAATCTCCTTTAGGAGTTGCAGTTCCGTGGGCATTTATATATCCAATCTTATCAGCAGTAATACCTGCGTCATTTATTGCAAGTTTCATGCAGTTAGCTGCACCTTTTCCCTCCGGGTGGGGAGCAGTAACATGATAAGCATCACAAGTGTTTCCGCATCCTAAAAGCTCGGCATAAATTGTTGCGCCCCTTTTAAGAGCGTGTTCTTCGGTCTCTAAAATAAGAGCTCCGCCGCCTTCTCCTATTACAAAACCGTCACGGTTTTTATCAAATGGTTTACTTGCACCTTGAGGATTATCATTATTTCTTGAAAGCGCCTTAGCGTTTGCAAGACTGTAAATTACAAGAGGACAAAGTACTGATTCAGCACCGACAGCAAGCATAACATCTGCTTTGCCAGAATTAATACACATAGCGGCTGTGGTAATTGCATCACCGCCTGATGAACAAGCTGTGCTTACTGTAAAGCTGGGACCTTGAATATTATGCTCAATAGCAATATTGGCAGCGGCAATATTTCCTAAAATTTTTGGAATAAATCTGGGACCTACCTTTTTATGAGCAGCACCAGTAAGAGCCTCCTGTGTAAAAGCAATAGTAGCAATACCGCTCATAGCAGTTCCCATTACAATACCAGTTTTTTCAGGCTCAATTTCAAGTGCAGACATTTTAAGAGCTTCTTCTGCGGCAATATACGCATACTGCATAAAGGGGTCGCTTTTTCTGATCAGATCCTTTGGCATATAGTCGCTTGGAATAAAACTTTTAACCTCACCTGCAATTTGAACGGCCAGTTCGCTTGGGTCAAAAGAGGAAATTCTTTCAATACCGGATTTTCCTTTTGTTAAATTTTTCCAGTAGCTATCCATACCGATTCCTAAAGGTGTTACGGCACCCATACCTGTAATTACAATTTTAGACATTAACAAAATCCTCCCGATATAAGTTAAAATTACGCGAATTTTATTATTTACATTCTGCATATACTTATGCTATAATTGAATTATACCATAATTATGGTAACTGTCAATATAAAGTATAATGCAATTATTAAATATCAATTAAAAGCTTATTCACCTTTTGCATAATTTTACCGGAGATGATTTTAAAGTGGATTTTAACCAAATAAATTGTTTTATTTCAGTAGCAAAAACACTTAATTTTTCAGAAGCTGCAAGGCAAAATTTTGTATCACAGTCAACAGTAAGCAGATATGTAAGCGAGCTTGAAAAAGAATTCGGGGTAAAGCTTTTTACAAGAAATCACAGAGATGTTATGCTTACAAATGAGGGTAAAACACTGCTTCCTTATGCAATAGAGATAACTAATTCACTTCAAAAGGCAAAATCAGTTATTCAAAGAATGAATAAAGGCGGCATGGGAAAGATATCAATAACCTTTGACGCTGTATCCGGAGCATTTGCACAAAAGTGTTTAAAAAGGTTTTCAAAATTATACCCTGATATTGCCGTTGAAATAACAGAAATATCAGGAAGGGAGAATATTCAGACTCTTTCAGATACTGCATACGATTTTCATTTTATGTTAAGGGATATGCTCCCCGAAAATGATGAGCTTGACTCAATTGTAACACATAAAGATACATTAAGCTTGATCGTTCCCAAAGATTATAAGGAAATGGGAAGAAGTATGCAATATTTGCAAAACGAAAAATTTATTCTTCTTTCAGAGAATATAAGTCCAATATTATACATGGAAATAATGGATATATTTAGAACCTGTCATTTATCGCCTAATATAAGTACCTATGATAGTGTAAAGGCAATTTTAATAGCAGTAGGAGCAGGGTTGGGAATTACCATACTTCCAACACAGCTTACAAAGATTCAGATGTGTGAAAATGTTAAAATTTTAACCATTGATACCTTTGAAACAGACATATCCTATGTCATGTCATACAGAAAAGATTTTTCTAATCCAGCGGCATCATTGTTTTTGAATATTGTGAAAGACATAACCAAAAATAAAGATTTAGAAAAAGATGAGGAATATGCATTGTAATTTAATGAGGATTGTTGAAAAATACGTTGAATAAAATTTTTAAAATTAACCTATTCCGATAAAGCGAATATATGAGAATTTTTATTTTTTATTTGGGTTTTGCCGACACTGTCGGTGACAAAGGGGTTTTCGCCCTTTGAACCATGGTCGCTTTTTGAAAAAGCAACGCAAAAACTTTTACTTTTTTGATTTTCTTTATTTAAAATACATATTCCTAAATAATATATACAAAAAAGGTGCAGTTCATTTAAACTGCACCTTTTTGTTATTTATAAGTATTAATACTTACCTCTGTTTACATAAGTTGTATGAAGAAGTTTATGAGCCTTTTCTTTACCGGGAGCCTCAAAATACTCATCATAAACAGTTTTGATAACAGGACTTTCGTTACTGCTTCTGAACTCACAATTTTTATCGTAGTCGTAAATTGCTTTTGAGCGAATTGCCTTGATATCAACATTGTTGAGTACGGTATCGCTTTGAATTGGCTGACCTCCGCCGTTTATACAACCGCCGGGACATGCCATAATCTCAACCATCTGATAATCAGCTTCACCTTTTTTGATTTTTTCAATAAGGTTTTTAGCATTTGCTAAACCGGAAGTTACTGCAACTTTAATCTCAACGCCTGCAACATTATAAGTTGCTTCTCTTACTTGTTCAGGACCTCTTACTTCGGTAAAATCAACTTTCTCAAAGTTTCCGTCGAGCATTCTTGCAGCAGTTCTCAAAGCAGCCTCAAGCACACCGCCTGTTGCACCGAATATTGCGCCGCCGCCTGTTGCTTTGTTAAACGGAGCGTCGTAATCTTCGTCATCCATATCAGCAAGGTCAATGCCTGCGCCTTTAATCATTTTAGCAAGCTCTCTTGTTGTTATTGCAACATCAACATCGTCAAAATTCTGACTGCGTAGTTCTTCACGGGAAGCTTCAAATTTTTTAGCAGTACATGGAATAACACTAACAACGAATAATTTTTCAGGGTCAATATTATACTTTTCAGCATAATAGCTCTTTAATACAGCACCGAACATTCCCTGAGGTGATTTACATGTTGAAAGATGGGGGATAAGTTCAGGATAATAATGTTCAACAAACTTAACCCAACCGGGGCAGCATGATGTGAACATAGGAAGTGTTTTATTGTTTTTAATTCTATCAACAAGCTCTGAAGCCTCTTCAAGAATTGTAAGGTCAGCTGTAAAGTCCATGTTAAATACTTTAACGTCGCCGAGTCTTCTGATAGCAGAAACCATTTTGCCTTCAACATTTGTTCCGATAGGCATACCGAAGCTTTCGCCTAATGTAGCCTTAATAGAGGGAGCAGTATAGAAAACTACTTGCTTATCAGGATCAGCAATTGCATCCCAAACCTTGTCGATCTGATTTTTTTCTGTAAGAGCACCAACAGGACAGCTTACAACACACTGACCGCAGCCAACGCAGGGAGAATCTCCCAGACCTTTTTCAAAGGCACAGCCGATATGCTTTTTAAAACCTCTGCGAATTGGTCCGATAACTGAAACAGCCTGAACTTTTTTGCAAGTTGCAACGCATCTCATACACTGGATACATTTATTGTTATCACGAACAATGTAAGGAGATTCGTCAATATCATAAATTGGTTCGTCAGAATTAAATCTGTCTTCATCAACACCGTATTCAAGAGAAAGTCTTTGAAGCTCACAGTTATGACTGCGTTCGCAGGAAAGACATTTTTTGTTATGAGTTGAAAGAAGGAGTTCAAGAGTAGTTTTTCTTGAAGCTCTTACTTTAGGAGTATTAGTCAAAACCTCCATACCCTCTTCAACAGGATATACGCAAGCGGCAGTAAGACCCTTGCGGCCTTTTACCTCAACAACACAAACTCTGCAGGAACCGATACAGTTTATATCCTTCAGATAACAAAGGGAAGGAATATCAATTTTAGCAGCCTTTGCGGCCTGAAGAATCGTATAGCCTTTAGGAACTTCCACAGGAATTCCGTTAATTTTTAAATTTACCATATCCATTGAAAATCCCTCCTTATTTAGTAATAACAGCATTAAATTTACAGTTCTGTAAGCAGAGACCGCATTTTATGCACTTATCTTGATCAATAATATGGGGTTGTTTAACAGTACCGGAAATTGCACCAACAGGACAGTTTCTCGCACAAAGTGTACAGCCTTTACATTTATCAGCAACGATTTCATACTTTGTAAGAGCCTTACATACACCGGCAGGACAAGTTTTGTCTTGAATATGGGCAAGATACTCATCCTTAAAGTAATTCAATGTAGATAAAACAGGGTTAGGAGCTGTTTGTCCCAGAGCGCAAAGGGAAGAGGACTGCATGTGATTAGCAAGTTCATAAATTTTATCAAGATCTTCCATTTCGCCTTTACCAGATGTGATTTTGTCCAGAACCTGAAGAAGTCTTCTTGTACCGACTCTGCAAGGCGTACATTTTCCGCAGCTTTCGTCAACGGTAAATTCAAGATAGAATTTAGAAATGTCAACCATACAGGTGTCTTCATCAAGAATAATCATTCCGCCTGAACCCATCATTGAGCCTAGAGCCAAGAGACTGTCATAATCGATAGGAGTGTCGATATGCTCTGCAGGGATACATCCGCCGGAAGGACCGCCTGTCTGAGCAGCCTTGAATTTTTTGCCGTTAGGAATACCGCCGCCGATTTCTTCAACGATTTCACGAAGTGTAGTACCCATAGGAATTTCTACAAGACCGACATTTGTGATTTTACCGCCAAGGGCAAATACTTTTGTTCCGGGGCTTCCGGGAGTACCGATCGATTTAAACCAATCGCTTCCTTTTAAGATAATTTGAGCAATATTTGCGTAAGTTTCAACATTATTTAAAACGGTAGGCTTGCCGAAAAGACCTTTAACGGCAGGGAACGGAGGACGAGGACGAGGCTCACCTCTGTTACCTTCAATAGAGGTCATAAGAGCAGTTTCCTCACCGCATACGAACGCACCGGCGCCAAGTCTGATTTCCATATCAAAATCAAAGCCTGAACCGAAAATATTTTTGCCTAAAAAGCCGTATTCCTTAGCCTGTTCAATAGCTATCTGCAATCTCTGAACAGCAATAGGATACTCTGCTCTAACATATACAAAGCCTTTGTTTGCTCCGATAGCATAGCCTGCAATAGTCATAGCTTCAATAATACACTGTGGGTCACCCTCAAGGATAGAACGGTCCATAAAAGCACCGGGATCGCCTTCGTCGGCATTACAGCAAACATACTTAACATCGCTTTGGCTTGCCTTTGCAAAAGACCATTTTCTGCCTGTGGGGAATCCGCCGCCGCCTCTGCCACGTAATCCTGAATTTAAAACTTCATTTATAACATCGTCAGGGGTCATTTCTGTAAGAACTTTAGCAAGAGCCTGATAACCGTCTTCTGCTATGTATTCTTCAATATTTTCAGGGTCAATAACACCGCAGTTTCTAAGAGCAACTCTCATTTGCTTTCTGTAAAAGTCCGTTTCTGAAAGAGAAAGTATAGAACCGTCTGCATGAACAGTTTCACTGTAAAGCAAATCTTTTACAACATTACCATCTTTAAGGTGTTCTTTTACAATTCTTTCAACACCCTCGGGAGTAGCCTGAGAATAGAAAGAACCTTCAGGATAAACAATCATAATCGGACCTAAAGAACAAAGACCGAAGCATCCTGTTCTTACAACAAGAATTTCATCTTCAAGTCCGTTATCTTTAAGAGCTTTGTCAAGGGCCGCTAATACTTTTTTGCTTCCTGAAGAAGTACAGCCTGTACCGCCGCATACAAGTACCTGTTTGCGATAACCGGTTTCTTTAGCAAGCTTTTCGCCCTCTTCGGCAACTAATTTACGAACGGCAACAATTTGTTCATGAGCTTTTTTAATTTCGTTAAGCTTTTCTAATGTCATTATGCGTTGTCCCCTTCCTTTATATATTTATCTAAAATACCATCAATCATATCAGGGGTCAGTTTACCGTAAACTTCATCGTCGATCATCATAACCGGTGCAAGTCCGCAGGCACCTACACAACGGCATGAATCAATAGAGAAAAGACCATCCGGCGTACATTCACCGCTTTTAATTCCAAGTTTGGTCTCTAATTTCTCCAAAATTTTATCAGCACCTTTTACATAGCATGCTGTGCCAAGACAGACGCTGATTCTGTGTTTTCCCTTAGGAGTAAGGCTAAATTGTGAGTAAAAGGTTGCAACTCCGTAAACTTCACTTAATGATACATCAAGTCCGTCAGCAACCATTTGCTGAACTTCAATAGGAAGATATCCGTAAATACCCTGAGCTTCCTGTAAAACAGGCAACAGAGCACCGGGCATATCTTTGTGCTTGCTGATTACTTCATCAAGCTTTTGCTTTTGTTCGGCAGTCCCTTTAAAAGCGTTAAGGGATGTTTCTGTCATTAAAATTACCTCCAATACATTTTAATTAATTTAGGCATTGCCCTAATTATACTATATTGTTTTTAATTTTACAAGAAAATTTGACAAAAAAATTAATGGAATTACATAATATATCTGTCATTGTTTAATGTAATTTTTGATTGTATTAAATAATTTTTCAAATTAAATTATATAAATTATTCTTTGTATATTCATAATAAACAATAAAAATCAAAAAATTGTTAAAAATTTATCAAATGAAATGAATATATAATTAAAGTGTAAATTAAAGGAAATATAATTGTCTGAAAAATTCAAAAACCTGTCTGCATAAATCTATGCAGACAGGCTGTCTTTAATGATATTTTAAATTATAAAATTTGGAAAAATTAAAATGACAAATCATTTAATTTATCAATAAGCTCGCAAAAACTGTTTATGTACGGTAAATTATCAGAAATATTTTCTTCATTTTCTCTGTTGAATTTTATGACTTTCATTCCTAAATTGGAGGCAGGTAATAGATTTTTCTCTCTGTCATCAATAAACAAGCAATTATAGGCTTTGGCATTTAATCTTTCAAGAGCTAATATGTATATATCTTTGTTTGGTTTTCTTAACTTGCATTCACCGCTTATAATAAACTTATCTATCAATCTGTCCAAACCAAATTTTTTTCTTAAAAATAATGACCATTCATAAACATCGTTGGATAAAATCGCCAATTTGTATTTTCCTTTTAACTTTTTTGCTGTTGGAATGAATTGTTTATCTATTCTTAATTTTGTATTTAAGTATTCTTCACAAGCTTTTTCGGTATTGCCGATATTCATAAAATTCCAAAATTCATCAGAAGTAATTTTACCAAGACTTGCGTCCATATAACACTCGTTAATATACTCTTTTGAAATTTCAGGATTTTTCTCTCTTATGAAAGGAACCAGTAAGTCATTTGTATCATCACCTACTGTATAGATAACTCCCATAGCGTCAAAAATAATCCATTTATCTTTCATAATTTTTCCTCGTTATAATTGTTTAGTCAATATAATTTCAAACGGATCTGGAGCTAACAAAAAACCTCCGATTACCTGATAGCCCAGCTTTATATAAAAATGCTGGCTGTATTCATTTGATTGTGCAGATGTCAATACAGTATCAAATTTTATGGATTTCATTTCCTTTTCCCAATATTCAACAAGATATTTACCATATCCTTTATTACGGTAATCTTTTAATATGTAAAGCATATTCATAAAAGGAGTATTGTCCCAGAAAAGAGTATATCTCAGCCATCCGATAAATATATTATTTTCCTTTGCAATTAATATTCTTTTTAATTCTATTGCATTTTCTATTGCATTTTTTAACTCTTTTTTGCCGATGTGTTAATATTGTTATGTCCTGTGTTATTGCATAACGAATATTTATATCAAAAACTCCTGTCTTTATTATACCTGTTTATTAATCTGTTGCTATTGTTCCTCCGCCTACAACAATATCTCCGTCATAAAGTACAACTGCCTGACCTTTTGATATGGCTCTTTGAGGCTGTTCAAATTCAATGTGCAGTCTGTTATTTTCAACCTGTTCAACAATTGCCCATTGTTCTTCCTGCTTATATCTTACCTTTGCTTTAACTCTTACAGGCTTTTCTATTTTGTCGCAGGTAATAAGGTTAATATCCTCGGCATACAGCTCTTTTGAATATAAAAGCTCGTTTTCTCCGAGAATTACCTGATTTTTTTTAAGGTCCTTTTTCATTACATACATAGGGTGGGGCAGAGCAAGTCCCAACCCTTTTCTTTGACCAATCGTATATCTGATAATTCCCTTATGTTCGCCTAATTTGTTTCCATGTGAATCTACAAAATCACCTTTTGGATATTTTTTGTCAGTGTATTCTTCAATAAACTTAGCGTAATCGCCATTGGGAACAAAGCAGATGTCCTGACTGTCTTTTTTTCTTGAATTCACAAATCCCATTTTTTCTGCAATTTCTCTTGCGTGTACTTTTGTCATCTCGCCTAAAGGAAGTAATGTTTTTGAAAGCTGTTTCTGTGTTAATGAATAAAGAACATAACTTTGGTCTTTTGTAGTGTCAACAGCTTTTTTCAGCAAATATCTGCCCATTTCATTATCGTAAAAGATTATACCGTAATGACCTGTAACTACATAATCACATTCAAGTTCTTCTGCTCTTTGCATTAATTTTTCAAATTTTAAAAATCTGTTGCAGTCAATGCAGGGGTTAGGTGTAGCCCCGTTTTCATAAGCACTGATAAATCTGTCTATGACCTTTTCTTTAAAATTATCTTTAAAGTTGAAAACGTAATATGGTATATTAAGCTTATAAGCTACCGAACGGGCGTCATCAATATCGTTAAGTGAACAACAGGTTTTTTCTCTGCTTTCTCCAATATCGTCATTATCAAAAAGTTTCATTGTTACGCCTATGGCGTCATAACCTTTTTGCTTTATTAGATAAGCGGCAACCGAGCTGTCAACTCCTCCGCTCATGGCAATAAGTGCTTTTTTACACATTTTAACCCAGCCTTATCATTTCATCAATACAGCGTTTTGCGTCTGTAATCGTTTTATCATCAAGTAAAATTTTCTCTCCGCCTTTACCACAGACACAGTTGTATAAATCCATAAGCGTTGTTGCTTTCATATTAGGACATATAAGTTTAAGCGATAAATAATGAAAACGCTTTTCGGGATACATATACTGTAAATGCTCTGCAATACTTATTTCAGTTCCTATTATGAATTCCTTAGCATCGCTGTTTTTGGCAAATTCCATAATTCCTGATGTAGAGCCAACATAATCGGCATATTCTACAACTTCCGGTGTGCATTCCGGATGTACCAAAAGTAAGGCCTCAGGATGAGCCTTTTTAGCCTTAATAACATCTTCTTTGTTTACACATGCGTGAATAGGGCAGCCTCCCGAAAGAAGTTTGAAATTTTTTTCAGGAACCTGTTTGGCTACATAAGCACCTAAATTGCAATCAGGAATAAATAAAATTTTGTCATTATCAATTTTTTTACAAATTTTTACTGCCGAAGATGAAGTTACACAAACATCACAAATTGTTTTTAAATCAGATGTTGTGTTTATGTAAGCGACAACTGTGTAATCGGGGAATTTTTCCTTTACCTGTGAAATCAGTTGTTTGTCCATTTGGTCGGCCATAGAACAGCCGGCTATCGGATTTGCGAGATATACAGTTTTTTCAGGAGATAAAATTTTGCAAGTTTCTGCCATAAAGCGTACACCGCACATAATAATAGTCTTATTGTCAGTTTTTGATGCGTCAACGCTCAATTTATAAGAATCACCTGTGTAATCGGCAACCTCAAGAATTTCTCTTGCCTGATAGCTGTGAGCAAGAATACAAATATCTTTTTCTTTTTTCAGTTTTATAATATTATCCTGAATTTCCTTAATTGTCATAAAAATTCCCCCGAAAATATATAATATAAAAACTTTAGTAAATAAAAACTACAAATTTATTATTAAACATTATACAGAGAAAAACAGCAACTTGCAATAGTTTATTTTATTTAAAAGAAAATTAATAAACAAATTTAAAAATATTAAAAAAATATTATAAAAAACTTTACTTTTTAAAATTTATGTGTTAAAATGTCGGTATAAAGTTGTATTATTTAAAATTAGTATGATATTTTTCGGAGGGAATTTATATGAAACAAGTATCAAAAAGTGTATTTTCAATAATGATTGCAGTTTTATTATTAATGTTTTCAAGCATACCTGTTTTTGCAGCAGATAGTCCAAGTGCTGATCTTACGATAGATGTACAAATTAATCCATCAAGAGGCGGTACAGGTACTTATGAGTTTGAATCTGATTTCGGTGCAGGAGAAAACGGCGGAACACTTGTTCATTTTGAAGCGAAGGCAAATGATGGTTATACATTCAGTAATTGGACATTGGAAGGCAATTACACAGTTGTTAGTGGCAGTCTTAATGACAGCAGTTTTACTGTTGAAGCTTTTTCAGACCTTGTTGCTACACCTAGCTTTACAGAGAATGGTAATTCCGGCGGTGGCTCATCAGCAGGAGGCAGCGTTAATGTTCCAATAGATTCAAATACAAGCAGCACTTCACCTCAAACAGGAGATAACAATTTATTGCTTTTTGCAGGTGCGGTTGTTGTTTTAGCTGCATGCGGAGTTTTTGTTGTAAAACGTAAAATGGATAAGATTGAAAAATAATTATTGATTAAAAAACACTCAAAGCCTCTGTTAAAACAGAGGCTTTTTATTTTTGAGATAAGTTGAATTTATTTGTTTACAATGTTATAATGATTAAACTAATTAATTAAACGGAGAAAAAAATGAAATTATCTAAAAAAAACAAGCTTTTTATGTTACTTATAATATTTCTTGTTATTTTACTAATAGGATTATGTTATATATTATTTATTGTTTACAATAATTTTAAAGCACAAAACGATTATAATAAAATAAAAGATACAGCTGTTTCAGAAAAAGAAACAGATTCTGAAACACAGCCTATTACAGGACATAAAGAGTTTGCGGATAATCCTGTTGATTTTGAATCTTTAGAAGAAATAAATGAGGAAATATATGCATGGATTTATGTTCCTGGAACAAATGTAGATTATCCTATTGTACAAAGTGCTACAAGCGACTTTTTTTATTTAGATCACGATGTCTACAAAAACTATTTATTTGCAGGTTCAATTTATACTGAAGCGTGTAATCTACGCAATTTTACGGATAGAAATACTGTACTGTATGGTCATAATATGGCAGACGGAAGTATGTTTGCAACTTTACACAGATTTGAAGATGAAGACTTTTTCAATAAAAATAAATACATTTATGTTTACCTGCCGGGGAAGAAACTGACATATAAAATCGTATCAGCTTATAATTACGATAACAGACACATAATGAATTCATTTAATTTTGCGGATGACAAAGTATTTGAAGAGTATATAAATTTTGTAATGAATCCGCATTCTTCAATAAGTAATGTAAACAAGGACGTAAAGCTTGATTTAAACAGTAAGCTTATAACATTAAGCACCTGTTTAAATTCAAATGATGAGGGAAGATATTTAGTTCAGGGGGTATTAATAAATAATGAGCAAACAAACTGATAAAAATTCAGAGCAGGAAAATCGGGAACAAATTAATGAAAATTCAGAGCAGGAAAATCGGGAACAAACTAATGAAAATTTAGGGCAGGAAAGTCGGACACAAACTGACGAAAATTCAGAGCAGGAAAAATTTTCGGAAGATAACAAAAATATTCAAGAATACGCCCTTCCTTTTGAAAAACGCAGAAAGTCTAATAAAAACAGAGATAAAACAAAAATTGAATCATCGGCCTATGATGATTTAGATGATTATATTTATCAAACTCCTGTAAAAATCAGAAATTCAAAGCATCATCATAAGCATCATCACAAAAAAAACAAAGGCTGGAAAAAAGCAATAATAATTACGATAATTATATTGTTAATATTAATTTTGTCGGCAATTTCAGCTTTATTAATAGCTACTAATATAGGAAAAGGCGAAATGCTTGACGAAAACAAAAATGCAGTTATTACCGTTCCTGAAGAAGTTGAAAATTATGAAAACGGAAAAATAATAACATATAAAGGGAAAAAGTATCAGTTAAATGAAAATATGACAAGCATTTTGTTTATGGGTGTAGATGAGCGTGAATTTGAAGAAGATGACGCTAACTACGGAACAAATGGTAATGCTGATGTAATAATGCTGATGACGATTGATACAGAAACAGGAAAGTCAAATTTAATAAGCATTTCCCGTGATACTATGGCGGAAATCGATGTTTATTCAACGGAAGGTAAATATACCGGTACTGAAACAAGTCAGGTAGCATTGGCATTTTCTTACGGCAACGGTAAGGAAACAAGCTGTGAGAATGAGGTAAAAGCAGTAAGAAGAATGTTTTATAATATTCCAATAAGTTCATATCTAGCACTTGATTTAGATTCTATTGGTACAATAAACGATGCAGTCGGCGGAGTAACGGTAACATCACCGGAAACAATCGGACCATTTAAAGAAGGTGAATCAGTTACTCTTATAGGAGATATGGCAGAAACTTTTGTTCGTACTCGAAATACTGCTGAACTTGATTCAAACTCAAAACGAATGGAAAGACAAAAAATTTATCTTTCGGGATTTTTTAATAAGTTTATAGAGTCGACAAAAAATAATATTATGACTCCTGTTGATTTATTTAACAGTGCAAGTTCTTATATGGTGACAAATATAGATTTATCAAAAGTCACTTATTTGTCAGGACTGCTAATGCAAAAAAACTTTACAGATTTTAATCTTCAAACGATTCCGGGTGAGATAAAACAAGGTGAAGTTTATGCTGAATATTATGTAGATGAAGATAAATTTCTTGAGATGTTTCTTGATATTTACTATACACCGATAGAAGATTAAAAATGGGCAGTAAAACTGCCCATTAATTTTTATCAATATAATTTTACATCTACTTGATTGTTAATTTCCAAAGTATTTTCAGTTACCTTGCAGTCATAACAAATGATATTAACACCGTTTTTTTTCGCATTTCTTAAAGCTTCTCCAAATTCAGGATGAGTTTTCATATTCGGAGTGAAATATTTAACATTTTCCATTTGAACAACAAATATTATGTAAGATTCATAACCATCTTTTTTTGCTTCAATAAGTTCGTTTATATGCTTTAAGCCCCTTTGTGTAGGGGCATCGGGAAAAAGAACGACTCCATTATCTTCAAGGGTAACGCCCTTAACTTCAATAAAGATTTTTTTTGATTTCGTTATAACATAAAAATCAAATCGGCTGTTTTTATATTTAAATTCAGGCTTAATTATCTCAACATCATTAAATAATTTACCGCTTAACAATAATTCATGAATGACCCTGTTAGGTGCTTGACTGTCCATATTTATAAGTCTGTCACCTTTGTAAACAGAAATTAAGTCATAATCGGTTTTTCTGTTTTTACTGTTAAAATGCTGGCAAAAAACTATTGTATTGTCTTTTAAAAGTTCTTTGCATCTTCCGGTGTTTTTAACATGAACGGTTTTTTCTTTTCCCTTAATATTAACTTTTGCAATAAATCTGTTTGGTCGGCTGATAAAATTACCGACAATAATATCATCGTAAAACATATAAATATTATAATACATTCTTTTTTCATTTTCAAACCGTTGCAAAAACTTATGATTTATTATAAAATATTTATATGTCAATGGAGTTTAATTACAGTAATTGAATACCTGAATACTATTTACTGATAGTGTTAAGAATATGGAAAAGGTGAATTTATAATGAATGTTAAAAAATTAGGTCTTGTTCTTGAAGGCGGTGCAAGCAGAACATTTTATTCCTGCGGAATTATGGATTGCCTGCTTAAAGAAAATATTTATGCTGATTATGTAATCGGAACATCGGCAGGTATAGCAAACGGAGTATCTTATGTTTCAAAACAAGTAGGGAGAAATTATGTTATAGGAACAAAATATCTTCCTACAAAAAAGTATCAGGGATTTCATCACCTTTTAAACAGAAAAAACAGAAGCTATTATAATTTGGAATTTGTGTTCAACGAGATTCCTAATAAACTTTTACCGTTCGATTACGATACATTTTGTGATTTTAAAGGCGAAGTAATAGCAGTGGTTACAAATATTGAAACAGGAAAGCCGGAATATCTTGATGTATCAAGAAACGACAGAAGATTTATGATTTTGAGAGCGTCGTGTTCATTACCGATAATGTTTCAGCCTATCGAAATAAACGGCATAAAATATATGGACGGAGGTATTTGTGACAGTATCCCGGTAAAACACGCATTTGAAAGCGGTTGTGATAAATGTATAGTAATTTTAACTCAACCGAGAAATTACAGAAAAAAGTTTGATAAATCACTTGAACTGTCAGCAAGAGTATTTAAAAAATATCCTGAATTTTGTAAAGCTCTTTATTCAAGACCGGAAAGTTATAATGAAACACTTGAAGAAATCGAGAAACTCGAAGAAGAAGGAAAGGTTTTTGTAATAGCACCAAAAGAGTCGCTTGGAATTAAAAGAACGGAAAATAACCGAGAAGAAATAAAGAGAATATATAATTTAGGAATAAAAGATTTTGAAAAATCCCAAAATTTATTAAATAAATTTCTTAATAAATAAAAATTATACTTGATTATTTGGATATGATATGTTATAATACTTTGGCACGGTAAAAATCTTGCCTTAATTTCCGGGTGTGGCGCAGTTTGGTAGCGCGCTTGAATGGGGTTCAAGAGGCCGCTGGTTCGACTCCAGTCACTCGGACCAGGTAATGCAAAGCAAGATTGGGGCCATTAGCTCAGTTGGTTAGAGCAACCGGCTCATAACCGGTCGGTCCGGGGTTCGAGTCCCTGATGGCCCACCAAAGCAAAGGACGCACAAAAGTGCGTCCTTAATTTTTGCCATTAGGGACTCGAACGAGCGTGAATAAAATGTGCCGGCGGCACATTTTTAGCTCGAAGCGAAGAAGAAACTTTTTATACAGCAACACGCCCCAAAAGGCGAAAGCCTGCTTTTCTCATATAAAAACATACTGATGGCCCACCAAAGCAAAGGACGCACAAAAGTGCGTCCTTAATTTTTGCCATTAGGGACTCGAACGAGCGTGAATAAAATGTGCCGGCGGCACATTTTTAGCTCGAAGCGAAGAAGAAACTTTTTATACAGCAACACGCCCCAAAAGGCGAAAGCCTGCTTTTCTCATATAAAAACATACTGATGGCCCACCAAAGCAAAGGACGCACAAAAGTGCGTCCTTCAGCTTGTCGAAAAAGTCCAGTATAGACTGGGCTTTTTCTCGTATATGTGATATAATAAATATGGTGATGACAAT
>CANQUV010000016.1 GCA_947627135.1 uncultured Clostridia bacterium
AACAACAATAACGGACAAATAGACTTAGGAGCAATTTACGGTTTTACCTCTATGAATGAAATAAGCGACAGTATTAACGATATTACTACATTAGGTTTTCCTGTGCCATCACTTGAACAAATAGCAGCATATAATCAAGCATCCAGAACACCGGGATTTAGCGAAGAGGAATTTATTGAAAGTTTTGGAAGTAATCAGCCAATACAAAACATACCGCAGTCGTCATATCAAAACAGTGCAGCGGGAACAGTTGCACCGCAAAATAACGAATTATTGTCAAATTCAATGACCCCCGATTTATCACAAATGTATTCTCCCATAACGCCGCAGGCAATTGCAGAAACTCCTACACCTGCCAATACAATTGGTCCTGCTGATGTGAATATACCGTCGATAACAAATCAAAATAACAATCAAGATCTAAGCACCGAATCGCTGGGTGTAGCCATAAGCGATTATTCAAATCCATATCCTGTAACACCTGAAAGTATTCAATTTATGAATGGCTTTATAAGGACACAAGTAGGAAGAAGAGTAAGTGTTGATTTTCTCATAGGTTCAGATAATATGGTAACTAAAACCGGATTCTTGCTTGGAGTAGCTACTAATTATATTTTAATCAATGAATTGGATACGGATGATATAACTGTATGTGACTTTTACAATATTAAATTTATTAGGATTTTCTATTAAATTAAATCTGCAATAATATAATTAGATACTAAAAAACCTTTTTTAGTAAGATGCATTCCACTTTCAGTAAACGAAATAAAACCGTTTTTTTCGTAAGTCCTAGCTTTATTTATAATATTACTGTTGAATTTTTTTGAGAATCTTTTTTCAAAATCTTTAAAATTAATGCCCTTTGTAAGTCTTAAATTAAGCATAATATATTCATTTTCATCACCACCTAAACCGTCAGCAGTGATTTTATTATTATAAAAATCTTTAAAACTTCTAGGATAGTAAAATCTTTTTCCTTTATAAAATGAGTGGGCAGAAGGACCAATGCCAATATATTCTTCACATTCCCAATAGGTAAGGTTGTGTTTGCTTTCAAAACCTCTTTTGGAAAAATTGGATATCTCATATTGATAATATCCTGCTTTTTCCAGTTCCTGACATGCAAGTAAATATAAATCTGCCTGTGTATCACTATCGGGAATATTTAGAACTCGCTGATTTTTATAAAAAGGAGTATTTTCTTCTACTTTTAAAATATATGCGGAAATATGTTCAACATGGCAGTCTTTACAAAATTTTATTGATTTTGTAAGACTGCTTTTCGTTTGTTTTGGAATGCCAAGCATTAAGTCAAGAGATATATTTTTAAAGCCTGCATTTCTTGCTTTTTCTATTACAACTTTTACATTTTCACTTTTGTGTTCTCTGTTAAGAATTTTAAGTTCATCGTCATTTATTGACTGCATACCAAATGATAGTCTGTTAAATCCTGCGTCAAAAAGTTTTTTAAATTCAATAAAATTTGAATTTGTAGGATTAAGTTCAGTGGTAATTTCAGCATTTTTATCAACAGTAAAATTTTTATAAATTTCTGAAAGCACTTTGCACAAATTGTCGATGCCTAAAATATTTGGAGTTCCTCCTCCAAAATAAATAGATGTTATTGCTCTATCAGTATTATTACTCCAATATTTAATAGATTTTAAAAGTTCATTTGAATAAATTTCAATTTCTTTATCATCTTTGCATTTACTAAAAAAGTCACAGTATGGACATTTCTTGCTACAAAAAGGAATGTGAATATATAAACCTAATTTTTTACTCATAAAGACTCCTTATAAATGGGGCGAGGCAGAAACATAAGTTTCTGCCTCGAATTTGGAAGGTATATGAAAAAATAGAAAAAATCATGATAATATTTACATATTTAGATTACAATATATTTACAAAATTGTCAATACTTTTTTACAATAAAATTAAATATATTTAGAAAAAATGTTTTTTTTTAACAATTTATTGACTATAAATCTCCAAAATAGTAAAATATAGAATTGTGACATAGTAAGTTGGAGGATATTTATGAATGATTTAATTAATGAAATTAATAAACGTCGTACATTTGCAATTATATCCCACCCTGACGCAGGTAAAACTACACTTACCGAAAAGCTTCTGCTATATGGAGGAGCGATTAATCTTGCTGGTTCGGTAAAAGGAAAAAGAACATCAAAGCATGCTGTATCTGAC
Source organism: uncultured Clostridia bacterium (assembly GCA_947627135.1). Lineage (GTDB taxonomy): Bacteria > Bacillota > Clostridia > Oscillospirales > Acutalibacteraceae > Ruminococcoides. The sequence continues at coordinate 2,212 of CANQUV010000016.1, forward strand.
TGGATGGAAATTGAAAAACAAAGAGGAATTTCCGTAACATCATCAGTTTTACAGTTTAAATATAACGGTTATTGTATCAATATACTTGATACTCCCGGACATCAGGACTTTTCTGAGGATACTTACCGTACACTTATGGCGGCTGATTCAGCTGTAATGGTTATTGACGGTTCAAAGGGTGTAGAAAACCAAACAATAAAGCTTTTTAAAGTATGCGTAATGCGTAATATTCCAATAATTACATTTATCAATAAAATGGACAGAGATTCAAAAAATCCTTTTGATCTGCTTGAAGATATTGAAAATGTTTTAGGTATTCATACTTGTCCAATGAATTGGCCCATAGGTTCGGGAAAAGAATTTAAGGGTGTTTATGAAAGAAAATCAAAATCTGTTTTAGCCTTTACTGCCAATAATGGACAAAAAGAAGTAGAAAAAAAAGTGATCGATGTTAATTCACCGGAATTAAAGGAAATAGTAGGCGAATATAAGTATCAGGATTTAATTGATGAAATTGAACTGTTGGACGGTGCAGGTGATGACTTTGATTTAGATGCTGTTCAAAAAGGTGAATTAACGCCTGTATTTTTCGGCTCGGCATTAACTAACTTTGGAGTAGAACCTTTTTTGGAGGAATTTTTAAATTTAACAACACCTCCTTTGCCCAGAGAAACTCTAGAAGGGAAAGTTGAACCCACTTCTGATGATTTTTCTGCTTTTGTTTTTAAAATTCAAGCCAATATGAATAAAGCCCATAGAGACAGAATTGCATTTATGCGTATATGTTCTGGAAAGTTTAAAAAAGATATGGAAGTATTCCATGTGCAGGGCAATAAAAAAATGCGGCTTTCACAGCCGCAACAAATTATGGCACAAGAAAGAGAAGTTATTGAGGAAGCCTATGCAGGAGACATTATAGGAGTATTTGATCCGGGTATTTTTTCTATCGGTGATACGATATGTACAGCAGGAAACAAAGTACAGTTTAAAGGAATACCAACCTTTGCTCCTGAACATTTTTGTCGAGTCCGCCAAAAAGATACAATGAAAAGAAAACAATTTATCAAAGGAACAAGTCAGATTGCGCAGGAAGGTGCAATTCAAATATTTCAGGAACTTGATGCAGGTATGGAGGAAGTTATAGTAGGTGTTGTAGGTGTTTTACAATTTGATGTTTTAAAATATCGTCTAGAAAACGAATATAATGTAGATATTATTATGGAAAATCTGCCCTTTCAATTTATTAGATGGATCGTTAATGATGATGTAGATGTAAAAAATTTGAACCTTGCTTCAGACACAAAGCGTATTCAAGATTTAAAAGGAAATCATTTGCTTCTATTTACAAGTGAATGGAGCATTACTTGGGCTATGGAGCATAATGAAGGGCTTAAGCTTCAGGAATTTGGAAATAATTAAAATTGTAAAGGAGGATAAATATTGTTTGAAAAATTGATTAACTATACAAGTGGCAGTGTTTATCCTTTTCATATCCCCGGACATAAAAGAAATTCAGAGATGCTGGGAAAGAGTCTGCCATATAATTTTGATATAACAGAAATAAATGATTTTGACTATCTCCACGATGCAAAAGGTATTATTTTAGAAGTTCACCGTAAAGCAGAAAAACTTTATAACTGTAAAAATTCGTTTATGCTTGTGAACGGCAGTACATGCGGAATTTTAGCTGCAATCAGAGCAATCACTAACTTTGGAGATAAAGTACTGGTGGCAAGAAATTGTCATAAATCAGTTTATAATGCAATAGAATTAAACGGCTTGATTCCAGTATATATTCATCCTGAATATAATGGAGAGTTTAATCTTCATACTGTTATAGACCCGGAAAATGTTAGAAAGGAACTTTCCCGTAATAAAGATGTTAAAGCAGTTATTTTAACATCACCTACTTATGAAGGCTTTGTAAGTGATATTGAAGAGATCGCACGAATCTCACATAGTTTTAATGTTCCGGTTTTTGTTGATGAAGCGCATGGAGCACATTTAGGGTTATCTGAGTATTTTCCTCAGGAAGCCGTTGCTCTTGGTGCAGATATTGCTGTACTTGGATTACATAAAACTCTACCTGCATTAACTCAATGTGCGCTGCTTAATGTAAACAGTAATTTAATAAATATAAATAAACTAAATGAGCAGTTATCTGTTTTTGAAACAAGCAGTCCTTCATATATACTTATGAGTTCCATGGATAAATGTTTTGAACTTTTATTAAATGATAAAGATAAGCTCTTTAATATATATTATAATAATTTGATTGCATTTTATAATGAGGTAAAGAATTTAAAACATTTAAAAGTCTATTTAAAAAATGATGTTTTTTTTGATTTTGGAAAAATTATTATAAGTACATTAAATACAAATATAACAGGTTTAGAATTATCAGAAATTTTAAGAAATGAATATAATATTGAGCTTGAAATGTCTTATGACAGCTACTGTATTGCCATGACCTCAATTTGTGATAAACAAGAGGGATTTAAAATGCTATCAAATGCTCTCATAAGAATTGATAAAGATTTGATATCAAATAAAAACTGTAAAATTTTTAAAACTGACTTGTCTATACCCGAAATGAAAATTATCCCTTCACAGACTAGAATCATGAAGGGTGAAATAATATCTTTAAATAATTCAATAGGCAAAATTTCTCTTGAGTATATTTTTGCTTATCCACCTGGTATCCCAATAATTATACCGGGGGAAATTATATCAGATGAAGTAATAAATAAAATTAAAAATCTTCAAAAATCAGGCATTAACTTAAAAACATCCAATGTTCCGATAAATGAAGGAATTTTTATATCGTCTGATCCTCTTTAATTGACAAAAATTATAAAGTATGATATTATAATATAAAATATTTCAAGGAGTATGATTTTTTATGAAAAGAATTCAAACTATTGAAACACGCAATTTAAAAGCAAGCAAAAAAACAGGCGGTTGCGGTGAATGTCAGACATCTTGCCAGTCAGCTTGTAAAACATCTTGTGGTGTCGCAAATCAACAGTGCGAAAAATATTTAGAAAAAAACAAATAATATTTTATGGATTATTTAGCCGTTTCAAAGTTAGAAACGGCTTTCCTTTTATGGTGATATTATGTTACATCAATATAAATTAAACGGATATAACATTGTACTTGACGTTTTCAGCGGTTCAATTCATACTGTTGATGACCTTGCTTATGATGTAATTGCCCTTTACAAAAAAAAATCAAAAGAAGAAATTATATCTGAAATGCTCAATAAATATAAGAATGATAAAACTGTGACTGAAAATGAAATTTCAGATGTGATTTCTGATATTATAGAACTTGAAAATTCAGGAAAATTATTCACAGAAGATGAATATAAGGACCTTGCTTTTGACTTTAAAAATAATAATACTGTCATAAAAGCTTTGTGCCTGCATGTTGCTCATACTTGTAACCTTAACTGTGAGTATTGCTTTGCAAGTCAAGGTAAATATCAGGGTGAAAGAGTATTAATGAGCTTTGAAGTTGGAAAAAAAGCGATAGATTTTCTTGTTGAAAATTCCGGAAGCCGAAAAAATTTAGAGGTAGATTTTTTCGGCGGAGAACCGTTGATGAACTGGGAAGTTGTAAAGCAGATAGTTGCTTATGCCCGATCAATTGAAAAAGAAAAAAATAAAAATTTCAGATTTACACTTACAACCAACGGTGTTTTGATAGATGATGATGTTATAGATTTTGCTAATAAAGAAATGTATAATGTAGTGTTAAGCTTAGACGGCAGAAAAGAAGTCCACGACCATCTTCGCAAAAATATAAACGGTAAAGGAAGTTATGACATTATTGTTCCTAAATTTCAGGAGTTTGTAAAACGTAGGGGAAATAAAGGTTATTATATTAGAGGTACCTTTACTCATAATAATACACATTTTACAAAAGATATTTTTCACATGGCAGATTTAGGGTTTACTGAACTTTCAATGGAACCGGTTGTCTGTTCACCTGATGATCCTTACGCACTTACATATAATGATTTACCAGTATTATTTGAACAGTATGAACTTCTTGCAAAAGAAATGATAGACAGGCAGAAAAAAGGAAAACCTATAACATTTTATCACTATATGATAGACTTAACAGGAGGACCTTGTATTTATAAGAGAATATCTGGATGCGGTTCAGGAACAGAATATATGGCAGTTACTCCGTGGGGTGAACTTTTTCCTTGCCATCAGTTTGTAGGTGACCCAAAATATTCCCTGGGAAATATTTTCGACGGTGTAAATAATAAAGAAATACAAAATGAATTTAAACTTTGTAATGTTTATGCAAGGGAAGAATGTAAAGACTGTTGGGCAAAGCTATATTGCAGCGGAGGCTGTGCAGCAAATGCTTATCATGCAACAGGTTCGGTAACGGGAGTATATAAGTATGGCTGTGAACTTTTTAAAAAACGAATTGAATGTGCAATTATGATGCATGTTGCACAAGCTGATATAAAATAATATTTTAATGAAAGTGATTAAATGACAAAACTTTATTTGACAATTCCCTGCTATAATGAAGAGTTGGTGTTGAATGACACGGCAGCAACTCTTTATAATAAATATAAGGAATTAAAAGAAAAATCATTAATAACAGACGATAGCAGAATTTGTTTTATTGATGACGGTTCAGAGGATAAAACTTGGGATATAATTAAACGGCTGTGCAACAAAAATCAACTTTTTTGCGGTATTAAACTGAGTAAAAACAAGGGACATCAAAATGCCCTATTATCAGGACTAATGACGCTTAAGGATTATGCAGACGCAGTTATATCAATTGATGCAGACTTGCAGGATGATATTAATGCAATTGATAAAATGTTGATTGAATATGAAAAAGGTGCAGATATTGTTTACGGCGTAAGAAATAAAAGAACTTCAGATACTTTTTTTAAAAGATTTACAGCAGAAGGTTACTATAAAATACTTGATAAAATGGGTGCAAAAGTTATATTTAATCACGCAGATTTTCGCTTAATGAGTAAAAGAGCATTAGAAGCTTTTGCAGAATTTAAGGAGGTAAATGTTTTTCTAAGAGGAATTGTTCCCATGATAGGCTTTAAAAGTGAAATAATTACTTATGAACGACTAGAGCGAATGGCGGGAGAAAGTAAATATTCATTAAAAAAGATGTTAGCACTTGCTTGGGAGGGCATTACTTCATTAAGTATCAGGCCAATTCGTTTTATTTTGGGATTGGGCATATTATCATTACTTGTCAGTTTTGGAATACTTATTTATACGATTGTAAGTTTAATATGCGGAGTAGCCGTAGCAGGATGGACAAGCTTAATGCTTTCAATTTGGCTTTTGGGTGGATTACAACTTTTGGCTATGGGAATATTAGGAGAATATATCGGAAAAGTTTATCTTGAAACAAAACATAGGCCACGTTATATAATTGAGGAATTTATAAATCAATAAAAAATCGGCTTCCAAGTTATTGGAAGCTTTTATTTTGGACTTGCAAAATATTAACACTTATTGAATATTTATTATTAAAAGTATTCAGGGAGTGTTTTTATGTTTGAAATTTTAAGTTTTTTAGGACAGTATTTGTGTTTTTTTCTTCTTCATGTTTGCGGCAACGGAACATTTCCAAGACCTCTGACATCAAAAGAGGAGCAGGAGTATTTAATTAAGAGCAAAAACGGAGATCTGTCAGCTCGAAATAAACTGGTTGAACATAATTTAAGGTTAGTAGCGCATATAATAAAAAAATATTATTCACATCAAAATGAGCAAGATGATTTAGTCTCAATTGGAACGATAGGTTTAATAAAGGCAATAAATACTTATGATATGTCAAAAAACATTAAACTGTCAAGTTATGCTTCCCGCTGTATAGAAAATGAAATTTTAATGCACTTTCGTAATTTAAAAAAATCTGCGCAGGATATTTCTATGAATGAAGCAATAGATATTGATAAAGATGGTAATCCCTTGACTTTACTTGACATTATGGCCGTTGATGATAATATTGTAGAAGAGCTGGATATTAAATTTAACAGTCAAAAGCTAGACAAATTTATTAGAGAAGAGCTGTCACCAAGAGAAAGAAAAATAATAATACTTCGATACGGTTTAAACGGAAAAGATCCATTAACCCAGCGAGAAGTCGCTTCGATACTTAATATAAGTCGTTCTTATGTATCGCGAATAGAAAAAAAGTCGCTTCATTTATTAAAAAGGAGATTTAATAAATCTTCTAAGTTTTAAATACAAGGAATTAATTATGGAAATTTATATTGATGCAGATGCATGTCCGGTCGTAAAAATTGCTGAAAAAGTCGCAAAAGAATATAATATACCTGTAAATCTTTTTTGTGACACAAATCATGTTCTTAAAAGTGATTATTCAAAAGTATATGTAATTGAGGCAGGTTCAGACGCAGTAGATATTGCTGTCATAAATCACTGTAAGATGGGCGATATAATAGTTACACAAGACTATGGTGTTGCAGCTCTTGCTTTAGGTAAAAAGGTATATGCTATTCATCAAAACGGCATGATATATTCAAATTTAATTATAGATTCACTTTTATTGCAAAGACACTTAACTAAAAAAGAGAGAATGTCAAAATCAAAAAATCATTTAAAAGGTCCTAAAAAGCGTACAAAACAAGATGATAAAAATTTTGAAGCATCATTTAGAAAATTAATAATAGAAAATATAAAAACGGGAGCATAAAACTCCCGTTTTTAACTTATTAAGTACAGCTTATCGGCTGTATTTTATAATAATATAGAAATTGTGTTAATAATTAAACAGAAAAAAATGCCAATAAACGTTGGAATTAAAACAGAAAGTAAAGTCCACTTTATACTTTTTGTTTCTTTTTTTATAGTAATACAGGTTGTAGAGCACGGAAAATGAAATATACACATTATCATAGTACAAATAGCGGTAGTAATCGTCCAGCCGTTATTTATAAGAAGAGTATAAAGTTCAGTCAAATTTGAATAATCAGTAAGTGTACCCGTAGCCATATAGCACATTAAAATAATCGGGACAACGATTTCATTTGCGGGAAATCCTAAAATAAAAGCCATTACAATGACACCGTCTAATCCTATTAATTTTCCGAAAGGATCCAAAAAATCTGTACAATATTTTAATAGAGTAATATCGTTAATATAAACATTTGCAAGAATCCAAATTAATGCACCTGCAGGAATAGCAACCATTACAGCTCTGCCTAAAACAAAAAGAGTCCTATCGAATATTGAACGAACAATAGTTTTAAGTATTTGAGGTCTTCTGTAAGGAGGTAACTCCAAAATAAATGAAGATGGAACACCTTTAAGAATTGTTTTAGATAATATTTTTGATACGATCAGTGTCATAAAAATACCGAGTAAAATTACACCCAACAATAATGCAGTAGATACAACTCCTTGTAATAATCCAAAAAAGGATGCAGCAAAAAACATTGAAATTATTGCAATCAAAGTTGGTAATCTGCCGTTACATGGAACAAAATTATTTGTAAGTATTGCAATAAGTCTTTCTCTCGGAGAATCAATTATTCTGCACCCGATAACTCCGCAGGCATTACAGCCAAAACCCATAGCCATAGTTAAAGACTGCTTGCCGTGTGCATTACATTTTTTAAAACAATTATCCATATTAAAAGCTATTCTCGGCAAATAGCCTGAATCTTCAAGAATAGAAAATAATGGAAAGAAAATTGCCATTGGAGGCAGCATTACAGCTACAACCCATGTTAAAGTTGTGTAAACACCGTCAATTAAAAATCCGTACAACCAATCGGGAACATTTAGAAATTCAATAAATGAAGATAAATAAAACTTAATTTGTTCAAATAACCAGCTTAACCACTGACTAGGATAGTTTGCTCCTGTTATTGTTATCCAAAATATAATACCCAGCATTATAAGCATTATAGGTATTCCGGTAAGTTTAGATGTAAACAGTCTGTCAAGATGCCTGTCTTTCAATGTATAATTTTCTTTTATATTAGTTACACAGATATTGTGAATTTTTTCACAGTTTTTATTTATATTTGTAAGTATTTCATCTCTTTCATTTTGAGTAATTTCAACGCTGATTTTTATTCCGTTAATAAGATTTTTTACAGTATGACATTTTATTTTTCCGCTGCAAACATTTTCAATCGTAATTAATAAGTCGTCAAGACCTTTTTTGCTTCTTGCTGCTGTACCTATTACCGGTACACCCAACTGAAGTGATAGTTCGTCTAAATCTACTACAATACCCTTTTTTTTAGCTTCATCAAGCAAATTTACACAAACTATTGCTTTATTTGTGATTGAAAGTATTTGAACCGCTAAATTAAGGTTTCTGAGTAAACAGGTTGCATCAGTTACAATAACTATACAATCCGCCTTATTACTCTTTATATAATCTCTGGCAACTTCTTCTTCAGTGGAGGAAGCAAGTAAGGAATAGGTACCGGGCAAATCAATAAAAGTATATTTATTATCATTATATCTGCAATAACCTTCTGCATTGGTAACAGTCTTTCCCGGCCAGTTTCCGGTATGTTGATTTAGTCCTGTTAATGCATTAAATACTGTGCTTTTACCTACATTCGGATTGCCTGCTAATGCAATTGTATATTGATTTTTAAAATTAACTTCCTTGGAATTAGACTTTAACAGCTTAGTTCGTTTCAGTCCCATTGTTTCCTCCAAGTAAACTAAATTTCTTTAACTAAAATATTTTTAGCATCCTCACTCCTTAATGCAATTACACATCCCTTTACAAAGTAAGCAACAGGATCTCCGGAAGGACTTTTTTGTAATACTTCAATAATAGAATTTTTAACAAATCCTAAATCCAATAGTCTGTTTCTTACTTTACCCTTTGAAAGTAAATCTTTAACTGTACATTTTTTTCCTGATTTTATATCACGAAGTGTAAGGTTTTTGTTGTTCATTTTACCAGTCCGTTCCGTTTTATTATTAGATTATTCAAATTAATAGGAATTGTTAAAAATAATAGTTAAGAAAGTATGTACCTGATTAATAAGGTTCGTTATATAATTTGACTTGCAGATTTTTAATGCTATAATAATAAACAAGCAAATTTTTAGTTATTACATAATTTTTCTACGCATATTTATGTTGTGGAGGTGTAGTAATGAAAAAAGCATCATTATTTTATTATATATTTAGTTTTATTCTTCTTATTGTGTTTATATTTTTGATAATAAATGCATATAACAATCTCTCAATATCTGCCAATTCGGTAATGCCTGAAAACAGTAAACATACAATTATAATTGATGCAGGACACGGCGGAGACGATGGGGGAGCAGTTTCAAATAACTTAACAGAAAAAGATATAAATTTAAAAATTTCCAAAATACTTTCTGATATATTTGTTACTAACGGATACAAAGTAGTAATGACAAGAAATAATGATAATTCCATAGAAAGCACAGGAGAAACCTTAAGAGAAAGAAAAGTTTCCGATATGAAAAACAGACTTCAAATTTATAATTCTGATGAAAATAATATTGTTATAAGTATCCATCAAAATAAATTTGAAATTGAAAAATATAGCGGTGCACAAATATTTTATTCACCAAATAATGAATACAGTGCAGTTATGGCAGAAAGCGTAAGATCAAGCATAATAAATTTAATACAACCTGAAAATACAAGAGAATGTAAAAAGGCAACAAAAGATATTTATTTGTTGTATAATTCAAAAGTACCGTCGATAATAGTTGAATGTGGATTTTTATCTAATAATGAAGAAGCAAAAAAATTAAATACAGAAGCTTACCAAAAGAAAATGGCTTATTCTATATATTTAGGCATTATAAATTATTTGAATGCATAAATATAAAATTATAAAATTTATTAATAATTAGTATTTTTTATAAAAACATATAAATAAAAAACTACTTGGAGGAAGTATGGCATCAAAAATAAAAAGTGTATATATTTGTTCTGAATGCGGTCATGAATCGCCTAAATGGTACGGCAAGTGTCCAGGATGCGGTGAATGGAATACCATGAATGAACAAATAAAAGATATATCAAAAAATGCAGCAAAATCAAATTTAGGAACAATCACAACATATAATTATATAAAACCTGTTGAAATATGTAAGGTGACTTCTGAAGATGAAGAACGCTTTGATACAGGATTAAGAGAGCTTAACCGTGTACTCGGCGGAGGAATTGTTAAAGGAAGTTTAGTACTTTTAGGCGGTGATCCCGGAATAGGCAAATCAACTATTTTAATGCAAATTTGTCAGTATTTAGGTAAAAACTTAAAAATTCTTTATGTATCAGGAGAAGAATCTAAAAGACAACTTAAGCTTCGTGCAGATAGGCTGAATGTAAATTCCTCAAATTTTTTTGTTATGACTGAAACAAATATAGAAATAGTTATTTCGGAGATAAAAGATTTTAAGCCGGATTTAGTTATGATCGACTCTATTCAGACAATGAATTTAACAGAGCTTTCTTCCTCTCCGGGAAGTATAACTCAAATTAGGGAATGTACAAATCTTTTGATGCGTACAGCAAAAGATTTAGATGTTCCGGTTATGGTTGTAGGTCATGTTAATAAAGAAGGATCAATTGCAGGACCAAAGGTTTTAGAGCATATAGTTGATACGGTTTTATATTTTGAAGGCGATAAACAAATGTCTTGCAGGATATTAAGAGCAGTTAAAAACAGATTTGGTTCAACAAACGAAATCGGCGTTTTCGAAATGTCAGACAAAGGATTAAAGGAAGTTGAAAACCCATCAAAAATGCTTCTTTCAGGAAGACCGAAAAATGTTTCAGGAACATGTGTAACCTGCACAGTAGAAGGTTCAAGACCGATTTTAGCGGAAATTCAAGGTTTAGCGACTCAATCTATGTATGGAAATCCACGCCGGATGTCGACCGGATTTGATTACAATAGAATGTCACTAATATTAGCAGTTCTTGAAAAAAGAGCAGGATACTATTGTTCGAATTTTGATGTGTATGTTAACATAGTTGGCGGCTTAAGAATTGATGAACCTGCTATTGATTTATCTGTTGCAGTAGCAATAATCAGTAGTTTAAAAGATACTCCTGTATCTGATACAGCTGTTGCATTTGGAGAAATAGGACTAGCCGGAGAAATCCGCTCAGTCTCTCAAGCACAAATGAGAGTAAATGAAGCAGAAAGGCTCGGATTTACTAAAATAATTTTGCCAATACATAATTTGAAAGGCATAACATCAAATCAAGCAGAGATTATAGGTGTAAGAAATATACGTGAAGCTTTTGAAGCAATGATATAATAAATTAAATAAAAAAGAATAAATAGGGAAGAGCAGAAGTTTGTGATCACTTCTGCTCTTTTTTTGTGCGTTTTTTAAGACCTAATAATTCATCAACAGAAATATCATAAAGCATTGATAAAGTAATTAAATGGTGAACAGGAATTTCACGCTTTCCAAGTTCATATTTACTATATTGTTCCTGCCGAGTTTGAAGAATATGTGCAATATCAGCTTGAGTAAGACCGAACTGTATTCTGTATTTTTTCAAGTTTTTAAAGTAAATGTTCATAAAATCACCCCAAAATAGAATTTATACTATTTGTATTATAACATAAAATGTTAATAGTTGCAAATGCACCTATATTTTATGTTAAAACGATGTTGAAATTCAATTTTTGAATTATACAAAATATTAAGAGATAAATTACAAAAGGTTTTATATTTTATTTTCATAATATTTAAAAAATATTAATAATAAAGAGCATTAAATATAAAATACTGTAATAATTTCGAAAGTTTTATTCTAAAAATGTTATTTGATAAAATGAATATTTTATAAATGCGATATTGATATTAGTAGAGATTTACTACATTGACGGAAACCAATAGCACAAAACACAAATATTTTGTAAGCGAATTTTTTGCAAATTGAACTTTACTTTGCAAAAAATGAATGCAAGTAATTCGGGCTACCAATAGAAGCCGTAAAAGGTATAAGCCAAGACAGGGCTTATATACTTTTTTTAGGCTCCCCCGAATTATACAAAATATTAATTTTGTATAATTTTCTTAATAAGAATATACCCCTCTTTTTTCTATGGTATAATAAAAATATGATGAAATGTTAATTATGGATTTATGGCTTAATATGTATAAAGTTTAGAATTTATAAATAGGTTAATTAAATATAAAAAATTTAATCAAATTATTTTTATTTTATATATGCGTTAAATAAATGAAATTTATGGTGAGATATTATGAAGAATGATTATTTTAAAGGTGCTCCTGTTCTTATTAAGGATTATCTTATTTATTTGCAGACTGTTAAAGGTAAATCCCAAAAAACTGTTGACGAATATTATTCTGACTTAAGAACTTTTTTCAAATTTATTAAGCTTTCTCGTGGCTTTGTTCCCTCTGACAGTGAATTTAAAGAAATCAATATCGATGATGTTGATTTAAATTTAATTAAATCTATAAATCTTACTGATATTTATGAATTTATGAATTATGTTCTTCGTGAACGCAATAATAACAATTCTACAAGAGCACGAAAAACCTCAAGTATTAGAGGATTTTTCAGCTATTTAACTGTAAAAAAACATTTACTTGATTCAGATCCTTCTAAAGAGTTAGAAGCTCCTAAAAAGAGAAAATCAATGCCAAAATATCTCACATTAGATCAAAGTATTGAACTTTTAAATGCGGTTGAAGGAAAATATTATCAAAGAGATTACTGTATTCTCACCCTCTTCCTCAACTGTGGACTTCGTCTTTCTGAACTTGTTGGACTAAATTTTGCAGATATACGAACAGACAACACAATGAGAGTTTTAGGTAAAGGTAATAAAGAGCGAATAATTTATCTTAACGACGCCTGTATTAATGCAATCAACGAATATAAAAAAGTTAGACCCATTGACGGTGTTAAAGATAAAAATGCATTTTTTATCAGCAGAAATAATAATCGTATAAGTCCAAAAACTGTTCAAGCTATTGTTTACAAATATCTTAAAAAAATTGGTCTTGATGCACAGGGATATTCATGTCATAAGTTAAGGCATACTGCTGCAACACTAATGTATCAGCAAGGAGGAGTTGATATAAGAGTTTTAAAAGAAATTTTAGGTCATGAAAATTTAGGTACAACGGAGATTTATACGCATCTTGGAAACAAACAGCTTGAAGAAGCCTCTAAAAGAAATCCTCTTGCTAATATTAAAATTAATAAAGATAAGTAATAAAAAACCTCATTATTGTTTCAATTAACTGCAATAATGAGGTGAAATTTTTATTTATCTGTTTTCAATTGATTTATATTTTTTATCTGCAATTAGACTCTTATACGCCGGACGAATAATTTTATCCATATTTACGAGTTCTTCAAGTCTGTGAGCACTCCAGCCAACAACTCTTGCCATAGCAAAGATTGAAGTATAAAGTTCCAGTGGAATATCAAGCATACTGTAAACGAAACCGCTGTAAAAATCCACATTAGCGCTGACGCCCTTATAAATATGTCTCTTCTCTCCTATTACTTGAGGAGCAAGGTTTGCAATAGCAGAATAAAGTGCAAAGTCATCTTCTCTGCCCTTGTCAAAAGCAAGTTTTTCAACAAATCCCTTAAAAATTTGAGCCCTTGGGTCTGAAATTGAGTAAACGGCATGGCCCATACCGTATATCAAACCGCTTTTATCGAATGCACGTTTATCTACTATTTTCTCAAGATAGGACTTAATTTCATCAATATCGTGAACATCTTTGACATTTTCTTTAATATTTTTCATCATTTCTACAACTTTAATATTAGCGCCACCGTGTTTTGGACCTTTTAATGAAGCAAGTGCGGCAGAAATTACTGAATATGTATCTGAACCTGATGAACTTACAACTCTTGTAGTAAATGTTGAGTTATTACCACCGCCATGCTCCATGTGAAGTACTAATGCAATATCAAGCACTCTTGCTTCAAGTTCTGTATATTTCATATCAGGTCTTAACATTCTTAATATGTTTTCTGCAGTTGACAGATTTTTATTAGGAAAATGAATATAAAAGCTGTTGTTGCAAAGATAGTGATTGTAGGCGTGATAACCGTAAACTGCAAGCATCGGAAATACACTAATTAATTGCAAGCACTGTCTTAAAACATTATCAATAGATAGATCATCAACATTTTTGTCATAAGATGCAAGTGTTAAAACACTTCTTGCCATACTGTTCATAATATCCTTGCTGGGAGCTTTCATTATTACGTCACGTGTAAAATTAGTAGGAAGCTTTCTGAAAAGATAAAGCATTTCTTTAAATTCATTTAATTCTTTTTCTGAAGGCAGTTTATCGAAAAGCAAAAGATATGTAGCTTCTTCAAATCCGAAATAATCATTTCTAATAAAACCGTTTACTAAATCGTTAATGTTATATCCTCTGTATAACAGCTTGCCCTCACATGGAACCATTTCTCCGTTAACTTCTTTTTTAGACTGAATAAGTGATATATTTGTAAGACCGGTAAGAACACCGTTACCGTTTAAATCTCTTAAACCTCTGTTTACGCCGTATTCTTTAAATAAGCTTGTAGATATTTTTTGTTTTACAATAGCTTCTCCCATAGTTTCTGTGTAGGTTTTAATATTTTTTTTAATAAGATCTTTATTCATAAATTCATCTCCATTTCTTAAATATTTTTGCTGTTCATAAATTCATTATTAATATTATTTGTGACCTTCTGTAATATATTTTCAAGCAGTTTTTTCTCATCTTCACTTATTCCGTTAAACATAATTTTTATTAAATGCTGATAAAAGGTTTTAATTTCTTTAATTATGTTTATTGCTTTGTCAGTAAGTTTTAATCTTATACATCTTTTGTCATAAGAATCGTGAACACATATAAGATATCCTTGTTTTGATAAGCTTTCTATTGCGTTAGAAATATGTGCTTTGGAATAATATGTATTTTGAACTATATCTTTTGCTCTGTTTAAACAAGTTGAAGAAATAAAATAAAGTATTTCAAATTCAATTTTATGTAGACCGTATTTTTTTTCAATAGTTTCACTTTTTATATTGTATAACTTATTTATCTGCTGATTATATAAAACTATATCTAAACTTTCCGTTAACATAACAACTAACCTCAATAATAGTTTATTTGTGAACTAATTCAATAATACCAGTTTTACAATGATTTGTCAATGGAATAAAATGTCGAATAGTGCATAATTTTAATAATTAAATAATGGCATTTCACTTTGGAAATGCCATTAAAATTTTTATTCTTTAACTATGTTATAATAGATTTTTGATGTTAAAATATATACTATACTGTAAAGTAAAATAAATACTGCTGCGGTAATCAAAGTTACAGTTAAAAACAGATTAGGATTTGTAAATCCCAAAATTGAGATCATTTTATTTATTAAAGGAAAAGAAAATGAAAGATGAATAACTGCAACTATTATAGGTAAAAAGAATACCATTAAAACTTGTGAGTTTATACTGGACTTTACTTCCCTTTTGCTAAGGCCTACCTTTTGCATAATATTGTATCTTTCTTTATCTTCATATCCTTCAGAAATCTGTTTGTAGTAAATAATAAGGATAGCAGCCATCATAAACAAGAATCCAAGAAAAATTCCGAGGAATAAAAGTCCGCTGAACAATTCGTATAATTCTTTTTCTAATTGTGCTTTAAATTCAATATTGAAAGATAAATTTGAGGCATCTGAACCGCTTTCTAAATATTCATGGATACCGCTTGAAGTAACATCACTGTTGAAAATATTTTCATCGTAAACGATTTTTTCTTCTTCAGTTCCGTTTATATTATATAAAATTTTTGTAGTATAATAGCTTTGATTATCACCGTAATAGTCTGACTGCAAAGTGTATAAGTCTTTAAGAACATTATTATCCTTTACAATAATTATATAGTAATTTTGATTATAATAATATACTTCTGAAAGCTCTTTAATAGTATCATTTAATTTTGTTTTATTTTTAAATTCTATATCGCCTATACTTACTGTTTCAGATAACTCATTTTGATTTGAATATACTGCTATTTCATTATTTTTTAAACTAATATTATTGCCTGTTGTGTTGTTATATTCATCTGCGGTCATAAAAATCATTGATGCCACATCATTCATATTGTAAACATCATGATTTTTTATATCCAGTGAAAAATTGCTGCCATTTTGTTTGCCGGCAAATGATAAATACTCATATTTTTTATAATCACTAACAGTTGTATTCATTTGTTTTGAATAATCAATTACATTGTCATAAATTTTGTCGGTATTAATAATATTATTATTTTCATATTGGTATTCCATAACAATATCTTCAGGACAGCTATTATTTACTGTATCATCAATTCCAGCATAAAGACATACCGTACCTGATATCATAACAAGTACCATTGTTGATAAAATGCAGATATTTGCAAGTCCTACTGCATTTTGCTTCATTCTGTATATCATACCTGATACACTTATAAAATGGTTAGGTTTATAATAAAATTTTTTGTTCTTCTTTAATACTTTTAAAACAGAAGTTGTAACTGCAATAAACAGAAAATATGTTCCTATCACAACCAATATAACTGCTAAAAAGAAAAGACTAAGTGCATCTAAGGGATTTTGAGTAGTTACAGCAATATAATATCCTATACCTAAAGATAAAACACCTAAAATAGTCAGTATCCATTTTGTTTTAGGTTCCTTCTCCCCTTTATTGCCTCCGTTAAGAAGTTCTATTGGTTTGGATAAATGTATTCTTAACATGTTATAAATAAGCTGAGCAAGAAAAATTATTCCAAATAAAATAAATGAGTAGATTATTGCTTTTGTTGAAATATAAAACTGAAAACCACAGTCTAAATTAACTAAATTAGTCAATGCAAGCAAAACTAACTTATCAAGCAATATTCCTATTAATAAGCCTACAATCAAGCTAAATATGCCGATAAATAATGTTTCAAAAAACAATATTTTTCCTATGTGCTTTTTTTCCATACCTAAAACATTATACAAGCCTATTTCTTTAGTTCTTCTTTTCATTAAAAAACTATTGGTATAAAATAAAAACAAAACAGAAAATATTCCTACAAGTGTACAGCCCATTTGTAAAATTGATTCCAGATTGGGTCTGTTCATACTTAATACTCCGTCATTACCGCTGATCGAAAGCATAATATAAAATCCGGCAATAGTTCCTATACAGGTTAAAATGTAAGGAAAGTAGAATTTTCCGTTTTTCTTTATATTCTGAATTGCAAGCTTCGGAAAAAAAGATAAATTATTCATTTAAATCACCACCGGTTGTAATAAGTGTAAGGGTATCTGAGATTTTTTTATGCATTTCTTCATATCCTAAGCTGCCTTTATATAACTGATGGAATATCTCTCCGTCTTTTATAAATAAAACTCTTTTTGCATTACTTGCAGCTTTTACAGAGTGTGTAACCATAAGTATCGTTTGTCCTTGTTCATTGATTTTTCCGAATAGTTCTAAGAGACTGTCGGCTGATTTTGAATCAAGTGCGCCTGTGGGTTCATCAGCTAAAATAAGCTGCGGATTTGTAATTAAAGCTCTTGCAACGGCGGTTCTTTGCTTTTGTCCCCCTGATACTTCATAGGGAAATTGATTTAATATATCTGATATTCCAAGTAACTTTGAAAGATCTAAAAGTTTATCTTCCATTTTTTCAAACTTTTCACCAGATAAAACAAGCGGAAGAAATATATTATCTCTTATTGAAAATGTATCAAGTAAATTAAAATCCTGAAAAACAAAACCTAGATTTTTTCTTCTAAATGATGATATTTCTTTTTCACTTATTTTAGTAATTTCCTTATCATTTAAAAGTACACTGCCGCTTGTGGGTTTATCAAGTGAAGCTAAGATATTTAAAAGAGTAGTTTTACCGGAGCCGGATTCACCCATAATTGCAACATATTCACCTTTTTCAACAGAAAAATTAACATTTTTAAGAGCAGTAACCTGATTGGTACCGAATCTTGTTGTATAAACCTTTTTTAAATTTTGTACATTTAATAATGTCATATTTATAACCTCCCTAAATCTTACAAATTAATTTTATCAAAGAAAGTACATATAATCCATTTATTTACCTTACAAAAGCAAAATCAACCTTACATTTTTGTAAGGTTAATCATTTAAAATAAGATTATTGCTGTTAAACTTAATAATTACCTTTGTTCCTTTGTTAATTTCAGACTGGATTTCAATATTATGAGATAATTTATTCATAATAGTTTTACAGAGAAAAAGTCCTATTCCGGTTGCCTTTTTATTTGTTCTGCCATTATATCCGGTAAATCCGTTATCAAATACTCTGGGTAAATCTTCAGGAGATATTCCGATACCTGTATCTTTGATTACAAGTTCGTTGGGAGTATCAGAATATACAGAAATACCGCCGATTTTCGTATATTTGATCGAGTTTGACAATATTTGTTCAATTACAAAAGAAAGCCATTTCTCATCTGTTAAAATCTTTAAGTTTGTTTCTTTATAATCAAGTTTTAATTTTTTGCTTATAAATTGTGAAGAGAATTTTTTAAATGATGATTTTAATATATCGTCTAGATTATATTTTTTTATAACAAAATCAGTTGAATCGCTGTTCATTCTGATATAAGATAAAACAATGTTTACATATTGCTCAATTTTAAAAAGCTCATTTAATATTTCTCTTTTATATGTAAAATCGTTACTTTCCAGTATTAGTCTTATTGCGGAAATAGGCGTTTTAATCTGATGTGTCCACATTGTGTAGTAATTAGTCATTTCATTTATTTCTGTATCAAAATTATTTGAAAGCTGTGTTTCTTTCTGAAATAATTTAATTATAATTTCAGTGTACATTTTATCTGATAAATTTTTGATTTCAGGCAAATAATCGGCAGAATAGTCAATATTAATGATAACATTTTCCAATTGTCTGATTTTCTTAAAATACAAGTAAAAATCAAAAATTAGATACAGTATATAAACTGCAAAACAAAGTATTCCACCATAAAATACAATACTCATCTCTATTTTGTTTAAAAATAAAATTAATTCAAAAATAAAAATGAAAGATAACAAAAGAACAATATGTTTCATATTTTCTTTTATATAGTTTAAAAATATTTTTAATATATTTATTTGCTTCATATCAGTTCACCATATATCCAATACCTTTTTTAGTTGTAATAAAATCGATCAATCCGTTTTCTGATAATTTTTTGCGAAGTCTTGTAATGTTAACCGTTAAAGTGTTTTCATCAACGAAGCTGTATGTCTCCCAAAGCTTTTCCATAAGTGTTTCTCTGCTTACGACCTTATCCTTATTTTCAAGGAGAGTTTGCAAAATTCGAACTTCATTTTTAGTTAAAGGTATTTTTTTGTTGTTATATATAAGTACTGTTTCATCTAATTTTAGTACTGCTCCCCTATGCTCTATTAATTTGTTTTCTTTGTTAAAGTTGTATGTTCGTCTTAAAATTGCTTGTATTTTTGCAGTTAAAACCTGTAAATCAAAAGGTTTTGCGATAAAGTCGTCAGCACCGTATTGAATTGCCATAACAATATTCATATTATCACTTGCAGATGAGATGAAAATAATGGGAACTTTAGAGATTTTTCTGATTTCTTCACACCAATGAAAGCCATTGAAAAAGGGCAGAGAAATATCAAGCAAAACAAGTGAAGGAGAATATTCTATAAATTCAGATACGATATTTTGAAAATCTGAAACTATTTTTGATTCATATCCCCATGAATCAATTTGTTTTTTTATTTGATTAGCAATTGTAAAATCATCTTCTATTATATAGATTCTATACATAATACCACCACGCCCATTATAGCAAAAAATAATAAATGGCACAACCTAAAAAGATTGTGCCAAATTATTAGAATAAAAGTAAAGAATAAAAATTAAAAATATAAAAATTAAATATCGTTTTTAATCAAATCTTCAAATGATTCTCTTTTTACTATCAAGCGGGATTTTCCGTCTTTAACCATAACAATAGCAGGTTTAGGAATTCTGTTGTAATTTGATGCCATAGAATAGTTATATGCACCTGTTGACAGAACAGCTAAAATATCTCCGGCCTCTGTTTTAGGAACCTTGACATTTTCCTGAATCAGGTCACCGCTTTCACAGCATTTGCCTGCGACTGTAACTGTTTCAGAACACTCTTTATCAGCTTTTGTGGCATTAACTACCGTATATTCAGATTGATAAAGCGCATAACGAATATTATCTGTCATACCGCCGTCAATAGAAACATAAGTTCTTACATTAGGTATAGTCTTTTTAGAACCTACTGTATAAAGAGTAATTCCGGCTTCACCTACAATTGATCTGCCTGGCTCAATAAATATAAACGGAACTGGAATATTATATTTTTCGGCTTTTGACTTAACCTTTTCTGAAACTTTTTCCATATAATTTTCATAAGGAACGGGTGTATCTGAATTTACATACATAATTCCAAATCCACCTCCTAAATTAAGCTGTGAAATAACGAAATTCAGTTCATTTTTGATTTTACCGATAAAGTCCATCATTATTTCAGCAGCAGTTACAAACGGTTCTATATCGAAAATTTGTGAGCCTATGTGGCAGTGCAATTCTTTAAGGCAAATATTATTATAAGAAATCGCTTTTTTTACTGCTTCATAAGCTTCTCCCGTTTCAAGAGCAAATCCGAATTTCGAGTCGATTTGACCTGTTCTGATAAAGTTATGAGTATGAGCATCAACACCGGGCTTTATTCTAAAGGAAATATTTGCAATTTTATTTTTAGATTCAGCCATTGTATTTAATCTTTCCAGCTCTTCTAAATTATCTACTACAATTTTACCTACATTGTTGTCAAGTGCCATTTCAAGCTCTTCATTAGTTTTATTATTTCCGTGGAAATGAATATTTTCCGCATTGAAACCTGCTTTGAGTGCTGTATAAAGTTCGCCGCCCGATACAACATCAAGCCCTAAATTTTCATCCTTGGCAATTCTGCATAATTCAAGACATGATAAAGCTTTGCTTGCATATAACGGCATACCGTTTCCGTTATAAAACTTTTTAAAGGAATTAACATAAGCTTTGCAAGTATTTCTAATTACATTTTCATCTAAAACATACAATGGTGTTCCGTATTCATTTGCAAGCTCTGTTGTGTCACATCCTCCAATAGTTAAATGTCCCTTAACATTTACATTCAAACAATCATTAGTAAACATTGTTGTTCTCACCTTTTTCCTTATATATTTTTAATATATTCCTCTATTATTCTTTGAATCTCCTCTTTTCCCTCTCCGGTTACAGACGAAAAAGGTAATATTTCAATATTTTTATATGAGGAAAATAATTCATTAAAGTAATCAAGCTGTTCCTGAATTTGAGTCTTTTTAAGTTTATCCAGCTTCGTAAGTACAATTACAAAAGGAAATTGAAAATGATAAAGATAATTAAGCATCTGCATATCTTCTTTAGACGGAGCGTGCCTTATATCAATAATCTGAATTATAAGCTTAATATTTCTTTCCTGTAAAAAATATCCGTCAACAAGGTCAGCCCATCTTCTTTTTTCTCCTTTGGAAACCTTTGCGTAGCCGTATCCGGGTAAATCTACAAGTCTGAATTCCTGAAGTTTAAAAAAGTTAATGGTTGCGGTTTTGCCCGGAGTTGCGCTTACTCTTGCTAAAGCCTTTCTCTGAACAAGCTTATTTATAAGAGATGATTTACCTACATTTGACTTTCCTGAAAAAACAATTTCCGGTATATCACTTTCAGGTAATTGAGATACATCACCTGCTGCAAATTCAAAGTTGACCTCATTAAAATTCATAAAAATCTCCTTACAATCTTACGCTATGAGTTATTTTACTGTTATTATCATTAAGTAAAGCTTCCTCATAATTCATATCACTGCATGAAGTTATGGATGCAAGTGCAAAATCAAATACTTCTTCAATGTGTTCAACAGGTACAAAATTAATATTCGACTTTATAATATCGTCAAATTCAGAAATATCCCTATAATTTTCTTTAGGAATAATAACAGTTTTCACGCCTGTTTTATACGCAGCCATACTTTTTTCTTTTAATCCACCGATAGGTAAAATATTACCTCTTAAGGTTATCTCACCTGTCATAGCCACATCTCTTTTAACAGGAACACCTGACAAGGCAGAATAAATCGCTGTTGCCATTGTTATACCGGCAGACGGACCGTCTTTAGGAACAGCTCCTTCAGGAGCATGAATATGTATATCGAAATTTTTATAGAAATCAGAATTGATCTTTAAAAATTCAGCCTTACTTCTTATACAGCTTACGGCAGTTTTGGCAGATTCTTTCATTACATCACCCAAAGAGCCTGTAAGCTCAATTTTGCCGGTACCGGGCATAACTGCAACTTCAATAGGAAGTAAAGTACCTCCGACAGAAGTCCATGCAAGGCCGTTTACAACACCGATTTGATCTTTTTTAGAAAGCTTTTCTTCTGTAAATTTCTTTGGTCCTAAAAATTCTTCAATATTTTTAGATGTAACGGTAACTGTATCAAATTCGTTATCTAAATATTTAACTATACATTTTCTAATAACTGAAGCAATAATTCTTTCCAGATTTCTTACGCCTGCTTCGCTTGTATAGAAATCAATTATAGCATAAATACCTGTCTTAGAAAATTTTATATTTTTAGCGGATATACCGCACTCTTTATACTGTTTGGGAATAAGGTGTTTTTTTGCAATATTAAATTTTTCTTCCCTTGTATAAGAATCCAGTTCAATTATTTCCATTCTGTCTTTTAAAGGTGCGGGAACTGAAGATAAATCATTTGCAGTTGTAATAAAGAACACCTTTGACAGATCAAATGGTACTTCAATATAATGATCACAAAATTTGTTGTTTTGCTCGGAATCTAAAACCTCCAATAAAGCAGAAGTCGGATCACCTTTATAATCATTTGAAAGCTTATCGATTTCATCAAGAACGATTACCGGATTTGAGCTTCCTGCCTGAATCAGACCTTTAATAATTCTTCCTGGCATTGAACCTAAATAAGTTTTTCTGTGACCTCTTATTTCAGCCTCATCTTTAACTCCGCCTAAAGCAATTCTTGCAGATTTTCTGTTAATTGCAGAAGCTACTGATTGTGCAATCGAAGTTTTACCTACTCCAGGAGGTCCTGCAAGACAAAGGATTTGTCCCTTTGCATCCGGGTTAAGTTTTTTAACGGCAAGTTGTTCAATAATTCTTTTTTTAACTCTATCTAAACCAAAATGATTTTTATTAAGAGTTGTCCTTATTTTCGACAAATCAATAAAATCGTCAGTATAAACATTCCAAGGAAGTTCTAATACAGTGTCAAGATAAGTTCTTATAACGCTTGCTTCCTGTGAACCGTAAGGCATTTTTGAAATTTTTTTGCATTCTTTTAATAAAGCGGTTTCAGCAACTTCTTCTAAATGCAGTTTTTTTATTTTTTCCGCATAAGATTCAGCTTCATCCAAAGGACTTTCCTCTTCACCCAATTCTTCTTCAATAATATTTAACTGTTCACGAAGAAAATAACGTCTTTGATTTTCATCAATATTTACTTTTGCTTTTTCGCATATTTCAGCCTGAATACTTAAAACTTCAACCTCTTCCGACATAATTTTAAAGAGTTTTTCAAGTCTTTCAGTAACGTTAAAACAATCAAGAATACACTGTTTGATTTGATAATCAAGCAATAAATTGTTTGCAATTGTATCGCATAGCTCTCCTCCGTTTTTGCACATAGCTATTTTAAAAATTACATCAGGAGGCATTTTGGGAACTAAATGTATGTAAGTTTCAAATGTTTCCTTTACAGAACGCATTAACGCCGCTGTGCGTGGAGTAATCGGTTCATCTACAAAATCAGCAATTGTTCTGATTTCAGCAGTTAAAATTTTACTCTCATTATCACAAGAAACAACTTCTGCTCTGCAAATACCTTCAACAACAATTCTTGTAATATCATCAGGCTGTTTTAAAACTTGTACAATTTTTGCCACTACTCCAACTTCATACAAATCTTTAATTTCTGGAACTTTTATAGAGGCGTCTTTTTGTGAAGATATAAATATAAGCTGATTACCTCGCATAGCGTCTTTAATAGATGCTATTGATTTTTTTCTTACAACATCGAAATTTAGCAGTGTTTTCGGAAAAATAACAAGTCCACGCAAAGGTAAAACAGGTAATTTATAAATTGTATTGAATTTTATATCCATAATTATTTATCCTTAAAATATTAGATTCTAATTTATGATTGAATAAATTTTCTTTTATAATTAGAATTTAGAGTATAATAGCTGCATCTTGTTTAAACATGATACAGCTACTTAAAATCATATTAGTGATGCAGTATTTTTATCTGAACTCTTTTTCTTTAAACCGATTTTCTTGGTTAAGTTATCATTTTTTCTGATAATTTCAGGTTCAGCACCATTATTTATTACATCGCCGTTGATAATAATTTTTTTAATTGTAGAATCAGAAGGTGTTTCAAACATTAAATCGTTGAGGGTTTCTTCCAAAATACCTCTTAATCCTCTTGCCCCCGTATGTTGTTCCTGTGCCTTTTTGGCAATTGCCTCAAGAGCTGAAATTTCAAATTCAAGCTCAACATTATCTAAAGCAAAAAGTTTTGTATATTGCTTTACTATTGAATTTTTAGGAACAGTCAAGATTTGAACAAGTGAATTAATATCCAATCCTTTTAATGCTGTTATAACAGGAAGTCTGCCAACAAGTTCAGGAATTATACCGAATTTAACTAAATCATGAGCAATTACATCTGACATCCAATTTGTTTCATCAAGTTTTTGTTTTTCCTGAACATCAGCTTCAAATCCTAAAATAGATTTACCTTTACGTTTTTCTACAATTTTCTCCAATCCGTCAAAAGCACCGCCACAGATAAACAAAATATTTTTAGTATCGATCTGTAAAAACTCCTGTTGAGGATGTTTTCTTCCTCCCTGTGGAGGTACATTTGCTACTGTTCCTTCAACAATTTTAAGAAGTGCCTGCTGCACTCCCTCACCGCTTACATCACGGGTAATAGAAGGATTTTCTGACTTTCTTGAAATTTTATCAATCTCATCAATGTAAATAATGCCTTTTTCTGCTTTTTTAATATCAAAATCTGCATTTTGTATAAGTTTAAGCAAAATATTTTCAACATCTTCTCCAACATAACCTGCCTCAGTTAATGTTGTAGCGTCAGCAATAGCAAAAGGTACATCAAGAGCTTTAGCTAAAGTCTGTGCCAAAAGAGTTTTTCCAACTCCTGTCGGACCCAGCAAAAGTACATTACTTTTTGCAAAATCAACATCGTTATCATCATTAAAAACTCGTTTATAATGGTTATAAACTGCAACGCTTAATGTTTTTTTAGCCTCATCCTGTCCGACCACATATTCATCTAAAATAGCTTTTATTTCTTTAGGTTTTAATAGTGACGATACATCATTTATGGCTTCATCTTTTTCTGAATAATTAAGTCCTTCAAAACCATCAGACTCATCAAGAATATTCATACAAAGCTCAACACAACGGTCGCAAATATAACCGTTTTGCCCTGCAATAAGTCTACCTACAAGCTCTTGAGGTTTTCCGCAGAAAGAACAATATAAATTATTATCCTTGCTTTTATTAGGCATATATTATACCTCTCTCTTATCTTTTATCTATTACTTTATCAATAAGACCGTATTCCAATGCCTGTTGTGCAGTCATAAAGTTATCTCTGTTTGTATCTCTTGCGATAACATCAATTGGCTGACCGGTATTGGCGGCAAGAATCTCATTAAGTCGCTGTTTTGTGTTTAAAATATGTCTTGTATGAATTTCCATATCAGTTGCCTGTCCTTGTGCTCCTCCACTTGGCTGGTGAATCATAATATCACTGTTAGGCAAAGCATATCTTTTTCCTTTTGTGCCTGCTGCAAGTAAAAATGCTCCCATACTTGCTGCCATACCCATACAAATTGTTGATACATCACACTTAATGTAATTCATTGTATCAAAAATTGCAAAACCGTCAGTAACTGAACCACCGGGACTGTTAATATATAAACTGATATCTTTAGTTGGATCTTGACCTTCAAGGTATAACAGTTGTGCAACTACTACGCTTGCGCTTGCATTATTTACTTCCTCATTAAGCATAATGATTCTGTCCTCTAAAAGTCTGGAATAAATATCATAAGAGCGTTCACCTCGATTGGTTTGCTCTACAACATAAGGTACTAATGCCATATAATCATATCCTTTCTAATTAATCATCGGCAAAAATTTAAAAGATATACAAATTATTTTGTTTTTGCGTTATCTCTAACAAACTTCATAGCTTTATCAACTTTAATATCTTCTGCCAGTCCATCTGATGAAATAGCATCCTTTACTTTTTCAACATCCATTTTATATGCTTCTGCAAGTCTGCTATACTCATCTTCAATATCTTTTTCTTCTGCTTCCAAATTTTCATTTTTAGCAATTGCCTGAAGAGCAAGTCTTAATTTAACTCTCTTTTCAGCTTCCGGCCTATACATTTTTGAAACACTGTCAGCGTCCATACCTGTATATTTTAAATATGTATTTAAATCCATACCTTGTGAGCGTAAACGCATTTCAAATTCTTTAAGCATATCATTTACCTGATTGTCATACATAGCTTCCGGAATTTCGCCTTTGGTATTTTCAATGATTTTATCTATAAGCTGATTGTCCAAATCTCTGTCTGCTTCATTTTCAAGACGAGTTTTGATTTGCTCTGAAAGCTCTTCTTTATATTCTTCAAGAGTTTCTTTTTCGCTGACATCTTTAACAAATTCATCATCAACTTCAGGAAGCTCTTTTACTTTGATTTCATGAAGCTTAATCTTAAATTCAGCGTCTTTTCCTTTAAGATCCTCTGCCTGATAATCTTCAGGGAAAGTTACATTAATTGAAAATTCTTCATCTGTTTTATGACCGATAATTTGCTCTTCAAAACCGGGAATAAACTGACCGTCACCTAATTTAAGGTTGTAATTCTCTGCTTTTCCTCCTTCAAAGGCTACTCCGTCTACAAAACCTTCAAAGTCAATAACTGCTATATCGCCGTTTTCTGCTGCTCTGTCCTCAACAGTTATCATTCTGCTGTTTCTGTCTCTTACTTTTTCAATTTCTTCATTAATTAATTCATCTGTTACTTCAGTAGATTTCTTTTCTACTTCTATACCATTGTAATCAGTTACTTCAACTTCAGGCTCAACTATAACAGAAGCCTTGAATGTAAAACCGTCATCACCTGCTTCAACAGTTTCTAATTTGTCAACAGCAACGATTTTAATTTCTGCTTCCTTTGAAGCGTCTGCTAGTGCTTCAGGATAACATTCCTGCATAGCATCATCATAAAATACTTCTTTTCCGTACATTCTTTCGACAACTTGTTTTGGTGCTTTACCTTTTCTAAATCCGGGGATATTGATGTTTTTTACTTGCTTTTTATAAACTTTATTTACAGCGTTTTTAAAAACATCGCCGTCAACAGCTACTTCCAACTCAAACTTATTAGCCTCTTCTAACTTTTTTGATGATTTTAAACTCATTTAACTTTCCTCCATAAATAGAAATCAATAAATTATATCATAAATAATACTTTTTGGCAATAGATAAACAATATTATCTCACAAGATATGGTATAAAACCTAGTTTATCACAAGATACTAAATGGAAGTTTATACCCTTATAAATTCCTTCAACAAAATTTTTGGCATTTTTAATACCGTGAATATGACCGTAACAACAATTTTTAATATTATATTCAATCAACATATTAATTATTTCTGAACATTCCTGATTTCCGTAAACAGGAGGATAATGTAAAAAAACTGTTGGAATACCGCCAAGTTTAGCTGCACTGTCCAGCGAGGTTTTTAGTCTGCCCAACTCTCTGTTGAGTATCTTTATATCTTCATTACTTTCAGATTCAATAAACCAACCTCTTGTACCACAGACTGAAATGTTATCAACAAGATAGGAATTATTAAATAAAACAGATATAGTATTAAAATTATTTTTTTTTAAATATTTATCTATTTTACTTTTAGTTGTCCACCAATAGTCATGATTTCCTTTTACAAAAATTTTTTTTCCGGGCAAATTATTAATAAACTCAAAATCTTTGTAACATTCATCAAGTTTCATAGCCCAGGATATATCTCCCGGAATCACAACGGTATCATTAGTTGTAACGATCTTTTTCCAGTTGGTTTCAAGTCGCTGAACATATTTATCCCAACCTGAAAAAACATCCATTGGCTTATCTGTACCTAAAGATAAATGCAAATCTGCTATTGCGAATAATGCCATTATTTGATCTCCAAAGCATTTAATACATAATCTTGCATTGAATCAACTTCTGTGGTGTCATTAAATCTTACTTTTTTATCTTTTAATGATGCCAACGGAATTGGAACTTTCGCATTTGTGATTTTATTTAACATATCTACCATTTCAAATTCGGTTTCCGGTAATTTAATATCAGGTTTTACTGCCTGCAAAACTGCCTTTGAAAATTTATACGGACTAGCAGTAGATACGATAATTACAGGTGTTTTATCATTTGTTTCTGCAACATACTGGTCATAAACATTAACTGCAACGGCAGTATGTGTATCACAGAGATAGCCTTCCTGTTCAAACATATTTTTTATAGTTTGCTTTGTGTTATCGTCATCACAGAAACCGCCAAAAAACAGATTTTTTATTGTCTTTTTAACTTTGTCGGTTACTTCATAAGAACTTTCCGTCTTTAGTTTGGTCATCCAGTCTTTAGTAACAACATCGTTATTTCCCGATAATTTATAAAGCAATCTTTCCAGATTACTTGAAACAAGAATATCCATTGAAGGAGAAATTGTTGTAAAAAATTCTCTGTTTTTATTATATACACCTGTACTTATAAAATCTGTAAGCACATTATTTGAGTTTGACGCACAAATAAATTTATTAATTGGAAGTCCCATACAGCTTGCATAATAAGCGGCAAGAATATTACCGAAGTTACCTGTTGGAACAACTACATTAATTTTATCGCCTAAAGCAATTTTTCCTGAATTTACCATATCACAATAAGCTGAAATATAATATACTACCTGTGGTAAAAGTCTTCCCCAGTTTATTGAGTTTGCAGAACTAAACAACATATTGTTATCTGCAAGTTTAGAAGAAATTTCAGGTGTCGTAAATATTTTTTTTACTCCTGTTTGAGCGTCGTCAAAGTTACCCTTGATTGCACAAACGTTCACATTATTGCCTGCCTGCGTCGTCATCTGATGTTTTTGCATCGGGCTGACGCCGTCAACAGGATAAAATACTATAATTTTAGTGTGATCAACATCTTTGAAACCTTCAAGTGCAGCTTTACCCGTATCTCCTGATGTTGCAACAAGGATTACTGCATCTTTACCGTCATAAGTCTTCTTGAGTGACTTGGTTAGAAGATGAGGTAAAATCTGCAAAGCCATATCCTTAAATGCACATGTTGGTCCATGCCATAATTCAAGAATATTAACATCATTTCCGTTATATTTCTTGGAAACAATAGGTGTGGGATTTTTGCTTTCAAATTTTTCTTCAGTATAAGCTTTATCCACACAATCGGCAATCTCTTCTGCTGTAAAGTCCGTTAGATAATCCGCAAATACTTTCTTTGCTCTTCCCTGATAATCTAGCGGTAAAAGTTCTTTAAAAGTGTCAAGAGAATACTGCGGAAACTCCTGTGGTACAAAAAGACCGCCGTCCGGTGATATTCCACGTGCAATTGCCTGTGCAGATGATACAACTTCATTTGCGTTTTCAGTACTGTTGTATAGCATAAAATCTTCCTTTCAAAGATATTCAATAATAAGTTATTTTACAACATAATTTATAAATTGTCAAAGTTTTGACAAAAATTATAAGCATTAAGGAAAAACAACTTATTAAGCAGCGTTTCACTATAATTTTCTTTTAAAAAAAGTTCATAAATTTTCTCTGTTGATTTTATATCATTTATGTCATTTGCTAAATCACAACCGTCAAAATCAGAACCTATCGCAACCGTGTTTTCTCCTCCTAAAGATAAAAAATGCTCTGTATGTTTTAATATATCGTACATACAGGCTTTATCTTCATTATCATTTAAAAAACACTTGTAAAAATTAATTCCTACAATACCTCTTCTGTCTTTAATAATAGAAAACTGTTCATTAGTCAGATTTCTTTTATGTTTTGTTACAGAATAGGAATTTGAATGAGTTGCTATAAAAGGTTTTTCAGAAATAGAAGCAACATCAAAAAAAGTTTTTATACTTGCATGAGATACATCAATGACTATACCGTTTTCTTCAAGTTTTTGTACGGCTTTAAAACCAAAATCAGTAAGACCTGTTTTTTTTTCGGTTAATGCACCAGTTCCAATTTCATTGTCACCGTTCCATGTTAAGGTCATCATATTTACATTATATTTTTTCAATTTTTCTATATTTTCTAACTTTCCGTGAAGAAGTTTTCCGTTTTCAACAGTTAAAAAGCAACACTTATTGTTGTTTTTTAATGAATTTGTAATTTGGTTAAAATTTTTAAGGAACTTAATTTTATATTTTTTGCAATTGCTTTTAAGTATTTTGTATCCGTTATCAAAAAGAAAATTTGCATACTCGTCTGTAACATCGTCAGGAATCCATACTGCAAAACATTGTATCCATTTATCTAAAAAATCTGTTTTATCTATGGATATATGACAATCATCAGAGTTTAAATCTTTATTTTCGGTTACTGCTTTATACAAAGTATCACAATGCAAATCAAAAAGCTGCATAATCATCCTCCTGAATGAAAGCATTTTCAATATAGTTGATTTTATAGCTTTTATTTTTCAAAATGTAAACTTCTGATACATCAAATCTTGGCTGTAATTCACAGGGAAATTTCATTAAATAGATTAACGCTGTTTTGATAATTTTTTTCTGCTTTATTTTAGTGACTGCTTCTGATGGAAATCCAAAAGAATTTTCTCCTCTTGTTTTGACCTCAACAAAAATAATGTTACTTGTATTTGCTGCAATTATATCTATTTCACCAAGTTTACAGCGAAAATTTTTCTCTAAAATTCTATATTTTTTCTTGATCAGATATTTTTCGGTAATCTTTTCTCCAAAATCACCAGTTATTTTATTGTTTCTATTCATAATTATTTGCTTAAAATTTTAGTAAGAAAGCTCATTCTGTGAATTTCACAGGGACCGAATTCTTTTATTTTTTCTATATGTAATTTAGTTCCGTAGCCTTTATGTTTGTCAAACATATATTCAGGATATTTTTGGGCGTATTCATAGCATAATCTGTCTCTTGAAACTTTTGCAAGAATTGATGCAGCAGCTATTGACATGGAATTTGCATCACCTTTTATAATGCTTTCACTGGGAATTTTTAAATTCGGTGTTTTATTGCCGTCAATAATTGCGTAATCCGCCTTGACTTTTAACCCCTCTACTGCTCTTTTCATAGCTAGCATTGTAGCGTTTAAAATGTTTAATTCTTCTATTTCTTCAACGGTGGAAAAAGCAATACTAAAAGCAATTGATTCTTTTTTTATTATATCAAAAAGTAATTCTCTCTTTTTTTCGGAAAGTTTTTTTGAATCGTTTACCCCTTCAATCAGCTTGTTTTCATCTAAAATTACTGCCGCCGCACAAACAGGTCCTGCAAGCGGTCCTCTGCCTGCTTCATCAACTCCGCAAATATATTTGTACCCTTTTGCTAAAAGTTCATTTTCATATTTTAACCAATCTTTTTCCATTTCTACTCCTTTTCAGGCAACTCTAAAGTTATTTCACCCAGCTTTGCTGCTCTGAATTCGTCAAGAATCATTGTTGCAGCACGTTCGGTATCGATTTCTCCGCCTGAAATTAACATTCCTCTTTTTTTACCGATAAATTTCAGCGTTTCATAGCTGTTTTCAGAATTAACTAAAATATCATCTGTAAGTTTAAATCTCTCCATAAATTTTTGAGGTTTAATTTCAGATAATACTTCGATAAGCCGCATAGCAAGCTGTTCAACATCCATTATCTGGTCCTTTATTGCACCTGTAAAAGCTAAATGTTCAGCAGTTGTTTGGTCATCAAATTTAGGCCATAAAACTCCGGGAGTATCAAGCAGTTCAAAGTTTTTAGAAATTGTGTACCATTGATTTCCTCTTGTAACGCCCGGTCTGTCTTCAACCTTGGCTTTTGTCTGCTTAGCAATTTTGTTTATAAATGAAGACTTACCTACATTTGGAATACCTACTATCATAATTCTTAAAATGGGATTTATCATTCCTTTGTTTTTAAGTGAGTTTAATTTATTGCTTAATACATTGTTAAGAGTTGGAACAAATTTGTTAATTCCTTTGCCGCTTTTACAGTCAACAGCAATAGCGGATATATTAGATTTTTTTAAATGATCTATCCATTTTTGATTTGATATTTTATCAGCCATATCACATTTATTAAGCAGAACTACCCTTGGTTTATTCTGAATTAAACTTGCAATATCAGGATTTCTGCTGCTTATAGGAATTCTAGCGTCTAAAATCTCAACCACTGCATCAACAAGTTTTAATGATGCCTGTATTTTTCTTTTGGTTTTAGTCATGTGACCTGGAAACCATTGAATATTCTGTATTTCTGACATAATTTCACCTTTAATATAAATATGTAAATATGTTAAGAGGAGCTACAATAAATTCAGTTTATTTGCAATATCCTTAACCTAAATAAGATGTATTCCCAAATAGCGTCTATCTATGCAGCAACCTTCTCTCCAAAAAAAGAACTCATATTCATTATAAAACGAATACGAGTTCAAATCAATAATTTTTAATTATTATTTAATAAATCCAAAATGATTAAAGGGAAGAAAAACGAATTCAGCCTTTCCAATAATATCAGTTTCGTTAATAAGACCGATTTCTTCATAACGGCTGTCCAGAGAAACTGATCTGTTATCGCCCATAACAAAAACTTTGCCTTCCGGAATTACATTTGGAATTTCGGTGTTGCCCTTTTTAGTTTCGCCAACTGCATATTCTTCATCTATTACAACACCGTCAACTACAACTTCTCCTGTCTCAAAGTTAATATCCAGTGTTTGACCGGCAGTTGCAATTACTCTTTTTATAATAGGTCTTTGAAATTGAGCACCATGACTTATAACAACAACATCTTTATCTTGGGGAGTATAAAACAATTCAGAAACAATTACCTTATCTGAATTTGTTAAAGTGTTCATCATCGAATCACCGTCAACATTAATTACTCTGAATCCAAAGGTCAGTAAAACGGCAACTGCAATAAAAGCAATTAAAACACACTGAACCCAATCATAAATAATCGATATACTTTTTGAACTATTAGGCTCAATTTGAATTTTATCAGATTTTGAGGCTTTTGACTCTTCCTCGTTTTCATTCATTAGTTTGCTAAGCAATTCAATTTTTTCTTCGTCCATATTTTTCCTCACAAGAAATATAGTAAAAAAGGGACTTTTATAAGTCCCTCAATATTATTTTGAAATCTGTTCTTTAACCTTAGCGGCTTTACCAACTCTGTCACGAAGATAATAAAGTTTGCTTCTTCTAACTTTACCGTAACGAACAACCTGAACATCTTTAACATTTGGTGAATGAAGCGGGAATACTCTTTCAACACCAACGCCATAAGAAATTCGTCTGACAGTAAAGGTTTCAGCAATACCGCTGCCTTTTTTGGCGATAACTGTACCTTCAAACATTTGGATTCTTTCTCTTTCTCCTTCACGAATGTTTACAGAAACCTTAACTGTATCACCAACACTGAATTTAGGTGTTTCAGATTTCATACATTCTGAAGAAATTGTTTTTAATGCGTCCATTTTATTTCCTCCTATTATTTTCAGATATTCGTACAACAATGCAGAGGACTATCCGCTTCAAAATTACGGTATAACCGTTATTTGAACCCCATTGGCAAAGCCAACGGTTTCCAAATGCCTATTAATATTAACATACTTTTCTAAAAATTGCAAGTCTTTTTTTAGAAAAAAGAAATATTATTATCCTAATTTTTCGAGCTTATCAATATATTCCCTAAAATAATCGGGAAGCATTGAATCAAAAAATAAATACTCATTATTTCTTGGATGAATAAAACCTATTTTTTTTGCGTGAAGACATTGACCCTCAAAGTTAAATTTTTCTTTTGTTTTATATCCGTAAACATCATCACCGCATACAGGATGTCCTATGTATGCTAAATGTACCCTTATTTGATGAGTCCTGCCGGTTTCCAATATACACTTTATATGGGTATGTCCCAAGTAATTTTTAATTACTTCATAATGAGTAACGGCGCTTTTTGAATTTTTATCTATTACGCACATTTTCTTTCTATCATTGGGATTTCTTCCGATAGGAGCATCTATAACGCCTTTATTATCTTTAAAATTACCAAACACCACTGCTTCATATTCTCTTGTAAAGCTGTGTTCTTTAATCTGTTCAGCTAAAAAGTTATGAGCAAAATCATTTTTTGCAACAATTAAAAGTCCGCTTGTATTTTTATCAATTCTATGAACTATTCCAGGTCTTAAAATACCATTTATTCCAGATAGACTGTCTTTACAATGATATAATAAAGCATTAACCAGTGTACCGCTGTAATTTCCCGCCGCAGGGTGAACAACCATACCTTTCGGTTTATTTACAACAAGCAGGTCTTCATCTTCATAAACAATATCCAAAGGAATATTTTCAGCTTCCGCTTTATATTCAACAGGATTGGGAATTTTTACAATTATTAAATCATTTATACATATTTTGTATTTTTTATTAGATAACTTATTATTAACAAAAACATTTCCGTTTTTAATAAGCTGTACTATCATATTTCTTGAACAGTTGTCAATTTTTAAAGATAAAAATTTATCAATTCTTTCCCCTGCATCAGTTTCAGTAACTTTAATCTCAATTTTATTCATCAGATTCTACCTTTTTCTTGTTTTTCAAAAAGTCTGAATAAAAAACAAGGTATATAACCAGTAAAACAGTACCTGCTGTAATACAATAATCGGCAAAGTTGCAAACAGGAGAAAAAAATGACAAACTTAAATAATCTACAACATATCCAAAGAAAATTCTGTCAATTAAATTTCCTATTCCTCCGCCAATTAAAAGTATTGCAGATACTATAAATAACTTATTTTTAATTTTATTTTTTAAAACAATATAGATAAGTATTACAACTATTATTAAAGTAAATACAATAAACACCCATCTCATATTAGACATAATTCCAAAGGCAGCACCTTTATTTTCCAAATAAGTTAGTGAAAACAAGCCGGGTATCACATCAACAGAACCTATAGGTTTTAAAAAAGATGAAACCCAAAATTTAATTAATTGATCTATACCTGCAATAATTGCGGCAGATAGCAGTACAATAAAAGGCATATTTCCTCCTGTGAAAAATCGGTGTAACAAACAGCTACACCGATTTGTAATAATCCAAGTTTTAATATTTAATAAAATATTAAATCAATCCATAGATTAATAATTACTTTAAGATTTCGCAACAGCGTGAACAAAGTGTAGGATGTTCTCTGTTTTCTCCTACTGTTTCACTGATACTCCAACATCTTTCACATTTTCCGCCATTTGCTTTTTCTATTTCAATTTTAATTTCTTCTGTATCACCTTCAGCAATATTTACAGAAGATACGATAAATGCAGCAGCTAACTCATCATTAACAGATGAAATAAATTTATAAGCCTCACCGCCGGCGGAAAGATTGACAACAGCCTCAAGGGAAGACTTAATTGTTTTATTTTTAATGAAAGTTTCCAGAGTCTTCTTAACACTGTCTCTTAACTGGTGAATTCTGTCCCATTTAGCCATAAATCCGTCATCAACAGATATATCAACTTGCTCAGGCATATCGGTAAATACAATATTTTCAGAATTATCATTTTTGCTATGAGGCATATATTCCCAAATTTCATCGGAAGTATATGCAAGAATAGGACTAATCATTCTTGTCATGGCATCAACAATAGTATAAATGACCGTTTGAGCAGCTCTTCTTGAAATGCTTTCAGCTTTTTCAGTATAAAGTCTGTCTTTTAAAACATCAAGATAGAAGTTTGACATATCAACTACACAAAAATTATGAATGCTGTGATAAACTTGATGAAATTCATATTTATCATAAGCTGTTTTAACCTTATTAATAAGTTCATTAAGCTTAACAAGCGCCCATTTATCAATAGGATAAAGTTCATTAACATTAACTTTATCAGTATCAGGGTCAAAATCATAAAGATTGCCTAAAATATATCTGGCTGTATTTCTGATTTTTCTGTAAGATTCAGATAATTGTTTTAAAATATCTTTAGAAATTCTGATATCTGCATGATAGTCTGAAGAGGCAACCCAAAGTCTTAAAATATCTGCACCGTACTGGTCAATAATTTCTTGAGGCTCAATACCGTTTCCTAAAGATTTACTCATTTTTCTGCCTTCACCGTCAACTACCCAGCCGTGAGTTAAAACAGTCTTATAAGGAGCTGTTCCCTGTGTTGCAACTGAGGTTAAAAGTGATGATTGGAACCAGCCTCTGTATTGGTCAGCACCTTCTAAATACAAATCTGCCGGAAAATTAAGGTACGGTCTTTTCTGTATAACGGCAGCATAAGATGAACCGCTGTCAAACCATACATCCATAATATCTTTTTCTTTAGTAAAATGTTTGCAGCCGCATTTTGGACATTTAATTCCGTCGGGTAATATTTCGTCAGCTTCATGAGTGTACCAAGCGTTTGAACCTTCTTTTTCAAATAAATCAGCAACAGCATTCATGGCGTCTTTATCAATTAAAGCTTCACCGCATTCTTCACAGTAGAAAATAGGAATTGGCACACCCCATTTTCTCTGTCTTGAAATACACCAGTCTTTGCGCTCTTTGACCATTGAGGTGATCCTATCTTTACCCCATGCAGGAATCCATTCAACATTTTGAATTGCTTTAACTGCTTCATCTTTAAAATCATCAACAGAACAGAACCATTGGTCGGTAGCTCTAAATAATACTGGATTTTTACATCTCCAACAGTGAGGATACTGGTGAATGATTTTCTTAAGTGCAAATAATGAACCTGTTTCATTAAGATACATGGCAATAGGTTTGTTTGCGTCTTCAGTTTTCAAGCCTGCAAATTGACCTGCTTCTTCAGTAAGTACACCGTCCGCGTTAACAGGAACAATGATAGGAATTTCAGGATAATTTCTGCATACTATATAGTCGTCGACACCGTGTCCGGGAGCTGTATGTACACAGCCTGTACCACTTTCAAGAGTTACATGGTCGCCGACAATTACCAGCGACTGTCTGTCAAGGAACGGGTGTTGGGTTTTCATATATTCAAGTTCACTGCCTTTAATTGTAGCAACTACTTCATAATTGCTCAATTCAGCAACTTCCATAGCAGATTTATAAAGTTCTTCTGCCATAATATAGTATTCATCATTACATTTAACAACTGAATAGTTAAACTGCGGACCGACGCAAATTGCTACATTTGCGGGTAAGGTCCATGTAGTAGTTGTCCATATTACAAAATAAGCTTTTGCAGGATCAATACCAAGGGCAGAAAGCTTTCCCAGATCGTCTGTTACATTAAATTTAACATAGATTGAATGGCAAGGGTCTTCAGCATACTCAATTTCTGCTTCTGCGAGAGCAGTTTTACAGTCAGAACACCAGTAAACAGGCTTTAACCCCTTATAAATATAACCTTTACAAGCCATTTCAGAGAAAATTCTGATTTGAGTAGCTTCAAACTCAGGTAAAAGGGTAATATAAGGATTATTCCACTCTCCCAAACCGCCTAAACGCTTAAATTGTTTTCTTTGGTCATCAATATATCCTAAAGCAAATTCACTGCATATTTTACGAAGTTCCAAATCATCAATTGTTGCTGAATTGCCTACTCCGGCTTTAGCTCTTGCTTTAAGCTCGGTTGGAAGTCCGTGAGTATCCCAGCCGGGAACATAAGGAGCTTTAAATCCCGCCATATTTTTATATCTGACAATAATATCCTTTAAAACCTTGTTTAATGCAGTTCCAAGGTGAATATTACCGTTAGCATACGGAGGACCGTCATGAAGAATAAATAACGGTTTACCTTCGTTTTTTTTCATTAGTTTTTCATATACCTTGCTATCTTCCCATTTCTGCAAAGTAACAGGCTCACTTTTAGGTAAGCCTGCTCTCATAGGAAATTCTGTTTTAGGAAGATTAAGTGTGGAATTATAATCTTGGGACATAATCCTAACCCTCTCTAATAAATTAATATTTATGCAAATTAATCTTCGCCTACATCATAATTATCGCCAAATTTAAGGTTATCAAACTTTTTTGGACGATTAGTCATTTCTTCATCATCAAGGTTTGCACTTGATGTTTCATCGGTTGAAAGTGGTTCTTTCTCAATCTCTTGAGCTTTATTTTCAGCCTCAGAATCCTTTTCAGTTATTTCAAATTCAGAAACTGATTTTGTAGGATATTTTTGATTCAGTTCCTGCTTTTTATCATAAAGTTCAACAGCTGTCGGAAAATCTTCGATAGATTGCAGATGTTTTTCATAAAGTGCCTTTAATTCTTCTCTTAACTGCACTGCATCTGTTTTTAACTGAAGATAATTATCTTTTTCCTTTGCAGTTAAACCGTTGGTTTCAATTAAAAGCTTTTGTGCTTTAGCTTCTGCCTCTCTTAATATGGCAGATGCTTTTTCTTTAGCTTCTCTTATAGAAGCGTCAGCTACTTTTTGTGATGCAAGCAAAGCATTTCTTACTGTTTCTTCGTCAGCTCTATACTGCTCTACTCTTGTGGCAAGAATATCCATTTTTCTTACCAAATCTGCTTTTTCTTTTTTTGCCTGTTCAAAAGAAACGATTACTTCGTCAATAAATGCGTTGACATCTTCAGGGTTATAACCATTGACTCTTGCTTTTCTGAAACTGACATTTTTAATTTCTTCAATTGTTAACATTCCAAACACTCCTATCTAATGAATTGAACCGATAATTTAAGGCGTCCTTTTTTTGTTTCGCCAATTAAATTCTTAATAACACATTTTCCGTACTTTCTTACAGATATAATATCGTTTTCCCTGACTTTTTTGCTTAATGAAGTACATGGCGAATAATTTAACATAACCAATCCCTGTGAAATCAGCTTTTGTGCCTTTTCTCTGCTTACTTTAGCAAAAACAGCCACAATTGAATCAAGTCTTAAAGAGGAAATAGTAACAAATTCTTCATTAAACTCTTTCTTTACAGGTAAGTTTTTTAAATCAGCATCAGATATTTTAACACCAACTCCGCCGATTTTATCAATCTGAGTAATTATGTAGTCCTTAATTTCTGACTTTACAAAAACAACAGCTCTACCCTCGTCAATTAAAATATCACCTACTGTATCTCTTTCAATTCCAAGAGACATTATAGTGCCTAAAAAGTCCCTATGAGAAAGTTTGTCTGATTTTCTGTAAGAAAACTCAATAGCAGATACAGGGACATCTTCACATAAGAAATCTTTGTATAAAGCACAAAGCAATTTTCTTTGGGAGTTTTCGTATCCTCCCCAAAAGCAAAAATCATAATCGGACTTTTTTAAATATTCTTCAGCAAAAAATATTTCTGCTTCATTCAAAAAACCCAGATAACAATTCTTATGTCTCGTTAATGACAAATAAAATGTATCTTCCAGCTTTGAAATCAGTAAATTATTTTTAGTATTATCAGAAATATACACCGCTGTTTTCAAGTTCGTCAAGTAAATCATCGCCGGTTAAATCTACATTATTGGGAATAATGATAAAAGTGCTTGTAGCAACTTTTTTGATTTTACCGTTATGTGCATAAGCCACACCGCTTAAAAAGTCAATGATTCTTCTTGACATATCCTTATTTGTATCTTCAAGGTTTAATACAACAGTATGAGTGTTTATAAGCTCGTCTGCTATTGTACGGGTTTCTTCACCAAATCTTTCAGGTTTGAAAATTGCCACCTGTAATTTTGCAGTAGCATTTATATTTACAACCTTACTTCTTCTTGGAGAAGTATAATCAACAGCCTCTGTTCTTCTGCCGTTTTTTTCTTCATATTCCTCCGGTTCATCTGCTCCTTCGTCAGCATAACCGTACTCATCATATTCGTACTCATCGTCGGGAGCGTCCCACATTCTTTTAAACTTATCTACAAATCCAGCCATTTTATATTCCTCCTTATATTGCATAGTTTCTTGCACCAAACAGTGAAGATCCTATTCTAACCATTGTCGCACCTTCCAAAATTGCTTCGTAATAATCGGAAGACATACCCATAGACAATATTTCCATAGATATATTATCTATTTTTTTACCCGATATGTCAATGAATATATTATGCATTTTATTAAAAAATTTACAAATTTTCTGTTTATTTTCACAAATTGGAGGTATGGTCATTAATCCTTTGACGGAGATATTGCTCATTTGAGATATTTTATAGAGCAAGTCCTCTGTCATTTCGGGCATTACTCCTGATTTATTTTCTTCTCTTCCGATATTAACTTCTACTAAAACATTTGATACTATATTTTTTGCAGCAGACTGTTTTGAAATTTCTTTTGCTAGTTTAACAGAATCAACTGATTGAATCAAATCAACTTTATCAACAATTTGCTTTACTTTATTTGTCTGCAAGTGTCCTATAAATTGTAAAGATGCATTTTTTA
This sequence comes from uncultured Clostridia bacterium, assembly GCA_947627135.1. Classification (GTDB taxonomy): domain Bacteria; phylum Bacillota; class Clostridia; order Oscillospirales; family Acutalibacteraceae; genus Ruminococcoides. Next base: position 43,125 of record CANQUV010000016.1, read on the forward strand.
AATCGTAATGCTCATACTTTTGTAAAAGCTCCTGTACCTTATTTTCTCCAATGTATTTTAGACCAAGTGAAATTGCATAGTTTATAACATCTGCTGAAACCGTTTTTGTAGCGGACAAGAATATAATATCCTCTCTTTTTCTGCCGGATTTAACGGCTGCTTCCGTTATTCTTTCTTCTATTTTTTTATAATTATACTCTACATCAGCTAACAATTTTTCCATCGTATAATTTATCTCCTTGTGTTACAACCTTATCATAAAGCTGTACTGTTTCTCCGTTAAATAAAACATTATCATCTGGATTAGGATTGCAAATAACATAATCGCTTCCGGAATACATTATAGAAACTTCTTTAAACTGAATCTCACTTCCATGAAGAACATAAACGCCCTGAACCTTTTTAGTTTCTTCTTTACTGTTTCCGTCTTCATCTTCAGAATATTTAGTAACATAGTCATCGTGAAGCGCTTGTTTGTTGATTCTTAAACCTGTAAATTCCTGAATACCTATTTCAACAGATTCTTTTCTTGAATCAGCTAAGTCGCTGTTCATATAATTACATTCAAATATTACGACAGCGTCAGAATTTGAATCCTTTTGATTTATTTTAATAATTTTTGCAGGGATACTTTCAGTTGAAGAAAAAGGCATTTCAACAGTTACACCGTCTTCATTTTCAAAAAAAGATAAATTTAAAGCATCTTCAGCCGATACTTTACATGCAACATACCAATTTAAGTTCTTAATAATTTTTCCTATTGCATTTTCCGGAACCTTATCTGCTTTAATATTGTCATAATCCTCAACAGATAATTCCGTTATTTTTGCGTAATCAACAGAATTTTCAAATCCATCATTTACAGAAACAAAATAACCGGCAGTCGGACTTTTTATTGTTCCGATGCTTTCACTGCTGGAATTTTCTAAATTTTGTTTTTCTTCCCGCAATTCAGATATTTTTTCAGAAAAATCTATTACCTGTCCAGTGATAAGCTGTCTTTTGTTAATTGAACTTAAAAGATCATTCAAATCATTTTCTGATGTTGTGAACATACATTTATTTATATTTCCCAAAAAGCTGATCAACTGATTATTAAGCTGATTATCAACAACATCAAGTCCTGTACTCTCCGAATAATATGAGCTTGTTAAATTTGTTAGATTTTCAATTTGTTCTTCAATTGATTCTATTTCCTGCCTTGCAACAGCATCGGTGGAATTATCATAAACTTTTGCTACAATTCCATCGGCTTTAATATCTGCGCCGTCAGCAATTTCATAGGTAACATATCCTTTGGTTTCATTTTCAATAAATTCTTCATTTCTGATTATGATTCCTTCTGAATATATTTTATCAGTAACTGTTACCTGAACTGCGTTTTCAGTTTGAATTACATTAAAATTTGCACTGAAAAATAAGTAAATCACATAAATAAGTATTAGTGCAGTCAGTGCACCTACTAATATTCTTTTAAAAAGAAGTTTGTCCATTAATAAAATCCTTTTGCTTAATTATTGTTAATGCGGAATGCAATAATTCTTCAAAATTATTGTATTCATCAATATAAATCCAATTAATATCTTCGTCTCTCCTGAACCATGTGAGTTGCCTTTTTGCGTATCTTCTTGTATTCATTTTTAATGTTTCAATACACTCTTTAAGGTCTTGCTTACCTTCAAAATAAGGTATTAACTCTTTATATCCGATTGCTTTTTTTGCAGTTTCACTTAAATCAGAATTTAAAACTTTTTCGGCTTCTTCAAGCAAACCGTTTTCAAGCATTATGTCAACTCTTTTGTTAATTTTATTATATAATAACTCACGGTTTTTGTAAGTTAAACCGATTTTAGCAGCATAATATGGTGACTCTTGTTTAGAATTTACATTTTGATCTGTAATCGTTTTTCCGGTGACTTCATAAAATTCCAATGCTCTTATAATTCTTTTTGGATTAATTTCACTTGAGAGCCTATTATATGTAACAATATCAATTTTCTTCAGTTCATTTAAAAGATAAGAAATCCCGTATTTTTCGAGTAGATCAGAATATTTTTGCCTTACTTGAACATCAGAACTGTTATTGGTGAACTTAATATTATTTAAAAGAGAATCTACATAAAGACCGGTTCCTCCCACAACAATAGGAAGTTTGCCTGATTTATAAACATTATAAATCACTTTATGAGCAAGTGCAACATAATTTGCAACGGAAAAACTTTTATCATAAGTAATAAACTCCATTAAATGGTGTTTAATTCCCTGTTTTTCTTCTTCCGTAGGTGCAGCGGTTGCGATTGTCATTCCTTTGTAAATCTGCATTGAATCAGCAGAAATAATTTCACCGTTAAGTTTTTTTGCAATTTCAACAGATAAGCGTGTTTTTCCTGACGCTGTCGGTCCGACAATAGAAACCACTTTTATCTTATCACTCAAAAAATCACACCCTGCCGAATTGCTTTTCAATTTCGTGTTTTGTTATTACAATGCTTGTAGGTCTTCCATGAGGACAGTATCTGATATCAGGATCAGTTTCTACAAGTTTTGCAATTTCTATTAATTCTTTATCTATACTCTTATTACCGGCTTTAATAGCGGCTCTGCACGCAACGTTATGATAAATCCAATCCATTTTTTCAGAACGAATATCTTTCTTGTTTTCAGCAATATGCTGTGCCATTTCCATAACGGCGTCAGCAATATCGGATTCATCCAGATACTGAGGAGCACTTCTGACAAGTAAAACTCCGTTTCCGAAATCATCAACATCAAATGCACATTCCTTAAACATATCAAGATTATTCACTGAAGCATCGTAATCTTGTTTGCTTAAAGTAACAGGAATAGGTTTTAAAAGTAACTGTGAAAATCCTGCTCCCTTTTCTTTTTTTAAACGCTCATAAATTATTCTTTCATGAGCAGCGTGTTTATCTATTAAAATAAGTTCTTTTTCTTTTTCAACTATTATATATGTTTTAAATGCTTCTCCAATATATTTAAAAGTAGGTTCATGTGTTTCTGTTAGAGGCTTAATTTCTTCATTATTCTGCTTAACCGTATCGTTAAAATTATAGGATTCAGCTTTATTTTCAGCGAATATATTATCATTGTTTTGTGACAACTTTGTGTCGGACTTTGGAGTTTCATCTAAGAAATTAAGATAATTTTTTATCTGTTCCTGTTTATGATGTTCTTCATCAGCAGATGACCCGTTTAATTTTGTTTTAGGTTTATTTGAAAAGTTTTTGTCGTTAATTTTTATGTTAGCGGGGAAACTAGTCTTATTTGTATTTTCAGTGTTAGGTGAAGCTGCAATATTATCAAGCTCATCAAAAGGATTTATAACTTTTTTCTCTCTGTTATCAGTTTTTTCTGTCTCTTGATTTTCATATTTTAAAATGGATTTAGCCATTGAAAAAGGGCTTTGTGTTTTAATATCAGAAAAAGCTGACGTATTTTTTAAAGCAACATTTTTACTTTTATCTAAACTTAAAAGTGCAGATTTAACAGCGTGATATACAGCATCAAAAACAGGTCTTTCATTAATAAACCTTACCTCAACCTTTGCCGGATGAACATTTACATCTATTGCACTATAAGCGATTTCTACATGCAATACACAAGACGGAAATTTTCCAACCATAATATTGCCCTTATATGCTTCTTCTAAAGCAATTGACGCTGTTCTGGTTTTAACATATCTTCCGTTAATAAAAAAATTTTGCATATTTCTGTTTGGACGAGTTTCAACAGGTTTTGATATATATCCGTAAATTTTAACTCCGTTCAGTTCATAATTAACAGGAATCAAACCTAAAGTAAAATTTCTGCCGTAAACTGAATATATTGCAGATCTGAGTTTACCGTCACCGGAAGTTTTCAGCATTTGTCTGCCGTCTTTAATGTATGTAAAAGAAATTTCCGGATGAGATAAAGCAACCTTATCAACAACAGCAGACACTGCATTACCTTCAGAAATATCTTTCTTTAAAAATTTCATTCTTGCAGGAACATTATAGAATAAATCTCTTATAATAAAGGTTGTACCCACAGGGCATCCTGCATCAGAAAAGGATATTTCCTCTCCCCCAGAAATTTCATAAGAAGAACCTATATTTTCAAATTTACTTTTTGTAATAAGCTGTAATTTTGAAACAGCACTTATTGATGCCAAAGCTTCTCCTCTGAAACCTAAAGTTGAAATGTTATCAAGGTCATTTTCAAATTTTACCTTACTTGTAGCATGACGCAAAAAAGCATTTTTTACATCATCTTTCATAATTCCGCAACCGTCATCGTTGACACGAATAAAAGTTGTGCCGCCATCTTTAATTTCAATTGTAACATTTTTAGCTCCTGCATCAACTGAATTTTCAACAAGTTCTTTAATAACAGAAGCGGGTCTTTCTACTACTTCGCCTGCTGCTATAAGCTCTGCAACATGTTTATCAAGTACATTAATAACTCCTATTTGTGCCACCGCCTTTCGGTTTAAATTTTAACAAGCTAAACTAAATTTTTAAGTTCATAAAGCAAATTCATAGCCTCAATAGGTGTTAATGTGTTTATATCTACGTTTTTAAGTTTTTCTGTAATTGCATTATTCGAGTTTGGTATTAAGCTTAACTGCATATCTTCAGCAATTTCATTTTCAGATATATTTAAAAGTTTTTCCGAACTATCGTTTATACTGCCAGATTCAAGCTCTTTTAAAATCTGTTTTGCTCTCTTAATAATCCATTCGGGCAAACCTGCCAGCTTTGCAACTTCTATGCCGTAGCTGTCATCTGCACCTCCGGGAACTATTCTTCTTAAAAATGTAATGTCGTCTCCACGCTTTTTAACTGCAATATTATAGTTCTTAACTCCGTCCAACAGTTGTTCCATTACAGTAAGTTCATGATAATGAGTTGCAAATAAGGCTTTTGCTCCCAGCGTTTTTTTATTTGCAACATACTCAAGCACTGCTCTTGCAATACTCATACCGTCAAAGGTAGATGTTCCTCTTCCGATTTCATCAAGTATCAGCAAACTTTTATCAGTTGCATTTTTTACAATATGTGCAACCTCACTCATTTCTACCATAAATGTAGATTGACCGGAAGCTAAATCGTCGGAAGCTCCTACTCTAGTAAAAATGCTGTCAACAATTCCTATTTGTGCAAATGAAGCAGGAACAAATGAACCAATCTGTGCCATGAGTACAATAAGCGCAATTTGTCGCATATATGTAGATTTACCTGCCATATTTGGACCGGTGATAATCGCTACCCTCTTACATTCATTATCAAGGTAAACGTCATTTGGAACAAAAGGAATATCTGAAAGCAAATTTTCTACGACCGGATGTCTGCTGTCTTTGAGTATAATGGCATTGGATAAATTTACTTCAGGACAAGTATATCTGTTATCAGCCGCAACATTTGCAAGTGAACATAAAACATCTAAATTTGCAATAGTCTGAGCTGATTTTTGAATTCTGTCAAGATTTTCTGCAACCTTTTTTCTTATTTCGTCAAAAAGAAAATATTCAAGAGCCATAGCTCTGTCTTTTGCACCGAGAATTCTTCCCTCGAGCTTTTTCAAATCTTCAATTATGTATCTTTCACAATTAGTCAGCGTCTGTTTTCTTACATAATTATCCGGTACCCTATCTTTATAACTGTTAGATACCTCAATAAAATATCCGAAAACTCTGTTGTAGCCCACCTTTAATTTAGGTATCCCAGTTAATTCACGCTGTTGATTCTCAATTTCAGCAAGCAAGTCTGTTGAATTGTTCATATCGTTGCTGACATTATCAAGTTCTTCGTTATATCCCTCTTTGATCATTCCGCCCTCTCTGACTGAAAACGGCGGGTCTGGAACAATAGCTTCATCTATTAAAGAGTAAATGTCTTCTAAAGTATCTAAATTGTCATAATATGTACACAAAAGCTTTGATTTCACTCCGTTTAGCTGCTGTGAAATACGAGGTAATCGCTCCAATGCTCCGGCAAGCGACCTTAATTCTCTTGCATTTGCCGAACCGTAAACAATTTTAGTCATAAGTCTTTCAATATCGAAAACACCAATCAAAGACGATGTAAGTTCTAATCTTAAAACAGTATCATCAACTAATTCTGAAACAGCATTTTGACGGTTTAAAATAGTTGTTAAATTCATTAAGGGTTGTTCAATCCACGAACGGATTAATCTTTTTCCCATAGCTGTTTTAGTTTGATCTAAAACCCAAAGAAGTGAACCTCTTTTTTCTTTGCTTCGCATTGTAGAAGTTAGCTCTAGATTTCTTTGGGTGTTATAATCAAGCTTCATAAACTGGTTATCTGAAAAAATTTCAATATGAGAAATTCTTTCAAGACCTGTTTTCTGCGTGTATTTTAAATAATTTATTAATGCCCCTAATGATGTAACAAGTTCATTATTCTCTATTACTTTATTACTTTCATCGCCAAAATGCTTTACAACTGTATCTTTGCATATAAGAAGTGCAAATTCATCATCAGAAAGCATTTCAACTCCTGCCGATAATTTGTTCTTAATAAAAGAATCGAGTCCTTTAATTTTTACAATATCTCCGCCAACTAAAATTTCTTTTGGATTGTAACTTGTTAAAAAATTTTTAAGTTTATCTTCACATTCTTTTCCTGAAAGATATGTGCAGTAAAGCTGACCTGTTGAAATATCACAAAAACACAGACCAATTCTATTGTTATTTGAATATGCGCAGCATATATAATTATTTTGGCTTTCATCAAGCATATTGCTTTCGATAACAGTACCCGGAGTGATTACCCGAATAATATCTCTCTTAACAATACCTTTAGCGGTTGCAGGGTCCTCAACTTGTTCACAGATAGCAACCTTATACCCTTTTGAAACAAGCTTTGCGATATATCCTTCACAGCTGTGATATGGAACTCCGCACATAGGAGCTCTTTCATCCTGACCGCAATCTTTGCCTGTAAGTGTTAATTCAAGTTCTTTGGATGCAATTTTTGCATCTTCATAGAACATTTCATAAAAATCTCCTAAGCGAAAAAACAATATACTGTCTTTATTCTCATTTTTTATGCTAAAATATTGCTTCATCATCGGAGATAATTCCGCCATATTTTCCACTTCCTGTTCTTATAAAGCTATTAGTTGCATCCTCCACAGGTAGAACAACTTCCACTGCATCCTGCACTGAAATCAGTCGTTTCAGGATCTTCCCCATTTATTGAGTTATTAACAATTGCGGTAACTCTGTTAACAACTACATCAAACTTTTCTTTGGCTTCGTTATATGCGATCATATTTTTATTCTGCATTATTTGTGCATATACAGCTCTCATTTCCTGATTTAAAGCCTGCATTTTTTCCTGATTTTTTTCAGTTTTTGAAGCCTCATTATTAATTGATATCCTTTTAAGATTAAATTCTCCTATCAAATCCTGGAGTTCTGTATCAGCATCTGCTTTTTCCTGGGCCTCATGCAATTTAATATATGTTTCTTCCTGCTGAATTAGTTTTCCTAATTCTCTAGCTTTTTCTATAATGTCCATTTTAAATGCTCCTTTATTTTAAAATAATTTTCCTTTTAATATCCAATTTCTTGCTTTAGTAATTTCAACATTTTGGAAAGTTCCGATTAAATCATCAGTTCCTTCTAATTCTACAATTATATTACCTGATGTTCTGCCGTTTAATTCGTTTGTTTTATCTTTTTTATTTTCAATTAATACCCTTTGCGTTGTACCAACCATTGAAGCACAGCGCTTTGCCGCAATTTCTTCCTGAACTAAAAGTAATTCTCTAAACCATTTTGATTTTTCTTCATAAGGAACAGGATCATCCATTTTTGCAGCGGGAGTACCAACTCTGGGTGAATAAATAAAAGTAAACAAAGATGTAAATTCAACTTCTTTTATAAGAGAAATCGTATCCTTAAAATCTTCGTAAGTTTCTCCGGGAAATCCTACAATTATATCGCTTGTTAAGGATAAACCCGGTATTTTCTCTTTTGCATAATTTATAATTTCAAGATATTTTTTTCTGTCATAATGACGATTCATTTGCTTTAAGATCCTGTCTGAACCAGACTGAAAAGGTAAATGTAAATGTGTACTTATATGTTTTCCGTTTGCTATTGTATCAATAAGCTCTTTAGAACAGTCTTTTGGGTGAGACGTCATAAATCTTAACCAATAGTCTCCGTCAATTGCATCAATTTCCTTCAAAAGTTCAGCAAAACTTATTTTATTTTCAAGATTTTTACCGTAAGAGTTTACATTCTGACCTAACAAAGTAATATCCTTATATCCGTTTAAAATCATTTCTTTGATTTCGGAAATTATAATATCTTTTTCTCTGCTTCTTTCTCGACCTCTTACATAAGGAACAATACAGTATGTGCAGAAATTGTCACAACCGTACATAATCGGAAGCCAGCCTTTAAAACTTCCGTCACGCTTTATTGGAATTCCCTCGTAAATTTTATTATCGTCATATCCTCTTTCAAAAATTCTTTTATCTCCTGTTAAGCTGTTGTATAAAAGTTTTGGAAAGTTATGCAAAGCATGTGTGCCGAACACAAGACCTACAAAAGGAAAGCTTTTATAAATTTTATCTGCAATATGTTCCTGTTCCATCATACAGCCGCACAGAGCTATCAAAATTTCCGGATGTTTCCTTTTTAAAGATTTTAAAGCACCTACATTTCCAAAAACTCTATCTTCAGCATGTTCTCTTACGGCACAGGTATTAAAAAGGATTAAATCTGCTTGATTTACATCATTGGTAAAATCATATCCTGACTTTTTCAACATACCTTTAATTTTTTCACTGTCCGCAACATTTTGCTGACAGCCGTATGTGTGAATAAATGCAAGTGGTTTATCGCCTCTTTTTCTGATTTCCATAATTTCGGAAATCAAATTCATATATTCGAATTGTTTATTTGAAATATTATCAGTCAAATTTATTTTATCAGACAATATGGTATCCCCTTATAAAAATCATATACTATATAATAACACAAAAAAACTTTATAATCAATACATATTGTGGTCAAAAAACAAAATTCAACTTAATTTTCCTATATTTGCGTATGTTGCAGGTATATCACCTATTATTACAGATTGAGCAATTTCAAAATCAGTTGTATATTCAATTCCGTCTGAATAATCTGGAGTTAATGTAATCAATCTTGCGTTAACAATAAACTTTATGTGATGTACTGTCTGATTAAGTCCTGCTGCTTCAAAAGTGCTTACTATTTCAGAATTAAAACTGCCAACAAATGTAAAATCAAATTTTACTTCCGGTCCGAAATTACTTAGCAGTGAAAGTTCGGTAAAAGCACCGATATGAATAGAAACATCAGCGTCTGTTACAGTTTCGATTTTTTCCTGAACAGCTTTGTTCATAGCAGCTTTTAAGGTATTGATATTTTTTGCATTTGTTTCTATTGATTTTACATTTCCGTCGCTATCATAATTTATGTTTACAATATCTTCATAATTATAGCTATATTTGACCAGAACATTATCGACAGCTTCTGATATAGCATCATTTGATATTATTTCTGCTTGAGTTTCAACATATTTTTTTTGAAAAGGCACTGCCTGATACTCAAAAAAAATAATAATCATTAATATAATTAAAAATGTTATTAATAAATATTTTTTGATTTTTTTTCTAATTTTTGATTTTTTCTTTTTACTGCGCAAAAAAACACCCCTCATTTATTCTATACCGGAGAGGCTTTTCCAGTGAATAAAAAAGCACCCTTAATGGGTGCTTTAATCACTTAGAATTCTATTTAATTAATGTAAAAACTTTTTAATAATAATTTGGCATTTCACTATCTGGATATGCACCGTTCATATTAAGAACATAGGGCCATTTGCCGGTATCTTCAACAATAAACCCGTATATTAAACCTAAATGTCTGTGCCAATGTCGGTATTGTCCTAAAATTAAACGAAATTTACTCATACTGCAATTTTCAGGTTTTTTTATCAGATCTTCATCAGACAAATCATTTATATAATTTTCTATTTTAATTTTAATACTATAAAAATAATCTTCTATTTGCCTTCTTGAGATTGTTTCATCTTTTGGTATAACATTTAAATTTGCCAATGTTTTCGTATGAAATTCAGGATCTTTGTATGTTGGATCTTCGGGATTTATAAACCAACGGTCTAAAGAGTATAATGTATGATATACATACTTCCACATAGGCAGTCCATCATATCGCTTTTCCCACAATTGGTCGGGAATACATTTAATCAGATTTTCCGTTTCCCATAAAGCACGATTAGTTAAATAACGAATATCATCACACAATACCATAATAATCACTCACCTTTTAAGTATTCATATATAATAAAGATTACTTAAATACATAAGTAATCTTTATTATATAAAATATTTAATTTTTATTTAATTTTGAAATAACAAGCCTCAAGACATTAAATCTTCTTCGTCGGAACAGTCTTCGCAACCACAGTCGCATTCATCTTCAAATAATTCTGAAAAATCAAATTCCAAAACTTCGCCACAGTTGGGACATTGAATTTCTCCCTCAAGCAATACATCTTCCGATACACAAATCGTCTTATTGCACTTATCACAGGTTACTTCATAAAAAGGTTCTTCTTCATCGTCAAAGTCATCTTCGTCGTCACAGCAATCGCAACAATCGTCGCCGTAAATTTCTTCTTCAACATTTCCTAAATCTTCATCAATTTCGTCAACCTGCATACTTAATTCATCATAAAGATCTTCCATATCTGTTTGCGACAAAGCCATATCGTCAAGTAAGTCTATAATAGCTTTAAGAACTTTTACTTCATCTTTGCCTTCATCAAGATTTAAACCTTCACAAAGCCCACGTATATAAGCAACTCTTTCATTTAAAGTCATAATTTACTCCTTATGCACGGCCCATATATTCGCCTGTGCGTGTATCAATTTGTATAATTTCTCCCTCGTCAATAAAGAGCGGTACCTTAATTTCCGCACCTGTTTCAAGTGTTGCAGGCTTTGTAGCATTAGTAGCCGTATCGCCTTTAAAACCAGGATCTGTTTTTGTTATGGCTAACTCAACAAAGTTTGGCGGTTCAACTCCAAATACATTTCCTTTATATGATAAAATTTTACATACCATATTTTCTTTAACAAATTTAAAGCTGTCGCCTAATATTGATTTGTTAATTGGAATCTGCTCCCATGTTTCTGTATCCATAAAATAATACAGGTCGCCGTCATTGTAGCTGTATTCCATATCTTTTCTCTCAATAAATGCTGTTGGGTACTTATCATTTGGGTTAAATGTTTTTTCAACCACAGCACCTGTAATAACATTTCTTATTTTTGTTCTGACAAACGCAGCGCCTTTTCCGGGTTTAACATGCTGAAATTCAATAATTGAAACAACCTGTCCGTCCATCTCAAAAGTAACGCCGTTTCTGAAATCACCTGCTGATATCATAAATAAACCTCCTAAAATATTAGTATGGCTTAAAATTCCATACAAATCTAATATAATTATACATATTATTAAAAAAAATGCAAGGGATTTATAAAACTATAAGTTCCTTTGTAATTTTAGCAAAATTGTGGTATCCCTTTTCTGTTACAGCAACCATATCTTCAATTCTTACGCCAAATTGATTTTCAAGATAAATACCCGGTTCTATTGTAATTACCATACCCCTGCTTAAAATAATATCGCCTTTTGGAGAAACATTGGGCTTTTCATGAATATTAAGTCCAACTCCATGACCGGTTGAATGGCCAAAGCAATCACCGTATTTTGCTTCTGATATAATGTTTCTGGCAGTCTTGTCAATATCGCAACAGCAAACTCCTGACTTTACCATTTCAAGTGCGGATAATTGTGCATTTAAAACAATGCTGTAAATTTCTTTTTGCTTATCGGAAATTTTCCCCACAGCAACAGTTCTTGTCATATCACTGTGATAACCTTTGTAAAGTGAACCTATATCTAAAGTGAAAAAGTCGCCGCTTTTTATAACTTCATTACCGGCAACACCATGAGGTAATGAGGTTTTTTTACCGGTTATTGTTATTAAATCAAAAGATACTCCCTCGCCGCCATTTTTCTTAATTTTATATTCAAGCTCATTTTTAATGTCAATTTCTTTTATTCCCGGTTTGATATCAGAAAGAATTTCATTAAATGATTTTTCAGTTATTTCCTGAGCTTTTTCAATTAAATCAAGTTCGTCCTTTGACTTTACCATTCTTTGGTTTTCTATGGCTGAGTCAAGAATATTTGTCGTTGAAATTCTAACATCTGATTTACTCAGCGAGTTTTTAAGTTTATTATAAGAATAAAATGTTAAATCCTTTGTTTCAGTGTATGCAAAAAAAATATTATTATCTTTTAATATTTCAGACAAAATATCATTTAATGAATTAAACATTACTACTTCACATGAAGTTACAATATTTTTTGCAGTTTCAATATACCTGAAATCAACTAATAAATAAGCATTTTTTTTAGTTATTACAACTGTACCCTCGCTGTTATTAAAACCGGTATAGTAATATACATTTGAGTTTGAAGTAATAATCAAAGCCTCGTTATCGTTTCTTAAAACTTCTCTTATCTTTTTAATTCGTTTTTGTTGTTCGATCAATTAAATCATGTCCTTTAATGCTTCAATTGCAAGAAAATAACTTGTTTTACCGAATCCGCAAATTTGTCCTCTGCATACAGGAGCAATAACCGATATATGTCTAAATTCTTCTCTTGAATGAATATTAGACATGTGCACCTCAACAAAAGGCAAATTAACTGCAGCAATAGCATCTCTTAAAGCATAGCTGTAATGAGTTAAAGCTCCTGCATTAATAATTACAGCATCATAGTTTTCTCTTGCATTATGAATATTATCAATCAATTCACCTTCGTGGTTAGACTGAAAAATATCACACTCATACCCTTTACTGTTAGCATACTCAATTATTTCTTTATTAATATCAGATGCACTTTGATTACCGTATATTCCCTTTTCTCGAACACCAACCAAATTAAGGTTAGGTCCTAACAGTACAAGAATTTTTTTCATTATTAACTCTCCTGACTAAATTACAAAAAAGCGGACAGTTGCTCTGTCCGCTTTTAAATTATTTACCTATATTTGCGTTTACGAGCTGCTTCGGATTTCTTCTTACGTTTAACAGAAGGTTTTTCGTAAGCTTCTCTTTTGCG
>CANQUV010000017.1 GCA_947627135.1 uncultured Clostridia bacterium
GTAGAGCATATTTTTAAACCTCCGTTTCTGGTTTCTTCTCAATTCCATTTTAACGGATTTTTCAAATATGCTCTACTTTTTTGTTTTCTTATGATTTTTATTTCTGTAGGCTCTATTTGTTACCCCAACATTTATTTTAAAGCCTAAATAATTAGCCCTTACGATCGTAAGGGCTTTTATTTTTTAAAAAATTTTTATATAATCAGATATTCTGTTTTATATTTCATTGTGTGCTTATAATACTAATGACTATCTCAGGATGATACTTTTATTATATAATTTTATGCAGTAATTTATATTTGTACATTTTAATGCGATATTAGAATTTTGCAATACATAGGCACATAAAAAATTACTAATTATACAAACTCCGTTATTAGCAAAACAATAAAAAACATACAATTTTGCTAATTAAAATTATGTTCTTTAAAGGAAAAATATCACAATATGGTTACAAAATAAATAATTACTTGATTTTATACAAATAAAGTAATATAATAAACAAACAATATATACGAAAAATTTAAAAAATCGAGGTAAGGTAATGCCTAAATATTTAATAAAGACTATTTTATCGCCTGTTATTTTAATATTAGTATTATTTACAGTAATGTTTTCCGTTTCAGCAGAAACTTCAGAGGAACTTATAGTGTTGGAAAATTCTGTAATAGATAATAAGAAAATATCAACATCTGATGAAAAAATCGTTCCTAACGATGAGGTAAATACACTCCCAACAATGAAACCGGCATATTATAATGCTGTAAATAGCCAGACTGATGAAGAAAAACAAATACAGGATATTAATAAAACTTTTAATGAAAACAACTTGAATACTCTTAATGAGACAGAAAAAACTTTTTCATCTGCCGACGAAAAAGTTTCAAAATCTGTAAATGATACTGAATCTGATAGATCAACGGCTGATACAGTTAACTCTACATTTGATACGGCAACTATGGATGAAACAACAACCAAAGGTGTTGTAAGTACAGGGGATACATCTGTATCAATATTTGTACTTTTAGGATTAATATCTCTAACAAGTTTGCTTATTGGTATTCATAAAAAACAGATAACTGAATAATTTTAAGCGGGTGTGTCGGCACCCGTTTATTTTTTGTATATTTCTCATTTTTTATATAAAGTGACCTAATATTTTATCCGAAATTTTTTAAAATATAATAAATACGATTATATTAATTATTATTCTATTTACAAAATAGAATAATAGAACAATAAATTAAAATGTTGTGCATTATGATTAAAAAATGTGGTAAAATCTTGTGCAAAAATAAAGTTACAAATGAATAAAAACAGTTGCGATTTTGATATATTTGTTGTATAATATCTTTACTGGGACTTGTAATGTCTTGGAAAATCGTATATTTTATTGGAGGAGATTTATGATGTTTAAGAAAATCATTAGTTTAATGGTTGCTGTTATTTTGGTAGCATCTTGTGCGGTAGTAGCTGTATCAGCTGCAGAAGTTACAGATGAAACTGTTGCCGCAGATCAATCAGATGTACAGGTAGCAGCTGACGATACTTCAGAAGCGTCTGGTGCAAGCAATACAATTAACTTTGAGGTTCCTGATACTTGGAAGAATTTTAGAACAGTTTATGCACATGTTTGGATGTGTATTGATGACAATACAGTAAAATGGCCTGCATGGAAAACAAGACCTGAAAAGATGACTGATAACGGTGACGGTACATGGTCTTATGATGTATCAAATGCCGGCACAATTGATCCTAATAAGGGTGCTGCTTATGCTGTTATTTTTGTAACAGATACAAATATGCAGACTTACAACCTTGTTTTTGGTGCTGATTGTTTAGGCGATACAGCTTATGTAACAGGTAACACATTTGAAAACCCTGAAGATTCAAACAAAACTTGTACAGAAGCTTTATGGAAAAGCGGTAAATACGGTCCTGAAAAGAAAATTCTTTCAACAGGTAAAGGTATAATTGGTAATACAGTTCCAACCGGTGCAAGTGATGCAACACTTATGGCTAACTGGATGAAAGCATATTACGGTGATGCAACTAAAACTGTAAACGTGCCTACATTGCTCTCTACATTAAATGTTACAGGTCAGCAAGTTTATGATGAACTCGTTAATATTACTGCATCAGCAGAAGATAAAGACAAGATCCTTAACGGTTCTGCTCCATTATTAGGCGTTGAGATTAAAGATGCAAGCAATCCTGCTGCTTCTGCAAGCAACAGCGGTTCTTCATCAAACGGCGGTTCTTCATCAAACGGCGGTTCATCAAGCAATAGTTCTAATACCGGAAACAGCACTAATTCAGGATCCGGCTCATCATCCGGTTCTGGCTCAGGTTCAAGTTCCGGCTCATCATCCGGTTCTGGTTCTGGCAACAATTCTGTAAGTTCAGGTCAGGATTCAACAATCCTCTTTGTTCTTGGCGGAATAATGCTTGCTGCTGTAGCAGTTCTCTTTGTAACTCGTAAAAGAGAAAACTAATTGAATACTTAATACCAGATTGATTCATTAAACTAAATATTTAAAGCCACAGCTTATGCTGTGGCTTTTTCTCTTATCAAATTAAATTAGTCAGAAAATTAATTATGTAAATTCAGAAACAGAAATTATTACGATATTGTATTAAACGCAGTTAGGTCAGTAATTAAGGTAAGTATTAAGAAATTAATTAAAATTTAATATTGTTGTATTTAAAATGGTGATAGGCAAAAAATTTTTAAGTTATCGGCTCAACATTTAATGGTATATTTATGGTGTACCTTTAGATGGATAAAAGTTAAATATATACTATACAATCACATTAAATTATATGTATTGGGGCATACTTCTTTTATTTTATCCCTCAATTTTAAAAAGTCATCGAAAGCTTCGGGTTTTCTTCGTGGATCACGCAGAACTGCCGCAGGATGAAGCATAGCCATCATTAAAACATCGTTTTTTTCAAAAAAAATACCATGCTCTTTAGTTATTTTAATATCACTTTTAATTATTCGTGCGGTAGCAATTCGTCCTAAACAAACTATTATTTTAGGGGAGATAAGCTTTGTTTGGTTTCTTAACCAATCAATACACATTTCCTGTTCTTCCGGCTTTGGGTCTCTGTTCTTGGGCGGTCTGCATTTAACCATATTTGCTATGTATATATTTTTCTTTCTGTCTAAATCAACTGCGGTAAGCATTTTATCAAGAAGCTGACCCCCTCTGCCTACAAACGGTTCGCCCTGCAAATCCTCGTTTTCCCCCGGACCTTCTCCTATAAACATTACATCTGCATTTTTATTTCCAACTCCTACTACAACATTATTGCGTGTTTTACATAAATCGCATTTTTTACATTTTGTACATTCGGTTATTAAATCTTCCCAATTACTATACATTTATTATTTCCTCCATAAAAACAGTTGAAATTTTAATATTTTAGGTGTAGAATGTTACCATAAGCCAAAAACTGCAAAGCAGAATATTTTAAAAAGTGGTGGTAATTATATGAAAATTATGGTTGAAACATCAGCAAGACACATCCACGTTACAAAAGAAGTTCTAGTAACTCTTTTCGGTAAGGATGCTGTATTAACAAAAAAGAAAGACCTTTCTCAGCCGGGACAATTTGTCTGTACAGAAAAAGTAACAGTTGTTGGACCAAAAGGTGAAATGGCTATGTCTATTTTAGGACCGGAACGTTCGGCAACACAAGTTGAGATTTCACTTACAGATGCAAGAAAATTAGGTATATCTGCACCTGTAAGAGAATCAGGCGATATTGAAGGAACACCCGGATGTAAGCTTGTCGGACCTGCAGGAGAATGCCAGATTGAATGTGGTGTAATAGCAGCAAAAAGACACATTCATTTAGATACTTTATCTGCTGAAAAGGCAGGTCTTAAAGATAAACAAATCGTTTCGGTTAGGGTGGGAACACCTGGCCAAAGAGAATTAACATTTGACAATGTTGTAGTAAGAGTAAGCGACAGCTATGCTCCTGCTATGCATATTGATACCGATGAATCAAACGCAGCCGGTCTTGCAGGAACTGTTGACGGCGAAGTTATTGCTTAATAAGTAATTAAATTGTAATTTAAAGGCGGATTTAACAATCCGTCCTTTTTTTGTGATATAATTTTTATGTTGCAGCTTTTATTCAATATTTTTATAATATGATTTCAAATAGTATTGCAAAAAAATGAAATGCAGAGCCTGCAACAGTAAACAGGTGCCATACTGAATGGAAATATTTTACCTTTTTTACTGCGTAAAATATTACACCTAAAGTGTAAAATATTCCGCCTAACAGTAAAAATGTTAAGAAAAAAGATGTTGTTGTATCAATTAAGGGTTTAATTGCAAATATAATTACCCAACCCATTATAATATAGCATACAATAGAAGGTTTTGAGAACTTTTCAAGGTCAATTGAATTTAAAACAATACCTATAATTGCAGCTCCCCACACTATGCCGAAAAGTATCCAGCCCAATGCACCCCTTAAGATAGCCAAGGTAATGGGGGTATAGGTTCCTGCTATGAGAAAGAATATGGTGTTGTGGTCCATTATTCTAAAGAATTTTTTAGCTTTTTTGTTGGTTATTGCGTGGTAAAGTGTACTCATAGTGTAAAGAATTATTAAACTTGCACCGTATATTGCTGAAGAAACCACTGCCCATGCATCGCTGTAAATTGCTGATAGTATAATAAGTACAACAGTTCCGCCGACGGCTAAAATCGAGCCTGCTCCATGGGATATTGAATTAAATATTTCTTCACCTAATGTATATCTGTTTTTAAATATTTTATTATTTTCTTTTTCCATAAAAATTACCTCTTTATCAGTAAAATAATTATATCATTAAATTATTTTAATAACAACTGTATTGCAAATTTTAAATTATTTATATACTTAATAAAATTTTTTGAATAACAAGTTATAATAAACAAATTAAGGAAAATTATCATTTTAATGTAAAAACAGTTTTGAATAAGAATTTACATTCAAACAAAAACAGCCTGCTGATAAAAAGCAGGCTGTTTTTTTATAGTTTATTAGAAGGGAGAAAAATGAAAAGCAAATTAACTTTCTATGGTTAAATAATAATACCGTAATGTGACAGTTTTTAAAACAATTGGTGAAAATAATAAAAAACTTTTTTATAGATTATAAAACGTAATTTTTTGCCAATACTTTAGTTGAGGTGATATTATGCTAAATAAAAATGAAATGCTTACTTACATCGCACAAAATGCAGAGATGGGATGTTGCGGAATTGCAAATATCAAAAACTATGCAAAAGACGATGAATTAAAAAAGGCTTTACGGGTTCAATTGATTGAATACGGAAGAATTTACAGCAACGCAAACAGCATGCTTCGAAAGAACAATGAAAATGTTCAGAGGGTGAATCCGCTTGTCAGAAGACTTACAAAACAGGTTACAAAAAGACACATGGAAAGGGATAATTCGGATTCACATATTGCACAAATGATGATCAACGGAAATATAAAGGGAGTGAGCAAAATCGTTGACAGAATGAGACAATTTGACAAAAGCGACCCAAAGGTTGAAAATCTTGCAAAAAAGCTTTTGGAAACAGAATATAATAACATTCAGTCTATGACGCCATTTATATAGGGCTTTAATTTTATTTAATATGATCTGAACTTTTTGAATATATTTTTGAAAAACCGACATTGTTTAAAAATTTAGTAGTAATTTACCGCAGCTTTATGCGAAGACATTTGCCCCGTAAGTAGGGAGGAAAAACCGGCTGACCAGTTGCCAATATACTGACTCTGTCAAATATGGGGGAGAATCTGTCTTTAATAAATTGAATAGAAGTTAAGGCTGAGAAGTTTCAAAAAGTTGTAAATAAAAAGTCAGAAATCAGAAATAAAGATTTATATTTAAAAATAACTGTTCCTTAAAAATAAAATGGCGGAATTTATCCCGCCATTTTATTTTTATAATCAATTGTTTTCTGAAAAGTCCATAATATAAGTCTTTAACGGTTCTTTCAGCATTTCTGAAATATCTTCAGGTTCATCAGGTAAAACTATGAGCAATTGTTTACCGCACCTGAAAATGTAACCGTCCTGACATCCGTTTGGATTTTCAATTTTTTTCATATCACTTAAATGCTCGTATGCCAATGCCTTTGATAAAACATTTTTTATGCCCTGCTTATCGGAAAATTCAAGTCCGCCTATAATAAAGCATAAATTACAATGTTTAAATGTATCACAAAGCAGGGTGCCAAGCTGTATTGAACCTGTTGAAAAAAATGTTTTTGACAAGCTTATATTAAAGCTTGTAAGCTGTTTTTTCAAAACCCTTTCACACATACTTGTTTTTTTGGCTAAATAAAATATAAGTTCACAATTCATTTTTTTCTCCGAATGTTTATTCTCTTAACACAGCTTCAAAGTTTGGTGCAATAACCATATCTGCCTGAACATTTGAATAATCAAGCTGCCAGCCTTTAAATATGTAATCGTAATATTCATCGCTTGCTTTTGTGGGATCAGGTGGTGGAGTGGCTGATTTTCCCTGTTCTACCTGTTGTGTTTCAAGTTCGTTGCCGTCAAAGTCGACAAATGTTACTTTGTATTTCTTGACTGTCGGAGGTTCCGTTGTTGCTTTTGTTGCAGGCGGGCTTGTTTCGCCTTTTTCATTTGTTGTAGGTTCCGTTGTTGACGGTTCTGTCGGTGGTTCTTCTTTTCCTTTTAGCTTTGTTGGATCTCCTGAACCGTCATACCAGTCTATTTCTCCTGCTTTATATGCGGTTTTAAAAGTTGTTACTTCTGGTCTTGTTCCGCCGTTACTTAAGTAATAAACTTCCGGCCATACCGGATTGGAATTGAGTGATGCTTTAGATACATCAACTTTTGGATCTTCTCCGATTCTTACCTTTCTTGCTACAACTACTGTTCTGAATTCTGTAAATTCATACGAACAGGTTGATAGTGTAAGCAAGGTATCGTCTTCATTAACTGAAACAGGACAGTTGAAAAGCGATCGAATTTTTATATTATATACAAAATTCATAAATTCGGAGTCAGAGTTAAAATCTCCTATCATATAATTGAAAAATTCGCCGTGGGCTGAAAGGGAATTTGTTTTGAAAACAGATATTATCTTGTATGTTGCATCTCCGTCGGGAGTGTCAAAGGTGATAGTCGGAGTTTTTTTATAAAAGTCTAAATCTCCCACTGTTTTACCATAATTGAGCAGATTGCCGAACATACTTCCGTCGTTCATGTGGTGACCGTGAAGTACAACATTCTTGCTGTCTGTTCCTTTTGTACACCTGTAATCAACAAAAATACTTCCGTAATCGCTGTATTCTCCTTTATAGGTATGCTTTAAATAAAATTGATAATTTTCGTCGTCGTCTTCGTCACGTAAAACCGGATAATCTATAACGGTATTGTCAAGTTTGATCCATCCTACTATATCTGGATTGATTTCTTTTAATGCGTTCCAATCCTTTGTTTTTATATCTGTACCGCCCTGTTCTGCTCCGGCGTCGCTGTCTCCGTTGTAGAAAATTGTCTGAATTTCACTTTGAATTGCATTGTTCTGCATCGGCAGATAAACTAAATTATATATCAGCAGTACGGCAGTAACAAAAAAAACGAAAAATGCAATTAGAGAAATACTTTTTCTTGTCTTTTCTTTTGCAGAGTCACCTTTGCATGGGAATATTCGTTTTGCTAGACTCTTCTTTTTAGGTTTTCCTTCAACAAGATTGATTCCTTCGGGATACTGTTCTTCATTATTATCAAAAATATGGTTAGCGGTTAAAATTCCCTGATAAAATAAATCTGTTGTTTCTTTACCTGTTAATGAAGTTTTAGGAAGTACAACAACACGGATACCTTTATATGTAAAGCAATAACCGTTGTAGTTGTTGCCTAAATCTCCCATTGAAAATATCTTAATTTTTTTAATAAAATACTTATTTTCTTTTGCAGATTCGTTTTTTGCTCCTTTTTTATTTTTGGGGGGAGCAGGGTCCTGAATTTCACTTTCGTATTCTGCTATAATATCAGCAAACAGCTTTTTGAATGAAGAACTGTCCTGACTTGTTAATGCATTTGCCACAACTATAATATCAGGTCTATCATCTGATTCAGCACAAGAGTCAAGAGCTTTTTTAATACGCTGTTTATTCAAATCTACCTCAGTTTTGTATTTTACATAGAATTCATCTTTTGCAAGCTCATCTGATATGCTTTTTAAATTATTGCTTATATTTTCAATATCTTTTTCACTTGTTCTGAGAGAAAATACTTCTACATTCATATTTAATCCTCCCTTTGATTAATGTTAGTGATTTTAAGATTCTGCAAAGCTTCTTCAATCATTTCCCTAAAGTTTGCAGCTTCTTCCGCTTGCTTAACATATTTTAAAATCGGTTTTGTTCTTGGATGCTTTGGAGTAAATACCGTACAACAATCTTCATAAGGTTCAATAGATGTTTTAAATGTGTCTATTTTGTAGGAAATATCAATTATCTCCTGCTTATCCATACCGATTAACGGTCTGAAAACTACCATTTTTGAAGCTTCATCGGTACATTCAATAGCATTAATTGTCTGGCTTGCAACCTGTCCCAGACTCTCTCCTGTAATTAATGCGCAACAGTTATTATCCTTTGCAATTCTTTCCGATATCTTCATCATAAGTCTTCTCATAATAATTGTGAAAAGCTCTTCAGGACATTTATCCTTAATTGTTTCCTGAATCTTTGTAAAAGGTACGGTGTACATCGTCATAGGTCCACTGTATCGGCATACCTTTTTTAGTAGTTTAACTACCTTTTGTTCTGCTCGTTCACTTGTGTAAGGCGGGCTTGCAAAGTGAATTGCAGTTAGTTTTACTCCTCGTTTTGCCATCATATAAGCGGCAACCGGTGAATCTATACCTCCGCTGATTAAAATTGCAGCGTTGCCTCCTGTTCCAACGGGAATTCCTCCGGCACCCCGCTCGGGATCTGTATGAACAAATGCTGCAAAATCTCTTACCTCAACTGTAACTGTCATTTCAGGATTATGAACATCAACTGTGAGATGCGGAAATTTTTCTAAAATTCTGCCTCCTAATTCCCTGCATATTTCAGGTGATTTATAGGGAAATTTTTTATCTGAACGCTTTGCTTCTACTTTAAAGGTTTTTGTATTTTCAAGCTGTTCTGCAAGATATTTGGGGGCAAAATTTAAAATTTTATCTAAATCCTTTTCACATATCCCTGCTCTTGAAAAAGATACGATACCAAATATTCTTGAAACTCTCTCGCAAGCTTCATCTATGTCAAAATCTTCTGATAAAGGGATAACATAGGATGTTGATTGTGCAGATGTTATTTTAAATTTACCTAATCCGTAAAGAGAAAGTTTAATATTCTTTTTTAAAACATCTTCAAATGTTTTTCTGTTTAAACCCTTAAGGGCTATTTCACCGTCTTTTATTAAAATTACTTCTTTCATTTTTACCATCCAAAATTATTTTTGCGTTATAGAAATTTTAGGTAAACTACCAAGAATAATAGGTAGTTTAATTATAATTCCCTCTGCCCGGAAATGTTTATCCTGTCAACTACTTTTTAACAAGAGTTTCTAAACCCTGTCTAATGTATTTTGCGAGAATATCAATATCTTCTTTTGTATTAAATTTTGAAAAGCTTATTCTTATAGAACTGTCTGCTGTATCCTTATCTATACCCATCGCTTTTAAAACATGGCTGGGTTTTCCTTTTGAACAGGCACTTCCGCTGGATACATAAATTTCATTTTGAGCAAGATAATGAAGCATTGTTTCACTTCTTATTCCTTTTACGGAAATATTCATAATATATGGGAGCGCATTATCTTTACTGTTAAATGAAACCTCCTTTATTTCAGAAAGCTTAATTTTAGCATAACTGTTTATAGCAGAAACTTTTTCATAGTTTTTTTCAATTTCAAGCTCCGATACAGCAACTCCGAATGCTCCGATCAAAGGCAAAGCTTCCGTTCCGGGACGCACTTTTTTTTCCTGTTCTCCGCCGAAATGCATAGGAGTGATCCTTTTGCCTTTTTTTATGTACAAAGCTCCTATTCCTTTTGGACCGTGAATTTTGTGAGCACTGATAGTTATAAGGTCAACACCTGTTTTTTTAGCCTTTATATTGATTTTGCCAAAGGCCTGTACAGCGTCAGTGTGAATCAGTGCAGGTGAATTATTATTTGCAACTATCTTTTGTATTTTTGAAATATCATTAATTGATCCTGTCTCATTGTTTGCTGTCATTATTGAAACAAGAATTGTTTTGTTATCAACTGCATCTTTAATTTTTTCTGCTGTAATTATTCCGTTTTCATCGGGGGAAAGGTATATAACCTCAAAGCCTTGATTTTCAAGTTCGTTCATCGCTTCCAAAACACTGCTGTGTTCCACTGATGTTGTAACAATTTTATTACCTCTCCGTTTAAGTGCTTTTACAGCCCCGAAAATTGCAGTGTTGTTTGATTCTGTTCCACCGCTTGTAAAATATATTTCGTCGCTTTCACAGCCTAAAACTTTAGCAATTTTTCTTCTGGCATTTTCAAGTTCTGCTTCGGCCTTTATGCCTAATGAATGTAAAGATGAGGCATTACCGTAATTTTCACACATAAGTTCAAGGGCTTTTTCGGCAGCCGCCTTAGAAACTTTTGTAGTTGCACTGTTATCAAGGTAATGTTCCAAATACTTTTCCTCCAATAAAGTTTATTACACTTTATTATACAATATATATGCAAAAAAATAAACAGGTAAATTTATAAATATTAATTTAATAATAGGAAAATATTTGGCAAAAATAAAATCAAACAATAATAATATCGATTTCCATCTGAATATACCGGTAAATTATAATTTTCAGATTGAAATCAGCATAAATCAGGGAGGAAGTATATGTTACCAAAACAAGAATACCAACAGATTGTGACAAACAAGTCAAAGAAAAGCAAAATTTTAGTGAATTGTATTATGGCTTTTCTAGTAGGCGGAGCAATATGTACTTTGGGACAGCTTTTGACAACGCTGTATGTAGCCGTAGGACTTGATAAAGAAATGGCTAAAACGGTTACTTCTGTTTCGCTTGTATTTTTAGGAGTTCTTTTTACTGCTATCGGATGTTATGATAATATTGCAAAACACGCTGGCGCAGGTACCCTTGTACCAATTACAGGATTTGCAAATTCGGTGGCGTCTCCTGCAATAGATTTTAAAACAGAGGGTTTTGTGTTGGGACTTGGTGCCAAAATGTTTGTTATTGCAGGTCCCGTTATTGTTTACGGCGTATCAGCAAGTGTGTTGTACGGTATAATTATATGGATAATGAGTCTTTTTGGAATTGTAGTGTATTACTAATGACATTGAGTTTTCGATAGAAGTTATTACTTAAAAAGCAGAAATGACGTTAATATTATTACCCCAAAAATAGAAATATCAGAACAGAAAAAAGGTTACATTTTAAAAACACATTAATTTCAGAAAAATTCAAACGGTTCCGGGTGTTTCTTTTTGAGGAAAAATAAACCGCAGAAGCGTTTTAATGCTTCTGCGGAAATAAAATCTAAAATTACATATTTTTTTAAAATAAATTTCCATAAACCACTTGACAAGTTTCCCGAAGGGTTATAAAATTATAGAATGTACCATAATGGGGATATGTACCGAAATTTCACAAAAAATCTCTTGTATTAAAGGAATATTATCACGCATTATGCATCGTTGTCAAGAGATTTTTTAAAACAATTTTGTTACATTTTACCTTTTATATAAAACCGATGCAGTTCGGTTATGGAACGACTATATTAAAGGAGTGGATACGCCTATGGTTAATGTCAAACCTGTAAAGCTTGGCAAAAACGAAAGGATGAGCTTTGGCAAAATTGATGAAGTTATCGATATGCCGAATCTTATAGAGGTGCAGAAAAATTCTTACAAGTGGTTTCTTGAAGAAGGTCTGAAAGAAGTATTCAAGGATGTTTCAGGGATTACTGATTATACCGGCAATTTGGTTCTTGATTTTATTGACTATACTTTGGATGTTGATAAACCAAATTACAGCGTAATTGAATGTAAGGAGAGAGACGCAACATATTCTGCTGCTCTCAGAGTTACCGCAAGACTTCTTAACAAAGAAACGGGCGAAATTAAAGAATCTAATGTATTTATGGGAGATTTCCCTCTGATGACTCCAAGCGGCACATTTATTATTAACGGTGCCGAGCGTGTTATTGTATCACAGCTTGTAAGAAGCCCCGGTGTTTATTACAAAATGGAACACGACAAAACAGGTAAAGAGTTGTTTAGTTCAACTGTTATTCCAAACAGAGGAGCCTGGCTTGAATATGAAAACGATGTAAACGATGTTTTCTATGTGCGTATTGATAAAAACAGAAAAGTTCCTATTACTGCATTTATAAGAGCTTTAGGATTAGGCACCGACGCTGAAATTCTTGAATATTTCGGCGACGACGACAGAATGAAAGCTACAATTGAAAAGGATACTACCAAATCAGTTGAAGAAGGTCTTTTGGAGGTTTACAGAAAATTAAGGCCAAGCGAACCTCCGACAGTTGAAAGTGCGCAGACACACCTTAGTAATTTATTTTTTGATCCAAAACGTTATGATATGTCAAGAGTAGGTCGCTATAAATACAACAAAAAGCTTGGAATTTCACAGCGACTTACAGGACAGATCCTTGCGGAACCTGTTGCAGATCCACGCACAGGCGAGGTTATTGCTAACATAGGCGATAAAGTTTCAAGAGAACTTGCTCTTAAGATTGAGAACGCAGGTGTTGATACAGCTTATGTAAAGCTTATTGATAAAAACGATAAAATAATTAAAATTATTTCTAACGGTATGGTTGACATAAACGGTTATGTTGACTTTGACGCAGAAAAAGAGTGCGGCATAAACGAAAAGGTTAAATTTTCTGTTTTGTGTGAAATTCTTGATAATGCGCAGGATGAGGAAGAAATTAAAGAATTGCTCATATCCAGATATGGTGAGCTTATTCCCAATCATATTGTTATTGACGATATTTTTGCAACAATTAACTATATGAATTGTCTTGCCGAAGGCGTAGGATTAACAGACGATATTGACCACTTGGGCAACAGAAGAATACGCAGCGTAGGAGAATTACTTCAAAATCAATTCAGAATCGGATTTTCCCGTCTTGAAAGAGTTATCAGAGAAAGAATGACCCTTCAGGCACAGGATCTTGAAACACTTTCTCCAAATACGCTTATTAACATAAGACCCGTAACCGCTGCAATTAAAGAGTTTTTCGGTTCATCGCCTCTTTCACAGTTTATGGACCAGACTAACCCTCTTGCAGAGCTTACACATAAAAGAAGACTTTCAGCTTTAGGTCCCGGTGGTCTTTCAAGAGACCGTGCAGGATTTGAGGTTCGTGATGTGCACTATACACATTACGGCCGTATGTGTCCTATTGAAACTCCGGAAGGTCCTAACATCGGACTTATTTCATATCTTGCTACCTTTGCAAGAATTAACAAATACGGATTTATAGAGGCTCCTTTCCGTAAAATTGATAAGGAAACAGGCGTTGTTACAGACGAAGTTGTTTATATGACAGCCGATATGGAAGACGAATTTGTTGTAGCACAGGCAAATGAGCCTTTAGATGAAAGCGGACATTTTAAAAACAGCAAAGTAGTAGGCAGATACAGGGATGGATTTGTTGAATATTCTCCCGATAGATTTGATTATATGGATGTATCTCCGAGAATGGTAGTATCTGTTGCTACTGCCATGATCCCGTTCCTTGAAAACGATGATGCGAACCGTGCGCTGATGGGTTCAAACATGCAGAGACAGGCCGTGCCTCTTATGGTGACCGATTCGCCAATCGTAGGTACAGGCATGGAATATAAAGCAGGCGTTGACTCAGGCGTTTGTGTACTTGCAGACGATGACGGTCTTGTACTTTCCGTTGATGCCGACCATGTTCGTGTTCAGTATGACAGCGGCAAAATTGTTGACCACGAAATCATTAAATTCCTCCGTTCAAACCAGGGTACCTGCTTTAATCAGATCCCTGTTGTTTCAAAAGGACAGAGAGTTGTTAAAGGTGAGGTCCTTGCTGACGGCCCTGCAACAAAGAACGGTGAAATTTCCCTTGGTAAAAACGCACTTATCGGATTTATGACTTGGGAAGGATATAACTACGAGGATGCCGTTCTTATTAACGAAAAAATCGTTAGAGACGATGTTTATACATCTATCCATATTGAAGAGTATGATATTGAGGCAAGAGATACAAAGCTCGGTCCTGAAGAAATCACAAGAGATATTCCTCAAGTAGGCGAAGATATGCTTAAGGACCTTAACGAAGAGGGTATTATTCATATAGGTTCAGAGGTTCACGCAGGCGATATTCTTGTTGGTAAAGTTACGCCTAAAGGAGAAACAGAACTTACCGCAGAGGAAAGACTCCTTCGTGCAATTTTCGGAGAGAAGGCAAGAGAAGTAAGGGATACTTCTTTAAGAGTTCCTCACGGCGAGAGCGGTATTGTTGTTGATGTTAAGGTATTTACCCGTGAAAACAGCAGAAATGAATTACAACCCGGTGTAAACAAGGTAGTAAGATGTTATATTGCTCAAAAGCGTAAAATCAGCGTAGGAGATAAAATGGCAGGCCGACACGGTAATAAGGGTGTTGTATCAAGAATTTTGCCTGTTGAAGATATGCCGTTTTTACCTGACGGTACACCACTTGATATTGTTCTTAACCCATTGGGCGTACCATCCCGTATGAATATAGGACAGGTACTTGAGGTTCACTTGGGATATGCTGCAAAGGCCCTCGGATGGAAAATAATGACTCCTGTATTTGACGGAGCTCACGAACAGGATATATTTGAAGCATTAAAGGACGCAGGATATAATGAAGACGGTAAGACATGGCTTATTGACGGAAGAACGGGAGAAAGATTTGATAATCCTGTAACCGTAGGTTATATGTATTATCTGAAGCTCCATCACCTTGTTGATGATAAGATCCACGCAAGAAGTACAGGTCCGTATTCACTTGTTACACAGCAGCCTCTGGGTGGTAAAGCACAGTTCGGCGGACAGCGTTTCGGTGAGATGGAAGTTTGGGCTCTTGAGGCTTACGGAGCAGCTTATACATTACAGGAAATTCTTACTGTTAAATCCGACGATGTTGTAGGTCGTGTTAAAACTTACGAAGCAATTGTTAAGGGACAGAACATTCCTGCTCCCGGAATTCCTGAATCGTTTAAGGTTCTTATTAAAGAACTTCAGTCATTATCACTTGATGTTTCAGTTCTTGATAAAGACAATAATGAAATCGATTTGAAACAGAAGTTTGAAGAAGATGAAGATTTACCGGTAGTAAATGATGAACCGACCCTTGATGAAGAAAGTGTTATGACAACAATGGACGGATTCCTTCTTGACGATGATTCAGATGACGGCAATATGTTTGACGAATCGTCAATTGTTGAAGATGAAGACGATACATTTGAAATTAACGATAGCGACGAATTTTAAGGAGGAGTGTAGTAATGGAAAATATTGTTTTTGATTCAATTAAAATCGGACTTGCATCTCCGGATAAAATTCGTGAATGGTCTTACGGCGAGGTGAAAAAACCGGAAACTATTAACTATCGTACATTAAAACCAGAGCGGGACGGTCTTTTCTGCGAGCGTATTTTCGGACCTACAAAGGACTGGGAATGTCACTGCGGAAAATATAAAAGAATTCGCTTTAAGGGAAAAGTTTGCGACCGCTGCGGCGTTGAGGTTACAAGAGCAAAAGTAAGAAGAGAACGTATGGGTCACATTGAGCTTGCCGCTCCTGTTTCACATATTTGGTATTTTAAAGGTATTCCCTCAAGAATTTCCCTTATGCTTGATATTTCACCCAGAAAACTTGAAGAAGTTTTATATTTTGCATCATATATAGTAACAGATCCCGGCGATTGCCGTGACCTTGAAAAGAAACAGTTCTTAACAGAGGCTGAATACCGTGATATGCGTGAAAAGTACGAAGATGACTTTGAAGCCTCTATGGGTGCCGAAGCCATTAAAAAGCTTTTAGAGGAAATCAACCTTGATGAGCTTTCAGAACAGCTTAAAGAGGAACTTGAAGACGCAACAGGTCAGAAGAGAGTAAGAATTCTTAAAAGACTTGATGTTGTTGAAAGTTTCAGACATTCAGGAAATCGTCCTGAATGGATGATCCTTGATGTTATTCCGGTAATCCCGCCCGATATCAGACCAATGGTTCAGCTTGACGGCGGCCGTTTTGCAACATCAGATTTAAACGACCTTTACAGAAGGGTTATTAACAGAAATAACCGTCTTAAAAAACTTATAGATTTACAGGCGCCTGATATTATTATCAGAAACGAAAAGCGTATGCTTCAGGAAGCCGTTGACGCACTTATTGATAACGGCAGAAGAGGCAGACCTGTTACAGGACCTAACAACAGAGCGTTAAAGTCTCTATCCGATATGCTTAAGGGTAAGCAGGGCAGATTCCGTCAGAACCTTTTAGGTAAGCGTGTTGACTACTCAGGACGTTCGGTTATCGTTGTAGGACCTGAACTTAAAATGTATCAATGCGGTCTTCCAAAGGAAATGGCTCTGGAACTTTTCAAACCGTTTGTTATGAAGCGACTTGTTGAAACTAAAGAAGTTATTAACATTAAGGCCGCAAGAAAAGCAGTTGAACGTGCAAAGCCGGAAGTTTGGGACGCCCTTGAAGTTGTAATTAAGGGACACCCTGTTCTTCTTAACCGTGCGCCTACACTTCACAGACTTGGTATTCAGGCATTTGAGCCTGTACTTGTCGAGGGCAGAGCGTTAAAGCTTCATCCTCTTTCATGTACGGCTTATAACGCCGATTTTGACGGCGACCAAATGGCTGTCCATGTACCTCTTTCTGCCGAAGCACAGGCAGAGGCAAGATTTTTAATGCTTGCTGCAAATAACCTTCTGAAGCCTTCAGACGGTCGTCCTGTTGCAGTTCCTACACAGGATATGATTTTGGGTTCTTACTATCTTACACTTGATAAAGATGGTGAATTAGGCGAAGGCAAGTGCTTTAAAGATGTTGATGAGGCTATGATGGCTTATCAGACAGGCGTTATTGAACTTCATTCTAAAATTAAGGTTCGCCGAACAGTTGAATATAATGGTGTTAAAGAAAGCGGTATTATTGATACAACGATCGGCAAAATAATTTTTAACAATCCTATTCCGCAGGATTTGGGTTTTGTTGACAGAACCGATCCTGAAAACAGATTTAAGCTGGAAATTGACTTTCTTGTTAAAAAGAAAGAACTCGGAAAGATTATTGACGCCTGTATTAAGGTTCACGGTACAGAGAAAACTTCTCAAGTACTTGACGCCATTAAATCACAAGGTTATAAATACTCAACAAAGAGTGCTATCACGGTAGCTGTTTGTGACGCTGAAATCCCGCCTGCAAAAAAAGCCCTTATTCAGGCTGCAGAAGAACAGGTCGATATTATCAGAGACGAATATATGATGGGTCTGCGTTCAGATGAAGAGCGTTATGAAGAAGTTCTCAAAATTTGGGAAAAGGCAACTAACGATGTTACAGACGCACTTCAAAAAAATCTTGACCGATACAATCCTATCTTTATGATGGCTGATTCAGGTGCTCGTGGTAGTATGAGCCAGATTCGTCAGCTTGCAGGTATGCGTGGTCTTATTGCCAATACATCTGGTCAGACAATCGAAATTCCTATTCGTGCTAACTACCGTGAAGGTCTTAACATTTTGGAATACTTTATTTCATCTCGTGGTGCTCGTAAAGGTCTTGCAGATACAGCCCTTAGAACGGCTGACTCCGGTTATCTTACCAGACGTCTTGTTGACGTATCACAGGAAGTTATTATTCATGAAGACGACTGCGGTACTCATGAAGGTCTTGAAGTATTTGATATTAAGTCAGGCAACAATATTATTGAAACTATGCATGAGCGCTTGATGGGCAGATATTTAGTTGAAGATTTCTGTGATGAAAACGGTAATGTCCTTGTATCAAAGGATGTAATGATGGGAGACGACGAGGCAGATATTATCTGTAATTCAGGTGTTAAAAGCGTTAAAATCCGAAGCGTTTTAGGATGTCGTGCAAAACACGGCTCCTGTAAAAAATGTTACGGAGCTAACCTTGCAAACGGTATGCCTGTTACAGTTGGCGAGGCTGTCGGTATTATTGCCGCACAGTCGATCGGTGAACCTGGTACACAGCTTACAATGAGAACTTTCCATACCGGTGGTGTTGCATCGGCAGAAGATATTACTCAGGGTCTTCCCCGTGTTGAAGAACTGTTCGAGTCCCGTAAGCCTAAGAGCCTTGCAATTATCAGTGAAATTGACGGTGAGGTTAGATTTGAAGATATTAAAAATACCCGTCATGCTGTAATTTATAATAAAGAAACCGGTGAAGAAAGACAGTATCTTATTCCTTTCGGATTCCATGTTAAGGTTACAGAGGGTGAATACATTAAGAAGGGTGATAAAATCACCGACGGTGCTGTTAATCCTCACGATATTCTTGAAATTCTCGGTACGGATGCAGTTCAGGATTACCTTATTTCCGAGGTACAGAGTACCTACCGCTTACAGGGTGTTGATATTAACGATAAGCATATTGAAATTATCGTTCGTCAAATGCTCAAAAAGGTTAAAGTAGACGATCCGGGAAGCACAAACTTTATGCCCGGTCAGATGTATGACAGAAATGAAGTTCTCCTTGCAAACGAAGAAATCCAGAAAAGAATTGCAAACGGCGAAACAGACCTTCAGGAAGCAACATATACTCAGCTTCTGCTTGGTATTACAAAGGCGGCTCTTGCAACAGACAGTTTCCTTTCGGCAGCGTCATTCCAAGAAACAACAAGAGTTCTTACAGACGCCGCTATCAAGGGTAAGGTTGATCCGCTTCTCGGTCTTAAAGAAAATGTTATTATCGGTAAGATTATTCCTGCCGGCACAGGTATGAGAAGATACAGAGATGTAGAGCTTGAAGAAAATTCATATATCTCAGTTCCTCAGACTGTTAACCAGTAATTTGATTTTTTAAATACAGCCTCAATGACAATTTTGTCATTGAGGCTTGCCGTTTTAACAAATGATTTAATTTGAGGGGCGGATGATAAGAGTATTATGAGAAGTTTAAAAAATTTTTGTTCAGTTTTTTCATAAAATCTTTTATCACATATTTTCCCGAAAAATCTTAAAAAAAGTTGACAAAACCATAACATTTATGATAATATATTTAATTGTCGAGCAGTAGCTTTTTTATACTTGAAAGAGTATATAAACTTGCTAAAAATGCCAATAAAAACACATTTTTTATGTTTATTTCCGACATCTTCAATTATGCAAAATGCTCGGATATGTAAAGCCCATCGGCTCTATCATATTTGCTGTTATTTAGGCACATAATAAAAAAGTGCCAATTAACATATAAAATTTAATTTTTTGAAAGGAGGAAAAATATGCCAACCTTTAACCAATTGGTACGCAAAGGCAGACAGGTAACTGAAAAGAAGGCTAAAGCACCTGCTCTTTTAAAAGGATGGAACTCAAAGAAGCGTCGTCCTATCGATCAGAGCTCCCCGCAAAAAAGAGGTGTTTGTACTGCTGTTAAAACAGCTACCCCTAAAAAGCCTAACTCAGCACTTAGAAAAATTGCCAGAGTAAGACTTTCTAACGGTATCGAAGTCAGTTCCTACATTCCCGGCGTTGGTCATAACTTACAGGAGCACTCTGTTGTTCTTATCAGAGGCGGCCGTGTTAAAGACTTACCTGGTGTTCGTTACCACATCATCAGAGGAACCCTTGATGCTCAAGGCGTTGCTCAGCGTATGCAAGCCCGTTCAAAATACGGTGCAAAGCGTCCAAAGAAAGGTAAATAAGGAATTGACAAAACTACCCTGAATTAAGTTAATTAGTGACTGTAATGCTATACAGGACTTTATATATATTTGTTATAATAAAACGTCTTGTTGGCATACGGGAGTTTGTCGCTTTCGAGTACCTATGATATCTCAATTATTGTGAAGGAGGGAAGCAAAGTGCCAAGAAGAGGTTCTATTGCAAAGCGTGACGTATTACCAGATCCGCTTTATAATTCAAAACTTGTTACCCGTCTTATCAACAACATTATGTACGACGGTAAAAAGGGCGTTGCTCAAAAAATCGTTTACGGTGCATTTGAAATCGTTCAGGATAAGACAGGTAAAGACCCATTAGAGGTTTTTGAACAGGCTATGGAAAATGTAATGCCTGTTCTCGAGGTTAAAGCCCGTCGTGTCGGCGGTGCAACATATCAGGTTCCTATGGAAGTTAGACCCGAAAGAAGACAGACTTTAGGTCTTCGTTGGATCTCAACTTACTCAAGAGCCCGCAGTGAAAAAACAATGAAAGAAAGACTTGCAGGCGAAATTCTTGATGCTATCAACGGTGCAGGCGGCGCTGCCAAGAAGCGTGACGATACACATAAAATGGCAGAAGCTAACAAGGCTTTCGCACATTACAGATGGTAATAAATCTTTTGATGAAATTAGAAGAAGGAGGATTTTATGCCAAGGCAGGTTTCACTTGAACAAACAAGAAATATCGGTATCATGGCGCATATCGATGCCGGTAAAACAACAACCACAGAGCGTATCCTGTTCTACACAGGTATCAACCATAAAATTGGCGAAACCCACGACGGCGGCGCAACAATGGACTGGATGGTACAGGAACAGGAAAGAGGTATTACAATTACCTCTGCTGCCACAACTTGTTTCTGGAATGACAGCAACAATAAAAAAGTAAGAATCAATATTATTGATACTCCCGGACACGTTGACTTCACTGTTGAAGTTGAACGTTCATTAAGAGTTCTTGACGGTTCTGTTACTGTTCTTTGTGCAAAAGGCGGCGTTGAACCACAGTCAGAAACAGTTTGGCGTCAGGCTGACAACTACGGCGTACCAAGAATGGTATTTGTAAATAAGATGGATATTATGGGCGCTGATTTTTACAGAGTTGTTCAGATGATGAAAGACAGATTAAAATGTAATGCTGTTCCGATTCAGTTACCAATCGGAGCAGAGGACACATTCAAAGGTATAGTTGATCTCGTAAAAATGAAAGCCGAAGTTTATTATGATGAACTCGGTAAAGATATGAGAGAAGAAGAAATTCCTGAAGATATGAAGGAAATCGCACAGAAATATCATGATGAGCTTATCGAGGCTGTTGCAGAACAGGACGAAGCTTTAATGGAAAAATATTTCTCCGGCGAAGAGCTTACAGAAGCAGAAATTAAAGCTACCATACGTAAGTGCACAATAGAAAACACAATGGTTCCCGTAACCTGCGGTACAGCGTACCGTAACAAAGGTGTTCAAAAGCTACTTGACGCTATTGTTGACTATATGCCGGCTCCAACAGATGTTCCTGCTATTAAGGGTGTAAACCCTGAAACAGATGAGGAAGATGTAAGACATTCTTCCGATGAAGAGCCGTTCTCAGCTCTTGCATTTAAAATTGCTACTGACCCTTATGTTGGTAAACTCTGCTTCTTCAGAGTTTATTCAGGTATGATCAATGCAGGTCAGACAGTATATAACTCATCTAAAGATAACAACGAGCGTGTTGGCCGTATCCTTCAGATGCACGCTAACGACAGAAAAGATATTGATTGCTGTTATGCAGGTGATATAGCAGCTGCTGTTGGTCTTAAAAATACAACAACTGGCGACACTCTCTGTGATGAGAAACATCCTATTATCCTTGAATCAATGGAATTCCCTGATCCTGTTATCCGTGTGGCTATTGAGCCTAAAACTAAAGCAGGTCAGGAAAAAATGGGTATTGCTCTTGCAAAGCTTGCGGAAGAAGACCCTACATTCAAGGCTTATACTGATGAAGAAACAGGACAAACTATTATCGCAGGTATGGGTGAGCTTCACCTTGAAATTATTGTTGACAGACTTCTGCGTGAATTTAAAGTAGAAGCTAACATCGGTAAACCACAGGTTGCATATAAAGAAACAATCAGAACAAATGCGTCTGTTGATGAAAAATATGCAAGACAGTCAGGCGGTAAAGGACAGTACGGTCATGTTAAGATCAATATATCACCAAATCCGGGCAAAGGCTACGAATTTGTAAACAACATTGTAGGCGGTGCTATTCCTAAGGAATATATCCCTGCTGTTGACCAAGGTATTCAGGGAGCTATGCTTTCAGGAGTACTTGCAGGTTATAATGTAGTTGATGTTAAGGTTGAGTTATACGATGGTTCTTACCATGAGGTAGACTCATCTGAAATGGCATTTAAAATTGCAGGTTCAATGGCATTTAAATCAGCTATGAAAAAGGCTGATCCGGTACTTCTTGAACCTATTATGAAAGTTACCGTTATCGTTCCGGAAGAATACATGGGTGATGTTATCGGCGACCTTAACTCTCGCCGTGGTATGATTCAGGGTATGGAAGCAGAAAACGGTGCACAGAGAATCAATGCTCAGGTTCCGCTTTCAGAAATGTTCGGTTATGCTACTGATATGCGTTCTAAAACACAGGGTCGTGGTCAGTATGTAATGGAGCCGGACACTTATGCAGAAGTTCCTAAGAATATTGCAGAAAAAATTATGAGCGAAAGAACAAAGAAAGACTGATTTTAGTAAATTTCTTTGGTGTTGCAATCAATATTTTCGTAAAATGTATTGCATTTTTAAAAAAATATTGTTAAAATAACTATAAACTATTAAGTAATTTTTACACATTAAGGAGGAAATTTCCAATGGCAAGAGAAAAATTTGAAAGAAATAAACCACACGTTAACATTGGTACTATCGGTCACGTTGACCATGGTAAAACTACTCTTACAGCTGCTATCACAAAGGTTCTTAATCTTAACGGCGAAGCTGAATTTATGGATTATGCAAATATCGACAGCGCTCCTGAAGAGAGAGAGCGTGGTATCACAATCAACACAGCTCACGTAGAGTATGAGACAGCTAAACGTCACTATGCACACGTTGACTGCCCAGGTCACGCTGACTATGTTAAAAATATGATCACAGGTGCTGCTCAGATGGACGGTGCTATCCTTGTTGTATCTGCTGCTGACGGTCCTATGCCTCAGACAAGAGAGCATATCCTGCTTTCACGTCAGGTAGGTGTACCTTACATCGTAGTATTTATGAACAAAACTGACCAGGTTGACGATCCTGAACTTCTCGAACTCGTAGAGATGGAAGTTAGAGATCTTCTTAACGAATATGAATTCCCAGGTGATGATACACCAATCATCAAGGGTTCAGCTTATGTTGCTCTTACAAGTAACTCAAAAGATACTAATGCTGAAGAATACAAGTGCATCCATGAACTTATGGACGCTGTTGACGAGTTTATCCCAACTCCGGAGCGTAAAGCTGATCTTCCTTTCCTTATGCCGGTTGAGGATGTATTCACAATCACAGGTCGTGGTACAGTTGCAACAGGTAGAGTTGAAAGAGGTCAGATCAAAACTTCTGAAGAAGTTGAAATCGTTGGTCTTACAGACGAAAAGAGAAAAGTTGTTGTTACAGGTCTTGAAATGTTCAGAAAGACTCTTGACTATGCAGAAGCAGGCGACAACGTAGGCGTACTTCTCCGTGGTGTTCAGAGAAATGAAATCGAAAGAGGCCAGGTACTTGCTAAACCAGGTACAATTCATCCTCATACAAAATTCCGTGGTCAGGTTTACGTTTTAACTAAAGACGAAGGCGGCCGTCATACACCTTTCTTCAACAACTATCGTCCACAGTTCTATTTCAGAACAACAGACGTTACAGGTACAATTTCACTCCCGGAGGGCGTTGAAATGTGTATGCCCGGCGATAATGTTGAAATGGATGTTGAACTTATTACTCCTATCGCTATTGAAGTTGGTCTTCGTTTCGCTATCCGTGAAGGCGGAAGAACAGTAGGTTCAGGCGCAGTTATCGCTATCAACGAATAATTTTACAATTATTTACTTTAATAAATTAAGGCAAGCTGATTTTCAGCTTGCCTTTTTTTAAGCAAAAATCTTGCCATTAAAACAGCTCTTTTAGGAAGCTGTAATTTAAAAATATTTATCTTATAGTGTATGATAAAAAGGTATAATATCCTCATAAGTTCCGTCTTTAAGCAGGAAACCGCCCTTAATTACGCCCAATTTCTCAAATCCTAATTTCTTATATAAATTTACAGCACTTTTATTGCTTTTAACGACCGCATTAAACTGTAAAATTTTAAAACCTAGTTCTTTGCCTTTTTTCATTGAATGTTTAACGAGCATTTCTCCTATGCCCAAACCTCTTGATTTTGACGATACTGCATAACTTGCATTTGAAATATGTCCGCATCTTCCTACATTATTTGGGTGGAGTATGTAAAGTCCCAAAATTTGCTTTGTTTTTGTATCCTCTGCAACTCCGGTAAAGCTTTGAGAACCAAAAAAATCCAAAGCAGTTTCTTCATTAAGTAAGTTCATCTGCGGAAAAGCTGCTCCGTCCTCTACAACCTCATTCCATATATGGGTAATTGCCGGAAGATCGGATTTTGTAAACTCTCTTATAATTATTTGCATAATATTCTCCAAACAAAAAGGCAGAGTTTAAAACTCTGCCTTAATAAATTTATTATTTATCAATTAGCCTAATTCAGCAAAATATTTAATTGTTCTTACCATCTGGCTTGTGTAGCTGTTTTCGTTATCATACCAAGAAACAACCTGTACTTCATAAAGATCGTCAGAAATTTTTGAAACCATTGTTTGTGTAGCGTCAAAGAGTGAACCGAAACGCATACCGATAACATCAGAAGAAACGATTTGATCTTCGTTATAACCGAATGATTCTGAAGCAGCAGCTTTCATAGCAGCGTTGATTCCTTCAACGGTTACATCGTTACCCTTTACAACAGCTGTAAGAATTGTAGTTGAACCTGTTGGAACAGGAAC
The DNA here is from genome assembly GCA_947627135.1 of uncultured Clostridia bacterium. Classification (GTDB taxonomy): domain Bacteria; phylum Bacillota; class Clostridia; order Oscillospirales; family Acutalibacteraceae; genus Ruminococcoides. Next base: position 25,067 of record CANQUV010000017.1, read on the forward strand.
ACGCTGTGCAGAACCGATAAGTTTACCGTTAAGTTCAGGAATTACAAGACCGATAGCTTTAGCAGCACCTGTTGAGTTAGGAACAATGTTTGCAGCGCCTGCTCTTGCTCTTCTTAGATCGCCTTTTCTGTGAGGACCGTCAAGGATCATCTGATCGCCTGTGTAAGCGTGGATTGTAGACATAATACCGCTCTGAATTTCTGCATATTTGTTAAGAGTATCAGCCATAGGAGCTAAACAGTTAGTTGTGCATGATGCAGCAGAGATAATTGTATCATCCGATGTAAGAGTTTTTTCGTTTACGCTATAAACGATAGTTTTAAGGTCGTTACCTGCAGGAGCAGAAATAACAACTTTTTTAGCACCTGCATCAATATGAGCCTGTGATTTAGCCTTTGATGTGTAGAAACCTGTACATTCAAGAACTACATCTACGCCGATCTCACCCCATGGGAGTTCTGCAGCATTTGGTTTAGCATAAATTGTGATTTCTTTTCCGTCAACGATAATTGAGCTTTCGCCGGCCTCAACAGTATGAAGGTTCTCACCTAATTTACCGCAGTAACCGCCTTGAGCTGTATCGTACTTAAGAAGGTTTGCGAGCATTTTAGGATCTGTAAGATCGTTGATAGCTACTACCTCATAACCTTCTGCACCAAACATTTGTCTGAATGCAAGACGACCGATACGGCCGAAGCCGTTAATTGCAACTTTTACTGACATAAAAAAATTCCTCCTGTAAAATTAAGGTAATTATATGATATTACATTTTTGTAGGAATTTCAAGAGCTTTGACAAGAATTTAACAAAATTTTTTCCAATTTTATAATTTGCAATTAAAAAAAGCATTTAACATTGAAAAATTTGTTTATTTCTAATCTAAAGATGTAAATATCATTAAGTATAATACCGATTTGCAATTATTATCTGCGGCTTTTGTACATTTATTCTTGACATTATTTTGCTTTTCATATACAATATACTAGTACCATAGTAAAATGGTGCAGAATAGGTGTGCTTATAAGATTAAAACACACTAAATTCTTATTTTTTAATCAGACTCGTTAAGAGCCGTTATAAATAGATATTTTTTATATACCTTTTTTATTTTGTTTTGTCCGCTTATTTGCAGATACAAACATTATACTCGATTTTTCCGCATAGCGGACTTACATATATACTTTATATACTAAATTATATAATAAATAAAATATTTTTGGGAAAAGTGAATATCTTAAATTAACGGCACCAGTGAGTTGATTTTGATCGTATTTAAACTTTAGAAAACATCAAATCAAGGAGGTGTCAGGCATGCAACTATGGTTAAGTATAGTACTAATTGTTGCAGCGCTGCTGATAGGTGCGGCAATAGGCGTAGCAGTTGGTATTATATACAGAAAAAGTGTTGCAGAAAAAGAAATCGGCAGTGCCGAGCAGGAAGCTAACAAGATTGTTTCCGAGGCCATTAAAACTGCTGAAGCCAAGAAAAAAGAAGCACTCTTGGAGGGTAAGGATGAGCTTCACCGTCTGAGAAATGAAAATGACAAGGAAATTGCTGAAAGAAGAAAAGAAGTTCAGCGTCAGGAAAGAAGAATTCAGCAAAAAGAAGAGACCCTTGACAAAAAAATTGACAATGTCGAAGTTAAAGAAGAACGTGTAAATAAAAAACTTAAAGATGTTGAGGGTAAGCTTGTAGAAATTGAGCAAATTAAAAAAAGTCAGTTTGAAATGCTGGAAAGAATTTCAGGTTATACTGCCGAACAAGCTAAAAATTACTTGCTTGAGCAGTTAGAGCAGGAATTGACCCATGAAAAAGCTGTTAAAATTATGGATTATGAACAGCAGATTAAAGATGAATCAGACAAGCTGGCGAGAAATATTATTTCTTTATCAATTCAAAGGCTCGCAGCAGATCAGGTCGCAGAGGCTACGGTTTCGGTCGTACCGTTGCCAAATGATGAAATGAAGGGCAGAATTATCGGCCGTGAGGGAAGAAATATAAGGGCTATTGAAACTATAACAGGTGTAGACCTTATTATTGACGATACTCCTGAAGCAATTACACTTTCAAGCTTTGAACCTGTAAGAAGAGAAGTTGCTAGAATTGCTCTTGAAAGACTTATTTCAGACGGAAGGATCCACCCTGCAAGAATTGAAGAAATGGTTGATAAGGCACGCAGAGAAGTTGACGCAACTATTAAACAAGAGGGTGAAAGAGCCGTTATGGAAGTGGGAATAAACGGCATACACCCTGAACTTATTAAACTTTTAGGAAGATTAAAATATCGTACAAGCTACGGTCAAAATGTTCTCAATCATTCTCTGGAAGTTGCTTACCTTTCAGGTATTATGGCTTCTGAACTGGGTATTGATCCCACAGTTGCAAAGCGTGCGGGTTTATTGCACGATATAGGTAAGGCGTTAGACCACGAAATGGAAGGAACTCATATTGAGTTAGGCGTAAATGTTGCAAGAAAGTTTAAAGAGAGCGACGCCGTAATTCACGCTATCCATGCTCATCACGGTGATGTAGAAGCCAAAACTATTGTTGCCTGTATTGTTCAGGCGGCAGATGCTATTTCGGCGGCTCGTCCGGGAGCAAGAAGAGAAAACCTTGAAAATTATATTAAAAGACTTCAAAAACTTGAAGAAGTTGCTTCTTCATTTGAAGGAGTTGAGCGTTCATTCGCCATTCAGGCCGGCAGAGAAGTAAGAATTATGGTTAAACCGGAAATAGTTAATGATGAAAGAATGATTCCGTTAGCAAGAGAAATTTGCAAAAAAATTGAAGAAGATCTTGAATATCCGGGTCAAATTAAGGTTAATATTATCAGAGAAAACCGTGCGGTAGATTTTGCAAAATAAATTAATTTAATTTAGTATTTAAATGGCTGTCTCAATTTTATTGAGACAGCCATTTTTGCACCTTTTACAATTACGAAGCAAATTGCTTATTGTATGTTTAATTTATATTAAAAATTTTCTTTTTGCTTTTTTTAGCATATTTAACAGCTTCATAAGCACCGCCGAAATTTCTGTTAACACACGATATAACAAATTCGCTATTGTCAATCATCCATTTGTTTCTTAGTTTTATTGCTCTTTTATAATGTGCCCCTGCAAATTCCTCCGGAATAAGAATAGAATCATAGTTAGTATTATAGAACTCTTTATTTACATTGATATCATTTGTAAAATAGGGATATACTAAAATAAGTTTTATATCCACATACTTCTTCTTTAATTTTCTTACGGCAGTTGAAAATATTTTATCAAAATCTCCCATACCTCCTTTATAAAAAAGATCTACAAATTTGTTTTCAATTAAATCTATAAGTATTTTTTCAATTTTTGAATCAATATTTATATAAATATTTCTGTGTCCGAATCCACAACATTTCTTTTTCATTTTTTCCTCGGTATATTGCATTTATTAGATCAATTACTATTTATTTTGTGACTATATAATATTTTACACTATTGATTAGTGTATGTCAATAATTTTAGGCGCACAGTTAAGGTGTGCTAAATCTATGTATATAGTACAATTGTGTACATAGGCGGTGAATAATATGGAAAAGGAAGATTTTATAAAACGCTTGGTACAATTAAGATATAACAAGGGTGTATCTGCAAGAGAAATGAGTCTTACCATGGGTCAAGGCGAAAATTATATAAATAGTATAGAAAATGGACTAAGTTTACCGTCTATGACAGTTTTCTTTTATATTTGCGATTATTTTAATATTACTCCAAAAGAATTTTTTGATACCGAGTCGAATGATCCGATTTTACAAAGAAAAATTGTTGAAGCATGCAAGGGTTTAAGTAATGAACAGCTTGAACATTTGCTTGCTATTGCAAGGGATTTGAAAAAGAATTAGCAAAAAGCTGTGATTTAAATCACAGCTTTTTTTATTCACAAATTTTGATATTTTTTTAAAGTACGTTTTATTATAATAATATAGTGCGTGATTGATTTTTAATTTTCAGTAAATTTAATATTTAAGTAAAAAACGCATAAAATTTATAATAATTTGTTTTATAAACAGTAAAATAAATGTAAATCTGCTGTGTTTTTATTATAATTATAAAAAATACACTAAAAATCAATTAAAAAAAATTAAAATTTGCTTGAAATATACATAAGTTTTTGTTATTATAAGTTTGGAATATTTTTCATATATTAGATTTTTTGAAAGGAGTGAAATAAATGAATTACAATTTTAATGATCTTCGTCCTGCTCTTCAGCTTTTTCACGACGGCGATGCAGTTCGGGCTTATGATATAATGGGTGCTCATCCTGTTAATTGGAACGGCAGGGAAGGTTATGTATTCAGAGTTTGGGCTCCTAATGCTTTATCGGTTTCAATAATTGGTGATTTTAATGATTGGAACCCCAGAGCTGACTATATGTATAAAGTAGGAAATGCAGGTGTTTGGGAAGGTTTTATTGAAAATGCACAAATTTTTGCCTGCTATAAGTTTTGTATAGAAACTCAAAATCATGAAAAGCTTTATAAGTCAGATCCTTATGCTTTCCATACACAAACTCGTCCCGATAACGCTTCAAAACTTTACAATGTTAATACATATAATTGGAATGACGAGAATTGGTTTATAGATAGAAATGTAAAAAATCATAAAGAAAAACCACTTAATATTTATGAGATTCATGCCGGCTCTTGGAGAAAATATCAAGACGGTAATTTTATGAATTATAATAAGCTTGCGGATGAACTGATACCGTATTTAAAGGATATGGGATATACTCATATTGAACTTATGCCTATTACGGAATATCCCTTTGACGGTTCATGGGGATATCAGGTCACGGGCTATTTTGCGCCGACTTCACGTTACGGAGAACCCTATGATTTAATGAATTTTATTGACAGATGTCATAACAACAATATCGGAGTAATATTAGACTGGGTTCCATCTCACTTTCCTAAAGATGATTTTGGGTTGGGCAGATTTGACGGAACCTGTTGTTATGAATATGCCGATTCCAGAAAAGGTGAGCATAAAGAATGGGGTACTTATGTATTTGATTATTCAAGATATGAGGTAATAAGCTTTCTTGTATCAAGTGCGATGTTCTGGATCGATAAATACCATGTAGACGGTTTGAGAGTAGATGCAGTTGCTTCAATGCTTTATCTTGACTATAATCGCCGAGACGGCGAATGGGTGGCTAATAAATTCGGCGGCAAGGAAAATCTTGAGGCAGTTGAATTTATTAGGCGTCTTAACACCGCTGTTCACATGTATCATCCCAATGTAATGATGATAGCAGAGGAAAGTACCTCATGGCCTATGGTTTCAAAGCCTGTAAAAGAAGGCGGGCTGGGTTTTGATTATAAGTGGAACATGGGTTGGATGAATGATATGCTCCACTATATGTCACTTGATCCCCTTTGGAGACCTTTTAACCACGATAATTTAACATTCAGCTTTTTCTATGCATTTTCAGAAAACTTTATTTTGCCTATTTCACACGACGAAGTAGTTTACGGTAAAAAATCTTTATTTGAAAAAATGCCCGGAAACGAAAAACAAAAGTATGCGTCTGTAAGAACATTTATTTCCTATATGATGGCTCATCCCGGAAAAAAGTTAATGTTTATGGGTGCGGAATTAGGTCAGAAAGAAGAATGGAATTCCGATACGGAGCTTAATTGGGGAGCTTTGGAGGATAAGAAAAACCAACAATTACATAATTGTTTTAAAGATTTAAATGAATTTTATCTCAGTCATACGCAACTTTATGAAATTGACTTTGACTGGAGCGGCTTTGATTGGATCCATCACGATGACTATACTCAAAGTGTAATTGCTTTTCGACGGATCGACAGGGCAGGTAAAGATTTAATAATAGTTTGCAATTTTCAGCCGGAAGTTCGGAAGAATTATTATATCGGAGTTCCTAAAAGAGGAATTTACGAAGAAGTATTTAATTCCGATAGCAGAAAATACGGCGGCTCGGGAATGAATAACGGAAAAGAAATTATGACCGAGGATAAAGCAATCCACGGCTGTAAACAAGCTTTGTATATTACATTACCGCCTATGAGCGTTGTATATTTTGAATGTACAAAAGAGATTAAAAAGCCAAGGAAAACAAAAAGTTTAAGTGAAAAGCTTGCAAAAACAGGAAAAACTGCAAAACGTACAAATAAAAATGCTGAAAATAAAAAAGTCAGCAGCAATAAATTAAGCAGTAAAGATAAAAAATATGAAAAATCAGATAGTTCTGATGAAAAAGAGATAAAAATTTCAAAGAAAAAAACAGAAGAAAATGCAAATGCTAAAATTGAACATGAAAAAATTTCAGTAAAAACTAAAACTTCGGTAAGTAAGTCTGACGATAAAACATATAAAAAGAAATCAGAAGATAATAATAAAGTTAAAACACCGGAAAAGAAGGCAGAAAAGATATCTAAAAAACCGACAGAAAAAAAGGCAGAAAAATCAACGGTAAAAACGGCAGAAAAGAAAGATTCTGTAAAATCATCTTCTTCTAAATCCGATTCTTTAAAAACTTCTTCAAAATCACCTTCTGTAAAAACGGCTTCATCAAAAAAGTCCGTTTCCAAATCTAAAACTGTTTCGGCAGATATTAAGACTGACGAAAATGATATAAGCAAATAACTTGGAGGTAAAAAGTAATGTTTCCAAAAAAAGAAGTAGTTGCTATGCTTTTAGCAGGCGGTCAGGGTTCAAGATTGGGCGTCTTAACAAAAAAGCTTGCTAAACCGGCAGTACCGTTTGGCGGAAAATACAGAATTATTGATTTTCCACTTTCAAATTGTGTTAATTCCGGAATTGAAGCGGTTGGTATTTTAACTCAATATCAGCCTCTTGAACTTTACGAATATATCGGCAACGGTCAGCCATGGGATTTAGACGGTATGCATTCGGGAGTAAGCTGTTTAAGCCCTTATCAGGCAGTTGAGGGCGCTGATTGGTATTCTGGAACGGCAAATGCAATTTATCAGAATATGGGTTATATTGACAGATATAATCCGGAGTATGTAGTTATTTTATCAGGTGACCATATTTATAAAATGGACTACAATAAAATGCTGCAATTTCACAAGGAAAATAATGCTGCCTGTACAATTGCAGTAATTGATGTTCCTCTTGAAGAAGCATCACGGTTCGGAATTTTAAACACCAATGAAGACGGCTCTATTTATGAATTTGACGAGAAACCTCAGCACCCCAAAAGTACAAACGCTTCTATGGGTATTTATATTTTCAGCTGGAAAGCACTGAAAAAATATTTAACAGAAGATGCAGAAAATCCCGATTCTTCAAATGATTTCGGCAAAGATGTACTTCCCGCTATGCTTAATGCAGGTGAGAGAATGTTTGCGTATCCTTTTGAGGGATATTGGAAGGATGTAGGAACGATAGACAGCTTATGGGAAGCAAATATGGACTTGCTGGATCCTAACGTTACGCTTGACTTAAACGGTATTTTTTCCAGAAATCCCATGATGCCGCCTCACTATATCGGTCCAGACGCTACAATTCAGAATTCACTCGTTGCAGACGGCTGTAATGTTTACGGCAATATTGAATTTTCAATTTTGTTTGCAGGTGTAACAATAGGCAAAGGTGCTACGATAAATTCGTCAATTATAATGCCCGGAGCTGTAATTGAAGAGGGAGCAGTTGTTCAGTATGCAATTGTAGCGGAAAACACCGTTATCGGTAAGAATGCAGTAATCGGCGAAAAGCCGGAAAATGTTTCAAACAGAGACGAATGGGGAATAACCGTAATAGGCGATAACCTTAAAATAGGAGAAAATACGGTTGTTCCTCCTAAAGCGATGATTGATCAAGATATGGAGGTTAAGTGAAAATGAGAAGTAACAATGTTGTAGGTATTGTTTTTTCAAACACAAGCGATGAATCATTACCTGAACTTACCTCTAACAGAACAATGGCAAGCGTACCTATCGGAGGTAAATACAGAACAGTTGATTTTACGCTCTCGAATTTTTCTAATGCAGGTATTAACAATGTTTGCATAATTGCAAATAAAAATTTTATCTCGCTTATGGACCATGTGGGTTCAGGTAAGGCTTGGGATCTATCCAAAAGAAGAAGCGGGCTTTCGGTTTTGCCTCCTTACGACGGTAAAGATTATTCCAATATGCTAGAAATGATATACAATATAAAAGGTTATCTTGAACATTGTGATGAAGAATTCGTATTAATGTGTAACAGTAATTTTATTACCAATGTAGATTATACACAGTTGTTTGATTTTTACGAAGAAAAAAATGCTGAAGCCGTATTGGTTTATGCAAATGTTAAAGCTCCCGACGGTATAGAAAGACCTATGGTAATAAAAAAGGACGAAAACGATAAAATCGAGCAGGTATTTATAATGCCTGATGCAAAAGGCATTTGCCCAATAACCTTGGGAACTTTGCTTATTTCCAAAAAAATTCTTTTTGAAATGATAACAGAATCTTTAAGTAAAAATGAGACAAACGAAAAAATTTTTATGAGAGGTCTTGCACAAAAGTATCAAACTTATGCTTTTGAAAATAAAGGTTACTGCGCAACCATTACTTCAATGAAAGAATATTTTAATGTAAATATGGACTTAATGGATGCTGATGTAAGAAAAGAACTTTTCCAGAGCGAACGTCCTATTTATACAAAAGTTCGTGATGATACACCATGTCAGTACGGACTTTCAAGTTCCGTTAAACATTCCCTTATTTCTCAAGGTTGTATAATTAAAGGTACAGTGGAAAACTGCGTACTCTCAAAGGGTGTTTATATAGATGAGGGAGCTGTTGTTAAAAATTCCATTATTATGCAGGATACTAAAATAGGAAAAGATGTAAATTTGAATTATGTAGTAATTGATAAAGATGTAATAGTGAACGACGGAAGATCCCTTATGGGATATGAGTCCTATCCTGTTTATATCTCAAAAAAATCAAAAGTTTAAAATTTAATCAGGAGGTTTAGTGACATGAGAATTTTATATTGTACATCCGAGGCTAACCCTTTTGCAGGAAGCGGCGGTCTTGCTGATGTTGCAGGAAGCTTACCCCATACTTTGTGCAGAAAAGGACAGGATTGCAGAATTGTAATGCCTTTATATGGTTCAATTCCGGAAAGCTTAAGGAATACTATGAACTTTATTACAAACTTTACTGTTCCTGTTGCATGGCGTCACCAGTACTGCGGTCTTTTCTGGGCAAGATGGAATGACTGCACATATTACTTTATTGATAATGAGTATTATTTTAAAAGAGGAAATCTTTACGGTTCTTATGATGATGCAGAAAGATTTGCGTTCTTTTCGAGAGCAATTCTTGAAATGTTGCCGTATATAGATTTTCATCCGGATATTCTTCATTGTAACGACTGGCAGACTGCACTTGTACCTATGTATTATTATCTTTTTTATTCCCAAAGACCATGGTATGCAAATATTAAGAGTTTGTTTACAATTCATAACATTCAGTATCAGGGAATGTACGGCTGGGAAGTTAACACAGAATGTGTTGGCATTCCTCCAACAGAAACAAAGCTTCTTGAGATGGATGGAAAACTGAACATGGTTAAGGGTGCGATTGAAACATCTACAAGAGTTTCAACAGTATCTCCAAGCTATGCAGCGGAAATCAGAGATCCTTGGTACAGTCACGGTCTTGACCCGGAGCTTAATTTAAGACATTATAAGCTTTGCGGTATTAAAAACGGTATTGATTTGGAAAGCTATAATCCTGAAACAGACTATCAGCTCTATCGCAATTATTCAAAGGAAGATATGAGCGGTAAGGGAGAATGTAAAAGAGCGTTACAGGAGCGTTTGGGACTTGAGCAAAAATGGAATGTTCCAATTGTTGCTATGGTTACAAGGCTTGTTGCACACAAGGGACTCGACCTTGTAAGAATGGGTCTTGAGGAGTTAATGAACACAGAAAATATGCAGTTTGTAATTCTCGGTTCAGGCGATGCCGAATATGAACAGTTCTTCAGAGATATGCAGTGGAAATATCCCGGCAGACTTTGCGCCTGCCACGGATTTGTTCCTGAGCTTGCAAGAAAGATTTATTCCGGTGCAGATATTTTCTTAATGCCTTCTAAACAAGAGCCTTGCGGTCTATCCCAGATGATAGCCTTAAGATACGGTACAATTCCTGTTGTAAGAGAAGTTGGCGGATTAAAAGACTCTGTATTTGACAGTGCAGACGGTTACGGCAACGGCTTTACTTTCAAAAACTACGATACCGCAGATATGGTTGGTGCAGTAAGAAGAGCATTGTGGGGTATTCAGGACAATGCGGGCTGGCATCAGCTTATGTGGAGAGCTATGATGAGCGATAACAGTTGGGAGCGTTCTGCAAACGATTATATTAACCTTTATAATGATACTTTAAAGTGGAATTAAAACAAGTAAAAACACAGGCTGCTGCAATTGCGAACAAGTTTATACCGTAATTTGCAGCAGCCTTTAATTTGATTTTAAACTTATAATAAAAAAATAAGGGCAGTCTTTATGATTGCCCTTAAAGTTTTTTGTAAAAGAAAATTTTCTAAACAATTACTTTGCTTTTTAGTTCTGATTTTAATAGTACTGTTTAAAAATATACTTTTTAATAGTCCCACTTTGGAATATACTGTTCGTCGGCTGCTGAAAGTTCCTGCATAAAACCGTCAAGTCCAAGGTCAAGCAATTTATCTGCCACCTTTTTATATTCCCTCTTTGTGATTTTTCGTGATAACTTTTCAAATTCTGTTGCTTTGCCGTGGGGAATGTACTGTCCCATAAGACTTACAAGAATTTTATTGTCGTATCTTTCTTTAAGAATTTCCAATACCCCAATACTGTTTTTTGTGTGGTTAGGCAATATAAGATGCCTGACAATAACTCCGCTTTTTAACATTCCGTCGTCATCAAATACCGGGACGCCTTTTTGTCTTACCATTTCGTCAACAGCTTTTACGGCAGTTTCTTTATAGTCAGGTGCAGAGGAATATTCCTCTGCAAGCTTATTATCGCTGTATTTAAAATCAGGAAGATAAATATCAACTGAACTTTCCAGCATTTTTATTGTTTCTGCTTTTTCATATCCGCTGCTGTTATAAACAACAGGAACAGAGGGTTTATAAATTTTAAAGCTCTCTAAAACCGCAAAAATATAATGACACGCACTTACAAGATTAATATTATTGACACCCTTTTCTTCAAGTTCCTTGTAACTTTCTGCAAGCTGATATGGTGTAATATATTTTCCTTGATTAAGTGCAGAAATTTCATAGTTCTGGCAAAATACACATTTTAAGTTACAACCGCAAAAAAACACAGCTCCTGAACCGTTTTTTCCGCTTATACAAGGTTCTTCCCAAAAATGAGGTGCAATACGGGCAACTTTAGGTATGGCAGAACTTTTGCAAAATCCGTTGCCGAGTTTAGTTGTTCTGATCGAATTGCAATTTCTGGGACATAAATTACACAACATATTTACCACCTGTAATAATAATAAAAATTCTGTTAAAAATCCTTAATCAGGTAACACCTTATGTTTATTATACCACAGACGGTGAAAAGTTTAAAGTGTTTGAAAATCCATTAAAAAGTTTTCAAGTACATCTTCAAAGTGTACGGGTGAAATTTGATGCTTATTACAAAGTTCAGCAAACCTTGTAATAATGCTTTCTTTAAAAGTTATGTTACTAAAAGTAAACAGAACTTTTGAATTTTTTGATGCTTTGATCCCATAGGAATAAAAGGTATCATTACCGCAAGATACCTTTTCCTTAATAACCGCAAAATTATACATTATTGTACCACCTATAAATATTCGTGATGTTTTATCACAAGTTCAGTATATCATTTATTTTTGTCAGGTGTCAAGAAGTCTCTTGCAATTTGAAAAAAATTAGTATTATATACTATATTTAATTGCTTTTTTTATTTATAATTTTATATAAAAAGATAGTATTCTATATAATTTTAAAAATGAGCATTAGTGTTTATGGATAAAATTTCTTTTACTAATTGTACATTTTGATGATAACAAATGTATAAATGCACAAAAATCAGGATCAAACTTCGTCGTTAAATAATTTTATTATTCTTAAACTGCAATAAATTAAAAGTGTTTGTGTGATAAAATTAAATTGTAATTTTATATTTAGAGGAGTGATTATCGTGAAATTAAAAAGAGTACTATCTTTGGTGTTAACTATTGCTCTGCTCTCTACTATGGCTGTATTTTCTTCACATGCAGCAGTTACAGGGCAAATTCCATCGGGATATTTCAATCAAAACAAGTATTCTAACCAAATTTATAATGGTGAAGACTTGGGATCAACTTATACACCTGCGTCTACAACTTGGAAAGTTTGGTCTCCCGGAGCATCATCTGTTCAGCTGAAACTTTATAAAACAGGTTCAGACAGTGAACCGGGTGCTGGAGTTATGGGAACGCACAGCCTAACCAAAAATGCAGGTTTTTCTTCAAACGGTATTTGGGAAATTACACTTAACGGCAATTATAAAAATGTTTATTATACATACCTTGTAACCTGTGACGGAAAAACCCAAGAAACTCAGGATATATATTCAAAGGCAACCGGCGTAAACGGTAACCGCTCAATGGTAGTTGACCTTGATTCAACAGATCCTGAAGGCTGGAGTACAGATAAACATGTTTTATTTGATAATATGACAGAAGCTGCAGTTTGGGAAGTTCATGTTCGTGACTTTTCAGTAGCCGGTAATTCAGGAATCAGTGATATCAATAAGGGTAAGTATCTTGCGTTTACAGAGGGAGGCACAACCCTTAACAGCGATACAAGCGCTAATGCTGTAAAAACAGGTATTGATTATTTGGTAGAACAGGGAATTAACTGTGTTCAAATTATGCCTGTTTATGATTTCCATACAGTAGACGAGACAAAGCCTTCAAGTTCAACAAATAGAAACTGGGGCTATGACCCTAAAAACTATAATGTTCCGGAGGGCTCTTATGCTTCTGACGCTTACGACGGAAATGTAAGAATTACCGAATTTAAGCAGATGATTCAAGCATTACACGACAGAGGAATTTCAGTTGTAATGGATGTTGTATATAACCATACATATTCAACAGATTCGTGCTTCAACAGAACCGTTCCGGGATATTATTACAGAATGACCAGTGCTACTACTTATTCAAACGGTAGCGGCTGCGGCAACGAGGTAGCAACTGAAAATATGATGGCAAGAAATTATATAGCACAGTCAGTAAAATATTGGGCACAGGAATATCATATTGACGGTTTCCGTTTTGACCTTATGGGTTGTTTAGATGTAAATACAATGAATGCGGTAAGAACAACACTTGACAATATGTATTCAGACGGTTCCGGCAAAAAAATTCTTGTTTACGGTGAACCTTGGACCGGCGGAACATCAGCAGTTCAGACAGGTGCAACACAAGCCAATGCTTCAAAACTTAATTCAAGAGTAGCTATGTTCTCTGACGGAATGAGAAATGCTTTGACAGGCGGAACAAGCGCTTCCGATAAAGGTTGGATTGAGGGCGTACAAGATAACGGCACGACGGTAGTATCAGGTATTAAGGCTTCTCTTGTAAACTCCAGCAACACAACCCAAACTATAACTTATGCAGACTGTCATGATAATGTTTCTCTTTGGGATCACCTTACAAGAGGTCAATATGACTCAACTTCAACAACATTTATAAACAGAATGAAGCTTGCTTACGGAACAATATTAACTTCACAGGGCATTAAGTTCGGCCTGGCAGGTGATGAATTTGCAAGAACAAAACAAGGCGACCACAACAGTTACAAATCATCAGATGCTATTAACCAGCTTGATTGGTCAAGAGTTAAAACATATTCAAACCTTGTAAACTATATTAAAGGGCTGCGTCTTATAAGTCAGGTTTATTCTCCGTTCCATGACGATACAACAACTTCTAAAAATGCAATGAGCTTTTTCTCCTCTTATGGATATGTTGCAGGCTATACACTGCAAAACAAAACTGCAAATGCAAGTAACGAATGGGGTAAGGTTGCTGTTCTTATTAACACTAACCCAACCCAAAGCTATTCCTTCAACCTTGGTTCAAGCGGCTGGACAGTAATAGCAAATCAAAATTCTGCAGGTATTACAAGTCTTGATTCGGTATCAGGAAGCAATTATACAATTCCTGCTGCTTCAGTTGCAATTCTTGTTGAAAGTGCAACTTTCTCAAGACTTAAAAATGCACAGCCTACTTACGGTAAATTAACAACTGAACATTATGTTGACGGAGTTCTTAAAAAATCTTCAACTGCTACTTATAAAACAGGTACAACATACCGTGCATTACCTGACCAAAGTATTTTATATGATAATAAAATTCAGAGGGTTGAGGGTACAGTAACAGGTACTGTAACTGCTAATATGAATCAAACCGTTAAATATTATTATACAAATACAGGTATCGAAAGCGGTTACCTTACTGTTAAATATGTTGATTCAAACGGCAAGAGTATTGCTGACGATGTTCAATATCGTTATCGTGAGGGAGATACCTATGAGATCCCTTATACCGTTATTGACGGATATCAGCTTGATACAACTAAATATCCTGCCGGTACATTCGGTACATTTGACGGTAACTCTAAAACGATAACATTTGTATATAAATTGCTTCCGGCAACTTCAACAGTAGTTCATTATTATAATTCTAACGGATGGAGTTCAATTCGCTGTTATGCATACACTTCTTCAGGTGAAGAACCTAACGGTAATTGGGATAATGCAAAAATAATGACTGCCGATTCTTCAATGGGCAACGGTTGGTTTACCAGTACAATTCCGGCAGGAACGTGTAAGGTAATGTTCCATCCCACATCCGGAAGTGCACAGGAACCTGGTCAAGGTGAAGACGGTTACACAGTATCGGGAGAAGCATGGATTCAAAATAAAACCGTAACATTTAACGGAAGTATCATCACAAGCCATATTGATGTTGATTCAGGAAAGCAGCTTGTAGCTGACGAAGTACAGAATTTAACCAAAGTAAACAGTAATGGTACTTATACAACTGCTGCAAAAACAAATTTAGGTCAGGTTATTTCTACGCCTGCTAATGCTTCAGGTAATTACACAGCAGGAGTTACAAATGTAGTATATTTGTATAGAACAGGCGATGTGCCTATTCCTACTTATCCTACTGATCCGACAGATCCTACTGATCCGACAGATCCTACCAAACCGACAGAAACTATTCCTACTGAAACGATTCCTACTGATACAAATCCTACAAACCCAACAAATCCTGCAATTGAAGTTTTGGTTGGTGATGTAGATTTAGATAAAAATATAAATGTCAGAGATGCAACAATTATTCAATTACATCTTGCAAAGCTTGGAAAATTAGAAGGTTCAGGTTTAATTGCGGCAGATACTGATTACGATAAATATGTAAATATCAAGGATGTAACAAATATTCAGCTTTATTGTATAGAATTTTATAATAGTTGTGCAAATGTAGGTAAAATAAGAAAAATTGAGGATACAACTGACCCTACAACTGAACCTCTAACAACGGCACCGGTTACAACAGCACCTGTAACAACAGCTCCCGTAACAACAGAGCCTGTAACAACTGAACCTGTTACAACTGAACCTGTTACAACTGAACCCGTTACAACATATCCTACTTTACCTACAACTTATTCTATTAAGTTTACAAACTCCCAATTTTGGAGCGGAACAATTTACTGTTATTATTGGATAGACGGTTCAGAAGGAGAAGTTCAATGGCCCGGCGTAGAAATGACGTTTGATTACAAAAATGATTTTGGAGAGGATGTTTATAAAATAGATGTTCCCATACAGTGTACTAGTTTGATATTTACGAATAATCAGCAGAAACAGACTAACGATATTTTATATACACCGGGAACTGTGGGTTATTACGCAACAAATAAAACTACAACTGATTATTACGGCAATACAGTTTATGAAGCCGCACCATGGACATAATCTTTGTTAGTTAAATAAGTTATATGCTAATCTTTGTTGGTTAGATATATATACAAACACACAACCAAAAAACCGCCCATTTTGGGGCGGTTTTTTGGTTAAAAAGATATGGTTAAAAAGCTATAAATTAAAAATTTATAGCTAAAATTAAAATTTATCTAATTTATTATCTATATATAAAATAAAAATTTGATTAAATCTATTTAAAAGTTTTTATTTTAAATGCAAAATTGATTTAAATGAAAATTACTGCATAATAGTAAGTAAGATAAATAATATTTAAACCCGCAAGAAAATTGCTCTTGCGGGTCAATACATCAATATTCAATTCCCAACCTTGCTGTTATACCCTTGTCAAAAGGATGCTTTTCCTTTACAATATTTGATACATAATCAGCTAAATCAATGAATTTCTTTGATGGTTTACTGCCTGTTAGTATAATTTCAAGTTTTAAAGGCGCATCAGTCAAAAAGTTATATACATCGTTTTCACTGATCATACCCGTATTAATTGCAGAAAATATTTCATCCAAAATCAGAAGATTGTAATTAGATGTTAAGGCTATTCTTACGGAACGATCAAACAGTTCTCTGAATATTTTAGACGCCTGTGCTTTTTGAGTATCTGTCATGTTATATGTAAAATCGAGATCAACTGGGCAGGGGGTCATAGTAATTCCTTGTATTTGTTCTAAAACTCTTCTTTCACCTGAATTTTCGCTTTTAAGAAACTGTACAAAAAGTATTCGCATATTTCTTCCTGCCGCTCTTACAGCGGCTCCGATTGCGGCAGATGTTTTACCTCTTCCGTCACCATAATATATTTGAATCAAACTAATGCACCTCCTAATAAGCTTTTCTATTATAATTAAATTATATATAAATAATTATAATTATTCAAGTATTTTACGGAAAAATATACAAAAAATTTTTAAATATATCTAAATTTATATATAAATATCCGTATTTAATTTTAAAGTGTTAAAGTATGCGGCAGTAGAAATAACATTACTAAAACTTTTTATTTATCCAAGACAATATAAAAATTTTTCACATACATTGTGATTTTTGCACCGTGGGTATTAAATTGACCGTAAAATTTGAATAAATTTGATATCTTACGCATACTTTCTTATACTGTCAGCGTATTAAATTGACAGTGAAATTTGAATAAATGCATAGAAAGAATTATTTTTACATTTTTTATAAAAAGAAAAAGTTTTTTAATTATAAATTATAAAAGAATTTTGTGAAAAATGCATAAATAATAAAGAAATTAACACCAAAAATTCTCTGATTACATTTTTCGGAAAAACTTGCTATTAGTTGTTATATATTGTATAATAATCCTTGCGTGACTGCACATTAGATATGCGATGAAGCGGGAGGTTGCGGCTTTTTAAGCCGGTTTTTCCGTGGAGTATGTCCGATTTTAAACCGGGCGAATCAGTTAAAGATTTATTTAGAGTAAATTGGCAAAGGGGTTGCTGTGCCACTTAATACTCGTATGCTTTTAGAACAAAGCCCGGATTAACTGAAAAAGTTAAACGGGTTTTTTAATGCAGGTTCAGGAAACACCCGACTGCGTTGAAGGGTTTTGAGAGCAAAACGCCCGCCAACTAAATTTTTAAGGAGGCGACGAAAATGGCAGTCAAGGAAAAAATAAGGATAAGACTTAAAGGCTATGATCATCAGTTAGTTGATCAGTCGGCTGAAAAGATTGTTGCAACAGCAAAGCGTACAGGTGCCAGAGTATCGGGTCCTGTTCCGCTTCCAACAGAAAAGCAGGTTGTTACAATTCTTCGTGCTGTTCATAAGTATAAGGATAGCCGTGAGCAGTTTGAAATGAGAACCCATAAGCGTCTTATCGATATTTTAAGACCGTCAAACAAGACAGTCGAGGCTCTTATGAGCTTGGAACTCCCTGCCGGCGTTGAAATTGAAATTAAGTTATAATTTTGATTCCAACCTACAAGCAGACAGGGTCATGTTGGTGCAAACCAACCAATAACCTATAAGGAGGATATAGAAATGCAAAAAGCACTAATCGGCAAAAAGATCGGTATGACACAGATCTTTGACGAAAAGGGTAATGTTGTTCCCGTAACTGTTGTTGAAGCAGGACCTTGCGTTGTTTCAACAAAGAAAACAGTAGAAAACGACGGTTATGCAGCTGTACAGCTCGGTTTTGGCGATTTAAAGCCGAGCAGAGTAAACAAACCTATGAAAGGTTTCTTTGACAAAGCTGATGTAGCGCCAAAGAAAACACTCAAAGAGTTCCGCTTTGATGACACAGACGCTTACAATGTAGGCGATATATTAAAAGCAGATGTATTTGAGGCAGGCAACAAGGTTGACGTTACAGGTACCAGCAAAGGTAAAGGTACAGCAGGTGTAATTAAGAGATGGAACTTCCAGCGTCTTAAGGAATCACACGGTACAGGCCCATGCGTTCGCCACGGCGGTTCAATCGGAGCTTGTTCTTCACCGTCAAGAGTATGGAAGGGCAAGAAGATGGCAGGTCATTTAGGAGCTGAAAGAGTTACGATTCAGAACCTTACAGTTGTTAAGGTTGACCCTGAAAACAATCTTTTAGCAATCAAGGGTGCAATTCCCGGTCCTAACAAGGGCATTGTTGTTATCAAAGATTCCGTTAAGGCTTAAGGGAAGGAGGATTATATATGCCTAATTTAGCAGTTGTTAATATGGAAGGCAAAGAGGTATCCAAAATAGATCTTGCCGACTCCGTATTTGGAATTGAGCCAAACGCTGCCGTTATGCATCAGATGGTTGTAAACTATCTTGCAAATCAGCGTCAGGGCACACAGTCAGCTTTAACAAGAGCTGAAGTATCAGGCGGCGGCAAAAAGCCGTGGAGACAAAAAGTAACAGGCCGTGCAAGACAGGGTTCAACAAGAGCACCACAGTGGACACACGGCGGCGTTGTATTTGCTCCCAAGCCGAGAAGTTACAGCTTTAGTGTAAACAAGAAGGTAAAAAGACTTGCGATGAAATCTGCTCTTTCAACAAAAGCAGCATCACAGGAAATAGTAATTCTTGATGAAATTAAGCTTGATAATTATAAAACAAAAGTAATTGCAGATATGCTTAAGGCAATTGATGTTACTAAAAAGGCACTTATTGTTCTGCCGGAGGTTGACGGTAAGGTTATAAAATCAGCTAACAATATTAAGGGCGTAAAAACAGCCCAGGTAAACGAGCTTAATGTTTACGATATTCTTAACGCTGACAAACTCGTTATAGTTAAGGATGCTGTTAGCAAAATTGAGGAGGTATATGCATGATAGCACAAGATATTATCATCCGTCCTATTATTACTGAAAAAAGTATGTTGGGCGCTTCTGAAAAGAAGTACACCTTTGAAGTTGCAAAATCAGCTAACAAAATAGAAATTGCAAAGGCTTGCGAAGAGCTTTTTAAAGTTGAAGTTGCCAAAGTAAACACAGTTTCCGTAAGAGGACGTTTTCGTCGTCAAGGCAGAAACAACGGCGGTTACACAAGGTCTTGGAAAAAGGCTGTTGTAACACTTAAAAGCGACAGCAAATCTATTGAATTTTTTGAAGGCATGATGTAATACTAAACGCCGGTTGAAAAGCGAATATTCTTTTCAATTGATGTTTAGTAAAGGTCTGAAGAAATTTATAAATTTCAGGCAGAATGTATGGGGAAAAGCCATTTCCCCGCAAAGCCATCATGAGGAGAGTGAAATCAAATGGCAATTAAAGTTTATAAACCGACCATTAACTCAAGAAGAAATATGTCGGTTACTGATTATTCAGGTCTTTCAAAAGTTGCCCCGGAAAAAAGCCTGCTTGCTCCTTTAAAGAAAAACTCCGGACGTAACAGCTACGGCAGAATTACAGTTAGACACAGAGGCGGCGGCAACAGAAGAAAGTATCGTATCATTGATTTTAAGCGTCAAAAATTTGGCGTTGAGGGTAAGGTAGTAACATTAGAGTACGATCCTAACCGTTCTGCATTTATTGCACTTGTTGAGTACACAGACGGCGAGAAAGCTTATATTATCGCTCCTGAAGGACTCAAGGTGGGCGACACAGTTGTTGCCGGAGCAGATGCTGATATTAAACCGGGTAATGCGTTACCGCTTTCAGCAATTCCTGTTGGTACATTTATCCACAATGTTGAGCTTTATCCGGGCAGAGGCGCACAGCTTGCCAGAGCCGCAGGAAATATGGCACAGCTTATGGCTAAAGAAAACGGTCTTGCACTTTTAAGACTTCCGTCAGGCGAGTTAAGAAATGTTCCTGATAAATGTATGGCTACTATTGGCCAGGTCGGTAATACTGATCATGAAAATGTTAAAATCGGTAAAGCAGGAAGAAAGAGAAACATGGGTTGGAGACCTACCGTTCGTGGTTCTGTAATGAACCCTAACGATCACCCTCACGGCGGTGGTGAAGGTAAATCTCCTGTTGGTCGTCCGGGACCTGTTACACCATGGGGTAAACCTGCTCTTGGTTATAAAACAAGAAAAACTCATAAAGCAAGCGATAAGTTTATCGTTCGCAGAAGAAACGGTAAATAAGGTTGACGGAAAGGAGCTTATATAATGAGTAGAAGTACAAAAAAAGGCCCTTTTGTCCAGCCTGTATTGCTCAAAAGGGTTCAGCAGATGAATGAAGCCGGAGAAAAGAGAATCTTGAAAACTTGGTCAAGAAGCTCAACAATTTTCCCTGATTTCGTTGGTCATACATTTGCGGTTCACGATGGCCGCAAGCATGTTCCGGTATATGTAACAGAAGATATGGTAGGTCACAAGCTCGGTGAGTTTGCTCCAACCCGTACTTTCAGAGGCCATGCCGGTTCAAAAACAAGTAAGTAAGCGGAAGGAGAGTATTGCAAATGGAAGCAAAGGCATACGCAAAATATGTCCGTATTTCACCACGCAAGGTTACGGTTGTTCTTGATTTGATAAGAGGCAAAGATGTAACTTTAGCCGAAGCTATTCTTAAGCATACCCCTAAAGCCGCTTGTGAGCCGCTTTTAAAGCTGCTCAAATCAGCTATGGCAAATGCTGAGAATAACCATGATATGGACACATCTAAACTCTATGTTGCAGAGTGTAACGCAACAGCAGGCCCGATCCTTAAGAGAATTCAACCCAGAGCTCAGGGCAGGGCTTACAGAATAAACAAAAGAACATCCCACATTTCCCTTGTACTCAAGGAAAAAGAAGAATAAAGGGAGGTAAATAATATGGGACAAAAAGTAAATCCACACGGACTTCGTGTAGGCATAATTAAAGATTGGGATTCCCGTTGGTTTGCTGATAAAAAGACTTTCGGCGATACACTTGTTGAAGATTACAACTTAAGAAAGACTTTAAAGAAACAGCTTTATACAGCAGGTATTTCAAAAATTGAGATTGAACGTGACGGCAAAAAAGTAAGACTTCACATTCACTGCGCTAAACCCGGTATGATCATCGGTAAGGGCGGAAGCGAGATTGAAAAATTAAGACTTCAGTGTGAAAAAATGCTTAATAAGCCGGTAACTATCAATATTATAGAAATCAAATCACCTGATTTGAACGCACAGCTTGTTGCCGAAAGTATTGCGCAGCAGCTTGAAAAGAGAATTTCTTTCCGCCGTGCTATGAAACAGGCAATCGGCAGAGCCATGAAGTTTGGTGCAAAAGGTATCAAAACACAGTGTTCAGGCCGTTTAGGCGGTGCGGAAATCGCAAGAGCCGAACAGTATCATGAAGGTACTATTCCTCTTCAAACCTTAAGAGCAGATATTGACTACGGTTTTGCTGAAGCTAATACAACTTACGGTAAAATAGGAGTTAAAGTATGGCTTTACAAAGGTGAAGTTCTTAACGAGGCTAAAGAAAGAAAGCCTAAGAGGGAAGGAGGCAGAAAATAATGCTATTACCAAAGCGTGTTAAACACAGAAGAGTACACAGAGGTCGTATGACAGGTAAAGCATCCCGTGGTAACAAAGTAACTTACGGTGATTTCGGTCTCCAGGCTTTAGAGCCATGTTGGATAACATCAAACCAAATCGAAGCAGCCCGTGTTGCCATGACTCGTTACTGCAAGAGATTCGGTAAGGTATGGATCAAAATATTCCCTGACAAACCGGTATCAAAGAAACCTTTGGAAACTCGTATGGGTAAAGGTAAAGGTGCTCCTGAGTACTGGGTTGCAGTAGTTAAGCCCGGCAGAGTTATGTTTGAGTTGGGTGGAGTAGACGAAACAATCGCAAGAGAAGCTATGCGTTTGGCAGCAGCTAAACTGCCTATCAAATGCAAGTTTGTTAAAAAAGAAGATACGGAGGTTGAGCAGTAATGAAAGCATCAGAACTCAGAGATTTATCAGTAGAAGAGCTCCAGGTTAAGCTTAAAGACCTCAAACAGGAATTGTTTAATCTTCGTTTTCAGCTTGCAGTTAATCAGCTTGAAAATCCCATGAGAATTTCTGCTGTTAAGAAAGATATTGCAAGAGTTTCAACAATTCTTCGTCAGCGTGAACTCAGCGAAAGTGAAGCTTAAGGGAGGAGGACTTAACAGTGAGTGAAAGAAATATGAGAAAAACTGCTGTCGGAAAGGTAGTAAGCGACAAGATGGATAAAACTATTGTTGTTGCTATTGAAGACAGTGTAAAACACAAACTTTACAACAAAGTTGTTAAGCGTACATTTCGCCTTAAGGCTCATGATGAAAACAATGAATGTTCAGTAGGCGACCGTGTAAAGGTTATGGAGACCCGTCCTCTTTCTAAGGATAAAAGATGGAGACTCGTCGAGATTATAGAGAAAGCTAAATAATTCCATTTAGCGGCTTTGAGAAAAAGGAGGAACACACTGTGATACAACAGCAAACTTACCTCAAGGTTGCCGACAACACCGGCGCTAAGGAACTTATGTGCATTCGTGTTCTCGGCGGTACCAGAAGAAGGTATGCCAATATCGGCGACGTTGTAGTTGCTTCTGTTAAAAAAGCAGCACCAGGCGGCGTTGTTAAAAAAGGCGAAGTAGTAAAAGCAGTTATTGTACGTTCTGCAAAGGGCGTGCGTAGAGAAGACGGCACTTACATCCGTTTTGATGAAAATGCAGCCGTTATAATCAGAGAAGATAAAAATCCAAGAGGTACTCGTATCTTTGGACCAGTTGCAAGAGAGCTTCGTGATAAAGACTATATGAAGATCTTATCTCTTGCACCTGAAGTACTTTAATGGAGGTGTCACAATGAATAATAAAGTTCATGTTAAAACCGGCGACACCGTTGTGGTACTCAGCGGAAAGGACAAGGGTAAAAAAGGTCAGGTTTTGGCTGTAAGCCCTAAAGAAGGAAAAGTCATCGTTGAAAAAGTAAATATGGTTTCAAAGCACATCAAGCCCAGAAAAATGGGTGAGCAGGGCGGAATTATCAAGGCTGAAGGCGCTATGTATGCTTCTAAAGTTCAGATCATCTGCCCAAGATGCAAAAAACCAACTCGTGTAGGTCATAAAGTAAACGAAGATGGTTCTAAAGAACGCATTTGCAGAAAATGCGGAGAAACGCTTTAAGGAGGTTATAAGAAATGGCAAGACTTAAAGATTATTATACAAAAGAAGTTGCACCGGCTCTTATGAACAAATTCTCTTACAAGAGCGTTATGCAAATTCCCAAGCTTGATAAAATCGTAGTTAATGTAGGTGCAGGTGAAGCAAAAGAAAATTCAAAGGTTATTGACGCCATCGTTAACGATCTTTCAGTTATCACCGGTCAGAAACCGTTAGTTACAAGAGCAAGAAAATCAGTTGCTAACTTTAAAATTCGTGAAGGTATGGCAATTGGCGCTAAAGTTACTCTCAGAGGCGAAAGAATGTATGAATTTTTAGATAGATTCTTCAATGTAGCTCTTCCAAGAGTTCGTGACTTCAGAGGAATAGATCCTGATTCTTTTGACGGCAGAGGCAACTACAATATGGGAGTTAAAGAACAACTTATATTCCCTGAAATAGATTACGATAAGATCGACAAGGTTAGAGGCATGGATATATGCTTTGTAACCACAGCCAAAACAGACGAAGAAGCTCGTGAGTTATTAACACTTATGGGTGCACCATTTGCAAAGTAAGGAGGGATTGTTGTGGCTAAGACTGCTATGAAATTAAAACAGCAGAAAAAACAGAAATTCTCTACAAGAGAATATTCAAGATGTAAGATCTGTGGTAGACCACACGCCTACCTTCGTAAATTCGGTGTTTGCCGTATTTGCTTCCGTGAATTAGCCTATAAGGGTGAGATTCCCGGAGTAAAGAAAGCAAGCTGGTAAGCAAGGGAGGTAAAAATCTATGCAGATTACAGATACAATTGCAGACTTGCTTACAAGAATCCGTAATGCAAGTACAGCTAAACACGATACTGTTGAAATACCTGCGTCTAATTTAAAAAAGGATATATGTCAGATCCTTGCAGACGAGGGCTACATTAAGAGCTTCACAGTTATTGAAGACGGCAAACAGGGTGTAATTAAGGTTGTTCTTAAATACACAGAGGGCAAAACTCCTGTTATTACAGGCTTGCGCCGTGTATCAAAACCCGGTTTGCGCATATACAGCAATGTTGAGGATATGCCAAAAGTTATGAAAGGTCTTGGAGTAGCTATTATTTCTACATCTAAAGGCGTTATGACAGACCGTCAGGCTCGCAAGGAGCATGTAGGTGGCGAAGTTCTCGCATATATCTGGTAATAGGAGGTGCGAAAATGTCTCGAATTGGAAGAAAACCTATAAATATTCCCGCCGGCGTTGATGTTAAAATCGACAACGGTGTAATTACTGTTAAAGGACCTAAAGGTTCTTTAGACTATTCTTACAACAAGAATATGACAGTAGAAATCAACGGAACAGAAATCGAAGTTAAACGTCCTAATGACGATAAGCTCAACAGATCCCTTCACGGCCTTACAAGAACACTTATCGCAAATATGATTACAGGTGTTACTGAAGGTTATCAGAAGACTCTTGAGGTAAACGGCGTTGGTTACCGTGTTCAGAAACAGGGTAAAAAATGTGTTATGAACTTAGGATTTTCACACCAGGTTATCGTTGAAGATACCGACGATATCACAATGGAAGTTCCGGATCCAAACAAAATTATCATCCACGGCATTGATAAGCAAAAAGTTGGTCAGTTTGCTGCCGAGGTTAGAGAAAAGCGTCCGCCTGAACCGTATAAAGGCAAAGGTATTAAATACGCTGACGAGGTTATCCGCCGCAAGGAAGGTAAAGCCGGTAAAGGTAAGTAATTAAGGAGTGAATGAAATATGGTAAAGAGACCTGATACTAAAAAGGCTCGCATCAGACGCCACAAGAGAGTTCGTGGAAAAATCAGCGGTACTGCTGATTGCCCGCGTTTATGCGTTTTCCGCTCCACCAATAACATTTACGCTCAAATTATTGACGATGTAAATGGTGTTACACTTGTTTCGGCTTCAAGCCTCGACAAGAGCATTGATGGCAATGGCGGTAACAAAGAAGCAGCTAAAGCAGTAGGTAAACTTATTGCCCAGCGTGCAGCAGAGAAAAAAATCACCGATGTTGTTTTTGACAGAGGTGGCAACATCTATCACGGCCGTGTTAAGGAATTGGCCGAAGGCGCCCGTGAGGGCGGCCTCAATTTCTAAGGAAGGGGAGGAATAACTTTGGCTAATATTGAACAGACAACTGAATTAAAAGAAAGAGTTGTTGCCATTAACCGTGTTTCAAAAACAGTTAAGGGCGGTCGTATATTTAAGTTTGCAGCTTTGGTAGTTGTTGGCGACGGTGAAGGTACAGTAGGATTTGGTATCGGTAAAGCCGGCGAAGTTCCGGACGCTATTCGCAAAGGTATCGAAGATGCAAAGAAAAATCTCGTTAAGGTTTCATTGAAGGGTTCAACGATTCCTCATGAAATCATTGGTGAGTTCGGCGCAGGCAGAGTTCTTATGAAACCTGCTGCTCCCGGTACCGGCGTTATCGCCGGCGGTCCTGTTCGTGCTGTTGTAGAAGCAGCAGGCATTAAGGACATCAGAGCAAAAGCTTTGCGTTCAAACAATCCTTGTAATGTAGTTCGTGCAACCCTCAAAGGCTTGTGTGCACTTCGTAATGCAGAGGAAGTTGCTGCTATCCGCGGCAAATCTGTCAAGGATATTTTATAAGGGAGGTTGTTAATATGAAAATTACATTAGTAAAAAGTCTTATCGGTTCAAAGAAAGATCAGATTGCAACCGCCCATGCTTTAGGTCTTAAAAAAATCGGCGATACTACTACACAGCCTGATAATCCTCAGACTAAAGGCAAGGTCGCAAAAATCATCCACCTCATAGAGGTTAGTGAAGCGTAAGCAAGGAGGTGCGAACTATGAAGTTACATGAACTTTCTCCTGTTGAAGGCTCAAAGAAAACTGCTAAAAGAATCGGCAGAGGTCATGGTTCCGGTCAGGGTAAAACTGCCGGTAAAGGTCATAAAGGCCAGAAAGCAAGATCAGGTAAGGGTATGCGTTTAGGTTTTGAAGGCGGTCAGATGCCTTTGCAAAGACGAATCCCTAAGAGAGGCTTCAATAACATTTTTGCTAAAAAGGTTGTTTCTGTAAATTTAGGTACTCTTAACAGCAAGTTCGATGACGGCGCTGTTGTAGATGTAAATGCTTTAACAGAAGCAGGAATTGTTAAAAACTCATTTGACGCTGTTAAAATTCTCGGAAACGGAAAACTTGAAAAGAAATTGACCGTTAAAGTTAATGCTTTTTCTGAGTCTGCCAAATCTAAGATTGAAGCAGCTGGCGGAAAGGCTGAGGTGATATAATTGTTACAAACAATTAAAAATGCCTGGTCAGTTCCGGACTTAAGAAAAAAGATTCTTTTCACTTTGCTTATTATTGTAGTATTCAGAATCGGTTCGGTTATTCCCGTTCCGTTTCTTGATATGGCTGCATTAAGTAAGTTAATGGTTGATAACGGTGTTAATACAAGTAACTCTGTTCTTGCATATTTAAACACTTTATCAGGCGGTGCGTTTTCTAATGCAACTTTGTTTGCTATGGGCGTTACACCTTATATCAACAGTTCAATTATTATGCAGCTCCTCTGTGTTGCTATTCCTCCTCTTGAGAGAATGGCTAAAGAGGGAGAAGCAGGCAGAAAAAAAATTGCAACAATTACACGTTATGTAACAGTTGCCTTGGGTCTTATTCAGGGTACGGCTTATTACTTCTATCTTTTAAGATCAGGGGTTACTTCTTATAACGATGGTTTTTCACTTGTATTTTCTGCAATCGTTATTATTCTCTGCTTTACAGCCGGTACAGCCCTAATGATGTGGCTTGGCGAGCAGATTAACGATAAAGGTATTGGTAATGGTATTTCAATTCTGCTTTTTGCAGGTATCGTTGCAAGAATGCCTTACACTATCAATATGCTTACTCAGTACTGGGATCTTGGTATGCAGGGTTCAACTCAATTCTTCTTTTTTGTTCCTCTTTGGATCATCATTTTCCTTGCTGTTATTTGGGTTATTACCTTTATGCAGGATTCAGAAAGAAGAATTCCAATTCAGTATGCAAAGCGTGTTGTAGGCAGAAAGATGTATGGCGGACAGTCAAGTCACCTTCCTATTAAGGTTGCTCTCGGCGGTGTTCTTCCAATCATCTTTGCCAGCTCAATTCTTTCAATACCAAGTACAATTCAAATGTTCTGGAATCCTTCAGACGGATTTTGGAAAGGCTTCTTTGATGCTTTCAGCACAACAGGATGGCTTTATATGACATTGTACTTCTTATTAATTATAATGTTTGCATATTTCTATACAACAATTCAGTACAATCCGATTGAAATGGCAAATAACTTAAAGCAGAACAATGGTACAATTCCGGGTATTCGTCCCGGAGCTCCAACTGCTGAATTTATTAAGAGAATTTTATCGAGAATTACTCTTATCGGCGCTATGTTCCTGGCTTTAATCGCATTATTACCTTTAATTTATGCTGCTACAACAGGTATGGGCGGTATGTCAATGGGAGGTACATCAGTTATCATCCTCGTTGGTGTAGCTCTTGAAACCTGCAAACAGATGGAATCACAGATGATGATGCGTCATTACAAAGGATTTCTTGACTAATATATAGGAGATTATATATGAACATTATTTTATTAGGAGCTCCCGGAGCAGGAAAAGGCACTCAAGCTGCTGTTTTAGCGGAGCATTACAACATTCCCACAATTTCAACTGGTAATATTATCAGAGAAGCGTTGAGAACCGGCACTGAAATGGGTAAAAAGGCAAAGTCTTATATGGATGCAGGACAACTCGTTCCCGACGATGTTGTTATAGGCATAGTAAAAGACAGACTTTCACAGGACGACTGCAAGAATGGATTTATTCTTGACGGTTTCCCGAGAACTATCCCTCAGGCCGAGGCTCTGGATAAAATGGGTGTCAATATTGAATATGTAGTAGATATTGAGGTTTCTGACGAAAGAATTATCAACCGTTTATCCGGACGCCGTGTTTGCCAGGATTGCGGCAGACCTTATCATTTGGTAAACTTAAAGCCAAAAACAGAAGGTATTTGCGATGCATGCGGCGGCACCCTTGTTCAGCGCAAGGACGATCACATTGATACAATTAAAAATCGTCTTGAAATTTACCATAAAGAAACTGAACCTCTGGTTGATTATTATAAGAAACAGGGTAAACTTTCAGTTGTTCAGGGCAGCGACAGTGTTGAAGATACTATGGCTGACATGATGAAGGTATTTGAGGCTTAATTTATGGTAGTAATAAAAACTTCCAGGGAATTGGCACTAATGAAAGAAGCGTGCAGAATTTCCGCTAATGCCTTAAAGGCAGCCGGAGAAGCTGTACAGCCCGGAGTTTCTACTTTAGAAATAGATACGATCGTTCGCAAGTATATCGAGAAACAGGGAGCAACTCCCTCGTTTCTCGGGTACGGCGGTTTTCCGGGAAGTGCCTGTATCTCTGTAAACAATGTGGTTATCCATGGCATACCAAGCAAGAAATGCATCATTAAAGAAGGCGACATAGT
Organism: uncultured Clostridia bacterium; assembly: GCA_947627135.1. Classification (GTDB taxonomy): domain Bacteria; phylum Bacillota; class Clostridia; order Oscillospirales; family Acutalibacteraceae; genus Ruminococcoides. The sequence goes on from CANQUV010000017.1 coordinate 54,158, forward strand.
AAGCGTAGATGTAGGAGCCTTTATCGACGGCTTTCACGGCGATAATGCTTATACATTTCCCTGCGGAAAGATAAGTGCAGAAGCTCAGGCTTTACTAGACGCCACAAAAGAGAGCCTTTATGAGGGAATTAAAGCAGCTCAGGCAGGCAATCGCATAGGCGATATAGGCCATGCAGTTCAGCAGTATGTCGAAGATCGCAGTTACTCGGTGGTACGAGATTTTGTCGGCCACGGCGTAGGTGCGAAGTTACACGAAGATCCGGCAGTACCCAATTACGGAACACCGGGAAGAGGTGTTCGCTTATTGCCCGGAATGACGATTGCCATAGAACCTATGGTAAATGCAGGCGACTACAATGTTAAGGTGCTTGATGACGAATGGACTACCGTAACTGCCGACGGCAGTTTGGCGGCACATTTTGAACACACAATTGCCATTACACCTGACGGTCCGAAAATATTGACAATAGCGGATTAAGGTAAGGCGTATGGATATAATTAAAGGAAGTGTAGTCAGGGCAAAAGCAGGAAGAGATAAAGGAAGTTACTTTGTTGTTTTAAATCTTGAAGAAAACTTTGCTTTTATTGCAGACGGAAAAACCAGAAAACTTGAAAATCCAAAGAAAAAGAATTTAAAACATTTAGAAAAAACCAAATTTATCTTATCCGAAAAACTTGAAACTAACCGTAAAATAAAAAAATCATTATGTGATTTTAAAAACTCTTAATGGAGGATATGGTATGTCAAAGCAAGATGTAATTGAAATTGAAGGTACAGTAAC
>CANQUV010000018.1 GCA_947627135.1 uncultured Clostridia bacterium
CTATATTTGCGTTTACGAGCTGCTTCGGATTTCTTCTTACGTTTAACAGAAGGTTTTTCGTAAGCTTCTCTTTTGCGTACTTCAGCTATAACACCTGCTCTGGCACACTGTTTTTTAAATCTTCTTAAAGCACTTTCAAGAGATTCGTTATCTTTTAATCTGATTTCTGCCATCTATCTTCCCTCCCATCTGCCAAGTGGCATGGGTAATTTGCATATAATTACATAATTACAAAAATTATTATACAATAAACATATATTATTTGTCAAGAGATAAATAGTAATTAGTTGAATTTTAGTAAAAAATCAAAAATTATGGTTTAACAACTATATTCACTAATCTACCTTTAATATAAATCTCTTTTACTATATTCATATTTTCAATTGATTTTGCAACACTGTCATCAGCTTTTGCAAGGCTTAATACTTCAGCCTGTTCTGCTTCAGGTGAAACATTTAACTTTGTTTTAATTTTACCGTTTACCTGAACAGCAATTTCAACAGTCTCTTCCCTGCATTTACTTTCGTTATATTCAGGCCATTCCTGCTGTGCAACAATACCTTCTCCTAATTTGCATACTTCCCAGATTTCTTCTGTAACATGAGGTGCAAAGGGATTTAATAGAATTGCAAATATGGCAAGTTCTTTTTTGCTTATTGAACCAAAAGATGTAACATCGTTGATCAACGCCATTAAAGCGGCAATTGCAGTATTAAATTTAATATTTTCAATATCTTCTGTTACTTTTTTAATTGCTTTATTAAACGGACTTTCCAGTTTTGGTCTGATTAAATTATCTTCAACAAGAATATTTTGTAAATTCCAAAAACGTTCAATAAATCTTCTGCAACCTTTTATACTTGACGGACTCCACGGAGCTGATTTTTCAAAGTCTCCGATAAACATTTCATACAGACGCATTGTATCTGCACCGTATTCATCAACAATCTCATCGGGATTTACAACATTTCCTCTTGATTTACTCATTTTTTCACCGTTTTCGCCTAAAATCATACCGTGACTTGTACGCTTCTGATAAGGTTCTTTAGTAGGAACAACTCCTATATCATATAAGAACTTATGCCAGAAACGACTGTAAAGCAAGTGTAAAGTTGTATGCTCCATTCCGCCGTTATACCAATCAACAGGCGACCAATACTCAAGCGCTTCTTTGCTTGCGAGAGCGTCTTTATTGTGAGGATCCATGTATCTTAAATAATACCATGATGAACCTGCCCATTGAGGCATTGTATCAGTTTCTCTATGAGCTTTTCCTCCGCAATTAGGGCAAGTTGTTTCGATCCATTCAGTCATATTTGCAAGAGGAGATTCACCGTTATCGGTTGGTTCATAAGATTCAACCATTGGAAGTTTTAAAGGTAATTGCTCTTCCGAAATAGGAACATAACCGCATTTATCACAATGAACGATAGGGATCGGCTCTCCCCAGTAGCGCTGTCGAGAAAATACCCAGTCACGCAGTTTATAATTAACTTTAGAATGACCAACGCCTTTTTCCGTTAAGAATTCAATAATTTTCTTTTTAGCTTCTTCAACAGATAAACCATTAAGAAAACCCGAATTTACCATTACGCCTGTTGCACAATCAGTGAAAGCTTTTTCCTGAACATTTCCGCCTTTAACAACTTCAATAATAGGCAAATCAAACTTTTTGGCAAATTCCCAGTCACGGGTATCGTGTGCGGGAACTGCCATAATTGCACCTGTTCCGTAAGAAACAAGAACATAGTCGGAAACAAAAATAGGAATTTCTGCGTCGTTTACGGGATTTACAGCTGTAACCCCTTTAATTTTAATTCCAGTTTTTTCTTTAACTACTTCTGTTCTCTCAAAATCTGATTTTTTAGACGCTTCTGCCTGATAAGACTTAATTTCATCGATATTTTCAATAATATCAGACCATTTTTCAATTAAGGGATGTTCAGGTGAAATAACCATATAGGTAGCACCGAAAAGCGTATCGGGACGGGTTGTATAAACAGTTAATTTATCACCTGTTGAAGTTGTAAAATCAACCTCTGCTCCTGTACTTCTGCCAATCCAGTTTTTCTGCTGTGCCTTAACTCTCTCCGGATAATCAACTAAATCAAGGTCATTTATAAGTCTGTCGGCATATTCGGTTATTTTGAGCATCCATTGTGATTTTACTTTATGTACAACTTCACTTCCGCAGCGTTCACATACTCCGTTTACGACTTCTTCATTTGCAAGAACACATTTGCAGGAAGTACACCAGTTTACAGCCATTTCTTTTTTGTAAGCAAGACCTTTCTTGTAAAGCTGAATAAAAATCCATTGTGTCCATTTATAATAATCAGGGTCAGTTGTGTTGATTTCTCTGCTCCAGTCAAAGGAAATTCCCAAAGATTGTATCTGCTTTTTAAATCTTGCAATATTTTGTGCTGTTATAATTTCAGGATGAATATGATTTTTAATAGCATAATTCTCTGTGGGAAGTCCAAATGCATCCCAACCGATCGGATACAGAACATTATATCCCTGAAGTCTTCTTTTTCTTGAAACAACATCTAATGCAGTGTAGGGTCTTGGATGTCCTACATGAAGACCTTGTCCGGATGGATAAGGGAATTCTATTAATGCATAGAATTTTTTCTTTTCAGAATTTTCTTCTGCATGAAATACTCCCTTTTCCTCCCAAATCCTTTGCCATTTTTCCTCTATATTCTTATGATTATATTTCAAAGGTAACGCCTCCCAAATTATTTAAAGTTAACTAATAACTGATGATATATCTATTTCTTTGCCGTCCTGCCACAAGCGTTCGAGGTCATAAAATGCTCTTGCTTCATCACTGAAAACATGAACAATTATATCAACATAATCCAGCAGTATCCAACTGTTTGAACGGTGACCTTCAATATGACTTACTGATATTCCCATTTCGTCTAATTTTTCATCAACGGTGTCAGCAAGAGCTTTTACTTGCGTACTGCTTGTACCTGTTGCAATAACCATATAATCGGCTAAAATTGAAACATCAGAAATTTCAATAACCTTAATATCTTTACCTTTCTTACTGCTTAATATCTTTGCAGTTTCAAGAGCCTGTTCGTAAGTTGTCATATATAAATCCTTTCAAATTATTTAATAACTATTTGATTGTATGCTTCAAGAGCATTTATATCAATAGGTAATCTTCTTTCAGCCAAATCTTTAATTGTAAACATAAGACCGTATTCCATAGCTTCTTCTAAACTTCTATCTGCCTTTTCACGCATTATTTCAACACCATTGTAATCTCTTTCAGCGCCAGTAAAGTCTGCTATAAAAATAACCTTTTCAAGCAAAGACATATTTGCCCTGCCTGATGTATGATACTTAATGGCATTTAAAATATCTTCGTCTTGAATTCCCAAATACTGCTTTACATAAGCAGAACCTGATATCGAATGCCAGAGCTTCTTTGAATACCTCTGTACATTGTTTAAAATTATACCATTATCTTCTATTATTTTCAACTGCTCTTCAGGAGGAGTTTCTTTAGTAATATCATGGAGAATACCTGCAGTTTCCGCTTTATCAGGATCAGCACCGTATTTCTTTGCAAGTCTTACAGCTTCTTTTGCAACGTTTACGCTGTGAATATAACGAGCTTTACTCATTCTAGATTTTATGATTTCTTTGTAATCATTAAAATTCATAAGACTACACCCCGTATAATTTATTTTTTAAAATATATTTATAAACATTTAAATTCAGGTTTTTTAAGGCAAATTCTTTATTATGTATGTTGTTTCTGATTTCTGTTGAAGATAACATATAAACCGATTCGTTTAATATATGGGTAACTGCCCCTAAAGTTTTTAGCTTTTCTGAAAATTCCTTCAGCACCTGATAATTGTCGTTATCTCTTGGAAATGTAATAATTTCAGCAAGCTTAAAAATCTCCAAAGGATTTTTCCACTCAGGTAAAGTGACATACATATCAGCACCCATAACAATATATAAATTATCATCAGGATACAAGTTTTTCAGTTGTTTTAGCGTATCGCAGGTAAAGCTTTTTCCGCTTCTTTTAATTTCAATATTAGAAACAACTGCTCTCTTAATATCTTTAAAAGCTATTTGACACATTTTCAGCCTGTCAGCAGGAGATTCCATGTATTCACCTGTTTTATGAGGAGAGCTGTATGTGGGGATAATGTAAAGCTTATCTAAATCGAAGTTTTTAATTACTTTATCAGCAAAATTAGTATGTGCATTATGAACCGGATTAAAGCTTCCGCCAAAAATTGCTATTCTTCTGTTCATTATCTCATTGGCAATTTGATTACAGGCTCATTTTCATTTTCTCTGTATAAAACAAATTTCGAACCTATAACCTGTACAATATCTGAATTTGTGGATTTTGCAATAATTTGGGCAGCTTCTCTTGATGACAGTTCACAGTTTTCCAAGACTTTTCCTTTTATCAATTCTCTTGCGGTTAAGGCCGTATCTGCCTGATTAATTACATTATCATTTATTCCGCCTTTACCTAATATTAAAATTGTTTCTATCGGATTTGCAAGTCCTCTTAAATAAGCTCTTTGTTTGCTGTTAAGCATTAATTTTCCTCCAAATACTTTTTTAACTCTTTCTGTAACATTTTTAATGATTTTCCCCTGTGACTTACATTATCTTTCTCTTCAGCAGTCATTTGAGCAAAGGTTTTATCATTATTGTAAACAAATATTGGATCATAACCAAAATTATCTTCTCCCACAGGTTCATATCCGATTTTACCGTTACAAACACCTTCAACTGCTAATTTTTTGCCGTCAGGTAAAATGCAACAAACAGATGATGTGAAATGTGCAGTACGTCTTTTATCAGAAACATTTTTCATTTCACTTAATAATTTAGCAATTCTGTCTTCATCAGTTGCACCTTCACCTGCATATCTTGCAGAATAAACTCCTGGTCTTCCGCCTAAGGCATCAACCGATAATCCAGAATCATCTGCTATTGCAGGCATACCTGTTTTATCAAATGCCGCTTGTGCTTTTATAAAAGCATTCTCTGCAAAGGTTTTACCTGTTTCTTTCACTTCGTCCAGTTTAACACCTGCATCTTTAGCGGATACAGCATCTATACCCAGCGGATTTAAAATTCTTTCCAGTTCTTTAAGCTTTTTAGGATTATTTGTAGCTATAATAAATTTCATCAATTTTCTCCTGTTTCAAACAATGCTTTTGCAAAAGCTTTAGCATCAAAAGGCTGTAAATCGTCTATTTGTTCACCAACACCAATGAATTTTACAGGAACTTCAAGTCCTTGTTTTATAGCCAACACAACTCCGCCTTTTGCAGTACCGTCAAGTTTAGTAAGTACAATTCCTGTAATTCCTGTTGCTAGCTTAAACTGCTCCGCCTGATTTACAGCATTCTGCCCTGTTGTAGCGTCAAGCACTAAAAGCGTTTCTTTATCTGCATTTGGAAGTTCTCTGTCTATAACTCTGTTTATCTTTGCAAGTTCGTCCATTAAATGCTTTTTATTATGGAGTCTTCCTGCTGTATCACATATTATTACATCTGTTTTTCTTGATTTTGCTGCTGAAATTGCGTCAAATACAACTGCTGCAGGGTCGCTTCCTTCATTTTGTTTAACAATATCACAACCGCTTCTGTCTGCCCATATTTGGAGCTGGTCAATAGCTGCCGCTCTGAAAGTATCGGCAGCAGCAAGCAAAACCTTTTTGCCGTCATTTCTTAATTTATTGGCAATCTTCCCAATGGTTGTAGTTTTACCTACACCATTTACTCCGATTACCAGTATTATAGACGGTTTTGTACTTATATTCAGTTCTTCTCCACCTGAAAGCATTTCACTTATTATATCTTCAAGCAAAGCGTGAATTTCTGATGGGTCAGTAATTCCCCTTTGCTTAACTTTTACTCTGAGTTCTTCACAAATCTTTTCTGCAGTAGGAACACCTACATCACCCATTACAAGTAATTCTTCAAGTTCTTCAAAAAGTTCTTCATCAATTTTTGTAAATGATTTGAGCATTGAGTCGATCTGACCAACAATACTTTCTCTGGTTTTCCTTAATCCGTCTTTGATTTTTTTAAAAAATCCCATATATATCGTCCTTCACCTACTCTTTATTCCTAATTTCTTAGCCACTTCCGAAGCTCTTAATTCAAGTAATTTTGAAATACCCTCATCCTGCATTGTTACACCGTATAAAACATCAGATTCTTCCATTGTACCTCTTCTGTGAGTAATAAGTATAAACTGGGTATTATTTGTCATTTTGCGTACATATTGTGCGAATCTGTCTACATTTACTTCATCAAGCGCTGCCTCGATCTCATCCATTACGCAAAATGGAGCCGGTCTAACTTTCATAATTGAAAAGTATAATGCAATTGCTACTAATGCCTTTTCTCCACCTGACAAAGCGTCCAAATGAACAACGATTTTCCCCGGAGGATGAACTATAATGTCAATTCCGCTTGTTAAAACATTTTCAGGGTCAGACAGTGAAAGAGATGCTGTTCCGCCTCCGAATAGTTCTTTAAAAATATATGTGAAATTCGCATTTATCTGATTAAAGCTTTCAATAAATACTTCTCTCATTTTTTTTGTTAAATCTATAATTAAGCGTTCTATCTCTTTTTTGGACTTTTCTACATCTTCAACCTGAGCATTCATAAACTCGTATCTTTCAGATACTTCCTTATATTCTTCAATTGCAGTAACATTTATACTGCCTAAAGCTTTGATTTTTTGTTTAAGTTCGTTTAACCTCTTTTGACCCGCCGATAAATCATTAATTTTAATCGCAGTTTCCTGTGCTTTTCTTACAGTCAGTTCATATTCTTCCCATAGTTTTAAGGTTATATCATCAAACTGTTTTTGAAGATTAATTTTTCTTTCTTCCAAACGTGCAAGCTCTCTGCCGATAAATTCCCTCTCGGAAGTTTTTTCTCTTTCTTCCTGCCTTAATTCAGCAGTACGCTTTTCAAGGGAATCTTTTGACATATTTATATCGCTAATAGACTTATTTAAGTTTTCAACAGATAAAATCAGTTCTTCTTTTTCTTTATTAAGTGATCCTATTCTGTTTTTAATGGAAATGTTCTGCTTTTCATAATCAGAAATTTGATTTGCAATTTCTTCTTTTCTTATATCTTTAGAGTCGTTGCTTGTTTTAGCAAACATGATCTCTGAATTTAAAGCGTCTATATCCTTTTGAGCAGTTACAATTTCCAGCTTTATATTTTGAAGCTTATCTGATAAATTTTCACGTTCTTCTGTAAATTTAGCTCTGTCACCTGATAAAACGGAAATATTCTTTTCAATATCAGAAATTTCAAAATTTAATTTTTCAAGTTCTTTATTTGCATTTTTGCCGGTTTCAAACAATTGTGAAGATTTTTCATTTATCAATGCTAATTCTTCATTTATTTCTTTAACAGAACTTTCATTTGCATTTACTTCATTTTCACAAGCCTTTAATTCTGTAATAATTCTTATATATTCCTGTTTTGAGTTTGATAAATCAGCCTGATATCCCAAAATATCAGCCTCAAGTTTCGAAAATTCTGATAATGCTTTGTTATATTCTTTTTGAATTTCTTCGTATTTTGTATTTAATTTCAGCGCAGATTCTTTAATTTTTTCAATCTCGGCAGTTCTGGTTAAAAGCCCCGATTTTTTGCCAAGTGATCCGCCTGTTAATGAACCGCCTGCATTTACAACCTGTCCGTCTAATGTTACAACTTTAAATCTGTAATTATATTTTTTTGCAAGAGAAGTTGCACTGTTAAGGTTTTCAGTTATTACAATCCTGCCTAATAATGAAGATAAAATTCCTTTATATTCGTTTTTGCAGCTGCATAAATCGCAGGCAATACCAATAAAACCGTTGCAGTTTTCTAAACCATCTTCATTTAATCTTCTTTCTTTAATAGTATTAATAGGTAAAAATGTAGCACGGCCACCGTTATTCTGCTTTAAATATGAGATTGCTTTTTTAGCGTCTTCCTCTGTGGAAGTAACGATATTTTGCATAGCAGCTCCTAAAGCAGTTTCAATTGCAACAGTATAAATATCCGGTACTTTAATTACTCTTGACACAGGTCCGTGAATACCGCCTAATTGACCTTTCTTATAACTGTTCATGATAATTTTTACACTATGAGAGAATCCTTCAAGATTTCTTTCCAAATCTTCAAGCAATTTTGCTCTTCTAGATTTTTCCTGTGCATCAAGCATAAGCTTGTCTGCATTTTCTTTTAATTCGTCTTTCTTTTTTTGACGAGATTGTAATTTAAGTTCCAAACCTTTAATTGAATTTGTAATTTGTTCAGATTTCTTCTCTAAATTTATTTTTGATTTAATGTAGCTGTCTTTTATTGATAAAAGTTCTTTATATTCTCTCTCTTTACTTTGTTTTGTATTTTCAAGAGTTATTTTTCTGCTTTTTAATTCTTCTGCAGAAGTTTGACTTGTTAAAGCTGTTACTTTCAAATCTGACGCTTTTGCTGATAAAGAAGATAGCTCTGCTGTTAGATTTTGAAGTTGATCACTACTTTTTCCAGATGTTATATTAATATGATTTAATTGTTCGGAAACATTGTTATAGCTTATCTGATAACTTTCGATATCAGCATTTAATTTAACGATTTTTTCTTCTTTTTCTTTTATTTCATTCTGCAAATCAGAATAACTGTTATCTATCAGGGATATTTCATTGTTTAAGCGTTCGATATTCTCATTATTATGTAATATGTCATTTTCAGCAACAGATACAGCAGACCTTTTTAAATTTATTTCGGACTCTATATCAGATATTTTTCTTCTTGTTTCATCAATCTTAGATGAAAATTCAGCATTTTTAAGATAAATATTTTCGCTTTCTTCCTGAATTTTCAAAAGATTTTTTTCAACCTCTTCATGCTGTGTTCTTGCAATAACTAATTTATCGTCTTGCTCCTTAATCATACTTTGAGATTTATTTAAAGTATCAAGCCATATAGCAATTTCAAGTCCTTGTTTTTCTTTTGAATACTTCAAAAATTTTTCAGCCTTGTCAGACTGTGTTTTTAAAGGACCTACTCTTTCTTCTAAATCAGAAACGATATCTCTTAATCTTAACAAGTTATCTTCAGTATTTTTCAGTTTTCGCTCTGCTTCAAGCTTTCTGTATCTGTATCTTGATACACCTGCCGCTTCTTCAAAAATTTCTCTTCTGTCTTCACTTTTAGACGAAACGATACTGTCAATTTTACCCTGACTTATCATTGAGTAGCCGTCTCTGCCAAGACCCGTATCCATAAAAAGCTCATTTATATCTTTCAGTCTTACCGACGCCTTATTTATAAGATATTCGCTTTCACCGCTTCTGTAATATCTTCTGGTAACTGCTACCTCGTCACCGTTAAAAGGTAAAACTCTGTCTTTATTTTCTATTGTAAGGGTAACCTCAGCAAAACCCTGACGTTTTCTGTCGTCAGTTCCGTTAAAAACAACATCCTCCATTTTTGAGCATCTAAGACTCTTTGGAGATTGTTCGCCAAGAACCCAACGAATGGCATCGCTTATGTTGCTTTTTCCTGAACCGTTAGGACCTACAACAGCTGTCATACCTTCATCAAAGGTTAGTTTTGTTTTATCAGGAAATGTTTTAAATCCTTGAATCTCCAAAGATTTAAGCAGCATAAATCTCACCTCCGTTTTATTTCATAATTATTTCGTATTTTCCTAAATGTATATTATCATATATTGTAACATTATATCCCAAACTAATCAAATACTTTATGTTAGATTTTTTTTGACCAATAAGCTTTGATTTTGAGTTTGGGTTAACAAATATAGTAATATCTTTATTTTTTATATCTTTTAATTTATCTTTAATTTCATTTTTAAAAATTTTGTTTTCACAAAGTTCTTTAAAAGCAGGATGATAATTGTTATAAAGTATATTGTTATTAAGACTTTCACTGTAATGAAGTCCTAATCTTATAATATTTATTCCAGCATTTTCAAACATTACAATTAACTTTGAGCATAAATTTACTGATTCATCAAGTGTATAAGAAAAATAGCAATTATTTTTATAAAGTTCTCCTAAATATGTATTATCAAGTATTACCGTAGGATAAATTCTTACTGTATCAGGGTGAATTTTTATAAATTCATCAGCAGTATTAATATCTTTTTGAAAATTCGATTGAAAAAGACCTGTCATCATTTGAAGCCCTAAAGAAAAACCGTAATTTTTAATTAATTTTGAAGAGATATATACATCTTCTGCTGTATGACCTCTTCTGTTTGCTTTTAAAACATCGTTATCCATAGATTGAGCTCCAAGTTCAATGGAAGTTACATTATAAGATTTTAGAAGAGATAATATTTCTTCACTAATACAGTCTGGTCTTGTAGATAATCTTATTCCCTTAAATAGACTTATATATTCTTTTGTAGCATTTAACAAAGAAAGCATATAATCTCTGTCAATTGCAGTGAAACTGCCTCCAAAGAAAGCAATTTCAGCATTTTGGGTGTTATCGCCTAAATCATTAACTGCTTTTTTTAAAATGTTTTTAACATCCTGTGAATCAGGCTGATAAACCTGACCTGTAATTTCTTTTTGATTGCAAAATGAACATTGGTAGGGACAGCCCTTATGAGGAATAAAAATTGAAATATTAGAATGTTTATTAATATCCCATCAGCTCCAATGCTTCTCTTGCGGCTTGCTGTTCAGCCTGTTTTTTGCTTTTTCCTCCGCCTTTACCTATAACATTACTGTTTAAATGGACCTCAACAACAAAATGTTTATTATGGTCAGGACCGCTTTCTCCCACTAAAACATATTTTAAGGTTTCACCCGGATTTTTTTGAATTATCTCCTGTAATGTAGTTTTATAGTCCTTTGCAGGATGTTTTTTGTAATTTTTTATTTCAGGAATTATAAATCTTAAAATGAAATTTGCCGCAGGCTCTCTTCCTCCGTCTAAATAAATAGCCGCAATTACTGCTTCGAAGGCGTCTGACAAAATAGAAGGTCGTTTTGCACCTTTGTTATTCTGCTCGCCCTTACTCAATACTAAATACGAGCCGAGATTAATTGCCTTAGCAAATTTATACAAGCTTTCTTCACATACTAAAGAAGCTCTTAATTTTGTTAAGTCGCCTTCAGGTAATTCCGGACAATTTTTATAAATATAATCAGATACGACGATTGATAAAACAGAATCACCTAAAAATTCAAGTCGTTCATTACACTTGATTTTCTTCCCTTTTTGTTCGTTGGCAAACGAGGAATGTGTAAGGGCTTCTTTTAACAAGGTTATATCTTTGAATTGATAGTTTAAACTTTTTTCTAATTCTTCCATTTTTTCTTTCCTTTAAAAAGCTTCTGATATTGATTTTATTACATTAGATTTAATATAATCATTAGTAAGTCGTATTGCATTTTTAATTGTGTTAGCTTTTGCGCTGCCATGGGCTTTAAATACAGGCTTTTGACAACCCATAATTGGAGCACCGCCGTACTCGTTATAATCATAATCTTTTTTCATTCTTTTTAAATCCGAAAATACAAGCCCTGCTGCAATTTTACTTTTCAGGTTTTTACTGAATAATGATTTTATTTCGCCCATAATTGATTTTGCAACACCTTCGTATGTTTTTAATATTATGTTACCCGTAAATCCGTCAGCAATTACAACATCGCAAACTCCTTCAGGAATATCTCTTCCTTCTATGTTACCGATAAAATTCAATCTGCTTTCTTTTAAAAGCTTAAATGTATTTTGTTGAAGTTCGTTTCCTTTATGTTCTTCTGTTCCTACATTTGCAAGTCCAATTTTGGGTGATTTAATTTTCATAACTTTTTCCATGTATGCAGAACCCATTTTGGCATATTGCAAAAGCATTTCAGGTCTGCATTCAATATTTGCTCCACCGTCGCATAACATGAAACATCCGCCGTTAAAATGAGGCATTATCGGAGCAAATCCGGGTCTTTTAACACCTTTTATTCTTTTCACAATTAAAGTAGCTCCAACACATATTGAACCACTGTTTCCGGCACTTACAAGACCGTCACCGTAACCCTCTGATAAAAGTTTCATGCCAATTGCTAAAGAACTGTCTGATTTAGCTTTTAAAACAGAGTTGGGTTCGTCATCCATAGTAATTACTTGTGTTGCGTTCACTATTTCAACTGAAGTCAAATCAAGGTTATTTTCTTCGGCAGTCTTTTTTATTTCATCCTGCATACCTGTTAAAATTATATCTACTCCATACTCTTCTTTAGCAAGTAACGCTCCTTTGATAATTTCAAGAGGTGCATTATCTCCTCCGAAAGCATCAACAATAATTTTCATAAATTCTCATCCATTCAACTGTTTAAATCGTTTTCTTTGATAAAGGCTTTTAAGATTCCCAAACCTCTTAAGGCATAGGCTTCTGCCTTTTGCTTTTTATCCCGAGGTTTGTTCTCAAGTTCGGGGAGTACACCGAAATTTGCTCCCATAGGCTGGAATTTAATTACACTTTCATCACTTATATATCTGCTCAGCGCACCGATCATAGTACAGTCAGGCAAAATAACTTCGCTTTTATCCATTATTAATCTTGCACAATTTATTCCAGCTAGAAGTCCGGAAGAAGCAGATTCCATATATCCCTCAACACCTGTAATCTGACCTGCAAAAAATAACGTTTTATTATTTTTCAAACTGTAATCAGAATTTAGCAGTCGGGGTGAATCAATAAATGTATTTCTGTGCATTACTCCGTAACGGCAATATTCAGCATTTTTTAAGGCAGGTATTAAGCCGAATACCCGTTTTTGCTCAGAAAATTTTAAATTTGTCTGAAACCCAACAAGATTATACATATTACCTGCGCAGTTTTCTTTTCTTAACTGAACTACCGCCCAGGGCCTATGTCCCGTATTCGGATCAGTAAGTCCAACAGGTTTCATTGGTCCGAATCTTAAAGTATCTATACCTCTTTGAGCCATAACTTCAACAGGCATACATCCCTCATAAACTTTAGGATTATTAACATCGAAATCATGTAAAGGAACACGTTCGGCGTTAATTAACTCATTGTAAAAAAACTCGTATTCTTCCCTGTTGAGATAACAGTTTATGTAATCATCACCGTCACCTTTTCCGTAACGGGATGCGCAAAACGCATAGTTCATATCGACTGTGTCATATTTAACAATAGGTGCTGCAGCATCAAAGAAAGATAACGATGAACCAAATTTTTCTTTAATTTTTTCTGATAAAACTTCTGATGTAAGAGGGCCTGTTGCAATAATGGTAGGTACATCAAATTCCAGTGTATCAATTTCTTTATTTATTACATGTATATTATTATTGTTATTAATTTCTGTTGTCACTAACCCGGAAAATATTTCTCTGTCAACTGCTAAAGCTCCCCCTGCAGGAACAGTTGAATTATCGGCACAGCGCATTAAAAGTGAATCAAGATGTCTCATTTCTTCTTTTAACATTCCTGCGGCACTTCCGATTCTTGCTGCTTTTAATGAATTTGAGCAGACAAGTTCTGCAAAAAGATCCGTTTTATGTGCCGGTGTTTTCTTATACGGCTTCATTTCATATAAATCGACCTGTATCCCTCTTTTAGCTAACTGATATGCCGCTTCACAACCTGCAAGTCCTGCACCTATTACATTAGCCTTCATTAATTATTCTCCGAATCTTTAATAGTTTTTGTGAAACCACAGCCTTCCTTTGCACAAAAAAGAACCGGCTTTTTTCCTTTTTTCTTAAACAATACCTCTCCGCATTGAGGACATTTTTCATTTACCGGTTCATTCCATGAAACAAAATCACACTTCGGATAATTGCTGCAACCGTAAAAAATTCTTTTTGATTTAGTGTGTTTAACGATAACCTCGCCGTCACATTTAGGGCATGGAACACCGACTTTTTCAACAAATTTCTTTACATTTTTACATTCAGGATATCCCGGGCACGCAATAAATTTTCCAAATCTGCCAACTTTAACCACCATTTTTCTACCGCATTTTTCGCATACAATATCCGTCTGGTCTTCTTTAAGCTGAATTTTAACTCCTTCCATATCAGATTTTGCTTTTTTTAGTGTTTTATCAAAATCAATATAGAAATTATCTAGCAAATCGACCCAATTTTCTTTACCTTCTTCTACGGTATCAAGTTCTTCTTCCATTTGTGCAGTAAACTTAACATTTACAATCTTCGGAAAACGTTCTTTCATAAGATTTACACAGGCTTCGCCTAATTCGGTTGGAACAAGACTTTTGGCTTCCCTTTTTACATATTCACGGGAGGTTATAGTAGAAATTGTTGCCGCATAGGTTGACGGTCTGCCAATTCCGTACTCTTCCAGTGCTTTAATTAAAGAGGCTTCTGTATATCTGGCAGGAGGCTGTGTAAAATGCTGATTAGGCAAAATCTCTTTTACCTTTACGGTCATATTTTTCTCTAAAGGCGGTAATTCAGTTGACTTTTCTTCCTTTTCATCTTTACTTTCAGTATAAAGACAGGTAAAGCCGTCAAAATCAACTCTGTAACCCGATGCCTTAAATATATATCCGTTTCCCTCAATATCTGCCTGAGTAGTTTTTTGGATACTGTCAGACATTTGTGATGCAACAAATCTGTTCCAAATAAGTTTGTAAAGTTTATATTGATCAGAAGTTAAACTATCTTTAATTTTTTCAGGCGGAAATTCAGTACTTGTAGGCCTGATTGCTTCATGACCATCCTGTGCGTTGGAACGGGATTTAAAAAATCTTGGCTTTGCCGGCAAATACTTATCACCAAAGGTGTGTTTTATATAATCGGTAACACTTTCAATTGCTGTATTTGAAATTCTTAATGAGTCTGTTCTCATATAAGTAATCAAACCTGTTGCACCGTAGCCTGTTAAATCAATGCCTTCATACAATTCCTGCGCAACTCTCATTGTACGTTTTGACTGAAAACCAAGCTTTCTTGAAGCTTCCTGTTGTAATGTTGAAGTAATAAAAGGCGGAGCCGGAGATTTTTTACGCGTTCCGTTTTTAACTTTTGTAATTACAAATTCAGCGTCTTTTACATCATTATAAATTTTATCTGCTTCTTCTTTTGAAGAAATTTTAATTTTACCGTCCTGATTGCCATATAAAGATGCTGTGAAAACTCTGCGGCTGCCTTTTGGAATAAATTTTGCGTCTATTGACCAATACTCTTCAGGTTTAAATTTTCTTATTTCTTCTTCTCTGTCAACAATAATTCTTACGGCAACAGACTGAACTCTTCCTGCAGATAGACCTCTACGGATTTTTTGTGAAATAAACGGACTTAACTTGTAACCTACTAATCTGTCGAGAATTCTTCTGGCCTGTTGAGCATCGACCAGGTCAATATCAATAGAGCGCGGAGAATTCATACCGTTTTCAACACCGCTTCTGGTAATTTCATTAAACTCTACTCTGTTTTTATCTTCTAAATTGAGTCCCAGCAAATATGCCAAATGCCATGATATAGCCTCTCCCTCTCTATCAGGGTCAGTTGCCAAATATACAGCATCACAGTCTTTTGCCATTTTCTTTAGGTTTTTAACCAAATCTTCCTTGCCTTTGATAACTTCATATCTTGGGGCAAAATTGTTTTTTATATCAACGCTTAATCTTGATTTTACCAAGTCTCTAACATGACCCATAGAAGCAATAACTTCATAATCCGAACCAAGATATTTTTTTATTGTTTTCGCTTTTGCAGGTGACTCCACTATCACAAGATTTGACATTTTTTTCATACACCTCATTTTAATTTGTAACATCTTCCCTGTGTACTTTCAATTAACCCGGACATTTCCAGTTTTGTAATCACAGGTAATAACTTGAAAACTTTAATATTTAATTTTATAGAGATTTCATCTATATGTACCGGTTCGTTTCCAATAAAATCATATACCTTTTTTTCTAATTCTGACAAATTTATATCAGTTCTGTGTTCTTTAGTTTTATTTGTTTCCTCCTTTAAATGGCTTATAACAACCTTTTCTGATTTTTTATTAATATCTGCTGTTTTTGTGTTTTTAACCTTTTCGAAAGCCTTTCCCTTTATCGGAATAACATCTATTTCCTCTTTAGTTGCACTGTATTCATCAATACTATTAGTTACATACACATTATCAAATGCTCTGATAATATCTTTATAATCAGTAATGGGTATTGCGCAGCCTTCTTTAATAAGTTTGTTAGAGCCTAAATCGAACTTCGAATCAGCAGCAGCCATCAACGCAAACAATTCTTTTCCCTGTTCCAAAGCAAAATTAGCTGTAATTAAGGAACCGCTTTTTTCTCCTGCCTCAATTATGACAACCCCATCTGACAATGCAGAAATAATTCTGTTTCGTTCAGGAAAATGAAATGATTTCGGAGGAGTATCAGGAGGATATTCTGAAATAACAGCACCTTTATAAGTAATATTTCTCCTCATTTGAGCATTATCTCTCAAATAATCGGCATTTATTCCGCATCCCAGAACACAAACAGTAACTCCTTGGGCATTTAAAGCACCTCTGTGAGATGCACAATCAACTCCTAAAGCACCTCCGCTTACTACGGTAACACCGGCTTTAGAAAGATTATATGCAATATTGTATGAATGTCTGATACCATATTCTCTAGGCCTTCTGGCACCTACTATGGCAATTGAAAGGCGATTATCAATATCAGGCAGTTCACCGCTAACATACAAAACAGCAGGCGGTGAATAAATATTATATAAACATTCAGGATATTCTTCGTCTTCAAAAGTTAAAATTGAATACCCTAAAGCAATACTTTTGGATATTATATTACGAGCATCGGATAATTTTGATTTATTTAAAGAGTTAATTTCTTTATAAGTAAAAATTCTGCAACTTTTCCATTCTTTTTCTCCGCCTTTGTAAAAGTCCTCAATGCTATTATACATTTCAAAAACTTTCTTATACTTAGGATTATTATATCCTAACGAATTGACAAACCAAATCCAATAAACAGTATTATTATTCATTTAATCATTTCCCACATTATAATACCGGCAGCAACAGACACATTAAGTGATTCCGCTCTACCTTTCATAGGAATAGTTATTTTATTATCACAAAGATCTATTGTTTCTTTTTTTAAACCGTTTCCCTCGTTGCCGATAATACAAACAGACGGATTTTCAAACCTGACTTTTGAAATTTTCTGTGCATTATCATTTACAACTGCAGCATAAGAAAAAAGATTTTTATTTTTCAGCAAAAAATCTGAAATTGTATTCACAATATAAAAGGGCATTCTAAAAATTGCACCCATTGTACTTCTTACTACTTTCGGAGAATAAACATCACAGCAGTCGGAAGTTAATATAATTGCGGATATTCCAAGAGCTTCTGCAGTTCTGAAAACAGTTCCTAAATTGCCGGGATCCTGAATATTTTCAAGAGCAAGATATTTTCCACCGTTACCTATTTTATCAAAGAGAATGTTTTTGTCAAGGATTTTAATGCAGGCAAGTACCCCTTGAGGACTTTTTGTTTCAGATATATATGAAAACAAATTATCGGGAAATACATATATGTTACTGAATTTACTACATATATTATCAAAAAAATTTTTATATTTGTCTGTTGCAGTCTGAGAAAAAACAAAGAAGTCAATACAACAGTTGTTCAAAACTGCATCTTCAACTAATCTTAAACCCTCTGCTATGAAAACTTTTTCTTCTTTTCTAAATTTTGAGCTTTTATTCAGTTTTAAAATTTTTTTTACAATATTATTTTCCTTACTGCTTATAATCATAATATAACCCCAAAGTAATGAAAAATAGCAAAGCGTTTGAGCCTAAAGCTCAAACGCAATCACTTTAAATTATTTTGTAGAATTTGCTTGTTCTACAAGGCTTGTGAAAGCCTTAGGGTCAGAAATAGCAATTTCTGAAAGCATTTTACGATTTAATGTAATACCGGCTTTTTTAAGACCGTTCATAAATGTAGAATAGTTAGTACCGTTCATTTTGCAGGCAGCAGAAATACGAGTAATCCATAAACGACGGAAATCTCTCTTTTTCTGTTTACGACCGATATATGCATAGTTTCCTGATTTCATTACAGCCTGTTTAGCCATTTTAAAGTGCTTACTTTTAGCACCCCAATAACCTTTTGCAAGCTTCAAAGTCTTTTTTCTTCTTTTGCGTGTCATTAACGCACCCTTTACTCGTGCCATAATTTATAACCTCCGAATTCTCTATAATTATTTGTAAGGAATCAAA
This sequence comes from uncultured Clostridia bacterium, assembly GCA_947627135.1. Lineage (GTDB taxonomy): Bacteria > Bacillota > Clostridia > Oscillospirales > Acutalibacteraceae > Ruminococcoides. The sequence continues at coordinate 18,297 of CANQUV010000018.1, forward strand.
CGCTTAACCTGAGCAACATTAGTTTTATCAGTAACAGTAGTTTGTCTCAAGCCTCTTTTACGTTTAGTAGTTTTCTTATTAAGAATGTGGCTTTTATTTGCATGAGCACGAATAATTTTACCGTTTTTTGAAATTTTAAAACGCTTTTTAGCTCCACTATGTGTTTTAATTTTTGGCATATAAATATCCTCCTTAACAAAATTTACTGTTTTAAAGATTTTGGCGCAAGAAACATTAACATATTGCGACCCTCTAACTTAGCAGGTTTTTCAATAACAGCAGTTTCGCTGCAAGATTCAGCAAATCGCTTCATAGTATCATAGCCGATTTCAGGATGACCCATTTCACGGCCGCGGAAACGAATTGAAACCTTAACCTTATCGCCTTTAGAAATAAATTTTAAAGCATTGTTAAGCTTTGTATTAAAATCATGAGTATCAATATTCAGTGAAAGTCTTACTTCCTTAATATCAATTACATGCTGTTTTTTACGAGCTTCTTTTTCTCTTTTAGCTTGTTCAAAACGATATTTTCCGTAATCCATGATTTTGCAAACCGGCGGTTTGGATTGCGGAGCGATTTTTACCAGGTCCAGGTTTTTTTCTGCTGCTAAATTTAATGCCTCGTTTGCAGACATAATACCAAGCTGGGCACCGTCAGAGCCGATAACTCTAAGCTCTTTATCATGAATTTCTTCATTGATTTGTAGTTCTTTACTGCTAATGTCGAGCACCTCCAAAACATTATAAAAAATAAATGCGGACAGAATACTCCGTCCGCATAACAATACAATAAATAAAAATTTAAAATATTGACCCGTGCAGACGAAACCCCACAGGTGAAAGCATTACTGCCTTTCTTTATTGTGGTAAATATTATAATACATAAAAAAACTAATGTCAAGTATTATTTTAAACAATCGTAAATTAAATTTACTACTCTTTGAGTTGATTTGCCGTCTCTATAATCAAAGAACATTTCAGCAAAGGGTTTTATTTTTTCAGTACAAAAATCTTCATTATTAATTGATTCAATCAACTGTTCCTGAGTATAAACTATTTTTCCCGGAATATATAATTTAAAATCAAAATAAAAGTCTCTTTCATTTACATACTTTTCAAGGTCAAATACATAAAATACCATTGGTATGTTAAGCAAAGATGCTTCAAAAACAAGAGAGGAATAATCGGTTATAATTACATCTGTTACAAACAATAAATCGTTAATTTCTGTATCAGCAGATAAATCAATAATTCTGTCCTTATATTCATCAGGTATGGGCTGAACATCATTAACAAACGGGTGATGTTTGATTATAAATACATATTCATCCGATAACTTTGAACAAACTTCTTCCAGATCAAACATTTCAGTAGGATAAAAGGCTGTTTCTTTAACCATTCCCCTAAATGTTGGCGCAAACAAAATTATTTTTTTTCCTATAAATTCAGGATAAGCATCATAAAATTTTTTACGGGCATTTTCTTTATACTTATCGTCAAAAAATACATCAGTACGAGGAATACCGGTGGGAACAACAGATTTTGTAGAAATTCCAAATCCCTCTGAATGACATTTCTTACAGTATGATGAGCTGACTGTAACATAATCATAGCTTCTGTGATTTCTTGTATTCTGCGGTGAACCTTTTGGCTTGGATAACCTTGTAAAACCAAAGGTTTTAAAAGCACCGCAGGCATGCCATAATTGAATGAGTTTTGTTTCAGGACGCAAATCAATATAATGTATTTGAGGTGTAAATTCATCTAAAATAATGACTTTACTTGTGGCACAAGCTTTTGTAAAATTATTAATTTCACCAAAAGACATCTCTGATATAGTATGCTCATTTAAAATAAAGTTGATTTTTAAATTATTATCTGTTTTTAGTTTATTATATACAAATGCAAAATTACCTGATATTTCATTCCTTCTGAGTGAAATAAAAGTAATTTTATTTTTTTGAACTTTTGAAAGTCTATGAATTTTGTATAAAACTTTAAATATGAATTTTTTAACGGTCCAAAGGGAAACTTTTTTCGTTGTAACCTGTGAAAACCTGGAAAATACAAAAGCAAAAAACTTTTTAACAGGATTTGGATCGTTAAATCTGGACGGCATAGTTTTAACAAGTGTTAATCTTATCAAACCGTCAATAATAAACAGAGGCAGCATAACAATTGCAAAACAATATTGAATTGCAACTATTATAAAATTTATAATACCTAATAAAAATCTAGATATATCACTTGCAAAAATTCTCTTTTTAACAGGATAAAATTCAATTGTATTGCCTAAAAATCTACATGGAAATCTAATTTCATCAGATTCATAATACTCTGGAACTAAATCAACATCTATATTTTCTTCGTAATAATCTGCAAAAGAAAAATTTAACCACATTTTAAACGGCATACATTCTTTTTTTGTATTCCAAAAAATTTTTTCCAAGCCGTATGTATATTTGCCTGAAAAAAAACATTTACCTTTTACATAAGTTATATTGGATAAAACAAATGGTATTCTTCTATCTTCTTTACCGTTATTAAAATATAAAACAATCTTAGGTCTGGACAAAAAATGAGAGTTTATCATATTATCAGATATCTCACCCATAATGGTCATAGTAAGATCGTTTTTTTTGATTATAAAACTTTTTAATTGTATCTTATACTCCAAACCATACATCCCCTGTAATTTTAAGAAATCAAACCTTTCATACGCTTAACAGATTCTTCCAAAGTGTTTTCCCCTGAAAAAACAGAAGAAGTACCGGCAACTAATAAATTTGCACCATTCATCACCATTTCTTTGCATAAATCCCAACTAACATGACCGTCAACTTCAAGAATCAAATCTTTTTTACTGTTATCAATCATTTTTCTTACTTCTGCAATTTTCTCCATACTTCCCTGAGCTAAAGGTTGTCCGGCAAATCCCGGATATACGGTCATAACTAAAACACCATCTATTTTATCAACTAAAGATGATAAAACATCTGCCGGTGTATCAGGGCTTATGGCTATAAACGCAGACGCTCCCCTGCTTTTTATATCATCTATAACATCAAGCAAATTGTTGCAGGCCTCGTAATGAACAGATACAATATCACCTGTTCCGATATCCATTGAATCAAAATATTTTTCGGGATTAAATGCCATTATATGAATATCCCTTTTCATATTGACAAGAACATCCTTAACTCTTTTAATCAATGTAGCATCCAAAGTGATGTTAGGTACGAAAGCTCCGTCCATAAAATCCAGATGTATATACTCCACTCCGGATTTATCAAGGGTTTCAATATCAGATTGTAAATTGAGCAAATCAGCGCACATTAAAGAAGGCGATAACATTGAACTCATATTATTGTTTCCTTTCAATCCTCATTAACAACCATAATTTTTGCAAAAAATTCAGTATTATTTTTCATAATATCCAATCCCTTATCCATATTTTTCAAGGAAAATTTATGAGTAATAAGCTTTCTAACATCAACTTTTCCGTTAGCAACAGCATCAACAACCAAATTCCAGTCGCTTTTTTTTGTATCGCTGTAACTCGAATTCCATGTGCCGAAAATCGTGAGCTGTTTTCTTAATATTTGCCAATAAGTGTTTTGCGGAAAAGTAAAATCACCGTGGGGGTTTCCTACAAATATTACTTTTCCTCCTGATGCAGCTGTTTCAAGACAGTTACAAGCGGTTGTAGGAACACCGACAGCTTCAATAGCAATATCTGTACCATGACCGTTTGTTTTATCCATAACCCATTTTATTGCGTCTTCCCTTGAAGAATTGCAATAATCGTAAAAGCCGAGACCTTCTATAAAATTCCAATTGTTTAAATCAGTACCAACAAGCAATACTTTTGCACCCCAGGCTCTTGCCCATTGTGCAATCAACATACCTATTGTTCCCGGACCGAAAATCGTAACCGTATCGCCTATCTCTATCTGTGCTCTCCTTAATGCATGCAAAGCAACTGCACAGGGTTCTGTCATTGCTGCTTCTTCATAAGATACATTATCGGGAATCGGAACAATATTCCATGCGGGAACTCTTACATACTGTGCAAAAGCACCGTCGCTTCTTGAGCCTAAATAGTCGTAGCTTTTACACATTTCATAGCTTCCTGCATTACAGCTCTCACACTTTTTACATGGAATTAACGGAAATACAGTAGCTCTTGTTCCTACTAAATTTTCATTCTCTTTATCCGCAGACGCAACAACTTCACCAGAAAATTCATGTCCCGGAATGGTAGGAAAATGATATGTCCCGTTCACGAAAATTCTCGGTATATCAGAACCGCATATTCCACAGGCATGTACTTTAACTAAGACTTCGCCTTTATTTAACTGTGGTATGGGATAATCACAAAATTCAAGGTTACCTACTTGTTTTAATACTCGTGCTTTCATCGTATCCATTTTAATCCACACCTTTCAATATGGTTTCAAAGGTTTCCAAATCTTCTATGGTTGTAATTTTTAAGTTTCTTTCGCTACCCTTTACCATTGTAATGTTCATTCCGTGACGATAAGCAATTTCACTGCTTCCGGCAGTTAAACTGATCTCTTCATCTGAAACATTATTATGTATTTCAAAATATCTTTTAAATTTAAAGCTTTCAGGAGCTTGTCCTGCAAATAATTCAGAACGCTTAAGCAATTTTTCAATAGACTTTCCGTCCTTGCTCAAATATACAGTATCCTTTACTGAAATTACCGGCATAGCACCGTCATATTCAGTTGCCCCTTTAATACAATCAGATATAATTTCATTTGAAACAAGAGGTCTTGCTGCATCGTGAATAATAACTATATCTGTATTACTTGCATTTTTATAAATACATTTTAATCCGTTATATATGGAATGTTGTCTTGTTTTGCCTGCCGGTGCATAACCGCAAATTTTAGTTATGTTATATTTTTGGGCATATTCTTCAACAAAAGACTTCCATTTATCGTTAACTACTACTACAATATTATCAATTTCACTATGATTTTGAAAAATATCAAAACAATAAGAAATAATAGGTTTATCATTCACCATTAAAAATTGTTTAGGTCTGTCAACACCCATTCTGCTGCCGACACCACCTGCAAGAATTATTGCAGTATTCATATTATAACTCCTTTATTGATCATGATAAAATTTCATAAAGGTTGATTTTATAAAGCATAAATATACTTATAAATTTAAGTTATAATACCATATTTTAGGCGTTTTTGTCAATATAGCTGCAATTTCATAATAATGTTATTATTGTAATATTATTTACAATTTATTTACAAACATCTATATTGTAAATATAACTATATAATGTTATAATATAACAAATTATAATGGAAGTGATATTTTGCAATATAACTACAATTACACTGTATTATCTCCAGAACAACAACTTTTATTAGCTCGTAATAATAAAATAATTAATATCAAAAAAACTATCAGCGGTTTAGGATTTGCAGTTTTTTCTGCTGAAATAGTTTTACAATTATTATATACATTACTGTATTTGTTTTTAGCAATTTCTCCAGCTTCTAAGACTGAATTTTTTCAGGAAAACTATGTTGCAATTTCAGAACTTTTCCACGGTACAGCTTTATTTACCGCTATGTTTGTTATAGGATTTTTATATTGTCAGTTATCAAACACAAAATTAAGTACAATTATTAAATTTAAAAAAATAAAAGCAACCAATTTAATTTTATATGTACTTCTTGGTGTTTCAATCGCATTTTTAGGTAATATTATAACATCCATACTGTTATCAAACTTTGAAGCTGTGGGAATAAAAAGCAATTTACCTGACACAGAGCTAAATTATAATAATTTGGGCTTTGTTATTATGACTCTTATAACTGCGGTTGTACCAGCATTTGCAGAAGAATTTTTATTCAGAGGCGTAATTTTAGGTAAATTAAGAAAATTCGGCAACACTTTTGCAATATTGTGCTCTGCTCTTCTTTTTGGTTTAATGCACGGAAATCTTGTGCAAATACCCTTTGCATTTATAGGCGGAATATTTTTTGCGTTTATAACAGTAAAGACTGATTCATTACTACCTGCTATGATAATTCATTTTTTAAACAACTTTTTAAGCTGCATACTTCAAATAATAAGCGAACTGTGTAGTGATTATATAATAAACATTACTTCAATGATTCTATTTTTACTTATTTTTGCCTCAGGAATCTTATCTTTTATTATTCTATCAATAAAAGATAAAAAACTTTTTAAAATCAACAATGAAACTGATGAAGCAAAAGAATTTGCACTTAAAGAGAAATTTAAATTTTTCTTTTCAAATGTCGGAATAATATTTGCAATAGTTATTTTACTTTTAGAATTAATAAGCAGTATAAGTTTTGGGTAAGTTGAAAATGAATATTAACAATGAAAACTTTATGAAAGAGGCACTAAAAGAGGCAAAAATTGCCTTTAATAAAGGTGAAGTTCCCGTAGGTGCTGTAATTACGAGAAATAACCAAATAATTTCAAAGGGGCATAATAAGCGTGAAACAAATAAAAATGCAATATTTCACGCTGAAATTGACGCAATAAACAATGCCTGCATTAAATTAGGGGGCTGGCGTCTTTGGGACTGCTCTATATATGTAACTTTAGAACCATGCCCAATGTGTGCGGGAGCAATTATAAACGCTCATATTCCTAATGTATATTTCGGTGCTTATGATTTAAAAAATGGAAGCTGCGGCTCAATAACTAATATTTTTGAACTTCAATATTCATTTAAGCCAAACTGTATTGGAGGCATATTGCAAGATGAATGTTCCGAAATTTTAAAAAACTTTTTTAAAAATTTAAGAAATAAAAATTAAGCAGATTATTTTATTGTAAAATAATCTGCTTTTCAAATTTAATTTTTAATATTACTTTAAATTATATCATTTCAGAAAAAGGACTCTTGTTATAACAATAATATTTATATAAAAATATTTATTTTTATAATTTTTATAAAAGCAAAATAAGGATTAATTTACTCCATTTTATTTTTTAACATTTTGCTTGAAGCAAGCATAACTCCCAACTTTCCGCTGTGAAAATTAAGTCCCCCCTGCATCCAAACTGCATAAGGTTCTCTTAAAGGCCCATCTGCTGAAAGTTCAATAGATGAACCTAAAGTAAATGCTCCGGCCGCCATAACAACCTGACTTTCATATCCCGGCATATCAGAAGGTTCAGGAGAAACAAAACTATCTACCGCAGAACCGCATTGTATTCCCTTACAAAAATTAACAAGATTATCAGCATTATTAAGCTCAATAACCTGAATAATATCTCCTCTTTTTTCATTATATTTTGGTGTAACAGTATATCCTAATAACTCAAATAAAGCTGCTGCAAATACTGCTGTTTTTAATGCTTCACCGGTAACATGAGGTGCATGGTAAGCACCCATAAACATTTCTCTTGTAGTGTTTAAAGTGGCTCCTAACTCTTTTCCGGTTCCGGGAGTTGTAAGCCTGTATGAACACATCTCAACCAATTCTTTTTTTCCGGCAATATATCCGCCTGTTGGTGCAATTCCGCCTCCCGGATTTTTAATCAGAGAGCCTGCTATAATATCAACACCAACAGATAACGGCTCTTTTTTCTCCACAAATTCACCATAACAGTTATCAAGCATTATAATTGCGTTTTTTGATTTATTTCTTACGATTTTACAAATTTTTTCTATTTCGTCTATTATAAGTGTTGATCGCAAACTATATCCTCTCGACCTTTGTATGTAAACCATTTTATAAGTATCATTAACCGTATCTGCAATTTTTTCATAATCAACAGTACCATCCTGTTTTAAATCAATCTGACTGTACTCAATACCAAAATCCTTTAAAGAACCGGAATAATTGCCTTCAATGCCAATGGCACTTCTAATAGTATCGTATGGAATACCTGTAACAGATATAATTTTATCTCCGGGTCTTAACATACCAAACAAAGCAACAGTCAGAGTATGTGTTCCGCTTACAAAATTATGCCTTACTAATGCATCTTCTGCATCAAACACATAAGCATAAACTTTATCTAAAACATCTCTGCCCCTGTCATCGTATCCATATCCCGTTGAACCGCAAAAATGGCTTTCGCTTACACCTGCATTTTGAAAAGCCTTTATCATTTTAAGCTGATTGTATTCCTGTATATCTTCAATCCTTTTAAAAGGTTCTTTACACATTTCCAATGCTTTTTCAGATAATTCCAATACTCTTTTGTCAATTTCAAAAAAATTATTAACCAATACTTTCATCCTTTAAAATAAAATTCACACCATTTTCCCTGCACCTTATAACCAAGGTGACTGTAAAAACTTATATTTTTATCAATCGCTCTATGCAAATAAATATTTTTATTTTCTTTCAACAATTCATTTGTTAAAATTTTAACCATAAGTGAAGAATAACCTTTATTTCTATAATCCGGATGCGTTGCTATTGCTCCCAAAACTGCATCAGTTTGCGTTTCTGCAACAGTCATCGCAACAGACTTAAGTTCTCCGTTTTCCTTATAACCTATCATTCTTATGGCATTATGTCTTAATTTATGTGAAACATCAAGATTAAAACTTTCAAAATCGGGAGTTTCAAAACCTTCTTCCTTACATAATACAAGCAAATCATAAGCTTCTTTTACAGTTGGTGTATAGAGTTTATATTCTTCCTCAATTTTATACGAACTTCCAAAGAATTTTAAAACTGCACCTGACGTCTTTTTATCAGTATTGAGCTCCAACTTATACTTATTATCCGCCAAAACAGTAGTTGCTCCGGCGACCCTCAAAAAGCTTGAAACTTCTTCTATATCAGACAAATCGCTTAACTGAACTATAAACTGCGTTCCCAACCTTCCTATTGCCGATACACAAACATCATTTTTTGTTTGAATCCAAAAGTCTACAAAGGGCAAGTTAAAGTCATAGCAGTTATAAAGCGAATAAATACGGGTACCGAATGGATTTCCTTTTGATAATGCCTTTAAAAGAGAAGATATATTAAAATCGCCTGCCGCTATTTTTATCATAATTCTCCTCCGACTATGGTTTTTGCAAGCTCAAAAGCCACATTTAATGTGCTGTTATAATCATCAATTGATATCAAACTAAGCTGCGAGTGTAAATATCTGCAGGGAACAGATAAAGCAATAGTTCTTACACCGGAACAGGATTTCTGAATAGCTCCTGCGTCATTTCCGCCTGCAACAGCTTTTTTATATTGAATTTTATTCCCGGAAGATTTAGCAATTTCAAAAGATTTTTTAATAAGTTCTTTATCATATATAGTCCGTTTGTCCATAAAAGCTACGACAGTGCCTCCTGATACTTTACAAACCTGTTTATTTTCCTCAACTGACGGAATATCAGCGGCAGTTGTAGCTTCAAGTATGATAGCATAATCAGGTTTAATTGTATAAGCAGCTGTTGTTGCTCCTCTTAAGCCTACTTCTTCCTGTACTACAAAAGAAAAATACATGTCATAGGGCAATTCAGCTTTTATCATTTCAATAAGCATGCAACAGCCTGCTCTGTCATCAATTGCCTTGGAAATAATTGTTTTACCATTATTTTGATAAAAGGATTTAAAATTTACAGAGTCTCCGTAAGATACAAATTTAAGAGCATCATTTTTATCTTTTGCACCAATATCAATATACATATTTTCATATTCAGGAATTTTATTTTGAGCATCACCTTTACTCAAATGAACCGGTTTGATTCCCACTACTCCGCTTATATTATTGCCTACAACAACTCTGTCTCCCAGTACAACTCTTCTGTCAATACCTCCAACTTCATCAAATTTCAAAAGACCGTCTTCTGTAATTTCAGTTACAATAAAACCAACTTCATCAATATGAGCAGATAATAGAACTTTATTTTTCGCTTTTTCTTTACCTGCTTTAAATGCTAATATATTACCCAAAGGATCAACCGTAAATTTGGTTGCATAATCTTTTATTTCAGATATAATTATATCTCTAATTATTTTTTCATCACCTGAAATACCGTTTGACATGCATAATTCTTTTAAAAGTGCATTATTCAAAATCAGCACCTCCTCTAAGAATATATTGTGAAATTAGCAAAGCTGTATTTTCAATATCACTTAATTCAACAATTTCTGCTTGAGTGTGCATATTTTTTTCTGGTATTGAAATAAGCGCAGTCTTTATACCATTTTTACATATTGTAATTGAATCGGCATTTGTACCTGTCATGCCGCCGCAAACTTCATTTTGATATGGTATATTACATTTTATTGCCGTATTAACCAAATCTTTATACATATCTTTATTTAATGTAGGACATACACAAAGCATAGGTCCTTTTGAAAGCTCAATATTTGAATACTGTCCCGAAATATCAGGCTGTGAAGCAAAGCTAACATCTACTACAATAGCTTCGTCAGCATCAGATATAAAAGCTCCTGTTTTTGCACCCAACTGATATGTTTCCTCCTGTGATGAAAACAATGCAACCACTTTATAATTACATTTTTTGCCTTGCAAAAGCTGTGCAACTCTGATTATTGACGCTACACTTGCTCTGTTATCAAGACCGGGGGATGTAACTCTGTTATTTAACAACATTTCAGGTTCTTCGTAAAAGCTTACAGTATCGCCTATTGAAACAACATTGTTCACTTCATCATAAGATAACCCTGTATCAATATATACTTTGTCTGCACCTATTGCTTTATCTTCATTACCGTCTGATAAGTGCGGAGGCATACAGCAAACTATACCCTTAATTACTTCTTTGCCGTATATCTTTACACCACATCCCTGTACAACTCTCAAATCTATACCACCGCATTTTTCTGCTTTAAGAAAACCTTTTGAAGTAATACTTGTTATGACAAATCCAATTTGATCTATGTGAGCATCCAGTAGTATTGTTTTTTTAGCATTTTTGTTTCCGAAAACCGCAAAAACATTTCCAAATTCATTTGTTTCTACGTCAGCATAAGGAAAAATCATATTGCGTACAGTATTACATATTTCTTTTTCATTTCCTGAAACTCCGTGTGCCAAACATAATTTTTTTAATATATTAAACATATTTTCACCGCTTACAGCTTATTTACCAAATCTTTAAAGTGATTTCCTCTTTCTTCAAAGTTCTTATATAATCCAAAACTTGCGCTTGCAGGAGATAAAGATACTATATCTCCCTTTTTTGCATTATTATAGGCCGCTTTAACAGCTTCATCCATATTATTAACCATAATAATTACAGGATTGTTTTCAGAATAATTATCCGATTTTTCAACAGCATTTTTTATTTTTAAAGCTGTATCTCCAAGTAAAATCAAGGTTTTAACTTTGTCACAAATAATAGGACCTAACGGCTCATAAGGTATATGTTTATCATAACCACCTGCAATAATAATTATTTTTTCATCATACAGAGATAGTGTACCTAAAGAAGTTCTCGTAGGACTTGAGGCAATAGAGTCGTTATAATATTTTACACCGTTTACTTCTCGTACAAACTCGTTTCTGTGTGGAACACCGGAAAAAGTTTTTGCTACATTTACAATATTTTCTACTGAAACAATTCCCCAAACAGCAGAGATTGCAGCAAGATAATTCTCTACATTATGCATACCCGGTATTTTTATATCATTAACATTTAAAACTCTGGTAATTTTTCCGTAATCATTATAAAAAATTTCTTTTCCGTTAAGATAAGCGCCGTTTTGAACAACATTTTTCCTTGAAAACTTAACAAGTTTTCCTCTTACATCATTTTCAAAGCTGTTCGAAATTTCATTGTCAAGATTTAAAACAGAACGAGAAAATGCATTCTGATGCAAAATAATATTTTTCTTTGAATTAATATATTCCTGCATATCCTTATGTATATCAAGATGATTTGGAGCAAGATTTGTAACAACAGCTATATCCGGACTTTTTCTCATTGATATAAGTTGAAAACTTGAAAGTTCAACAACTGCATAATCTTCACCGGAAATACTTTCAATTTCAGGCAAAAGAGGCTTTCCTATATTTCCGCCTAAATGTACCTTTAGTCCTTGGGATTTTAACAGTTCAGAAATAATTGTTGTTGTTGTAGTTTTTCCGTCGGAACCGGTAACTGCGATAATTTTACACGGACATAAATCAAAGAAAACCTCCATTTCAGAAGTAACAACAATTCCTCGATTTTTCATAACTTCAAGTTCTTCTTTATAAAAAGGAGTTCCCGGACTTCTGAAAAGAACATCTGTATCTAAATTTTTTAAGTAATTTTCACCTAAAATTAGTTTTGCACCATATTTTTCAGCCATTTCAGCATTGTTACCCAATTCTTCATAAGTTTTTTTATCACAAGCAGAAACAACTACACCTTTTTCGGCAAATAACTTAATTAACGGTAAATTACTTGTACCTATACCGCAAAAAGTAACTTTTTTACCTTTAAGAGAGTTAAAAAAATTATTAAGCTTTTCATTCATAGTAAAAACCTCTCACAAAAATTTCATACTTAATAATTATAAATAATTTTTCATAAAATATCAACCTTTATAATTAACTCTTGAAAAATACTGTAAAAGAGTGATAAAATTTACTTGGTGATATGTATGATATTTGATTTCATTGAAATAAACAAAGACTTAAAAACACCGATTTATCAACAGTTATATGATAGTATTAAATCCGCAATAGAATGCGGAGGTTTAAAAAAAGATTCAAAACTACCTTCTATAAGAAAACTAAGCAGCGATTTAGAAGTATCAAAAACCACTGTTGAAAATGCATACAACCAACTTTGCGTTGAAGGATACATAAAAAACAAGCCGCAAAAAGGTTATTATGTTGAGGCCGATATTAATTTAATTAGCATTAACAAAACAAATCCAATATTGAAAAGTGAAAAAAAAATACAAAAAATGTATAAATATGACTTTGGAAGCAGAAAAATTGATTACAGTTTAACATTATTAGATTGGAAAAGAACCGTAAAAAATATTTTAAATAAAGAATATCTTTTAAAGTCATACGGAGAACATCAAGGTGAATTTGTTTTAAGAAAGTCACTAGAAAAATATAGTTTTTCTGTACGAGGTGTAAATTCAACTGCTGAAAATATAGTTATAGGTGCCGGAACACAATCATTATTATATATTTTATGCGGATTAATTGATATAAAAAAAACTATTGCTCTTGAAAAAGGTGCTTTTATACAAGCGGAGCAAATTTTTAAAGATTTTGGGTATAAAATATTTTATTATAATAGTGATGATAGCGGTATTGAAATAAATTCATTAAAAAAAATTAATCCGGATATTGTGCTTATTAACCCGAATTTTAACATTATTAATGGTATGAATACAACTATTAACCGCAGAATTGAATTAATTAACTGGTGCAAAGAAAACAACTGTTTAATTATTGAAGATGATTATAACGGCGAATTAAGATATATAACAAGACCCGTACATTGTATTCAAAGCTTTGATATTGATAATACAGTTTATATCGGTTCATTTTCAAAGATATTGCTGCCATCAGTAAGAATCGGATATATGGTAATGCCTGAAAAATTAATTAAACTTTATTCTAAAAGATTATCTAATTATAATCAAACTGCTTCAAAAACTGAACAACTTGCTTTATCAGAATATATAAATCAAGGGTTGCTTGAAAAACATTTAAGAAAACTTAGGCGTCAATACGCAGAAAAAAGCAAAATAATGGTAACAGCGTTAAATAAAATCTTTAAAGACAAAATTTATTCTGTTTTAAATGAAACAGCACTTAATATAATGATAAAGTATAATGAGAGATTTGATAAAGCGAAACTTTATGAGCTATGTGAAGAAAGGCAAATTAATATAATTAAAAGTAACAGTGAAAACTTCGATTTTATTTTAAGTTTCTCCGGAATAGATGACGAAAACATTGAAAGCGGATTAAAAGAATTGAAAAAAATACTAAATATCTTAACAAAAAAAGGGTTGTAGTTTTTACTACAACCCAATTTTAATGCATATAATTTAAGCTTCTTCTCTGCCGAGAAGATAATCGACAGATACTTCAAGAATATCAGACAAAGCAACAAGCTCTACATCAGTAACATATCTGATTTGTCCTTCAAGTTTAGATAGACCCGAAGCGTTCATATCAACTCCATTAACCTGAAGTTGAGCAAGCAATTCTTTTTGTTTCATACCTTTTTTCTTACGAACCGTTTCCACTCTGTTTCCAATAAGGTTACGATCTCCTAATTCCTGTTTACGAAGTCTCATATAAATATCTCCCTTGTATATGAAAAGCTTTTAATTCTTTTCAGTAATTCTTTAAAAGCATTGTAAGTGTATTATAATACTTTATTAGAAAAAAAACAAGTGTTTTTTGTAAATAAATTTAAGAAAATGAAATTTTTTAAGAAAAATAGTTACAAAATCAAATTATTTTGTAAATTTATACAATAATTATTTGTAACAATTATTTACTTTTACCAAAAAAATTCCACTCTTGCAAAAATGCCAGAGTGGTAAAAAAATAAATATTAAATTAAGAAAGTCCCTTTTTCAATTTCATCAATCATTTTCAATCTTCTTAAATGGCGTTCTTCAACATCAAAAGGAGTGTTAATAAAAATATCAGCAAGCTCTACTGCCTGCTTTTCGTTAATAACTCTTCCTCCCATACACAAAATATTTGCGTTATTGTGCCTTCTCGTCATTTCAGCAGAAAATTTATCCGTTACTACTGCTGCCCGAATACCTTTAACTTTATTTGCTGCCATTGAAATTCCAATGCCTGTACCACAGCATAAAATTCCAAGATTATAATTTCCGTCAGCTACTTCTTTTGCTGTTTTATATGCATAAACAGGATAATCAACACTGTTATCATCAAAGCAACCGAAATCTTTATACTCTATTTTATTTTTCTCTAAGTATTTAATCACCGCATTTTTAATGTTTACTCCACCGTGATCACTGCCTAAAGCAATTCTCATACTATTTACTTTCCTTTCTTCTTTTAAGTTCTCTTTCTGCCTGCGGAAGTCTTAAATATAAAGGCATTAAATCTTCAGCAGATAAAATTTTCCCCTCGTTATATAACTCTTTTGCAATTAAAGCAGTAGAAACTGCATTTTGATAACGCTTGCTTTCTTCTGCTAATTTTGTATAAGGTAATTTGTCTTTTAATTTATTATAACATAAGTCTGCACCATCGCCGACAAATACAATTTCTTTTGACAGGGATTCTAGTTCCTGTTTCAGATCATCTATTTTTAACGCTCTGTCATCACAAAGTCTTTTTATTACGCCGTTTTTAATATCAAAATTTGCATTATAAACCTGTTCACATCTTGCATCCATTACACAAACAGCTATGCAGTTTTGAGATTTCAGATTATATGCCATTGAATCCAGAGTTGATACAGATATACAAGGTTTATTCAGTGCAATTGACATCCCCTTAACCGCTGCAACTCCTATTCTGACTCCTGTAAACGAACCGGGACCAGCATTAACAGCAAAAACATCAACTTCATTAATTTTCATTTGAACGCAGCTTAATAAGCTTTCAGTCATTGGCAATAATGTCTGGCTATGTGTTATTTTTGTATTTATATAAAATTCGCCAATAACCTTATCATCTTCAATTAAAGCTACTGAAGCAGCAGTTGCCGATGAATCAAAAGATAATATTTTCAAATAATTTCAATCCCATCTATTTTAAAAATTCGTTCATTATCAGTTTCACCTTTAGATATCTCTATCTTTACAGTGTTGTCAGGTAATGCTCCGTCAATATTTTCGCTCCATTCAATTACTAAAATGCCGTTTCCTATGTAATCAAAAAATCCGGTGGAATACAAGTCATCCCACGTTTCAACTCTATACATATCAAAGTGATATATTGGAAATTTACCCTTATATTCATTTACAAGTGCGAATGTTGGACTTGAAACGTCATCTGTACATTCTAAAGCTGAACATAAACCTCTTGTAAACGCAGTTTTACCCATTCCCAGTCCGCCGTATAATGCAATAACTTCAACACCTGATAATCTTTGTGCTATTCTTTTAGCTATTTGCTCTGTATCCGTTACAGAACTTGAATTTATTTTAATCATCAGAATAAACCGCTAATCTTTCCGCTGTTGTCTACATCTATTCTTTCTGCCGCAGGTGTTTTAGGTAATCCGGGCATAGTCATAATATCGCCTGTATATACAACCACAAATCCTGCACCGTTTGACAAGGTTACATTTCTTACTGTTATTGTAAAGTCCTTCGGAGCACCAAGTAGCTGTGGGTTATCAGAAAGTGAATACTGTGTTTTTGCAACACAAACGGGTAATTCGTCAATATTAAGCTCCGATAATTCTTTGATACTTTTTTCTGCCTGAGTTGTAAATACTACATCTTTTGCACCGTAGATTTTTTCGGCAATAGTTTTAACTTTTTCTTTCAGGGTAATATTCAATGGATAAATCGGTGAAAAATCAGATTGTTTTTCACAAGCCTCACATACTTTTTCAGCAAGAGCTTTTCCGCCCTCTCCTCCATTTGCAAATACATCTGATAAGGCAAAATCAGCACCTTTTTCAATACAATAGTTTTCAATAAATTCTAATTCTTCTTTAGAATCAGTGTTAAATCTATTTATTGCAACTACGACAGGCACATTGTACTTTCTCATATTATCAATATGCACACCTAAGTTTACAATACCTTTCTTCAAAGCTTCAAGATTTTCTTCTCCGCATTTATCCTTAGAAATACCTGCATTATATTTTAACGCTCTGCAGGTAGCTACAACTACAATAGCATTTGGTTTTAGTCCTGCATATCTACACTTTATATCAAGAAATTTCTCAGCTCCCAAATCAGAACCGAAACCTGCCTCTGTAATGCAGTAATCAGCTAATTTCAATGCAAGCTTGGTAGCTCTTACGGAGTTACAGCCATGTGCTATATTTGCAAAAGGTCCGCCGTGCATAATTGCAGGAGTACCCTCTAATGTTTGAACAAGATTAGGTTTTACTGCATCTTTAAGAAGCGTCGCCATAGCTCCGTCTGCCTTAATGTCCTTTGCAAATACCGGTTTTCCGTTATAATCATAGGCAATCAGTATTTTACCGAGTCTTTCTTTTAAATCAGATACATCTGCTGCAAGACACAAAATTGCCATAACTTCAGAGGCAACAGTAATTATAAAATGATCTTCTCTGGGAACCCCGTTTACTTTACCGCCCATTCCTATTACAATATTTCTTAATGCTCTGTCATTCATATCAAGACATCTTTTAATTAAAACTCTTCTGGGATCAATTCCAAGTACGTTTCCTTGCTGAATATGGTTATCAAGCATAGCACAACAAAGGTTATTGGCAGAAGTAATTGCATGCATATCCCCTGTAAAATGAAGGTTAATATCCTCCATTGGAAGTACCTGTGCGTATCCGCCTCCTGCTGCTCCGCCTTTTATTCCGAATACCGGTCCAAGCGAGGGCTCTCTTAACGCAATTATTGCGTTTTTTCCTATTTTAGCCATAGCCTGTCCTAAACCGGCAGTAGTTGTTGTTTTGCCCTCTCCGGCCGGAGTAGGATTAATCGCAGTTACTAAGATAAGCTTACCGTCAGGATTATTTGATACCCTTTCAAACAAACTTTCAGAAAGCTTTGCTTTATAGTTACCGTAATACTCTAATTCGTCTTCTTTAATTCCCAAATTTTCAGCTATTTTTTTAATAGGCAATAAATTAGCCTTTTGTGCGATTTCAATATCAGTTAACATATTGAAAATACACCTCCGCATAAATCATTTATAATTGAATTTTAACATATTAACTTGTATAAAATATTCTAATTTGCAAATATACTTGATATTAAAGATATATTTTTATATAATTATTTTATATTAATTTGATGGAGGCGATAACAATTAAAAAGAAACTACAAATTTTTTTCAAAAGAAATGATTGTCTCCTTTGGTTATTTACAGTTATTGCAACTGCTTTCAGTATTATTCTAATAACAAGTCTTCAGCGTGCAGGAGATTATAATTATTTATTATCACAAATTGCGGCTATTTGTATTGGATTTGTTGCCGCTATATTTATTAGTTTTATTGACTATAATTTATTTATAAAATTTTGGTGGATTTTTGCAATAATCGCATTGATTTTGTCACTGTCTGTGTTTATTTTTGGTATTCAGGTTGAAGGTACTGACGATACTGCATGGATAAGACTTCCGGGTGGATTTACGGTACAGCCTTCTGAATTTATTAAAATTTGCTTTATTTTTACTTTTACAAAACACTTATCTTATCTAAAAGAAAAAAATTATTTAAAAAATTTATTTGCAATACTTACTTTATTTCTTCACGCATTAATACCAATATTAATTATTCATTTACAGGGTGATGACGGAACTGTTTTAATCTTTGCCATAATGTTTTTGGTAATGACTTTTGCAGCAGGAGTTTCGGTAAAATATTTTATTACTCTCGGTGTAATTTTGATTGTAAGCGTGCCGATATTATGGACATTCATATTAAATAACGAACATAGAAACAGAATTTTAGCTTTATTTGATTTAGACGGAAATGCATTAACTAATTATGGTTGGCAACAATATCAGGGCAAAGTGTCAATAGCTTCAGGAGAACTTTATGGAAGCGGCCTTTTTAACGGACAAAGAGTTGAATATGGAATTGTTCCGGAACAACAAAATGATTTTATTTTTACTGTTGCCGGCGAAGAACTCGGTTTTATAGGTTGCGTTCTAATTTTAGTTATTTTATTTGTTATAATCGTAAGAATTGCATTAAAAGCTAACAAAGTATCTGATTATAAAGGTAAATATATTTGTTATGGTATTTTTTCACTTATAGCCTCACAAACAATAATAAATATAGGTATGGTTCTGGGATTTATACCTGTTGTAGGAATTACTCTTCCATTTTTCAGTGCAGGCGGAAGTTCCGTATTAAGTATGCTAATATGTATAGGAATTGTACAAAGCGTTATAAGGTATAATCAGTATGAGCCTGAAAAAATCAAATTAAAAATAGGAAGCAAAGACAGAATAAAAATTTGAAATTAATTTTATATTTACATCAAAGTTTAAAACACCTGATTGAACAGTTGTCAATCAGGTGTTTTTTAAGCCTACTTCATTGTAAATATTATTTAGATATTCTTCGCCTTTATCATCTACATAATCCATTCTTAATCTAATTCCGCGCTTAAAGTGAACATTATGAGATATAAAAATCCTTTTACTCCACATCTGCACCCATGAGACTGGAAGCAAAAAAGGAAATTTATTTAAGTAACTATAATTCTTTATCATATTTTCTTTATTAGGAAAAATGTGTGATAAAAGAAATTTTAATCTTGATGGTTTTTTATTTTTTTCAGCCATTGAACGCTTATGCTCCATCGACCTATTAGCAAATGCAACATCTAATCTTCCTAATGCACTGGATAAAAGAATAAATTCTTCCAGTGATGAAAATGAGTTAAAATCCTGCTTTTCAAACCATTTAAATGAAATATTTTTAATTTTTTCTTCAAAAACTAAAAGATTGATTTTGTTTAACTCATTTTTTAAATAAGAATAATTTAGTTCGTTTTCATATTTTTTATTATACAAATAAATATCTATTAATTGCCTTAATCCAATTCCTCCAAGTTTAAAATGATTAGAAGCGTGTTCAATAAAAAATATATAATAATCTTCTTTGGTCATTTCATAATAATAATTATGGTTCTCTTTTTTATGAGATTTTTCCCAAATATCTAAAAAGTAATCATATTTTTCATCTTTGTGATTTACTAGCGAAGTGTGCATTTCAATAAAAATATACGGTTCTTTTTTAAAATGATATTGATTATCGTTATCAAAAAATTCAAATTCATAACCAAGTGATTTATATATTTTTTTTACTATATCGATCTGACTTTCTTTAAACAAAATATCGGCGTCAGTCATAATTCTAAAATCAGACTGCGGATAATCATTTTTTAAAACATAACCCTTTAAAGGCATAAAATATACACCCTGTTTTTCAAACTCATTAAAAAGAGCAGACAATTCATACAATTGATTAGTATCTTGAATTAAAAAAATGTTGTTTAAATTTTGAAGTTCATTATAAATTTGTTTATTTGGCTTGAATTCATCAGGCAATTTACTTATACCGTTAAAAAAGATATTAACACATGAATTATATTTTACTAAATTAAATAAAAACAGCCAATTTATATTAGATGGAGGAATGGGAATCTCTTTATTATATAAAGATGCTTTAAGAACCTGCAGTAAATAAACATATTCATTTTTCTGTAAAGGATCAATATTTGTTTTCATTATTTATCTCCGAAACAACTATTTTTTTATTATCTATTCTCACTTCCTTATTGCAAACAGAATTGGCTGACAATTTATGAGAAACCAGTATTAATGTCATATAACTACGCTTATTTCTTAAGTTTCTTAATAATCTTCTTTCTGTCTCAATATCAAGTGCCGATGTTGCCTCATCAAGCAAAAGAATAGGCGTTTTACAAATTACTGCTCTTGCAATAGCAATACGCTGTATCTGACCTTCAGATAATCCGCTTCCCTTTTCTCCAAGTACAGTATCAAGTCCGTTGGGCAAATTATTAATAAATTCATCTGCACAGCTTATTTTTGCCGCTTCCATAATTTCTTCATCAGTCGCATCCGGTCTAACAAAAGAAATATTTTCTCTTATAGTTCCAGATAAAACAAAATTACCTTGAGGAACATAGGCAAACATTTTTCTTAATGTCTTATCAACAAAAATTTTTTCGCCGTTATTAAGTTTAAGATATATTTTACCATCATCCAGTGGAAAAACACTTAGTAAAAGTCTTGTTAATGTACTTTTTCCAATACCTGAAATACCGGTAATTACTACATAATCACCTTTATTTATTGACAAACTTGTTCTGTCAAATATTTTTTCTTTATCATAAGAAAAAGTAATATTATCAAATTCAATTGATTTTAATGTTGAATAAATTTTTTCCGTATCAATATTTTTATCATTAATAACTGCTTCATCTTCTAAATTCTCAATTTCCATTATTCTTTCAGTTGAGGCTAACGCAGAATAATATTGAGGGATAATTCCTGTTAATCCTGAAATCGGACCTTGAATTTGAGAAATTAATGACAATACCGCAGTTAATGTACCATAAGTAATTAATCCTGAATAAATATTAAATGCTCCCCAAATCATTCCGTAAAAATATCCGATAGTAAAAATAAAAGAAAATCCGGTTGTAGTAAATATTGAGATATAGTTCCTTTTTCTTTTTATTCTAAAGTTTTCATTTTGTAAATTCACAGCATTATCTTTTACTTTTTTTTCCGCCCTAAATACTTTTACAACTAATAAGCTCTCAATAGTTTCCTGCAAAAATGAACGGACTTTACCATCAGTTTCTTGAACGTTTTTATGAAATAATTTAATCTTTTTCTTAAAGAGTTGAGAAAATAAAAACAACAAAATACCTGCAATAAAAAAAATCAAAGCAAAAATATAATCAATTGAAAACAAAACTATAAAAACGCCGAGTAATTTAACTGCTAAAAAAGACAATTGTGGCAAAATCATTGTTATTGTACTTGTTACCACTGATATATCACTTGTTAGTCTGTTTATAAGTTCTCCAGAATGATAATTTTTAATATCACTATAATTTTTTCTTAAAATATTTTCATATAAATTTGTTTTTATTGAAATTTCAAGTTTTGCATTAATATTAAATATAATAACCCTGCAAACAATATTAATAATGATCTGAAATACAACTAAACACACAAGAATAGAAGAAAAAGTAAAAATAGCTTTGATATTTTTGCTAACAGCAGAATCAATAAGATTTTTTGAAACAAGAGCTAACGCAACACCGTTAAATGCAATAATTGCATAAAAAACAGTAATCAAAATAATATTAACAATTTGAGGTTTTGAGCATTTAAAAATCCAGAGTAAAGCACTTTTATCTGTTTTTTTCAAATGTTCACCCCCTATTTTTCAAAAAATCAAAAATTTTATGATATAATGTTCTTAATGGACGAATAGCGTTAATATAAAAACAATAAATTTTATATCCATAACTGTTAAAAGATTTTAGTTTGCCGTTTTTATAATATCCCGTAACAATACCTAAAATATCATTATCAGAAATATTATATTCTTTTTGTATGTTATTATCTCCACAGGTAACATAAAGTCCGTTTTTTTCTACCTTAATTACTCTATGAATTATAAAAGAATTAGTTTTTTTTATAAAAATAAAAGGTATATCATTCTTTTTAAGTCTGCGTGAAATTTTCTCAATAACAACACTGTTTTCACCACTTAAAAGGGGCCTCATACTTGAACCCTTTGGGGTAAAAATAACTTTACCTTCATTATTTAATTTTTCAATTATAATATCTAGAATATCACTTATACTTACACTATTATTCAACTATATCTGCATCCCTTAACTTTTTTATGAAAGCAGAAACATCATTTAAAGCTTTTTGCTTGCTGACATCATATTCAGTAACCAAATTATCAACAAGTGATTGTTCATCTGCACCTTTTTGAATAAGTTTAAATAAATATGCACCTGTATCGTTTAATTTTATCATACCGTTAAAATCAACAGCACTTTTTCCTATGGGAACTAACACAGCATTATCTGCAACTTTGCGTAAAACATAATCATTTTTGATTTTCATATATTGAATTCCTCTCTAAATTATAAATATATTATAATCTAATTATTAACATAAATCAACAAAAATAAAAGCAAGGATTTAAAATCCTTGCTTTTGATTATATTAAACCAGCTAAAGTTAACTGAATTAAAGTTGCATCTTTTACAGTTACTATACCGTCTTGATCCATATCAGCAATTTTAAATTGAGTATCATTAAAGCTTGCTAATTTTGCACAGTAAAGTTGAATTATTGTAGCATCTCTGATGTTAACTTCACCACTTAAATCAGAATCACCAATTTTATATGTTTTTGCACTGTTAATTGCATTCAAGAGTAAATCGTTAGCATTTTTAACATCTTCTGCTGTTGAATAAACATCCTTATAAACGTTTACAGCCTGATTATAAGTATTTTCAAAACCTTCAACTGTTTCAGGAATATAAATTAAAATATTGTTTAATATATTTTCGGCAGAATCAATGGTAGATTTAAGTTCTGATTTATCAATATCATCAAGAATAATATAATCTAAATTATTTTGAATTGCATAATCCAGAGCATAAGATCCAGCATAGCAAGCAATAGTAACATTAGGAGAATTATAAAAAGCATCTTGAGTAATAGAAGTAACAGAAGAAGGAATATAAATTTTTTCCAAAGCAGGACAATTTGCAAAAGCACGTTTTTCAATAACAGTTACATTATCATTCAAACGAACATCATTAAGAGAAGAACACTTATTAAAGCAATCTTCAGATACAATGGATACACAACTATCGGCAAAATCTACATAAGACAAAGCAGTACATCCCTGAAAGGACGCAAAAACAATAAGTTTTAAAGTATCAGGAAAAACTAAATCTTTCAATGCAGTTGAATCAGCAAAACACATAGCACCAAAAGTAGTAAAGTTTTTGCCAAAAACAATATGTTCAATAAAATTATCGCCCATAAAAGCATTAGCTTCAAGAATAGTAACAGGACGATCAAGCAGAGTATCAGGAATAACCATAGTAGAGCTATCTCCATGATAATCAGAAATAATAACACTTTCGTCAGTAGCATATCTGAAAGTAAAATCACCAAACTCATAATAAGTAAGAGCGTTAACAGAAACATAAGCTACCGAAATAAAAAGTAATAAAAAAGAAAGAGATAAACTTACAACTTTTTTTAAAGTTTTCATACGTCATCACCCAATAGTATTATATAATAATCGACAGAAACTTTCAATATTGATATTAAACAAAAAAGCACAAAAAAAATTGACATCTAAAAAGATGCCAATTTAAAAAGGCTCTATAATAAATGTTGGGGTAACAAATAGAGCCTACAGAAATAAAAATAATAAGAAAATAAAAAAAGAGTAGA
>CANQUV010000019.1 GCA_947627135.1 uncultured Clostridia bacterium
CGGAGGCAGGATTTGAACCTACGACCTTCGGGTTATGAGCCCGACGAGCTACCGAACTGCTCTACTCCGCGATATATGGTTGCTGTGCTTAAAACAGAGCTTGCTGAAGCCTATCG
Organism: uncultured Clostridia bacterium; assembly: GCA_947627135.1. GTDB lineage: Bacteria > Bacillota > Clostridia > Oscillospirales > Acutalibacteraceae > Ruminococcoides. The sequence goes on from CANQUV010000019.1 coordinate 117, forward strand.
TTCTTTACTAAGGATTTTTCAAGAACTGCCTCCATTAAATACAACCCTCTGTGACAGCTTAATTATTTTATCACCTATATATATATTTGTCAAGTAGTAATTTATATTTGTCCTATATTCTTAGTTAAAACTTGTAAATTACTCTTTTTAATCATATCCTGGATTATTATATGTTAATATTTTTAATATTATTCCAATTTATTGCATTTTCTAAATGATGTTGATATAATAATATATTATATGTAAAAATTAACGGGAGGAAAAATCATGTGTGTGAAAAAGCCTTATTATATAACCACGGCAATTGCTTATACTTCAAGAAAGCCACACATAGGCAACAGCTATGAAATCGTGCTGACAGACGCTTTGGCAAGATACAAACGTTTGCAGGGTTACGATGTTTTCTTTTTAACAGGAACAGACGAGCACGGACAAAAAATAGAAGAATACGCAAAAGCGTCAGGAGTAACGCCGAAAGAATATGTTGATAAAGTATCAGGAGAAATCCGTTCTATATGCGATATTTTAAACACAACCTATAACCATTTCATAAGGACAACTGATGATTATCACGAAAAGGTCGTGCAAAAAATATTCAAAAAGCTTTATGAACAAGGCGACATTTACAAAAGCGAATACGAAGGCCTTTACTGCACACCCTGCGAGAGCTTCTGGACGGAATCCCAGCTTGTAGACGGAAAATGTCCCGACTGTGGAAGAGAGGTAAAGAAGGCAAAGGAAGAAGCATATTTTTTAAAGCTTTCAAAATACCAGAAACAGCTTGAAGATTATATAGAAAGCCATCCTGATTTCATATATCCTGAGAGCCGTAAAAAGGAAATGTTAAATAATTTTATAAAGCCCGGCTTACAGGACTTATGCGTATCACGAACAAGCTTTAAATGGGGAATTCCCGTAAGTTTTGACGATAATCACGTTATATATGTGTGGATAGACGCATTGTCAAACTATATAACCGCCTTAGGTTATGACCCTGACGGAAGCTCAGAAAATTATAAAAAATACTGGCCTGCCGATGTTCATATTATTGGCAAGGATATTTTAAGGTTTCATACAATTTACTGGCCGATAATGCTTATGGCACTAGGCGAGCCTTTGCCGAAACAAGTATTCGGACACCCGTGGCTGCTGTTTGGCGAGGATAAAATGAGTAAATCAAGAGGTAATGTAATTTACGCTGACGATTTAGTAAATCTAATAGGTGTAGATGCGGTTAGATATTATCTTCTTTCGGAGATGCCATATATCAGCGACGGTTCAATAACCTATGAAACTATTATAGAGAGATTTAACTCTGACCTTGCAAACACTTTAGGCAATCTTGTAAACAGAAGTATTGCCATGAACAACAAATACTTTGACGGAGTTATTCAGACTCCCGATGACAAAGAGCCAATTGATGACGAGCTTAAGGATTTGTGTATAGATACCGTAAAAAAAGTAGATGAGCTTTTAAGCACATTCAGAATGAGCGACGCTTTAGATGCCATATTTAATTTGGCACGCAGATGCAATAAATATATTGATGAAACTACCCCATGGATACTGGCAAAAAATGAAGATACACAAAAGCGTTTAGGAACAGTTCTTTACAATTTAATGGAAAGTATCCGGTTTATAGCCGTTTTGCTTTCTCCCTTTATGCCGGATACGGCAAAAATCATTTTAAAACAGCTTAACTGCAATATTGACAGTTATGAAAGTCTATCTTCATTTGGAGCATTAAAACATGGAGAAAAAGTAAATACGGCAACCCCGATTTTCCAAAGAATTGACGCTGAAAAAATGCTTACAGAAATTGCAGAAAAACAAATAGAAAGTGCAAAAGAAGAAAAGTCAATTGAAGAAATTGAGGGTGTTGCACAAATAGGCATTGAAGATTTTTGCAAAGTCGATTTAAAGGTTGCCGAAATCACCGCATGCGAGCCAATAAAAAAGGCAAAAAAATTGTTAAAGCTTACTGTAAACGACGGTATAAGTGAGCGAACGGTTGCAAGCGGAATTGCAAAATTTTATACTCCCGATGATTTAATCGGCAGAAAAATAATACTTGTTTCTAATCTTAAACCTGCAAAACTATGTGGAGTTGAAAGCTGCGGAATGATACTCGCAGCCACCTGCAAGGAAGATGTAAAGGTTATTTTTGTTGATGAAATGGAAACAGGTTCTAAAATAAGCTGATAATAAAAATTATAAATGGGTCGGTTTAAAATTTTTAGAGTTTTAAACCGACCCATTATTTTTTTAACAAATTTTAAATTTTGGTTTATTTCTTGTTGAGATAAATTAATCTTTAATATTCTTGTATGCACCGATCAGGTAAAGTATAGGAACAATTAAACCTGATATACAGCTGAATAAATTACTCATAACCGCACTAAAATTAAATTCAGCAGTATTTACTATCATACCATAAATAATATTTACAATTGTTATTAATATGAGCATAACTCCAAAAACAATACAAGGCTTTGCTGATTTTGGAACGCCTGACTTTTTAACACCAAGTACACCTGCAATCAATTCAACAAGCGATATAATAATTGCAAAAACTGAAAATGCAGCTATATATTCAAACAATGCATTAATTTGTGCTTCAGTGAATTGGGGTATCGCAGATAACAGTTCACTTATTTGAATTGTTCCTGAAAAAAATATTGCTGATACACCAGCAAGTATAATGCCTCCTAGCAATCCAAAAATTGAAAGAATGATCATTATAATTCCGGTTGCCTTTAATAGTACTTTACCTTTTGCTTCCATAATATTAAATTCCCCCTGTAAAATTAATATCGGGTTATGCCCTTGATTTTATTTTACAATAAATAAATAATAATTGCAACTGCAATTTTACAAAAAATTACAACTTTCATTATTTGAAAGTATTTGCTCTATTGCATTTTGATTTTTAATTTCTATTTCCCTGTAATTTGTTTTTATATAACCTCTTTTGCAAAATCTGTTTAGTATCTTACTTACCGTCACCCTCGAAACCCCGGCCATATTTCCTATTTCCTCGTGAGTTAAATGAACTACGGTTTTTTTGTTTACTGTAATTTTATACTGTAATAAAAGCTGTGCAATTCGTTCATCTGCTTTTAAAAATGTCATAGAGTCTATTTGTGAGGATAACATTCTTATCCGCTTTGCCTGATTTTCCAGAAGTTCCATAGCAAGTCTGGGATATTGCCTGATAAGCTCAATAAGCTTTTTTCTGTCTATAACAACTATTTCGGATTTTGTAACCGCCTTTGCAGAACTTACCCTTGGCATTTTATCAAAAAAAGCCGCTTCTCCCAAAATCTCTCCGTTTTGTGCTGTATTTAGAGTTTTTTCAATTCCTTCGGGAGATGTCATAAAAACATTTACCTTTCCCTTTGAAAGATAATAAAAACTGTTTGCAAAATCTCCTTGATAATATATTATATCTCCTTTTTCGTATAACTTTTTAGGTCCAGAATTTTCAAGAACTATTTGTATTTCATTGTTTATCTGAAAATTTGTCTGTTGGTTATGAACAAAAATGTTTTCCAAAATTATCTCCCTTTTCAGCTGTAATTTATTTATATAATTGTAGCATAGTTTACAATCTTTTGACAATAGTTATGCAATAATAAATTTAATAAAGGATAAACACTATAAATTAAGGAGTGAGTTTTATGGGAATGACTATGTCACAAAAAATTCTTGCAGCACACGCAGGGCTTCCGCAGGTAAAAGCAGGTCAGCTTATTGAAGCAAACCTTGATATGGTTCTTGGAAATGATGTTACATCTCCTGTTGCAATCAATGTATTTACAGAAAATAAAGCAACATCTGTTTTTGACAATACAAAAATTGCCATGATAATGGACCATTTTACACCTAATAAGGATATTAAAGCCGCAACACAGGTTAAACAGGTAAGAGAATTTGCGAACAAGTATGATATCAAAAACTACAAAGATGTTGGCCAAATGGGTATTGAACACGCACTTTTGCCTGAACAGGGACTTGTTGGTCCCGGATGTCTTTGTATCGGTGCAGATTCCCACACCTGTACTTACGGAGCTTTAGGTGCTTTTTCAACAGGCGTAGGTTCTACGGATATGGCCGCAGGTATGATAAGCGGTAAAGCGTGGTTTAAGGTTCCGTCTGCAATAAGGTTTGAGCTTGTGGGAAAACCACAGGGTTATGTAAGCGGAAAAGATGTAATTTTGCATATTATCGGCAAAATCGGGGTTGACGGCGCTCTTTATAAATCAATGGAATTTTGCGGCGAAGGCTTGAAGTATTTAAATATTGACGATAGACTTTGTGTAGCAAATATGGCTATTGAAGCAGGTGCAAAAAACGGAATATTCCCTGTTGACGACATTACAAGAGAATATTGTAACGGCAGATATCAGGGCACGCCTGTTGAATACACAGCAGATAAAGACGCCGAATACGATGAAACTTATGTAATTAATTTAAGCGAACTTAAACCTACGGTTGCTTATCCACATCTTCCCGAAAACACTAAAACAGTTGATGAAATCGGGGAAACAGAGGTTAAAATCGATCAGGTTGTTATCGGTTCCTGTACAAACGGAAGGATTTCCGATTTAAGAGCTGCTGCAGAAATTTTAAAGGGCAGAAAGCTTGCGAAAAATGTAAGATGTATAATATTCCCCGGAACTCAGCAAATCTGGCTTGAGGCTATGCACGAGGGATTGTTTGACATTTTTATTGAAGCAGGAGCAGTAGTATCTACTCCCACTTGCGGACCTTGTCTGGGCGGACACATGGGTATCCTTGCGGCAGGAGAAAAGGCAATTTCAACAACAAACAGAAACTTTGTAGGCCGTATGGGACATATTGACAGTGAAATTTACCTTGCAAGTCCGGCCGTTGCCGCTGCAAGTGCAGTAACAGGATATATTACAGATCCTGCAAAGCTTTAATAGAGGAGGTAAATAATATGAACGCAAAAGGTACAGTACATAAATTCGGAGATAATGTTGATACCGATGTTATTATTCCTGCAAGATATTTAAACACAGCCTCACACAAAGAGCTTGCGGCTCATTGTATGGAAGATATTGATAAAGAGTTTGTAAACAAAGTCAAAGAAGGCGACATTATGGTTGCAAAAAAGAACTTCGGGTGCGGAAGTTCAAGAGAACATGCACCTATTGCCATAAAAGCATCCGGAATATCCTGCGTAATTGCGTCTACATTTGCAAGAATTTTTTACAGAAACTCAATTAATATTGGACTTCCAATTCTTGAATGTGACGAAGCCGCAAAGGATATTAATGATGGAGATACTGTTTCGGTCAATTTTGATACCGGCATTATTACAAACGAAACAACAGGAAAAACATATCAGGCAGAACCATTTCCCGAATTTATACAAAACATCATTAAAAAAGGCGGACTTATTAATTCAATCATGTAACTAATTAAATTACATACTTAAAGGGCAAGCACCTTGCTTGCCCTTTTTTCATTAAGGCAACAAATAGAAGTTTTCCTGTTTTGTAAAAGCTAAAAGATTTAAAAAAACAGGAGATAAATTGTCGTTGCTCTATGGTAAATTTTTTCTAATATTATATTATTATTTAATCATTTAAAACATTTATATTTATTATTTGACATAACCCCCTTGTCATAATATAATACTTATATAATTGGGGTGTTAGAATGAAAACCTATACTATTATTGCCGGTGCAGACGATGTGGGCAAGAAGGTGTATCTTAATTTAATACAGACAAAGCCAAACAGTCTGGGACTTATTTTTTGTGACCTTTTGTCTGTTTATCTGGTGGCAAAAAATCCTGCTCAATGTATGGAAAAGGGCTATAATTTTACTGTTGAAACAACTCTTTTAAGCGACGAAGCTATCCTGCTTGCAAAAATAGCAAAGCAAAAAGGATACGAAGTACATCTTCATTTTATTGGAATAGACGACCGTGTAGGGCTTTTAAGTAAGGACGAAAAGGATGTTAGAATAGAAAAGTTTCATAAGCAGGCTAAAAATGTGATTAATCTTTTGCCCTATTGCGATTACGGTATTTTTGTGGATAATAACAACGACTTTTCATATCTTGCAAAATATTCAGATAACAAAATCTTAATAAATAAAAATAATACCCCAAAATGGTTAAATTATATTGTAAATAAATTTGAAAACATAAATTATGACCTGAAAGGCTGAAACAAATGAAAAAATATGATTATTTAATTGTAGGAAGCGGACTTTTCGGCGCTGTTTTTGCTTATGAAATGACTAAAAGAGGCAAAAAGTGTCTTGTAATAGATAAGCGTCCCAACATAGGGGGAAATATTTATACGAAAGAAATTGAAGGAATTAATGTTCATCAGTACGGCGCACATATTTTCCACACTTCAAATAAAAAGGTTTGGGATTATATAAATCAGTTTGCGGAGTTTAACCGCTACACAAACTCTCCTGTTGCAATTTATAAGGACGAGCTTTATAATATGCCTTTTAATATGAACACTTTTTCTAAAATGTGGGGAGTTTTGACTCCAAAAGAAGCAAAGGCAAAAATTGACGAGCAAATAAAAGAAGCAAATATTAAAGAACCTAAAAACCTTGAAGAACAGGCAATATCACTTGTGGGAAAGGATATATATGAAAAGCTTGTTAAAGGTTATACTGAAAAACAATGGGGCAGAAAAGCAACAGAATTACCTTCCTTTATAATAAAGCGTCTTCCTGTAAGGCTTACCTATGACAACAACTATTTTAATGACAAATATCAGGGAATTCCGGAAGGCGGATACACACAAATTATTGAAAAAATGCTCAAAGGCTGTGATGTAAAGCTTAATACAGATTTTTTTGATAACAAGGATATGCTTAAATCTAAGGCAGATAGAATTTTGTTTACCGGAATGATTGATGAATACTTTGACCATTGTTACGGTTACCTTGAATACAGAAGCTTAAGATTTGAAACAGAGGTTCTTGATGAAGAAAATTATCAGGGAAATGCCGTTGTAAACTATACAGAGTATGAAATTCCATATACAAGAATAATAGAGCATAAACACTTTGAATTTATGTGTCAGGACCCATCAAAAACTGTTTTAAAAACAGTTATCACAAGGGAATACCCTAACGACTGGAAACCGGGCGACGAACCTTATTATCCTTTGAACGACCAAAAGAATAACGAGCTTTTTGAAAAGTACAATAAGCTAGCAGAGAAAGAAACCGATGTTATATTCGGCGGCAGATTGGGAATGTATAAATATTTTGATATGCATAATATAGTTGCCGAAGCATTAAAATGCGTTGAAAACGAACTAAAATAATAAATAAAATAAGAAATAAATATACCAAAACTGTCGTAAAAAATGCGGCAGTTTTGTTTTATTAATTCTATTTAAAAAAAGGAGCAGTTTTAAACTGCTCCTTTATCTGCTTTATATAATAATGACAATTACATATTGCTGTTATTATTGCTGTCGTTATTATTACTGTTATTTTTCGGCGGTCTGTCAACCGAAATTCCTTCGTCCACTGTATCGTTACGAACAGATGTGTATGCTGAAAGTACCCAGCTGTACTGACCTGTTGTAACAACTGAACCGCAATATTCGCAAACGCCTCCTGATGCCATTTCAAGCGGTGCTCCGCAGTTCGGACAGTTATGAGATTTAAGCACATTTGTTTCGTCTTTGGTTTTAACGCCCGTACTTCTCATAAATTTAAGCAGGTAACGCATTTCCCAGCGGTTTGTTGTATCGCCTCTTAAAACAGTGCCTGTCTTTTCGTCTATCTCATAATCAATAAATCTTGCGTTCAAGTACATTGTAACATACTCAAACTGCTTATCGTATTTATAAGCTGTAAGATATGCTGTGCTGACTGCAATATTTTCAATTTTATTAATAACGCCGTTTTGAATTTTACTCTCAACCTGCTTTTGAGTTTGATTATAGAGATTATCATGCATAACAACTCTGACTTTTGATAAATCTCTTGCACTCCAAGCCTCCTGTATATCAACAAATACCTGTTTGCCGAATGTGAGGAAGTCTGAAGTTGAGAAGTTTGGATCCTCTTCCTTAATAATTGCCTCAATTTGTGCAGTTCTGTCAGGAATAAGAATATGCTGTCCCTGCTGTGTTCCCTGACGAACGGCAGGACCAATATTTTTCTTTTTTAACTTTGCAAAAACTAATACTACTATTATAACAACTATAATAATTATGAAAATCGGTATATCCTCGATATCTATTGAGCCTCCGGAACTGCTGTGTCCACCATAGTCTCCGTTATAATCGTAGTCATTACCGCCGCCCCAGTCGTTGCCGCCATCCCAGCCGCCACCGCCGCCGTAATCATTTTCGTTGCCGAAATCAAGCGGTGAAATATGTGTATATTTCTGTGGTAAAATATCATTACTTACGGCAGAAACACTTATACAGCTTAAAACAAGAGTTAACGTCATAATTGCTAACAATACAATTTTTAAAAATTTTTTTCCTTTCATTACATCACCCCTAGATAATATTATAATTTTATAATAATTAAAACCAACAGTCAATAATTTTATTGAAAAGATACTTATAAAATGTTAAAATATTTTCGGATGTGATATTATGAATAATATATTTGACGCTCATGCTCATTATGACGATAAATGGTTTAATGATAATAGAAACGATCTGCTTAACATTATGGAGAGCAAGGGAGTTTGCGGAATTGTAAATGCTTCAGTAAATTTGCAGACAGCAGAAACCGCAATAAGCTTTGCAAAAAAATATCCTTTTATTTATGCAACTGTGGGATTTCATCCTGAAAATATTGATGATGCTGTACCGGATTATCTATATAAAATGGAAGATCTTATAAAAAATAAAAAGGTTGTTGCAATAGGAGAAATAGGCCTTGATTATCATTGGGATATACCAAGAGATAAACAAAAAAAATTTTTTGAAGAACAGCTCCAATTTTCAAAAGATGTAAATATGCCTGTTGTTATACACGACCGAGAAGCTCACGGCGATACAATGGAAATGCTGAGAAAACACAGACCGCAAGGATTGGTACATTGTTTTTCGGGAAGCGTTGAGCTTATGAGAGAAGTAGTAAAGCTTGGAATGAGCATAAGTTTGGGAGGAGTTGTAACCTTTAAAAACGCAAAGCACAGCATTGAGGTTGCAAAGGAGATACCCATTGACAGACTTCTTCTTGAAACAGACGCACCCTATATGGCACCTGTTCCTTTCAGGGGCAAACAATGCAACAGCACTATGATAATATATACGGCAGAAAAAATTGCCCAGGTAAGAAATATGGAGGTTCAAAAGCTTTTAGATATTACAAAAGAAAACGCCATGAGATTATATAATATAAAAGATATAAAATAAAAAAAGTCTGGCTCAAAACATAAAATCAGTGTTTTGAGACAGATTTGTTTTTTTACTTTATATGAAACTGCTCGCTGACAGTCGGGCATAAAAGGGCGTTTATATATGGTGCTGTCTGCTCAAAGAGACAGCCCACCGGCTGTTTAATAAGGTTTTTGATTATTAGTTCTGCCCAATATATAATCAATTGAAGTGTTGTAAAAATCGGCAAGTTTAATTAAAATTTGTGTGGGAATATCATTTTCGCCTGTTTCATATTTTGAATATCCCGTTTGTGACATTTCCAGTATTTTTGCAAGTTCTTTTTGCGATAAATCTCTATCCTCTCTTAAATCTTTAAGTCTTTTATACATTTTTTCCACCTCAAAGGTATATTACAATAACCTGAAACAGGGTATTGTGTTTTAACCTGTTTTAGGTTAAAGTGTTCAAGAGGTGATTCGTATGGATTTATACAAAGATATTATTATTGAACTTTTAAAACAAGAGGAAATAAACATTGTTTTCCCCAATTTACAAACAAACATTAATAAAATGGCAGAAGCTGTATGCTATAAAACACTGAAAAAGATTAAAGCTGTCATTGAAGATGACAGCCTAACAGATAAAGGATATTTTCTGAAAATTGATGAAATTGTAAGAGAATTTGAAAAAATAGGCAGCAAAGGGGGAAACCGTCACGATTTTGGTTAATAACGATATTGTTACACAAAACATCAATTAAAAGTTATTTTAAAAAATCACGAAAATATATTATTATAATTATACAAAAAGTCCGGATCCTAACAATCCGGACTTTTTATTATTTTATTGTTTTAAAAATTCTGTTATTCTTTCAAAATGCATTGAATGAGACGCTTTTACAAGAACTGTATCTCCTTCTTTTAAAAGATTTGTTAAATTTTCTTTTGCTTCTTCTATATTTTCAAAATAAAAAGTCTGTGTACTTTCGATTTCGTTTTTTGCTCCTGCATAGATCTCTTTTGCAAGAGGTCCTACGGCTACTATAACATCTATTTTCTTTCGAGCGGCATATACGCCGATTTCATTATGCAATTGCAGTTCGGTTTTTCCAAGTTCTTTCATATCTCCTAAAACTGCGATCTTTCTTCCGCCGAAGTTTGCAAGAGTATCTATTGCTGCTTTTACGGAATTGGGATTTGCATTATAGCAGTCGTCAATAATCGTAAACCTTTGAGCTTTTATTAAATTTGCACGGCTCCCTACCGTTTTATAGCTTTCAATTCCGCTTATAAGCTGTTCATCCGACAATCCTAACGCTTTACCTACCGCAACGGCTGCCAAAGCATTAGATACCATATAATTACCCAAAGCAGGAATAGTTACATTTAATTTTGTGCCGTCAAAGCAAAGAGTACATTCAACACCTTCTGTTCCCGTATTGTTTATATTTTCTGCATAATATTTATTACTGCTGTTTAATCCGTAAAATTCAGGTTTGATTCCACGAACCTCTTTAACTGTTATTAGCTTATCATCATCACCGTTTAAGAAAATTTTTGCGTTGTCAGCCATATTCTCAAACATTTCCGTTTTTGCTTTTAATACTCCGTTTCTGTCGCCTAAATTTTCAAGGTGACAGCTTCCTATAATTGTAATAACACAGATCGTCGGCTTTACCATTTTGGAAATTCTCTGCATTTCCCCAAAATCTGAAATGCCCATTTCTATAACTGCAGCCTGATGTTCTTCCTCAAGACCGAACAAAGTTAACGGAACCCCAAGTTCGTTATTTAAATTGCCAATTGTTTTATGAACTTTAAACTTTTGGCTTAAAACTGAGGCAATCATCTCTTTGGTCGAGGTTTTGCCTACGCTGCCTGATATACCTATTACAGGAATATCAAAAAGCTGACGGTAGCTTTCTGCAATTTGTTTTACTGCTTCAAGGGTCGACTTCACTAATATATAGGATTTTTGGGGATTTTCGGGAGCTTTTTCACACAATGCACATACTGCCCCACGCTCATAACATTTTTCAATAAATTCGTGACCGTCTACCCTTGCACCTTTAATTGCAAGAAATAAGCTTCCCTCTTTTATCTCTCGGCTGTCACGTTCAACAGAGGTAATTGGATAATCTAAATATTTTTCATCGCCGACAAATTTTCCTTTGCAGGCTTCTGCTACTTGTTTAAGAGTAAATTTTTTCATATATGTACCTTTTAATTATATTTTTTTAGAGAAATGTCTATAATCTTTTCGCAAAGTTCGCCGTAACTTAAACCGTCAACATTTGCTTCCTGGGGCAAAAGACTCGTTGGCGTCATTCCGGGAAGTGTATTCGCCTCTAAACAATAAACATCTCCCTTTTCATCAAGCATAAAATCCACTCTGCCGTAAGCCTGCAACTTTAAGGCCCTAAAACATTCTTCTGCTGCACTTCTTAATTTTTTATCTGTTTCTTCATCAATATCGGCAGGACAAATTTCATCTGTAAGACCTGCCTGGTATTTTGACTTATAATCATAAAATCCGGATTTTGGAATAATTTCAATGGGAGGTAATGCCTTGCCCTCTAAAACACCCACTGAAAACTCCCTGCCTTTAATAAACTGTTCTACTACAATTTCTTTTTCGTATTTAAAGGCCTCTTTTACAGATTCTTTAAACTCTTCTTTATTATTTGCCTTTGTAATACCTACACTTGAACCTCCCGAGCAAGGTTTAACAACGCAGGGAAAACAATTCCATTTATAAATACTGCCGTTTTTTTCGTCTTCAAAATTATAGTAATATCCCGAAGGAGTTCTTATTTTATTCTGGATCAATACGCTTTTTGTAAGTCCTTTATCCATAGCAAGCGCAGATCCGAGATATCCTGAACCTGTATATTTAATTCCTAAAACATCAAGCGTTGCCTGAAGTTTTCCGTTTTCTCCAATATCACCGTGGAGCGCTAAAAATGTAATATCTGCTTCTGCACAAATTTCCGCAACATTTCTGCCTAAAAATCGGTTTGTCTTATCTTTTCGGGATTTTTTTACCTTCTCTAAATCGGGTATTTGTTCTGTTACTCTTGAATTTTCCTTAAAATCATAATTTTCTTTAAACAGAGCGTCAATATCACAAATATCTTCTTCGTAACCTGTAAAAACATCTAACAGTACTACCTTGTGTCCTCTTTCTCTTAACGCCTTTGCTACCAAAGACCCTGATGATATCGATACATCCCGCTCTGTACTTAATCCGCCTGCAAGTACAACAATTTTCATTTTTTACCCTCAGCCTTTCCTTTTATTCACCTATAATTTTAACCAATACATGCTTTTTGCGTTTACCGTCAAGCTCATAATAAAATATTTGCTCCCATGTGCCGAAATCAAGTCTTCCGTTTGTAATAGCACATACGACCTCTCTGCCCATAATTGTGCGCTTGAGGTGAGCGTCTGCATTATCTTCAAACCCGTTATGTGCATATTGGCTGTACGGCTTTTCGGGAGCTAATTTTTCAAGCCATCTTTCATAATCGGAATGCAGACCGCTTTCATCATCGTTAATAAAAACAGAGGCCGTTATATTCATCGCATTAACTAAAACCAGACCTTCCTTAACTCCGCTTTCATTGATTGCCTGCTGGATATCTTCCGTAATTCTTACAATCTGCCTTCTTGCAGGAACATTAAACCAAAGCTCTTTTCTGTATGATTTCATAATTTCCTCCGTTAAAAATTAAAGCCGTTATAACCCCAATTTTCTATTTCCTGATAAGTTATATATATTTTATCTTGAGGAATATTAAGTTCTTCTTCCATAATTTTGCAAAACTCTGCGGTAAATTTTTCATAATATTCTCTTGTAGAACTGCCAAAAAGCTTTATTTCACCCATAGCAATCGGGGTATCGTTTTTTCCGCCAAAGTATAAATTACATTCAGGCGTTATATTTACCATAAGATATGGTTCACTTTTTCCGGGAAAAACAGAAATTGCTCTGCCTAACTTTGCTTTTACTGCAAGCTGTTCTTCCTGTGTTACTTTTTTACTGACCATTACATTTATAAAAGGCATAAAAACTACCTCCGTTTAGTATATGATTTTTTATTTTACCACAATATAAAGTCATTTAAAAGTATTTTATGGAATATTTAAAATATTATTTTATTTCAAGTTTATATAAGCAAAATACAGGCGGAATTCTTCCGCCTGTAAACCTTATTTTGCTTTATTATCCAATTTATATTCAGTTTATTATTTCGCTTTATCTTCAACAAGAGTTACTTCAACCTCAAAGGTTTCTTCCGTACCGTTTATATACGGTGAACGGTAAACTTCCAGCTTTATTTTATCCCCGGGCTTATGGTTTTCAAGAACAGCGTAAACGTCTCCAAAGTTTGATATGCTTTCTCCGTCGATTTTTGTAATTATATCATCTGCTTGTATGTCACTGTCCTTTAACGGGCCGTCCGGCTCAACTGAATCTACCAGAATTCCTGAAGGCAAATCATATATGGTCTTTTCCTGCGCAGTAACTGCAGTTCCTACAATTCCCATTTTTACTCTGCCTGCTATATATCCGTTTTTCATAAGCTCGTCTACAACGGTTTTTATTGTTTCGCTCGGTATCGAAAAACCCATTCCTTCATATTTTTCAGATACTATTTTTGAGGTATTCATACCTATAACCTGACCATATAAATTGCACAATGGTCCTCCGCTGTTTCCGGGATTGATTGCTGCATCGGTCTGAATATATTTTACATTTGTATTGGACGGAACTGTTCTGTTAAGTGCAGAAATCACTCCGCTGGTCATTGAATTCTGGTATCCTATTCCTCCCGGGTTTCCAATTGCAACAACACTTGAACCTATACTCATATCTTCCGATTTGCCAAATGCTGCCGGCTTTAAGCCGGTTGCATCTGCTTTTAAAAGTGCAATATCAGTTCTTGAATCATAAGCAACAACACCTGCTGTATATTCTTTGCCGTCGCTTGTAATTACCTGAAATACATAAGCAGTTTTACTGTTATTAATTAAATGTGAGTTTGTAATAATATATCCGTCCTGTGAAATTACAATACCTGAACCCTGTGTCGCACATTGTGACACATCTGTTACTTCTCCCTTATAGCAAATAATCCCTACAACTGACTGGGATACTGCATTATATGTGTATTCGGAATTGTATTTTTCATTGTTTTTATCACTTACGGAATCACCTATTTTCAATCCTTCGTATTTTGGATTTATCTTATCGCTGTAATCAGATTCAGTGTACTCTTCCTGCGCAGCGGTAGGTTCATCTGTTTCATAATACCCTGTGGGAATAATTGAATTTATATCAGTTGAATTTACACTTTGTCCCATAGAATAGCTTATCATGGCAACAAATCCGATCAAACAAAAGCCGAACAAAACACCAAGGCAGATTAGAAATACTTTTAAGCCCGTATTGTTTTTAGGCGCTTGATTTACGGGAGAATCAGGCATACCGTTATTATTGGCAGCATTATTATAAGGATTTAACTGCTGATTAAAATTTTGATTTGTATATTGAGGATTTACATACGACTGGTATCCCTGATTATAAGGATAGTTTACATTACCGTTATTATTCTGCATATAGGGTTGAGGGTAACCTTGCATGGGGTACTGATTATATGGCGGCTGAACATTATTTTGATTATAATTTTGAGACTGTACATTTGTTCCGTAAGAATAATTTGCGCATGAATTATCTTGTGAAAATGACTGATTGCTTTCATAATTCTGCTGAGCCTGCACCGCCTGTTGATTTTGATGATTTATATGATTATTGCTATTTTGAAAACTCTGCGGAGGAATATCAGGAATGCCTAAATCATCCTCATTTTTATAATTACCGCCGTAATTCATATCATTTGTGCTGTTTGATTTAAAAATATTTTGACTTTCTTCATAAAAGTTGGAACTTTCAGCGGTTTTTTCATTTTGCTGGGAATCAGGAGCAATATTTTCTTTAATTTCTTCAGTGTTAAGACTATTTTGACGGGTAACATACTCATAGGATTTTGGCGGAAAATCCGGCTCTCTTGGGATATAATTTTTATTATCATAATTATCGTTCTGGTTATCCATATTAAACCTCCGAAAAACATTTTTTAATCTCTATACATCTTATATATTATATCTCTCTTAAAATAGTAAATCAACCTTTATAATTGTTTAATATGTGTTGTGTAACTGAATTTTTGATGTTTTAAGTAAATTTTATCCTTTATTTGTGAAAAATTTGACAATTTTTAAAAATTTTTCTTATAAAGGCTTTATATTCATAAAAATTTATAGTATAATAACTTTAATGACGGTGTTTTCACCAAATATTTATCGGAGGTAAATTATATGCCATTAGTAAACGCAAAAGAAATGCTTACAAAAGCAAAAGCAGGCCACTATGCAGTAGGTCAATTTAACATTAACAACCTTGAATGGACAAAAGCTATCCTTTTAACTGCACAGGAATTAAACTCACCTGTTATTCTGGGTGTATCTGAAGGCGCAGGTAAATATATGTGCGGCTACAAAACAGTAGTTGGTATGGTAAACGGTATGTTAGAAGAACTTAACATTACTGTTCCTGTTGCTCTTCATCTTGACCACGGTTCTTATGAGGGTGCAAAGGCTTGTATTGAGGCAGGTTTCAGCTCAATTATGTTTGACGGCTCTCATTATCCGATTGAGGAAAATGTTGAAAAAACAAAAGAGTTAGTTGCTATATGCAACGAGAAAAATCTTTCAATTGAGGCTGAAGTCGGCTCTATCGGCGGTGAAGAAGATGGTGTTATCGGTGCAGGAGAATGTGCAGACCCGCAGGAATGTAAAATGATTGCTGATTTAGGCGTAACAATGCTTGCAGCAGGTATCGGTAATATTCACGGCAAATATCCTGAGAATTGGCAGGGATTAAGCTTTGAAACTCTTGACGCCGTTCAGCAGCTTACAGGTGAAATGCCTTTAGTTCTCCACGGAGGTACTGGAATTCCTTCTGATATGATTAAAAAGGCTATTTCTTTAGGTGTTTCAAAAATCAATGTTAATACTGAATGTCAGCTTGCTTTTGCCGACGCAACAAGAAAATACATTGAAGCAGGCAAAGACCAACAAGGCAAAGGCTTTGACCCGAGAAAACTTCTTGCCCCCGGTTTTGAAGCTATTAAAGAAACCGTTAAAGAAAAAATGGAGCTTTTTGGTTCTGTTAATAAGGCTTGATTTAAAAGTTTACTTTATAAAAACTAATTAGGCGTTGAGTATAATAGCTCAACGCCTTTTTCACTTTATATAAAACTGCTTGAAAAATTCGGGAACAAAAGGTTGTTTATATATGGTGCTGTCTGCACGAAAAAACAGCCAACCGGCTATTTATTTTACATTATTGAAAACTACCCGTAAATTTTCGGGAACAAAAGGTTGTTTATATACGGTGCTGTCTGCACGAAAAAACAGCCAACCGGCTATTTATTTTACATTATTGAAAACTACCCGTAAATTCTCGGGAACAAAAGGTTGTTTATATACAGTGCTGTCTGCACGAAAAAACAGCCCACCGGCTATTTATTTTACATTATTGAAAACTACCCGGAAAATTTCGGGAACAAAAGGTTGTTCATATATGGTGCTGTCTGCACGGAAAAACAGCCCACCGGCTGCTATTTGAAAAGTTCGGGATGCATACGGCTGTAATGAAAAATATACTGTTGGGCAATTCCTGCATATTCACCAAAATCTTTATTGGTCATATCAGGGAACAGTATTTCCATAGCACGTTTCATCCACACATCTATTGGAAATGCCTCTATTCTATGCATTCCGAATAAAAGCGTACAGTCCGCTACCTTTATGCCAACTCCCTTAATTTTCATAAGTTCTGTTCTTGCTTCTTCATAAGGAAGTGTTTTACATATTTCTAGATTTACTTCTCCCGACGCTACCTTTTTTGCTCCGTCTATTATGTATTTATTTCTGAAACCTGCTCTTAACGGCTGTAAATCTTCTTCCACTAAAGATGCCATTTTTTCTGCCGTTGGAAATGCAAATTCTCCGCTTTTCAGCTTTTCCCCAAAGTTTTCACAAAGTCGTTCTATTATTCCCTTTATTCTTTTTATGTTGTTGTTTTGAGAAATTATAAAGGTACATAACGCTTCGTATGGTTCCTGCCGTAAAATTCTTATACCGTGAGAATACTTTGCAGCATCTTTTAAAACAGGGTGGATTTTACTGATTTCTTTTCTGATTTTTCCGTAGTCTAAATCTAAATCAAGATAAGGCCTCCATATTTTTTCAAAATCCTCTATCGTTGCATTATTTATGTATAGAGTTTCCCCCTCTAATTTCATACAAACTGCTCTGCTAAAGGCAACTCCCTTATAACTGTTATCTTCTTGCTCCTTCCAGCGAAAACTCTGGCCGCAGTCTAGAGTTTGTGCCAGATCCAAATCTTTTACAGGATAAACCTTTACCCCATTATCTGTTTTAACACATTCCATAAAAAAACCCCTTTTTGTTATAAACAAAGTATATCATATTTTTTGCGACTGTGGTATAATAAAAATAACAATTTAAAAAATTATCGGAGAACAAAAATGAAAGAAAACATTTGCACCATACCAATAAATGACATTTTTAAACCAAGAGACGGCTGTCCTATGTGCAGAATGGAGAAAATGCTTGAAGAACAGTATGTGGAATTTATTACCGGAGACGCCATGATGGAACCTAATATTCGCATACAAACCAACGATAAAGGATTTTGCAAAGAGCATTTTCAACGAATGATACAATTTGGAAAAAAGCTGCCTAACGCATTAATGCTTGAAACACATTTGCAGGAATATATTGATAAATGCTTTGCAAAACCGCCGAAGGGCAAACCTGATAAAAAACAACTTGAAACACTTGATAAACTTCAAAGCACCTGTTATGTCTGCGACAGAATTGAACATGATATGTATCATTTAATGTCAACAGTTTTTGCAGAGTGGCAAAAGGACGAAGAATTTCGCAAATTATATAAGGAACAGCCGTATATTTGTTTAAAGCATTACAATTTTATTTTAAAGGCAGCACAAGGCAAAAACGGAATACCCTCAAAAATGATATCTGCTTTTTACGCCGATACCTATAATTTAACACAACGCTATATGAAAGAACTGAAAAATGATATAACTCATTTTTGCAGTATGTACGATTACCGCAACCGAGGCGGCGATTGGGGCAACAGCAAGGATGCAATAGAGAGGTCGGTAGCTTTTTTAACGGGAGTTAATGCTGCGGAAAGTAAAAACAGTGATTAAATAGTCAAAGACTTTGCAAAAAATCAAAAATTTTGGCTGAGCCTTTTAAAAGTCCGCAGGGTTCAAAGGTTTTCCCCCTCCTTTTGTCACCGCTGTGCGGCAAAACTCCCTATCAATTAAATATAATATAAAATCCTGTGAGAGTAACCTACTCACAGGATTTTTGTCTTTTAATATTAAATACTTATTTACTTATTTTTCATCTTTCATACATTTTACCATAACGGCTTTCTGGGCATGGAGTCTGTTTTCTGCTTCTTCAAAAATCTCGTTTGCGTGAGCTTCAAATACATCAGCGGTGATTTCTTCTCCCCTGTGAGCCGGCAGACAATGCAGTACCATACATTCGGAATTTGTTACATTCAAAAGTTCCTGATTTACCTGATAGCCTGCAAATGCCTTTTCACGAAGCTTTTTCTCTTCTTCCTGTCCCATTGATGCCCATACGTCAGTATAAACAACATCAGCTCCTTTTGCGGCTTCAAGAGGTTCTCTTACCATTTCAAATTTACCTTCAAATTCTGTGGCAAAGTTTAAAATATTCTGCGGAGGTTCATACCCCTCGGGGCAGGCAACCGAAATGCTCATACCGGTTCGCAAAGCACCTACGATCAACGAATTCATCATATTGTTACCGTCTCCGATAAAGCACATTTTAAGACCGTTCAACTTGCCTTTAAACTCTCTTATTGTCATTAAATCTGCTAGTACCTGACATGGGTGGCAATAGTCTGTTAAACCGTTGATAACAGGGATACTGCCGTATTTTGCAAGAGCTTCTACCTCTTCCTGCTTAAATGTACGAATCATTATACCGTCAAGGAAGCGGGAAAGAACTCTTGCAGTATCTTCAACAGGCTCACCTCTTCCAATCTGCAAATCATTAGATGACAAAAACAGCGGATATCCTCCAAGCTGAGTCATTCCTACTTCAAAAGATACTCGAGTACGTGTGCTTGCCTTTTCAAAAATCATACCTAATGTTTTTCCTTTAAGGACCTTATGTTCAATACCATGTTTCTGCTCATATTTTAACTGATCCGCAAGATTTAAACATTCTGTGATCTCCTGTGTTGACCAATCTTCAAGCTTTAGTAAATGTTTCATTTTATTAATTCTCCTTTAAAGTTTTTTCAAGTATATTTACCGCTTCGTCAAGCTCATTATAACTTATATTTAGGGGCGGCAACATTCTTAACAGATTTTTTGCCGTAATAATTAAAAGTCCGTTTTCTACACACTTAACGGCTATATCGTGAGCGTCTTTATCTTTAAGCTCAATTCCCACCATAAGTCCTAAATTCCTTACAGACTTGACACCTTCTGTTTTTAAAAGCTTTTCTTTAAGATATTCGCCTTTTTTAGTTACCTCATCAAGAAATTCCTTATTTGCAACCTTTTCAAGCACATAGTTTGCTCCTGCACATACAACAGGATTTCCTCCAAAGGTAGTGCCGTGTGTTGAAGGACTCATTACTTCTCCCAGTTTTTGTGTGCAAAGACATGCCCCTATGGGAAGTCCTCCCCCTAAACCTTTTGCTGATGTTATGATGTCAGGTACAATATCATAATGTTCAAAGGCATACAGTTTTCCTGTTCTTGCTATACCGGTCTGAACTTCGTCAACAATTAAGAGAATATCTTTTTCGTCACAAAAAGTTCTTACTTTCTTAACATACTCTTTATCAAGAATATTTACTCCGCCTTCGCCCTGTACACATTCCATAAGAACTGCGCAGGTTTTATCATCCGTAAGGTCTTTTAAAGCATCAAAATTATTTGCAGGTGCAATTTTAAACCCTTCTGTAAACGGAAAAAAGTAATTATGAAAAACTTCCTGTCCCGTTGCGGAAAGAGTTGTAATTGTTCTGCCATGAAAGGAATTGTTTAATGAAATAATTTCATTTCTGCCCTTGCCGTATTTATCAAAGCTGTATTTTCTTGCAAGCTTAATTGCACATTCGTTTGCCTCTGCACCGCTGTTTGAAAAGCATACCTTTGAAAAAGGAGTGAGCGCACATAGCTTTTCTGCCAAATCCGATGTAGGCTTACTGTAAAAATAATTTGATATATGCTGAATTTTTGAGGCTTGCTGTGTAATTGCTTTTACAAAACCTTCATCGCTGTATCCCAGACAATTTACCCCTATTCCTGAACTTACATCAAGATATTTTTTACCCTCTTCATCATAAGCATAAGAGCCTTTGCCCTCTTTTAATGCAACATTGTACCTTCCGTATGTATGCATTATATATTTGCTGTCTTTTTCTTTTGTGTTCATTTATATCATTCCTTAAATTTGTTTTCATAAGAATAAACAAAAACATCATCTCTTTTTTTAAATCCGAAATCCGTCCAGAAACTCTGCCCTGTTTCGTTGTTCTGATAACAAAATATATGCGTTTTGTCTATTCCGTCTGCCTCAATTTTTGAGATCGCAACCTGTGCAAGCTTATGGCCTATTCCATGTCTTCTATACATAGGCATTACTGCCATGTGGTGTATAAATCCACGTCTGCCATCGTGTCCTGCTAAAACTGTTCCTATAATTTTGCCGTCTTCTACTGCAACCTGACTCATTCCGGGATTACGCTCTAAATATTTTTCTATACCCTCTTTGCTGTCCGCCTTTGATAAGGCTCTTTTGGTCGTTATTTGCCACATCTCAAAAACTTCGGCATAATCTGTTTTTTTCATCTCTCTTATTATCATATCTACCTCTTAATAAAACATTGTTCCGATACCTTCGTCGCTGAAAAGCTCAAGCAAAATAGAGTGTTCTATTCTTCCGTCTATAATATGAGCTCGGTTTACACCGCTTCTTACAGCTTCAACACAGCAGTCGATCTTCGGAATCATACCTCCTGTTATTATTCCCTCTCTTTTTAGGCTTGGAACCTCGCTTACATTTACAACAGATATTAATGAGCTTTCATCGTTTACATCTTTTAAAAGACCTCTTATGTCTGTCATTAATATAAGTTTTTTTGCTCCTATTTTTGCCGCAATCTGAGATGCTGCCAAATCTGCATTAATATTGAATACTTCTCCTTTATATCCTCCTGCAACAGTTGCTATAATTGGTACATATCCATTATTAACACTATCCATTATTACCTTTGAATTTACTTCTTTTATTTCTCCCACAAAGCCTAAGTCATTTCCTGTAATCAGCTTCTCTGCCATAAGCATTTTACCGTCAAGTCCGCAAAGTCCGATTGCTCTGCCGCCGTGTTCCGACAAAAGCTGTACAAGACTTTTATTTACTTTACCTGCAAGAACCATTTGTACTATATCTATTGTTTCTTCGTCTGTAACTCTCATTCCGTTTACAAACTTGCTTTCTTTGCCTGTCTTTTTAAGCATAGCGCTTATTTCAGGACCGCCTCCGTGAACAAGTACAACATTAATTCCCACAAGCTGCATTAAAACAATATCGCTCATTACTGCACTTTTAAGGCTTTCGTTTATCATAGCATTTCCGCCGTATTTTACTACAATTGTTTCTCCCGCATATTTTTTTATGTACGGCATCGCCTGTATTAAAACTTTAGCTCTGTTTGATATATCCATTTCTTATTTCCTCTCAAAACACTCTTTATTATGTACGGTAATCTCCGTTTATTTTTACATAATCGTATGTTAAATCACAACCGTATGCCTCTGCCTGACCGCTGCCGTCGTTTAAATTTACTAAAATTTCAATTTCTTTCTCAAGCAGGATTTCTTTCGCTTTTTCTTCTGAAAATTCAATACATAAACCGTTTTTGCAGACTTCGATTTTTCCTTTTTCAGATTTATAAAAAACATCTGTTTTATTAACGTCAACATCCATACCGCTGTAACCTATTGCACAAAGTATTCTGCCGCAGTTTGCATCTGCACCGAATATCGCTGCCTTTACAAGGCTTGAGCAAATTATACTTTTTGCAACTCCTTTAGCGTCTGTTTTAGTTTTTGCTCCTCTTACATTACATATTAAAAGCTTTGTTGCTCCCTCTCCGTCTGAAGCAAGTCGTTTTGCAATTTCTTTAAAAAGCTTTTTCAAAGCTGAAACAAAAATTCTATAATCTTGATTTTTCTCTGTTATTTCTTTATTTCCTGCCTTGCCTGACGCAAGAATTGCAAGCGTATCATTTGTTGAGGTATCACCGTCAACAGATACCATATTATAGCTGTCCTCTGCTGCTTCAAAAAGTGCTTCCCTTAGCATTTGTGAAGATACTGCTGCATCTGTTGTTACAAAAGAAAGCATTGTACCCATATTTATATGTATCATTCCACTGCCCTTAGCAATTACTCCTATTGATATCTTTTTGCCGTCAATACTTATCTCTGCTGCCATCTCTTTTTTTACGGTATCTGTGGTCATAATAGCTTCTGCCGCATTTGTACCGCCTTCTTTTGTAAGGTTGCCTTTCATCATTTCTACGCCTTTAATTACAGGCTCAATCGGCAAAACCTGTCCTATTACTCCTGTTGAAGCAACAATTACATTTTCTTCACTTACAGAAAGTGCCTTTGCGGCAATTTTGCACATTTGCTCTGCTTTTTCATAACCGTCTGCATTACAGGTATTGGCATTACCTGAATTTACAATGACTGCCTGTGCCTTTCCGTCTTCAAGATGTTTTTGAGTAACTTTGATAGCATCTGATTTTACAAGATTTTTTGTGAAAATTGCCGCACTGTTACAGAGCGTATCGCAATAAATCAACGCTAAATCCCGTTTGGTTGTATTAGAAGCTTTTATTGAAGCACAAATACCTTGAGCTGTAAAACCTTTCGGTGCAGTTACTCCTCCGTCTATAAATTTATAATCCATAAAACCAATCCTTAATATAAATCAAATTAAAATGCAGGAGGTATAATAGTAAGACCTGTTTTTTCATCAAGTCCGAAAATTATATTCATATTTTGAATTGCCTGACCTGCCGCACCTTTTACCATATTATCAATAGCGGCACAGGCTATAAGCTTATTTGCCCGCTTATCGTGATGAATTGAAATATCACAGTAATTTGAATATTTAATATTGTGAATATCTGCATTCATACCGTTTGGAAGAACTCTTACAAAGTATTCATCTTTATAAAATTCTTCATAAGCATTTGTAATTTGTTCAAATGTTACACCATGTTTTATATCAGCATAAACAGTTGCAAGAATACCCCTGTTTACCGGAAGCAAATGAGGTACAAATGTAACGGTGACTTTTTTGCCTGCTAATTTTGACAGTGTCTGTTCTATTTCAGGAGTATGCCTGTGTGAGGCTACCTTATAAGCGTGAAAACCCTCGTTCAGTTCGGGAAAATGATTTCCCTGACTGGGTTTTCTTCCCGCTCCCGTTACGCCGCTTTTACAGTCACAAATAATGCCCTTTGTTTCAACTAATCCTAGCTTAACGGCAGGAGCAATTGCAAGAGGCGAACAGGTTGTATAACATCCGGGGTTTGCAATAATTTTCTTGCCTTTTT
This sequence comes from uncultured Clostridia bacterium, assembly GCA_947627135.1. Taxonomy (GTDB): domain Bacteria; phylum Bacillota; class Clostridia; order Oscillospirales; family Acutalibacteraceae; genus Ruminococcoides. The sequence goes on from CANQUV010000019.1 coordinate 24,281, forward strand.
TTATATTTTCTCTGAAAAGCTCCGGCAAACCGTAAACTGCCTGTTTATGTAATTCTTTATCAAGAAATTCACCATCGTACCATTCTTTATAATCTTCTTCACTTTCAAGTCGAAAATCTGCGCCTAAATCAATGAACGTTTTTTCCTTCTCAACACATACAGCCGCAAGTTCCTGTGAAAGTCCATGAGGAAGAGCAGCAAAAATCACATCGCTTTTCTCGACTACCTCTTCCTGTGTTTCACATTCCATATCATTTATATTTATATATGCAGGATAAACCTCTGAAAGCTTTTGTCCGTGAAAAGATACAGAGCTGATTGCACTGATTTCAGCCAGAGGGTGAGAGGTAATTAGTCTTACAAGCTCTGCCCCTGCATATCCTGTTGCGCCCACTATACCTACTTTAATCATTTATATCAATCCTTTGGTAGTTTTAATCAATTATTTGACTGTAATGTTTTTTACTATTTGCTTGAACTGTTTTAATCATTTAACTGAAAGGTTTCTACTTTTTTTCTAATATGTTTTTTACCCTTTGTGCCTGCGCCTTTACATTATCACTGTTAGGACCGCCTAAAACCTTTCTTTCATTTGCACACTTTTCAAGTGAAATTTCTGCATACAACCCCTCGTCGAATACATCGCAGATTTTTTTATATTCCTCCAAAGGAAGTTCCTCCAATGTAGTTCCTTTTTCTATGCAAACAGCAACAAGTTCTCCTGTTGCTTTGTAGGCATCCCTGAAAGGTACTCCCTTTTTTGTCAAATAGTCAGCGCAGTCGGTTGCGTTTATAAAGCCGCCTGCGGCTGCCTTTCTCATATTTTGAGTCAAAACTTTCATTGTATCTATCATTGGTGTAAATGCTGTAAGACACATCTTGACTGTATCAACTGCATCAAAAATAGCCTCTTTATCCTCCTGCATATCTTTGTTATACGCCAGAGCTATTCCTTTCATAACAGTTAACAGGGTCATGGTATCGCCGAATACTCTGCCGCTTTTTCCTCTTACCAGCTCTGCAATATCAGGATTCTTTTTCTGGGGCATTATTGATGAACCTGTTGAAAATGCGTCGTCCAGTTCAACAAATTTAAACTCCCATGAACACCACATAATAATTTCTTCTGAAAATCTTGACAGATGTACCATAATAATCGACAAAACAGAGGCAAACTCAATGCAGTAATCTCTGTCTGATACACCGTCAAGAGAATTGTTTGTTATTCTTTCAAATCCTAATAGAGAAGCCGTTATACTTCTGTCGATAGGATAGGTTGTTCCTGCTAATGCACAGCTTCCAAGCGGCATTTCATCCATTCTTTTATAACAGTCATCAAGACGGGAAATATCTCTTAAAAACATTTCTGCATAGGCCAGAATATGATGACCGAATGTAATGGGCTGTGCCCGCTGTAAATGTGTGTATCCGGGCATTACCGCATCACTGTATTTCTCTGCTTTAACACAGAGAACATAAACCAACTCTTCCAGCATTTTCTTAATGTTTTTTACCTCTTTTTTAAGATACAGCTTAATATCAAGGGCGACCTGATCGTTTCTGCTTCTTGATGTATGAAGTCTTTTACCGTTATCTCCCAATCTTTTTGTAAGCTCACCCTCAATAAAGGTATGAATATCTTCAGCTTCCATATCTATTTGAAGTACACCGCTGTCAATATCATTTAAAATCTGCTTTAATCCCGAAACTATTTCCTGTGCATCATCTTCTTTAATTATTCCGCATTTTCCAAGCATAGTTGCATGGGCAATACTTCCCTCGATATCTTCTTTATACATTCTGCTGTCAAAGCTTATCGAACTGTTAAAATCGTTGGTTGTTTTAGAAAGTTCTTTCTGAAAACGTCCTTTCCAAAGCTGCATATAAACACCCCATAACAAAAAATAAGTTGTCTAAAATAAGTTATCCAAAAAAACGGTTTGAGGGCAGAGTTACCTCTGCCCTTAACAAAGCAAATTTTTAATCAATTACTTAATAAGGCCTTTTTTAGCTCTTACCTTAATTGGAAGTCCGAACAAATTGATAAATCCTGCGCTGTCGTTCTGGTCGTAAACTTCATCCTCGTCAAATGTTGCGATTTCTTCGTCGTATAATGAATAAGGACTTGTTACTCCTGCTTCAATAATATTGCCTTTATAAAGCTTTAGCTTAACATCGCCTGTTACATACTCCTGTGTTGAATCTACAAATGCTGACATAGCCTCACGCAGCGGTGTGAACCATTTGCCGTCATATACTAAATCTGCAAAAGCATTTGAAAGATTCATCTTATAGTGTTGAGTATCCTTATCAAGGCAGATTTCTTCCAGCTTGCTGTGAGCAGCATATAGAATTGCACCGCCGGGAGTTTCATATACACCACGAGATTTCATTCCTACAAGTCGGTTCTCTACCATATCTACAAGACCGATGCCGTTTTTGCCGCCAAGCTCGTTAAGTTTAGTAACAATTTCTACGCCGCCCATTTTAACACCGTCAACAGCAACGGGAATACCCTTTTCAAAGCTGAGTGTTACATAAGTAGGCTCATCAGGTGCCTGTTCCGGAGAAACCCCCATCTCAAGAAATCCCTCTTTATTGTACATAGGCTCATTTGCAGGGTTTTCAAGGTCAAGTCCTTCGTGGCTTAAATGCCAAATATTTTTATCTTTACTATAATTTGTTTCTTTGTTAATTTTTAGTGGAATATTCATTTTTTCTGCATATTCAATCTCTTCTTCACGGGATTTGAACTCCCATGTTCTCCAAGGAGCAATAATTTTCATATCAGGTGCATAAGCTTTTATTGCAAGTTCAAAACGAACCTGATCGTTTCCTTTACCTGTACAGCCGTGACAGATTGCGTCTGCACCCTCCTGTTTTGCAATTTCTACAATTCTTTTTGCAATAATCGGTCTTGCAAAAGAAGTACCCAAAAGATATTTGCCCTCGTATTTTGCTCCTGCTTTAAGCGTAGGCCAAACATAATCTTCTATAAATTCTTTGTTTAAATCTTCAATATATAGCTTTGAAGCTCCGGTTTTAAGTGCTTTTTCTTCAAGACCTTCAAGTTCAGAAGCCTGTCCTACATTACCTGAAACTGCAACAACTTCACAGTTATCATAATTTTCTTTTAGCCAAGGAATAATAATTGAAGTATCGAGTCCGCCTGAATATGCTAAAACTACTTTTTTAATTTTATTGTCTGCCATAATAAATCCTCCAAAGTAATAATTTTATTTGTTACAATCAATATTATACACATCCTATGCAAAAAATCAAGTATTTTTTGCATAAATATTCAAAATATTTTTATAAATTTTTTGTTTATCGCTTTAAAGTCTTTAAAAAATCCGCAATTTTACTCAATTTAAGAAATTGTTATTTGTTTTATCTAAATGCATATTTCAATGAATATTTTGCATATATTTTAATTATTATTGAATAATATACATTTTTATGTTACTATGTTTTTAATGAACCACAATATATTGTGAGAAAGGATGAATTTTTATGTCATTTATTGCAATCAAACCTGAAGAAATTACAGAAAATCCATTTAAGCTCATAGGCAAAGACTGGGCACTGGTTACTGCAGGCGATAAAAAAAAGCTTAATACCATGACCATAAGCTGGGGCGGCGTTGGTATTATGTGGGGAAAACCTGTTGCATTTACATTTATCCGTCCTCAAAGATATACAATGGAATTTTTGCAAAAACAAAATTATTACACAATGGCTTTCTTTGACGAACAATACAGAGCTGCCTTGAATTTCTGCGGAACAAAATCCGGAAGAGATCATGATAAAATCAAGGAAACAAACCTTACTACTTTATTTACAGATGAAGGTGTTCCTTATTTTGAAGAAGCAAAACTCGTATTTGTCTGCAAAAAAATGTACGCACAAAAATTAAACTCAGAAAGCATTATATTAAAGCCTGATATTGAAAAATGGTATAACAATGATTATCATACAATGTTTATAAGCGAAATAACAAATGTTTTTATTAAAAAGTAAATAAAACAATAAACTAATGTATATATGAAGCACTGAAACTCATAATAGCATTTATGTAAAAATTTACCTCCCTCTGATCATGAGGGAGGATTTTATTTTTCATTACCAATTTCTTTAGCGATATTCTCTATCTCATCGCTGCTTTCTATTTTATCGCCACTTTCTTTTTTATCGCCGCTTTCTTTTTTATCGCCGCTTTCTTTTTTATCGCCGCTTTCTTTTTTATCGCCGCTTTCTTTTTTATCGCCGCTTTCTTTTTTATCACTGTTTTCTTTCTCTTTTGACTTTTTGCCCAAATTATATAAAATACCGCCTATCACACCGAGTACAATCACAATTACTGCACCTGAAAGAAAAACTTTCAATGTATTATCCTTTTCGTCAACCTCAAGCAAATTGCCATTTTCATCATATTTATTATTTTGCTGATTTGTATTATCACCGTCGCCGTAATTTTGGGAATCGTTATCTCCGTATGAATTATTCAGGTCTCCGTCTTCTGAATCAGCGTTTCCATTAGAAGAACTTCTGCCTGTTCTGCCGTTTGAACTGTTCTCATCATCTTCTGCGTTTCCCAGATATGTAACTGAACATTTCCCGCCCGATGCGTTGATATTTTCAACCTTGCTGTTTACACAATCTAAAACAGAAAATTTTATCTCCTGATTTTTGCTCATATTTTCAGCTTTAAAATCAATAGTAAAAAGTTGCGGGACAGTTGATAAATCAACACCTTTTTCATTAAGAAAAATCAAGCTTAATTTTCCTTTTTCTTCTACTTCTTTAACAATAGTATTTTGGTCTGTTACATTAATTTTTCTATATTTAATTGAATTTCCGTCATACTCAAAAACAAATTTGACCGCTGAAAGAATTTCATTTCCCTTTCCGCTGACGGGTATTGAAAAAATTCTGTTATTTTTTACGCTTGTATTTCCTGCATTAAATCCGACTGCTTCTGCTGCGTTTGCCGGAAGCATATAACCTGCTAATAATATTATCGCAGCGCCAATTAATAAAATTCTTGTAAAACTTTTCATTATATTACAAATCCACCGTTTACTCCAATAATTTGACCAGTGATAAATTCAGCCTTTGAAGAAGCAAGAAACACCGCCGTATCTGCAATATTTTTAGGAGTTCCTAATTTTTGCAGGGGAGTTTCTTCTTTAAGTTCATTTACAGTTTTTTCGTCAAAGGAAGACATCATATCCGTCATAATAACACCGGGCGCTATACAGTTTACTCTAATTCCGCTTGGGGCAACCTCTTTTGCCAAAGACTTTGTAAGTCCGATAACCCCTGCTTTTGCAGTACTGTAATGCACTTCACAGGAAGCTCCTACTTGTCCCCACATTGAACTGATATTGATTATAACACCGTTTTTTTTGCTTATCATGTAAGGTAGAACAAATTTACAGCAATAAAACATACTGTCAAGATTTGTTGACATTGTATTTTTCCATTCTTCAAAAGACAAATCCGTAAACAGCTTTTGTGAGGAAATGCCCGCATTGTTTATAAGAACATCAACTCCGCCAAAGCTTTCATTAACTGTATTAAACATTTTCTCAACCTGATCGTAGTCAGAAACATCACATTTTACAGCAAACGCCGGCACCTTATAGCTTTCTAAAATAATTTTTGCAAGGTTCTCGGCTCTTTCTTTGCTTTTGTTGTAATTTATAACAACAGCATACCCCTGTTGAGCAAAAGCAACGGCTATTGATGCACCTATCCCCCTTGAAGCACCTGTGATCAAAACAGTTTTCATAACATCACCTTAATTTTACTTTTTAATAATTATAACAATGTTTTTATTTTCTAAATAGTCAATTGATTAAATCATCAAATGAAACATCAAGAATTTCTTTAATTATCTTAATTTCATCAATATATATATGTCGCTGACCAACTTCAATTTTTGCCAGTGCACTTCGTGTGATATCGCAGCCTAACGTCTGCAATCTGGCAGAAAGCTGCTCCTGTGTAAGATTTTTCAATTCTCTATATTTACGAATATTATTACCTACATATTTTTCATAATTTAAATTCATGTTTAAACTCCTATGCACTAAAACAGGTGCAAGTATTATTGTCATTATTTTATTACGAATATTTGATCATTATGCACCTATACAGGTGCATAAATATATATTACAAACAAACTCCGAATGTTTTGATATCAGCTTTAACATTCGGAGTATTTTTAAAGTTACTCTAAAATTTCAATAATATTTTCAATTATTTTAACAATACTTCTTTTTTTCTATCGGGAACTTTTTCAAGAACATGTTCAATTCTGTGGCTAATTTCCAAATCGGAATAAGATTCCGAGGTATTAAAAACAAGTAAATCACAAACAGAAATTTTTAAAGCTTCGCTTATTTTATAAAGAGTATCAATAGTAGGACATTTTTCTCCGCGTTCAAGTCTGCCTAAATATGCAGGATAAATACCTGCAGAAAGAGCAAGATTTTCTTGACTTAGATCTGCTTTTAATCTGTATTTTCTTATACTTAATCCAATTTGTTTATTTAACAATTCTCGTTCCATATTTTTAATCCTGCCCTAAAATGTAGCTTATTATTATAATATTATGCCTTTTAAAGTATATCAATGCATTAAAAGACATAAAATCTCACTAAAGTGTTGACTGTTTAAAACCTTTAGGGTATAATCTAAACACACTAATAATCGTATATATATATTTTTTTTAGTGATAAGCTTTAATATTTACTGTTTTACAGTACGAGGATGTTTTTATGATACCTAAAATTATTCATTACTGCTGGTTTGGCGGAGGTGAAAAGTCTGATTTAATGAAATCTTGTATTGCCTCTTGGAAAAAATACTGTCCGGATTACGAAATAAAAGAATGGAACGAAAGTAACTTTGACTATAAATTTTGTTTATATGCGGAAAAAGCTTATAAAAAAAAGAAATGGGCTTATTTAACCGATGTGGCAAGATTAAAAATAATATATGAAAACGGTGGAATTTACCTGGACACGGATGTTGAGTTAATATCTTCTTTAGATAAATTGCTTGAATATGATATGTGGATTGGTTATGGATCGCCGACAGAAATCAATACAGGTTCAGGCTTTGGGGCTGTTTGCGGAAATGATGTTGTAAAACAGCTTATGGATTCTTATCTTAAATTACCTGAAGATTCCAAATTTGAGTTTTGCACAGTAAAAGATACAAAAACACTAAAAGGTATTTTCCCCGAATTTAAAGGAGACAGTTCAAGGCAATTATTTGGAAACAATGTAATATTAGGAGACATTTGGCGTTATGTTATTCATCATTACACAAACACATGGGCTCCAAAAACTCAACCGATAAAAAATATGCTTGTAAAATTTTCTTTAGTAAAATGGATTTTAAAAAGAAAATATAAATAATATAGTTATCCATCCGCAGCATATTTATAACTATGTACTTTACACATAGTGAAATTTAAGCTTTACTTTATAGGCTTTATTAAATTTGGCTCTATGTCAATAGTAGTGGTAAACCCGAAAAAAGAGAATTAGATATAAGCAAGCGATAGCAAATTAAGCTGTCGCTTGTTTTTGTATCTGATGAGAAAAGATATGTAAAATACGATTGCGGAAACGCTTGAAATTCCTGTAACCGTAAGCATTGCGTTTAAGGATTTTAATTTTGTTGTTACATCCTTCGGTAAAGCCGTTAGTAATAGATGAAGAAAA
>CANQUV010000020.1 GCA_947627135.1 uncultured Clostridia bacterium
ATGTTCAGAAGTAAGCACGAAGAGCTTACAGATGAAATTTCAGCCTTGCTGTTTTCTGAATAAGGAGGGATTTGCTTGGCAAAAGCAGACTATACTTATGCGGTTGCCCGTATCCGCTCTAAGGAGCTTAAGCTTTTAACAATGAAAGATTTAGAGGCTCTTATTGCACTTGATGATTATGAAAGCTGTATCCGTTTTCTTACTGAAAAAGGCTGGGGAAACGATACAAACCAGACAGGTGATGAGATTCTTTCCACAGAAAGAAAAAAAATATGGCTATTGATGAACGAACTTGTTAAAGAAGAAAACGCTTTTGATGTGTTTTTGCTTCAAAATGATTTTCATAATTTAAAGGTAACAATTAAGGCAATTACAAGAGATTTAAAAGCTGATAATATGTTTTCGGAATTTGGCAAAATTCCTGCCGAAAAAATTTATGAAGCAATAGATAAACGCAATTATTCACAACTGCCGGAGTATTTGCAGAATACAGCCAAAGAAGCTATGAATGTACTGCTTCATACATCAGACGGACAGCTTTGCGATATTATTATAGATAAAGCGTGTTTAGAGGCAGTATATAATGCAGGTATTAATAGTGATAATGAAATTATAAAGCTTTATTCGGAGCTTTTTGTAGCGTCAGCAGATATAAAAATTGCTGTAAGATGTGCAAAAACCGCAAAAACACTTGATTTTATTAAACAATCACTTGCAGAATGTGAAACCTTGAATATTAATATACTTGCAAATTCAGCCGCAAAAGGAATTGAAGAAATTTGTTCATATCTTACTTCGTCAGCATATAAAGAAGCAGTGGAAGCCCTAAAAAGATCTCCATCTGCTTTTGAAAAATATTGTGATGACTTAGTTACCGAAAAAATGAAATCCCAAAAATGGGAACCTTTTACAATCGGACCTTTAGTCGCTTATATTATTGCAAGAGAAAACGAAATAAAAGCAGTACGAATTATACTGTCTGCAAAGCTTAATTCACTTGATACAGAAATTGTCAGAGAAAGATTGAGGAAAATGTATGTATAGAGCAGCAGTAATAGGAGATCGTGACAGTATCTACGGATTTGCAGCTTTAGGTCTTGATGTAAATATAATAGAGCATGGTGAAGACCCTGCTCCGGTATTTAAAAAGCTTTGTGAAGGTGAATATGCGGTTATATATGTAACAGAAGCATTGGCTGCGGAACTTTCACCTAAAATAGAGCATTATCAGGAACAAAAAACACCTGCGATTATACTAATCCCGGGAGTTACAGGCAATACGGGAGAAGGAATAAACGCAGTTAAAAAGTCAGTTGAAAAAGCTGTTGGAAGCGATATAATTTTTAACGATTAATGAATAAAACTTATATGAAATATGACTTATTTTCAATTAAAATTTGTATAAATCCTGAAGGGATGATAAATAAAAATGAGCACTGGAATAATTAAAAAAGTTGCAGGTCCTCTAGTAATTGCAGAGGGAATGAGAGACGCCAATATGTTTGATGTTGTTCGTGTATCAGAACAGCGACTTATCGGCGAAATAATTGAAATGCACGGTGATAAAGCCTCAATACAGGTTTATGAAGAAACATCCGGATTAGGTCCGGGGGAACCTGTTGAATCAACAGGAGCGCCTTTATCGGTAGAATTAGGCCCCGGTCTAATCAGCAGTATATATGACGGCATTCAAAGGCCTCTCGACGATATTATGGCTGTAAGCGGTAATAATCTTAAAAGAGGAGTAGAAGTGCCGTCATTAAAAAGGCATTTAAAATGGAACTTTAAACCTTGTGTAAGTGTAGGCGATAAAGTATGTGCAGGCGATATTATCGGAACTGTACAGGAAACAAAGGTAATCGTTCATAAAATAATGATACCGAATGAAATTGAAGGTACAGTTAAATCAATTTCAGAGGGAGAATATTCTGTTGAAGATACTGTTGCAACAGTTGAAACACCTTCAGGAGAAATAAAAAATATAACATTAATGCAAAAATGGCCTGTTCGTGTAGGAAGACCGTATAAAAAGAAATTATCTCCTGATATGCCTCTTGTAACCGGTCAGAGAGTAATTGATACGCTTTTCCCAATAGCAAAAGGCGGTGTAGCGTCAGTTCCGGGACCGTTCGGATCAGGTAAAACAGTTGTACAACACCAGCTGGCAAAATGGGCAGAGGCAGATATTGTAGTATATATCGGCTGCGGAGAGCGTGGAAATGAAATGACAGATGTTCTTAATGAATTTCCAGAGCTTATAGACCCTAAAACAGGCTTTTCACTTATGGAACGTACCGTTCTAATAGCAAACACCTCAGATATGCCTGTTGCCGCCCGTGAAGCGTCCATTTATACAGGTATTACAATTGCAGAATATTTTAGAGATATGGGATATTCGGTAGCGCTAATGGCAGACTCCACATCTCGATGGGCAGAAGCGTTGAGAGAAATGTCAGGTAGACTTGAAGAAATGCCTGGTGAAGAAGGCTATCCTGCATATCTTGCATCCAGACTGGCACAGTTCTACGAACGTGCAGGTCGAGTAATAACTTTAGGAAGCGAAGATAAAGAGGGTGCACTTTCTGTAATCGGAGCCGTATCACCCCCGGGAGGAGATATTTCGGAGCCGGTATCACAGGCGACACTCCGAATAGTAAAAGTATTCTGGGGACTTGATTCATCGCTTGCATATAAGAGACATTTCCCGGCAGTAAACTGGCTTACAAGTTATTCACTTTATGTAGATACAATGTCTGACTGGTACGACAATAATGTAGCACATGATTGGATGGAATCCAGAGGAAGAATTATGAGTATTCTTCAGGAGGAAGCAGAGCTTGAAGAAATAGTAAAGCTTGTAGGTATGGATTCTCTTTCACCGTCAGACAGGCTTAAACTAGAAGCAGCTCGTTCAATAAGAGAAGATTTTCTTCATCAAAACGCATTCCATGAAACAGATACCTATACACCTCTTGAAAAACAATATATGATGATGCAATTAGTTCTTGCTTTTTATGATAAGGGACTTGAAGCTCTTAAAAAAGGAGCAAAAATTGATAATGTTATAAATATGGAAGTAAGAGAGAAAATAGGCAGATTTAAATATATAGAAAATGAACAGATAAAAAGTAATTACGAAGATATTTTAAATGCTCTTGATAAGGAGCTTGAAGAAACAATCATTAAGGGGGATGAATTCTAATGCCAAAGGAATACAGAACAATAGAAGAAATATCGGGCCCTCTTATGCTTGTTAAAAATGTCAATAATGTAACCTATGACGAATTGGGAGAAATTGAGCTGGCATCAGGAGAAGTACGCCGCTGTAAAGTACTTGAGATCAACGGTACAGATGCTTTGGTACAGCTTTTTGACTCATCAGCAGGAATCAATTTATCAAATTCAAAGGTAAGATTTTTAGGCAGAAGCATGGAGCTTGGCGTATCAAAAGATATGCTTTCCAGAGTTTTCGACGGTATGGGAAGACCAATTGACGGCGGACCTGAAATTTTACCTGAAAAGCGTATGGATATTAACGGACTTCCTATGAATCCGGCGGCAAGAAACTATCCGCAGGAATTTATTCAAACAGGTGTTTCAGCCATTGATGGACTAAATACACTTGTAAGAGGACAGAAACTCCCGATTTTCTCGGCTTCAGGTTTGCCTCATGCAAACTTGGCTGCGCAAATTGCCCGTCAGGCGAAGGTAAGAGGAACAAATGAGCCGTTTGCCGTAGTATTTGCTGCTATGGGTATCACTTTTGAAGAATCCAATTTCTTTATTGAAAGCTTTAAAGAAACAGGAGCAATAGATAGAACGGTTTTGTTTATAAATCTTGCAAATGATCCCGCCATTGAGAGAATTTCAACACCTCGTATGGCGCTAACAGCTGCAGAATATCTTGCATTTGAAGCAAATATGCATGTTCTTGTTATTATGACTGATATCACAAACTATGCTGACGCATTGCGTGAGGTTTCAGCCGCCCGTAAAGAAGTTCCGGGCAGAAGAGGATATCCGGGATATATGTACACAGACCTTGCAAATCTTTATGAGAGAGCAGGCAGACAAAGAGGAAAAGACGGTTCAATTACTCTTATTCCGATTTTGACAATGCCTGAAGATGATAAAACCCATCCGATACCTGACCTTACAGGATATATTACTGAAGGACAAATTATATTAAGCCGTGAGCTTTACAGAAAAAATGTAGCTCCTCCAATTGATGTTTTACCGTCACTTTCAAGACTTAAAGATAAAGGTATAGGAGAGGGCAAAACGAGAGCTGACCATTCAAGTACAATGAACCAGCTGTTTTCTGCCTATGCAAGAGGCAAAGATGCAAAAGAGCTTATGGTTATTTTAGGTGAAGCCGCTTTAACGGATATTGATAAGCTTTATGCAAAATTTGCAGACGCTTTTGAAAAAGAATATGTATCTCAGGGATATAATGCAAACCGTGATATTGAAGATACCCTGAATTTAGGCTGGAAGCTGCTGTCAATTTTACCTCGTTCAGAGTTAAAGAGAATTGACGATAAATATCTTGATATGTACTATGGTAAGTAAGGTGTGATATAAATGGCAACCTCACAAGTAAATCCAACCCGTATGGAACTTACAAGGCTTAAAAAAAAGCTTGTAACTGCAATCAGAGGACATAAGCTTTTAAAAGATAAGCGAGATGAGCTTATGAGACAGTTTCTTGATTTGGTGCGGGAAAATAAAGAGTTAAGAGAAAAAGTTGAAAGAGGCATAGAAACAGCAAATAAAAACTTTGTTCTTGCCCGTGCGTCAATGAGCGAAGAAGTGCTTTATACTGCACTGCTTGCACCAAAACAGGATGTTTCAATAGAAGTAAGCGAAAAAAATGTAATGAGTGTAGATATTCCTGTTTTTGATATAAAAACAAGAACCCCTGACAAAAACGATATTTTTTCTTATGGTTTTGCTTTTACATCTGCTGATTTAGATGATGCGATAGAATCTCTTTCAGAGGTTTTGCCTGATATGCTTAAATTAGCTGAAGTGGAAAAATCCTGTCAGCTTATGGCTTCAGAAATTGAGAAAACTCGACGCAGAGTAAATGCTTTGGAACATGTTATGATTCCGGATACACAGGAAAAAATTAAATATATAACTATGAAGCTTGATGAAAATGAGCGTTCTACACAAACAAGACTTATGAAAGTCAAAGATATGATGTTAAAAGAAGCTCACGGTTATTAATAGAAAAGTTATAACGCACACGAGTGTTGCTAAAATTTGCATTTGTGTGCGTTTTTCTGTTAAACATTGTTTTTAGTTGTAAAAATCCTTTCGTAATCTAACGGTGTAAAAATCTGTTTGAAATTTATTTTCCGCTTGCATCTGGAAAAAACACAAAAACTTTTGATTTTCTGTTTAAATTTACATATTAATTCAAAAAACGGTCTGTAAATTATACAGACCGTTTCTATATATAGCATTATTTATTACATTTTAATGTTCCTTTTGCCGTAAAATAACAGAGCTAACATTCCCGGACCTACATGTGCCCCTATAACAGGACCGATTTTGCAAATTATAATGTCCTTTACTAACGGTTTAAGAATTTCGCTTAATTTTTCAGCACCTTCAGGATTATCGGCATGAGCAATAAAAATAGTTTGGGTTTGCAAATTTTCGCCGTCCCTCTTAATTTTTTTAACAAACTCATCATAAATTTTGTTTGTTCCTCTTAATTTTCCAACATTAACAAGTTTTCCACTTTCATCTACGCTTATTAAAGGCTTAATTTGCAGGGCTTTGCCAAAAGTAGCAGTAGCAGCAGAAATTCGTCCTCCACGCTTTAAAATATCCAAATCATCAATAACAAACCAATGACAGCACTTTTTCTTGTATTCCTCAATAAAATCCTTAAGTTCATCAATAGATAAGCCTTCGTTATATTTAAGTCCTGCGTTATAAACAACCAAACCCTGACCTGCTGAATCGCTGCAAGGGTCAATAATATAAATTTTTCTTTCAGGATACTTTTTTTGTAAGTCGTCTATTGCGATCTTGCAGGTATTATAACTTCCGCTTAGTCCCAATGAAATACATATATATAAAATATCTTTGCCTTGTTTAAGATATTCTTCAAAGTAATTCATATAAGAATCGTAGTTAATTTGAGAGGTAGTAGCATACATACCTTGCTTGAGTTTTCCGTAAAAGTCTTCAAGACTCATTTCTCTTGCATCAAGATAGTAATTGTAACTTTTTCCGTCAACCTGATATTCCATAGGTAAAACTTCAATATTTAATTCTTTTGCAAGATTGTCAGGCAAATCACAAGAAGAGTCGGTTAAAAGAATATAATTCATAATAAAACTCCTTAAGTAATAATAAAAACAATATTAGCATATAAATTTTATCAAAGATGGTGTAAAAAGTCAACAAAGGAGGAATATTATGGGGACATGCACATTTCAACAATTAAGAAGAAAAGAGGTAATAAATCAACGTAACGGATATCGAATAGGTTTTGTAGATGATTTAGAGATAAATACTCAAAGTGCAGATTTATGTTCGCTTATTGTATATGGAAGAGCAAAATTTTTCGGACTTTTTGGCAGAGAAAATGATTGCATAATTCCATGGAAGAATATAAAATTAATTGGAGAAGATACGATTTTAGTCGATTTTTTTGCTTCAAAAGAACCAAAACACCAAAAAAAAGGCTTTTTTCATAAAAAAAATTAACTTTTAAATTTCGGCGTGCTATGACTTTTTACCGAAATGTGATGATAAAAATTGTATAAAACTTACAAACAATAATTTCAAAAACGAATTAAAAACCACTTTTAGTTCGATATTAGAATTAAAACTCTATTTTAAAAAATTTGCATTTTTTGCATCTTTGTGTTTTAATACAATACGAAATTGTGTGTTTGATAAAATTTTACGACTAAAGAAAGAAGTATGTATTTATGTATTTAACTACATACCAAAATCAAGGGAGGATAAATTTTTGAGACGCAAAGAAACTAAGTGCTATTATGCGCAAGGTAAATCAAAAAATGAAAAATCACTCTTAAAAAGAACATATTTTAAAGTAATATCATTTTCATTAGCATTTTTATTAATCGGAGCTGCACTTGTTATACCAACAACAACTCTTGCACCTGACGTAGAAGCTATTGCAAATAAAAAAGCAATTGCTCTTAGTGTTGGTGATCTGGAAGATTTTTCAAATGTTATTGTTTCTAACTGTAAGGCAGAAGAAACAGTGCCTGTAACAGAGCAGGAAACAACAGTACAGCCTACAACTGAAGCTAAAACTGAACCTGAAACAACAGAACAGCCAACAACCGAAGCTGTCGCAGTTACAACAGAAGAAACAACTGAAAAAGTAACAGAGGCAACAGAACCAACAACTGAGAAAACTGAGGTTGCTCAACATGAAGAAAAAGTTGCTTCATCTGTAATATCAGAAGTATCAAACAGTGTTTCAAACAGCAATTATCTTTTGTCAATAAGCAATCCGGATCCTAACTATGTACCCGGAACAATTAAACTGACAGATTCAGACAGAAATTTACTTGAACGTCTTGTAATGGGTGAAGCCGGTTCATTAGGATTTACAGGCTGTGCGTTAATTGCCCAGTCAGTAAGAGATACAATGGTACTTGAAGGAATTACATCAGTATCAGATGTTATCTCAAGATACAATTATTCCGGCAGCACATCAGTCAAAGCAAACAGCTCAGCAGTAAAAGCTGTAAATTTTATATTTGATCAAAACGGTTCAGCTGTACAACATAGAATATTGTATATGTATGAAAGTTCAATTTGCAGCAGTCCATGGCATGAATCACAGAATTATGTAGTATCATACGGTTCTGTAAAATTTTTTGATAAATGGTAAATAAAAAGTAAAACATAAATTTAAAAATCAAGTGCGAAAGTACTTGATTTTTTTTTACATATATGATAATATATTAAAGCATTTCGCACGCTGATGCTTATCAGAAAGGTGCAGATATAAAAATTTGTAATAGCTGATAAAAACAAAAGCACAGCGGAGGTTTTAACCTAAGGAGGAAATAAAAATGGCAGTAGTATCCATGAAACAACTTTTGGAGGCCGGTGTACACTTTGGTCACCAAACAAGAAGATGGAATCCTAAAATGGCAGAATACATCTTCACAGAACGCAACGGTATTTATATTATCGACTTGCAGAAAACAGTAAAAAAACTTGAAGAAGCTTATAACTTTGTAAGAGAAGTATCTGCTGACGGAAAAAATGTACTTTTCGTAGGCACAAAGAAGCAGGCACAGGATTCTGTTAAAGAAGAAGCAGAGCGTGCTGAAGCATACTATGTAAATGCCAGATGGCTGGGCGGTATGCTTACAAACTTTACAACAATCAAAAGAAGAATCGCTCGATTAAAACAGCTTCGCACAATGGAAGAAGATGGAACATTTGATTTACTTCCAAAGAAAGAAGTAATAAAATTAAATCTTGAAATAGAAAAGCTTGAGAAATTTTTAGGCGGTATTAAAGATATGAAAGAGATGCCGGGTGCACTCTTTATAGTAGATCCCAGAAAAGAAAAGATTGCAGTATTGGAAGCTAAAAAATTAGGAATTCCGATTGTGGCAATTGTAGATACAAACTGTGACCCAGACGAAATTGATTATGTCATTCCAGGAAACGATGATGCTATCCGTGCAGTAAAACTTATTGCAGGAGCAATGGCAGACGCAATTATTGAAGGCAGAGAAGGTCAGGTAGGTGCAGCAGCAATTAAAGACGAAGAAACTGAAGAGACAGAAGAAGCTGCAGAATAAAAACTAATAAAAAATAACGAGAGGAAGATATATATGAATTTTACAGCTCAAGATGTAAAAGCATTAAGAGAAAAGACAGGCTGCGGAATGATGGACTGCAAAAAAGCACTCACAAATGCTGACGGTGATATGGATAAAGCTCTCGACTTTTTAAGAGAACAAGGACTTGCAAAACAGGCAAAAAAAGCAAGCAGAGTTGCCGCAGAAGGTATAGCTTATGCTTGTACAAATGATGAGAAAACAGCAGGCGTAGTAATTGAAGTAAATGCAGAGACTGACTTTGTAGCAAAGAATGAAGACTTCCAGAATTTTGTAAAAACATGTGCATTGACAGTACTCAATAACAGTCCTGCAGATGTAGAAGCTTTACTTGCATTAAAAGCAGAAGGAACATCAATGACTGTTGCAGAGCTTTTGCAGGATAAGGTTCTTACAATAGGTGAGAACATTCAAATCAGAAGATTTGAACGCCTTGACGGACCATGCGTAGCTTATGTACACGCAGGCGGTAAGATCGGCGTGCTTGTAAATTTTGAAACAGATGTTGCAGATAAAGATGGCTTTGAAGCTTATGGAAAAGATGTTGCCATGCAAATTGCAGCTCTCAATACACAATATTTATGCAAAGATGAAGTTCCGGCTGATGTACTTGAGCATGAAAAAGAAGTTATGAAACAGCTTGTAATAAACGAAGGTAAGCCTGAAACAATAGCAGATAAAATTGTTATGGGCAAAATTGGAAAATTTTATAAAGAAAACTGCTTGCTTGACCAAGAATTCGTTAAAGATAATAAGAAGAACATTCAGCAGTACACAGATGAAGTTGCAAAAGAGCTTGGCGGGTCAATAAAAATTATAAAATTTGTTCGCTTTGAAAAAGGTGAAGGAATTGAAAAGCGTCAGGACGACTTTGCAGCAGAAGTAGCAAGTATGGTAAAATAATAAATATCATTAACTTAAAAGGCATCGCAATATGCGATGCCTTTTGTGTTATATATAATTATAATAACTACATAATAAATAATTTTTTACAAATATTAACTTTATATACACATTATTACTGCTTTTCCTTTACAAAACCATCAAAAAAGTGTATTATTATATTAATTATAATTATGAATTTAACATGGGGTGTTATGTATGAAACCAAAATATAAAAGAATTTTATTAAAACTTTCAGGTGAAGCACTTGCAGGCAAACAAAAGAGCGGCATTGATTTTGATACAGTGTTGGAATTTTGTAAGCCAATCAAAAAATGCGTAGAAGCGGGAATACAAGTTGGAATTGTTGTTGGAGGAGGAAACTTCTGGAGAGGCAGAAGCTCCGGAAATATGGACAGAACACGAGCAGACCACATGGGAATGCTTGCAACAGCAATAAACGCTTTAGGAGTAGCAGATGCACTTGAGCAGGTTGGAGTTGATGTTCGAGTTCAGACAGCAATTTCAATGAGGACTGTTGCAGAACCCTATATACGAGGAAAAGCCATAAGACATTTGGAAAAAGGCAGAGTTGTAATATTCGGTTGCGGAACAGGAAATCCGTTTTTCAGTACAGATACAGCAGCATCTTTGAGAGCGGCAGAGATTGAGGCGGAAATTATTCTAAAGGCTACATTAGTAGACGGTGTTTACGATTGTGATCCCAAAAAGAATCCTAACGCAAAAAAATTTGATTCACTGTCATTTCATGAGGTGTTAAATAAAGACCTGGCAGTTATGGATAGTACCGCAGCATCACTTTGTAAAGATAATGATATTCCTATTTTGGTATTCAGCATTGACGACCCTGATAATATATACAAAGCAGCCGTGGGTGAAAATATTGGTACATTAGTAAATACAGAAGATTAATTTTAAGGAGGAAAAATTATGCAAGAACAGCTAAAAAAAGCAGAAGAGCGTATGCAAAGAAGAATAAATCATCTTACAGATGAGTATTCTCAAATAAGAGCAGGAAGAGCAAATCCTGCGGTATTGGATAAAATAAAAATTGATTATTACGGAACTCCAACACCAATCAGTCAGGTAGCGTCAGTATCAGTTACAGAAGCAAGAACCTTAACCATTCAGCCGTGGGATGCATCTGTTATTAAAGATATTGAAAGAGCTATTCTTACATCAGACCTGGGAATTAATCCCCAAAACGATGGCAAAATGCTGCGAATTATATTTCCACCGCTTACAGAAGACAGAAGAAAAGAGCTTGTTAAAGATATATCAAAGTTGTCAGAGGAAACTAAAGTTCAAATCAGAAACGTTCGCCGTGAGACAATAGAAAAATTAAAAGTTATGAAAAAAAGCGGAGATATAACAGAAGATGATTTAAAACATGCGGAAAAGAAAACCCAGGACTTAACAGATAAGTTTGTAAAAAAAGCAGAAGAGGTTTCAACTGCAAAACAGAAAGAGATAATGGAGATTTAAAATGGCTCTTTTTAGCAAAAAAAGCAACGAAAAAAATCTTCAAATAAATATTCCCGAACATATAGGAATTATAATGGACGGAAATGGCAGATGGGCACAAAAGCGAATGTTACCACGCAGTGCAGGACATAAAGCAGGCGCACAAACTTTTCGTAAAATCACCAGATATTGCAGTAATATCGGTGTAAAATACTTAACGGTTTACGCATTTTCAACAGAAAACTGGAAACGTCCAAATGAAGAAGTATCAGCGCTTATGAATTTATTTAAATCATATCTTGAAGAAGCGTTGGCAGACTTTAAGGACGATAGTATTGTAGTAAAATTTATAGGTGATAAATCTCCTTTTTCCGAGGATTTGCGGAAATTAATGCTTGAAAACGAAGAGAGTTCAAAAAACAGAGACGGAATGGTGCTTAATATAGCTATGAACTATGGAAGCAGAGACGAAATAGTAAGAGCGGTCAAGCGTATTTCGTCAAAAGTAAAATCAGGAGAGCTTAATTCTGATGAAATTACAGAAGAGACAGTTTCATCGTATTTATACACATCAGGACAGCCTGACCCGGATCTTATTATTCGTCCAAGCGGAGAATACAGAATATCAAACTTTATGTTGTGGCAGTGTGCCTATTCGGAATTTGTAATAATGAATAAGCTCTGGCCGGATTTTTCAACAGACGATTTAGATGAAGCATTAGAAATATTTTCAAAAAGAAACCGTCGATTCGGCGGTGTATAGTAAAGGTATGAACATAATATGTCATCAATGAAAACAAGAATTATAACAGCAGTAATTGCAATACCGTTAGTTGTTTTAATTTTGCTTATAGGAACAAACAACTTTTGGGTTGTAACTTTGCTGGTGTCTGCGGCAACAGCTATAATGGCAACAGAAATACTTACTGCAAAAAATATATTAAATAAGCTGAGTATTTCAATACCATGTATTGTTTTTTCGTTTGTTTTTCCTGCATTTTCACATACATCATATACACTTCTAATTATTTTTGTATTTATTGTTGCTATATTTTTATCTCTGATGCTTAACTATAATAAGCTTTTGTATGATGATTTAACTTTTGCCTTTACAGGAACATTTTTAGTATCTTCAGGAATGGCTTGCCTAAATTATCTAATGGCAACATATCAGTCGTTTACAGCATTTTTTCTTGCACTTATTTTGTCAACTCCTTGGATGGCTGATGCAGGAGCATATTTTGCAGGTACATTTTTCGGAAAACATAAGCTTTGTCCGAATATAAGTCCCAAAAAAACAGTTGAAGGATTTTTCGGCGGAGTAGTTTTTTGTATTATTGCTTCAATTTTAGTGGGAGTAATATTTCAAAAATTAGTTTATAAAGACATATCTATAAATTATGTATCTTTACTTATTATAGGAGTACTTGACTCAATAATTTCCGTAATAGGCGATTTAAGTTTTTCTTTGATAAAACGCCATTGTCAAATAAAAGATTACGGTTCAATTTTTCCTGGACACGGCGGAATGTTGGACAGACTTGACAGTGTAATTTTCACAGCACCTCTTGTACTTTTGGTAAATCAGTTTTTGCCGATAATATTGTGGTAATTAAGTGAGGTTTAAATGATAAAAACTATTTCAATTTTAGGTTCAACAGGTTCAATAGGAACTCAGGCACTTGATGTTGTTTCTAAATTAAATATTAGGGTTACAGCATTAACTGCACATTCAAATATAAAACTGTTAGAACAGCAAATAAGAGAATTTAATCCTGAACTTGCAGTTGTATTTAAAGAAGAAAAGGCAAAAGAGCTTCGTGACAAGATAAAAGATACCAATACAAAGATTTTAACAGGTATGGAGGGTTTAATTGAAGCTTCAACACAAAAAAACTGCGATCTTGTTTTAAATTCACTTGTGGGAATGGTTGGCTTAAAGCCTACACTTTCTGCAATTGAAGCAAAAAAAGATGTTGCTCTAGCAAATAAAGAAACACTTGTTGCCGGAGGTTCTTTGGTAATGAATGCTGTTAAAAGGAACGGAGTAAAGCTATACCCTGTTGACAGCGAACATTCAGCTATTTTTCAATGTCTGCAAGGCGCACCTGATGATAAATCCCTAAAAAAAATCATTTTAACTGCGTCGGGAGGACCGTTTTTTGGAAAGACTAAAGAGGAATTAAAAGTTGTAACAAAAGCACAGGCGCTTAATCATCCAAATTGGAGTATGGGTGAAAAGATAACAATTGATTCAGCAACAATGATGAATAAAGGTCTTGAAATAATTGAAGCCTACTGGCTCTTTAATATTCCTGTTGAAAGTATTGATGTAGTGATTCATAGAGAAAGCATTATTCATTCACTAATCATGTATAATGATAATTCTGTGATTGCACAGCTTGGAGTTCCGGATATGAGAATTCCAATTCAGTATGCAATAACATATCCAAAAAGACTGGAGTCTCCTGTCAAGGAGCTTGATTTAGCAGCAATAGGTTTATTGACCTTTGCAAAACCTGACGAGGATACTTTCAGATGTCTGTCAGCCTGTAAAAAAGCATTAAAAATCGGAAAAACGGCACCGGCAATAGTAAACGGTGCCAATGAAGCAGCTAATCAGATGTTCAGAGAAGATAAAATTACATTTTTGGAAATAGGTGAACTTGTCGAAAAATCACTTGAAAATATAAAAATAGTTGAACCTAAAACACTTGATGATGTTATAAAAGCAGACGCACTTGCCAGAAAATTTGTAATAAATTCAGTAAATAAGTAATAATTTTAATTAGGTAAAAGTGAAATAGGTATGTGAAAAAAGAAAAAACGGAGTTGAGTAATAATTTGGAAAATGTTTTATCAATAGCAGGTCTTATAATAATCGGAGTACTTCTATTTGAACTGATCATCTTTTTCCATGAAGGCGGTCATTTTTTAACTGCTAAAAAAAGCGGAATTAAAGTTAATGAGTTTGCCCTTGGAATGGGACCTAAAATATTCAGTTTTACAAAAGGAGAAACCACATATTCATTAAGACTTTTGCCAATCGGCGGTTATTGCGCTATGGAAGGTGAAGATGAAGACAGCGATAATCCCAGAGCATTTAATAATGCAAAAATATGGAAACGAATGATAGTTATAATTGCAGGAGCAGTTATGAATATGATTTTAGGTATTATATTAATGTTTTCAATCGTTGTTCAGCAGCCAGCATATAGTTCGTTAACAGTAGATGAATTTCAAGTTAATTCTTGGTCAGCCAATTCAGGTTTGCAAAAAGGAGATAAAATAGTAAAATTAAATAATTATGATATATGGAATTCTCGTGATTTGTCCTTTGCAATCGGTACAATGAAAGTACAAGAGGTAGACGGACATTTACTTAAAATATATAAAGAAGATTGTACAAATGAACTTACAGTATTATATCAAAATTTAACAAACGATGAAAAAATTAATCTTGATGAAACACAGCTAGAAGGTTTGTACAATGTAATTAAAGATAGCTGTCAAAAAATTAATCAGGCAGAAACTAAAGAAAATGCCTATAAAATCATGTCTGATGCTTATACTCAAATGAATAATCAAATAGGAATAAGTAATTTTACATTACCTGAGATAAAAGAAAAAGATACACGACAGAGGTATGTAACCGACATTACCGTAATCAGAAATACAGAGCAGATAGTGCTTAAAGATGTTGATTTCTTCACATACTTGAACCCTGAAAAGGAAACGCCTTCAGTTGCAATTGATTTTTATGTAGAACCAATAGAAAAAAACTTTGCTTCCGTAATAACTGAAACATTCGGTCAGACTGTTTCAGTTATAAGAATGACATGGGCATCCCTAGCAGGTTTAGTTACAGGTCAGTTTGGAATACAGGATGTTTCAGGTCCGGTTGGTATAACAACTGCAATTTCTCAAGTAGCGTCGGCAGGACTTGAACAGAGCTTTTTAGCGGCTGTAAATAATATTATACTGGTAATGGTAATTATCACAATTAATTTAGGAATTGTTAATATGTTACCGTTTCCTGCACTTGACGGCGGAAGATTTGTGTTACTTCTGATAGAAGGCATTTTCAGAAAACCAATACCGAGAAAAGTAGAGTCATATATAAATACAGCCGGACTTGTTATATTGTTATTGTTTATGTTGCTGGTATCTGTTAAGGATATATGGCAGCTGTTTGGAGGCTAATATGTCAAGTAAAAAACAGGTAATTGCAGGGAATGTAAAAATCGGCGGAGGAGCAAAGATATCAGTTCAGTCAATGCTTAATATACCTGCCGATGATATAGAAAATAACGTTAAACAGGCAAAAAGTCTTGAGCAGGCAGGCTGTGAAATTATTCGTGCGGCAATTCCAAATATGGATGCAATTAGGCTTATCCCTGCAATCAAACAAGAGGTATCAATACCTCTTGTTGCTGATATACACTTTGATTACAGACTTGCACTTGAAGCTGTAAATGCAGGAATAGATAAAATCAGAATAAATCCCGGAAATATCGGTGATGACAGCAGAGTAAAAGCAGTAGCTGATGTCTGTAAAGCACACAATATTCCAATTAGAATCGGAGTTAATTCCGGTTCACTTGAAAAGCACATTCTTTCAAAGTACGGTCACCCAACTCCGGAGGCACTTTGTGAAAGTGCCTTATACCATGCTTCACTTTTAGAAAAATTTAATTTTGACAATATAGTTTTATCTATTAAATCATCATCAGTTGAAACAATGATAAAAGCTTATGAGTTGGCAGCCGAAAAATGTGATTATCCTTTGCATCTAGGAGTAACCGAAGCAGGGACAGAGCGTATGGGAATTATAAAATCCTCTGCGGGAATCGGTGCATTGCTTGTAAAAGGAATTGGAGATACTATCAGAGTCAGTTTAACGGCCGACCCTGTAAGAGAAGTTTATGCAGCTCACGATATATTAAAAGCGTTGGATATAGAAACAGAGGGAATACAGTTTGTGTCATGTCCAACCTGCGGCAGAACAAAAATAGACTTAATCAATCTGGCAAATGAAGCACAAGAAAAACTTAAGGATTGTAAGAAAGATATAAAGGTTGCAATAATGGGCTGTGCTGTAAACGGACCTGGAGAAGCAAAAGAAGCAGATATAGGTATTGCAGGCGGCAACGGTGTAGGACTTGTTTTTAAAAAAGGAGAAATAATAAAAAAAGTGCCTGAAGAAAACTTGATCAGCGCACTTATTGAAGAAATAGAAAAGTTGTAATTTTAGAAAGGAAATTTATGAGTACAATAGGCGAGATCTTTGGAAATAACCTTAATTTAAAACTTAATAAAGATGTAGCTGATGGTGAAATACTCAATATTTCTGTAAATAAATATGCCAGAACGATGACAATCACTGTGTCATTCAATAAATTAATTTCAGGAAAAGAATTATTTTCATTAGAAGAAAGCATTAAAACATCAGATCTTGCATTAACAAAAGTAATTGTAATGCCTAAATATAATAGAGAATTGTTCGAACCTTCTTATTTTCAGGATTTGGTATCACAAGTTAAGAGAAAGATACCCAGTATTAACGGAACTTTAAAAGATGCAGAAGTTAATTTATATGGAAATAATCTTACGATATACCTGAAAAACGGCGGTAAAGCTATATTAGACGAAAAGGGATTTGATATGTATCTTGTAAATTTAATAAAAGAAGAATTCGGTATTGAATTCAATATAAGATACGATGGGGTCACCCGGGTGGATTTAAACAGTGCAAACTATCAGGAATCACAAAAGAATATAGAAGAAAAAATCCACCGTGAAAATGTAGAAAAATTTAACCGCTTT
The DNA here is from genome assembly GCA_947627135.1 of uncultured Clostridia bacterium. Taxonomy (GTDB): domain Bacteria; phylum Bacillota; class Clostridia; order Oscillospirales; family Acutalibacteraceae; genus Ruminococcoides. Next base: position 17,055 of record CANQUV010000020.1, read on the forward strand.
TTTATTGAAGAAGAGGAAAATGCAGAAGAAATCAAAAAGAGAAAAGAAGAAAATTCTCAAACACAAATTGAAATTCGTAAAGATGAATATTTAAAACCACAAATTGTAAAATCATCTATCAGACCTTTTTTCGGTCCTGCAATTAAAGGAACGATTGAACCCATCAGTTCCGTATCTTTAAATACAGGTAAGACGGTAATCTGGGGAGATATTTTTTCAACAGAGAAAAAAGTTACAAAGCGAGGAGATAAAAATATATATAATTTTGATATTACCGATTACACAAGCTCGATCACAGTAAAAGTCTTCGGAACAATTAAAGATACACAAATTCTTGACGATCTAAAAAACGGTACAACAGTTGTAATTTCGGGAGATGTTGAATTCGACCGTTATTCTAACGAAATTATTATTGCAGCAAGATCCATAGGAAAAGCAAAAAAGGTAGATGTAGTAGATAATGCTCCTAAAAAGCGTGTAGAGCTTCATTTGCACACAAATATGTCGCAAATGGACGGAGTAACGTCAGCAGGAGATTTAATTAAAAGAGCTGCAAAATGGGGACATCCTGCCGTAGCAATAACTGACCACGGTGTAGCACAGGCTTATCCTGAAGCTATGAATACCGTAGAAGCAATAAATAAAGATGAAGAAAAAATAAAAGTAATATACGGTACAGAAGCCTACTTTATGGATGATTTGGTAGAGTCTGTTTCAGGGGAATCAGAGGAAAGTTTAGATGGAACATTTATCTGTTTTGATATAGAAACAACAGGACTTTCAGCAACAAAGGATAAAATAACAGAAATCGGAGCTGTAAAGGTTGTAAACGGAGTTATTACTGATACATTTTCAACTTTTGCCAACCCTGAAATGCCCATACCTGCAAAAATAACAGAACTTACCGGAATAACTGACGCCATGGTAAAAGACGCACCAACCCAGCGTGAAGCAGTAAAAGCGTTCTTAGATTTTGCAGGAGACAGCGTGCTTGTTGCCCATAATGCACCTTTTGATACATCATTTATTAGAAAAGCCTGTGAAAATATTGGGGAACCTTATGATTACACCGCAATTGATACAGTTGCAATATCAAGAGCGATTTTACCTGATATAAAAAACTGTAAGCTTGATACAGTCGCAAAATATTTAAGACTTGGCAATTTTAATCATCATAGAGCAACCGATGATGCAATAATGCTTGCGAATATATTTATAAATCTAATAGGACGATTAAAAGACGATTATAAAATTTCAAAAACAAATGAGATCAACACAAAGATTATCGGGGGAGATTTTAAGAAACTACCCACTTATCACCAAATAATTCTTGTAAAGAATAAAACAGGTCTTAAAAATCTTTATAAATTGATATCATACTCACATTTAAACTATTTTTATAAAAAACCCCGTATTCCTAAATCAGAGCTTATTAAACATAGAGAAGGTTTAATTTTAGGTTCTGCATGCTATGCAGGACAAGTTATGCAGGCTATTATTTTGGGAAAACCGTGGGAAGAAGTAAAACGAATAGCGTCATTTTACGATTACCTTGAGATCCAACCAGACGGTAACAATATGTTTCTTATACGAGAGGCAAAATGCAAATCCATAGAAGAACTTCGTGATTTAAACAGACAAATTATCCGCCTGGGAAAAGAGTTGGGCAAGCCTGTTGTAGCAACCTGTGATGTTCATTTTATGGATCCTCATGATTCAGAATTCAGAAAAATTTTAATGACAGGTCAAGGCTATAAGGATGCAGAAGATCAGGCCCCATTATACTTGCGTACAACGGCAGAAATGTTAGCTGAATTTGATTATTTGGGTAAAGACAAAGCTTATGAAGTTGTAGTTGAAAATACAAATAAAATCGCTGATTCCATTGAATCCGTTCGTCCAATACCACCAGGAAATTTTCCTCCGTTTATTGATGGTGCTGAAGAACAGCTTAATTCAATTACATGGAAAAGGGCAAAAGAAAGATACGGAGACCCTTTACCCAAAATAGTTAAAGAAAGACTTGAAAAAGAACTTAATGCAATAAATAAATACGGCTATTCTGTTCTTTATATGACCGCCCAAAAACTTGTTGCTGACAGTGAAGCTCACGGATATCTGGTAGGTTCACGAGGCAGTGTAGGCTCTTCATTTGTAGCTACAATGTCAGGTATTTCAGAGGTAAATCCGCTGTGCCCACATTATATTTGTTCAAACTGTAAGCATAGTGAATTTATAGAAGACGGCAGCTACGGTTCAGGTTTTGATTTACCGCCTAAAAAATGTCCTGAATGCGGCACTGATATGGATAGAGACGGTCACGAAATTCCCTTTGAAACATTTTTGGGCTTTAAAGGTGACAAAGTTCCTGATATTGACCTTAATTTCAGCGGGGAATATCAATCTTTTTCACACAGATACACAGAAGAATTATTCGGACATGACAATGTGTTTAAAGCAGGAACAATTGCAACAGTTGCTGATAAAACAGCTCTGGGATTTGTAAAAAAGTATTCTCAGGATAAGGGAAAAGTTTTTCATAAAGCAGAGGAAAAACGTCTTGCTATCGGTTGCACAGGAATTAAGCGTACCACAGGCCAGCATCCCGGGGGAATGGTTGTTGTACCAAGAGGAATGGAGATTTACGATTTTTGTCCTGTGCAGCATCCTGCAAATGATGTCAATTCAGATAATATAACCACTCACTTTGATTTCCACTCAATACACGATACAATTTGTAAACTTGATGAACTGGGTCACGATGTTCCCACAATTTATCATTATCTTGAAAAATTTACAGGAAAACCGGTAATGGATGTATCAATGAGTGACCCTGAAGTTATGTCTTTGTTTACATCAACAAAAGCTCTGGGAGTCGAACCGCAGGATATAGATTCTCAAACAGGTACATTTTCACTTCCTGAAGTTGGTACAAATTTTGTTCGTCAAATGCTTTTAGAGTCTCAACCGAAAACTTTTGCAGACTTACTGCAAATTTCAGGACTTTCCCACGGTACGGATGTATGGAACGGTAACGCAGCAGATTTGATCAAAGATAAAATATGCACAATATCAGAAGTTATAGGTACTCGTGATTCAATTATGACTTACCTGATTCATAAGGGAATGGATCCCGGAATGTCCTTTAAAATTATGGAGATCGTTCGTAAGGGAAAAGCAACAAAACTGCTTACTGAAGAGCATTTTAATGCGATGAAAGAGCATAATGTTCCACAGTGGTATATAGATTCCTGTATGAAAATTAAATATATGTTTCCAAAGGCTCATGCTGCTGCATATATGATATCAACATTAAGACTGGGCTGGTATAAGGTGCATACACCGGTAGAATATTATGCTGCATATTTTACTGTTCGGGCAGATAATTTTGACGGAGCAACAGTACTGAAGGGAAAAGCGGCAGTAGTTGAAAAAATGAATACTATAAAACAAAAAGGCTTTGAAGCAACTGCTAAGGATAATGCTGAATATTCAACGCTTCAGATAGTAAATGAAATGCTGGCAAGAAAAATAGAAGTCTTACCGATAGATCTTCATAAATCTGAGGCAAAGATGTTTAAAGTTGAGAAAAATAAAATACGACTTCCTTTTTCATCTCTGTCAGGTTTAGGAGAAGCCGCTGCAGAAAGTTTAGCAGAATCCGGCAAAAAATATAAATCATATATGTCAGTAGAAGATTTACAGCAAAAAACAAAGGTAACAAAAGCAGTAATTGAAACATTGAGAGAAATTGGTGTTCTTGAAGGAATGTCTGAAACCTCACAAATGACATTATTTTAAATCGGAGGGTAAAGTGTGAGAAAATTTAAGCTAAAAGGACCAATAATTTGTATAGCCGTAGCAGTAGGACTGCTGTTCATTAAGGATAACTTTTTAATTGCATGGAATATTATTTGTAATGTTGCTTCTGCCTTAACTCCAATTGTTTACGGATTTGTAATTGCGTATATTCTCAATATTCCTTATAAAGCTTTGCAGGAAAAGGTCTTTGTGAAAATAGGTAAGAACAACGAAAGATGGCAAAAATGCATAAGTCCTCTGTCTCTTGTATGTACTTATATTTTGGTAATAGGTATTCTTTCTCTGTTGATCGGTTTTATTGTACCTGAGCTTTCAGACAGTGTGATAGGATTAGCAAAAAATATTCCGGGATACTTTGAACAGTTTGAACTTAATTTCAATATGTTTATCGACTGGCTGAAAAACTCTTTTGGAATTCAGCTTAGCGGAATAACATCCTTTAACGATATTATGGCTCGTGCTTTTGTTAATTTTACAGGTCAGGATTTGCCTAAACTGGCAGAAAGTTTAATGAATGCAATATTTCCGGCTGCATTAGGAACTGCTTCTGTAATTTATAACATTGTAATGGGTATAATTATTTCCATTTATATGCTGTTAAGCAAGGATTTTTTGTGCAGGCAGGTAAAAAGGGTAGCTGTTGCATTTATACCTATAAAGTATTTGCCGAAATTATATGAAACGGTTGATGTAATGGATACAAAATGTGGTCGTTTTCTTGTAGGAAAAGCAATCGATTCTACAATTATAGGCGTAATTTGCTTTATAGCTATGTCAATTTTGCATTTAGATTATGCTCTTTTGATCAGTGTACTGGTAGCGGTTTGTAATATTATACCGTTCTTCGGACCGTTTATCAGTGCAATTCCGGCAGCATTTTTACTGTTAATTATTGATCCTCTTCAATCTTTAATTTTTATTATTATGATAATTGTTCTCCAACAGATAGATGGTAACCTTATAGGACCGAAAGTAGTTGGAGATAAAGTAGGGCTGATAGGTTTCTGGACATTGTTTAGCGTTATTGTAGCAGGAGCTATATTCGGTTTCCCGGGATTAATTTTAGGAACGCCGGTATTTGCAGCAATTTATACACTTTTAGGCAAGCGTGTAAGAAATAAAATTGAGGAAAAAGGCTCAATTGCACAGCAGGCTCTGGATTTTGAAGTATTAAAATATACTGAAATTGCAGAAGAACAAAAACAGTTGAGAAAAAAGAAAGAAAATAGTAATCATAGAAATTTGTCTAAGTTTTTGCAAAAAGAACTTGATAAAAAGAAAATTAACAGTAAAAGAGAAAGCGAAGAAGAAGTTGGCGGAGAAATAATAACAGCAATTAAAGATGCTTTCACAGAAAAAAATACAGATAATGATAATGAAAACAATAACAAAAACGATAATAAGTAATTAAAAATTAATATTGACAATATCTGTTTAGCGTGTTAATATATTAGCACGCTAAAGTGCTGTATAAATAGAATAAGGAGCCAATATGAGAAAAAATATAAAGATAACTCCTGAAGGAGCAAAGGACTATTTATTTAAAGAATGTGCTGCATGCAGGCAAATTTGTGCGAGCGTAGAAAAAGTATTTAAAATGCATGAATTTAAGCAGGTTATGACACCCGGAATCGAATTTTATGATTTGTTTACAATGGATTCTTTTGGACTTGATCAGGAAGTAATGTTTAAATCAGTTGATAATAAAGGCAGACTTTTAGTTTATCGACCGGACTCGACTTTACCAATTGCAAGACTGGTAGCAACAAGATTAAAAAACAGAATTTTGCCTGCAAGACTGTACTATAATCAATCAGTGTATGTAAACAATAAATCATTAAGCGGAAGAAATAATGAAATAATGCAAATGGGAGTTGAACTTTTAGGAGCAACAGGAAAGAGGTCGGATCTTGAAATTTTAACAACCGCCGTTCAAAGCCTTGAAAGTACAACTGAAGATTTCAGGATAGAATTAGGACATTCAGACTTTTTTAATTCACTGTCAAATCAGCTTGATATAAGCGAGGATGAAAAAGAGAAACTGCGACTTTCAATTGAAAGCAAGAATTATTCTTCACTAAATAATCAGCTGGATAAATTAGAAGAAACATCTGTTGTAAAAGCGATCAGGAAGCTGCCGGAATTATTCGGCGGAGAAGAAGTATTTAATGAAGCGGCAGAATTATTTAAAGATACAGAAGCAATAAAAGCACTTGAATATTTAAAAGATATTTATCATGAGCTAACAAAGTTAAATTTAAAACATAAATTAACAATTGATTTAGGACTTGTTCAAAGAAATGATTACTATAACGGAATAGTATTCAGCGGATATGTAGAAGGTTTTGGAGATGCAGTGATATCAGGTGGAAGATATGATTCTCTGCTGGAAAAATTTGACGCACCTATGGGAGCAGCAGGATTTGCCATAAATGTAAATGCTCTTGCAAAAATATATCTTAATGATGAAAAAGTAGATTACGATGAAACACCTGATGTGCTTGTATATGCAAATGAGGGAAACGAAATAGAAGCAATTAAAATCACGGCAAATTTGAGAGAACAGGGGAAAAAAGCACAGTTTTGTGTTTTAGAGACTATTGAAGAAGCAAAAGATTATGCCAAAAAGCGTGGTATAAAAGATATTGAAATAATATAATTTATGGAGTTTAAAGTATGAAGCCACTAAGAATTGCATTAACAAAGGGAAGACTTGAAAAAGATACGGTGTCGCTTTTAGAAAAAATAGGATACGATTGTGAACAAATACATAATAAAGGAAGAAAGCTGATACTGCCTGTCGGAAACGGAGAAATAGAAGTAGTACTGGCAAAAGCCGCTGATGTTATTACTTATGTAGAAAACGGAGTATGTGATTTAGGAGTAGTAGGAAAAGATACAATACTTGAAAACGGAACATCTTTTTATGAACTGCTTGATTTAGGCTTTGGAAGATGTAAATTTGCCCTTGCCTGTAAAAAGGACTATAATTTTTACAGCGGATATAAAGAAAAAACAATAGCAACAAAATATCCTAATGTAACAAGAGCATTTTTTGAAGAAAAAGGAATGGATGTAAGAGTAATAAAAATTGAAGGTTCAGTAGAACTTGCACCTTTGGTTGGACTTGCAGACGGTATTGTAGATATAGTAGAAACAGGTTCAACACTAAAGGCAAATAATCTTGAAGTAATAGAGTGGGTATCTGATATTTCAGCAAGACTTATAGCAAATATTGCAAGCTTAAAGTTAAGAAAACAGGAAATAGAACAGCTTCAGGAAAAAATACTGAAAGAAATTTCATAAAATAGCGTCAACTAATTATTTTTAAAATTACTTTTATAAAACCCCGAAAAAATATTGTATCAAAAGCAAAAAAGCTGTATAATGTTTAATATTAGATATGTGTTTTAAAAGTTTGAAGCAGAGTTATCTGTATTAAGTTTGTTTTATAAAGGAGTAATTATAATGTTTGTAATACCTGCAATAGATATAAAAGACGGAAACTGCGTAAGACTTTTTAAAGGCGACTATGCTACTGCTGAAAAAGTAGCAGAAAGTCCCTACGATACTGCCAACTATTTTAAAGAGTGCGGAGCAACATGGATGCACATGGTAGATCTTGACGGTGCTAAAGATGCAAAACTTATTAATAGTGATTTAATTATAGATGTAGCAAGAACCAGCGGACTTAATGTTGAAGTAGGCGGCGGAATTCGAGATATGGATTCTATTGAATATTACTTAGGCAACGGAATCAAAAGAGTTATTTTAGGTTCTGCTGCCGTTAAAAATCCACAATTTGTAATCGACGCAGTTAATAAATACAAAGAAAGAATTGTTGTTGGAATAGATGCAAAAAAAGGAATGGTATGTGCAGAAGGCTGGCTTGATAAATCGGAAATCAATTATATTGATTTAGCAAAAAAAATGGAGCAAATAGGAGTAAAAACAATAGTTTTTACAGATATTGAGCAGGACGGAACTTTGGCAGGACCCAACTTGCAGCAGTTAGATGAGCTTGCTCATAGTGTATCTTGTAATATTGTAGCAAGCGGCGGAGTGTCAGTACTAAAGGATATTATTAATCTTTCGGAGCTTAATGTTTACGGTGCAATTTGCGGAAAAGCGATATATACAGGAGACCTTGATCTAAAAATGGCAATAAAGGTTGCACAAAAGGTAACGGAGTAAAAATATGGATTTGGAAAAATATTTTAAGAAATCAGAGCTTATTCCGGCGGTAGTGCAGGAGGCGTCCACAGGAGAAGTTTTAATGCTGGCATATATGAATAAAGAGTCGCTAGCAAAAACTCTGGAAACAGGCTATACATGGTTTTATTCCAGAAGCAGACAGCAGCTGTGGAATAAAGGAGCAACATCAGGACATTTTCAAAAAGTGCTTGAAATTCATTCTGATTGTGACGACGATACACTTTTAGTAAAAGTTGAGCAGACGGGAAGTGCCTGTCATACAGGCAACCATTCTTGCTTTTTTACAAAAATATATTAATAAAAGGAATGTAAACTTATGACAGACAGTGTTTTAAATGCTCTTTATCAGACAGTAATAAACAGAAAAGAAAATCCTAAGGAAGGTTCATACACCTGCTATTTGTTTGAAAAAGGATTAGATAAAATTTTAAAAAAAGTCGGAGAAGAGTGCAGTGAAACAATAATTGCTGCAAAAAACGGAGATAATAAAGAAACAATACTAGAAATTTCCGATTTAATGTATCATTTAATGGTTATGATGGTTGATCAGGGAATAAAAATTGACGACATTTATGCCGAACTTGAGAAAAGAAGTGAAAAAACAGGAAACTTAAAGCAGTTTCATCAGGTAGACAAAAATACTTAAATACAAAAAAATATCCCCCTAACAAAGTTAGGGGGTAAATTTATATATCTATGCAATTATAAAAAAATTATTTTTCTACGATAAACTGAGAAACTTCCTTAATAAATTCTTCCGGCGGTTCAGATTCAATAACCAATTCTGTTTTTTGAGTTAAATCCAGTGATAAAAGTCCCATAATTGAATGACCGTCAATAAGATAATCGCCGTTTTTTAAACTAATTGTAAAATCTTGATATTTATTAGCAATATCGACAAACTTTTTAGCTTCTTCAGGAGAAGAAACAACAATTTCTTTTGCAAACATCATAATATCTCCTTTATTTTGACTTTTCTTAAATAAATGTTATCATTATATTTGAAAATAATCAATAATAAAAATTGTACAAAAAATAAAAATAGCAATTTATACATAGCTTAGGTGGAATGTTAATGAATTTTAATATAATTACACTCGGTTGTAAAGTTAATCAATATGAATCTCAAGCGATGAAAGAAACGCTTTTAAAAAAAGGTTTCACAATATCGGAAAATAAAGAAAAAGCAGATATAACTGTAATAAATACATGTACTGTTACATCTGTAAGCGATGCCAAAAACAGAAAAATTATACATAAAACCCGCAGAAATAATCCTAACGGAATAATAGTATTAACAGGCTGTATGCCACAAGCATTTCCGAATGACTTTGATACTTTTAAAGAATGTGATATTGTGCTGGGAAATTATGCAAGAAAAGATTTAATTTTGGCACTTGAGAATTTTTTTAATTCTCCCCGTCAGTTGGTAATAATAAAGGATAATCAAGAAAGATCTCCCAAATATGAAAATCTTTCCGTTACTGATTTTGGAGAGCATACAAGGGCCTTTGTTAAAATAGAAGATGGCTGTAATAGATTTTGTTCATATTGCATAATTCCATATTCTAGGGGCAGAGTGCGTTCTAAGTCAATAGAAGATTTAAAGTTTGAAGTAGAAAATCTTGCAGAAAATGGCTATAAAGAAATTGTGCTTGTCGGAATTAATTTATCTGCTTATGGACAAGATATAGATAAAAATCTATGTGATGCTGTTGAAGCGGTTTGTGAAAATGAAAAAATTTTTAGAGTAAGGCTTGGCTCATTGGAGCCTGAACAAATGGAAAAAGAGGTAATTGATCGTTTATCAAAGCAAAAAAAGCTTTGTCCGCAGTTTCATTTATCACTTCAAAGCGGTTGTGATGAAACCTTAAAGAGAATGAACAGACATTACGATACAAAAAAATATGCAAAAATTGTTTCAAATTTGAAAAAAACCTTTAAAAACTGTTCAATTACGACCGATGTAATGGTAGGTTTTGCAGGTGAAACGGAAGAAGAATTCAACAAATCTTTGGAATTTGTAAAAAATATTGCTTTTTCCAAGGTACATATTTTCCCATATTCCCGCAGAAAGGGAACAGTAGCTGATAAAGCGCCGAATCAGATAAATGAAAAAATTAAAGGCGATAGAGCCAAGAAAATGACAGCTTTAACTGATAAGTTGAGAGAAGAATTTTTAAAAAGTCAAGTGGGATTAACAGTATCAGTTCTTTTTGAAACAATGAAAAACAATGATTTTTGCGTAGGATATACGGAAAATTATACTCCCGTACGAGTTTATACTAAAAATAATTTGTGTGGACAAGTTTTAAATATAAAAATCATTGATTTTAAAAAAGATTATTGTATAGGTGAATTAGTTTAAAATACTAATTACATTTTCAATTTCTTTTTTTGATTGCTCGTTTATAAGACTGTCGTATGCATACAGCATAAATCCTCTGATTTTACTGTTTTGCCTTATGATTTCAATTTCCTTTTTTAATATATCATTTTTGTCTTTCCATGTGCCGCTGTCACTCTCATCGCTGCCTGCTTTATATCCGGCAAGTCCTATATATAAATCACAAAATCCGCTGTATTCTATATCGAGCCAGTCGTTTAGAGCTTCTTCAAATTCAAGAGCAGGATTTTCCAGACTGAAATATATTTGCGGACATATATAATCTATATATCCAACTTCTTTGCACCATGTTTTAACATCAGCGCTTAAGCCCTCATTGTTGCTAATGTTTCCCTGCGGTGATATTCCAAATTCTATGTCGTTATCTATTTTATGTAATGCCATATAGCATTGTGCTACCAAAATGTTTACATTTGCCTTTCGCCATTCACTTAAATCCATTGGATCTTCCACAGAGTTTTTATATTTTTCATATTCATCTTTGTCAAAGTTTTCATCTTCGGTAGGATAAAAATAATCGTCAAACTGAATACCGTCAACATTGTAGTTTTCGGCAATTTCACATACTCCGTTTGTTATCAAATCCCTAACTTCCTGTAAGGCAGGATTTAAAAATATCCCGTTTTCTGTTTCAACTGCTAAATCATTGTTTTTTATGTATGGATTATCGTCACTTAAAATTTTAGGAGTTTCTTTAGTTTTTACTCGATAGGGATTTACCCATGCGTGAATTTTAAGATCATTTTCCTTACAGATATTACACATTATTTCAAGCGGATCGTATTCCAACTTTTCACCCTGCGTACCTGTAATTATATGTGACGACGGGAAATAATTAGATTTATATAAAGCGTCGCAGAAAGGTCTTACTTGAACTATAAGAGTATTAAATCCGCTTTTTTTGCAGTTTTGTGCTATTTCAGAAAACTTGCTTGTAAAGTCTTTTTCACTTCTTTTATTGTCCTCTAAGTTTAAATCAATGTATGTAATCCAAACACCTCTCATTTCATCAGTATTATTATTTGTATCAAGATTTATAACAGCTTTTGCTGCGCTGTCATTTGTGCTTGCTGATGCATTTTTTTCTGTTACGCTTTTTTTGTTGTCAGGTTGATTAAAAGCAGTTATTCCTAAAACTGACAAAAAAATCAACACACAAATTATAATTGGTACAAATTTTATAGCTTTCATAATAATCCTTTCAGGAGGTCAAAAAGTGAACATCCTATTTTATGTTTTAATATTATATTTAACAGTTATAAACCTTATAGCTGTTATTATTGCAATTCACGATAAAAACTCTGCACAAAAACATAAATGGAGAGTTAAGGAAGAAACACTGCTTCTGATATCAGCTTTAGGCGGAGGTGCAGCTATGTATATTACAATGCACATAATTCGTCATAAAACAAAACATTTAAAATTTATGCTGGGTATTCCGCTTATTTTTTTAGGAGAACTGGCAGTAATAATAGCAGTGGTGTATTTTTATGGAACATAAGTTGATTTTTGTTGTTAATGATAAATGTAACGAGATGACGGCGGAAACATTTTTAAAAAGGGAATGTAATGTATCATCAAGAATGATAACACGACTCAAGCGTAAAAAAGATGGTATTTTGCGAAACGGAAAACTTTTAAGAACAGTTGATATCCTTCAAACAGGTGATAAAGTTGTTTTGAATTTGCCAAGTGACAAAAATGAAATTAAACCCGTAAAAGGAAAAATAAAAATTCTTTTTGAAGATGATTGTGTTTTAGCAGTAAATAAACCGGGAGATATGCCTGTTCACCCTACTAAAATACATCAGGAAGATACTTTGGCAAATATCGTAAAATATTATTCTTGTAAAAAGGGAGAAAACTATACTTTTCGTGCAGTAAATCGCCTTGATAAAGATACATCGGGAATTGTAGTTATTGCAAAAAATTCATATTCAGCAACAAAACTTTCAAAATCCTTAGATAAAACATATTATGCTGTTTGTTCTGGTATTATTTCAAAGTCAGGAACAATAAATTCACCAATAAAAGTAAAAGAAGGTCATACTATTGAGAGATGTATATCTCCGGACGGAAAACCCTGCATTACACATTATAAACCAATAATACAGGGCAATAACCATACTCTTCTTGAGGTAAAGCTTGAAACAGGCAGAACACATCAGATAAGATGTCACTTGTCAAGTATTTCTCATCCGTTAGCAGGAGATGATATGTACGGCGGAAGTTTGAAATTTATATCCCGACAGGCACTTCATTGTGGAAGAATAAATTTTGTTCACCCGTTATCAAATGAAAAAATTAATGTGGTTTCAAAAATTCCCGAAGAATTTTATAAGATTTTAAATAAATGATAATAAAAGTTTAGCACTTTACAAAAGGTAAAGTGCTTTTTTATTTAATTCATCATTTTGATTTGCTGTCCTTTTACCAAAGAATATGTTATTAATTTGTTACTTTCTAAATTCTCGTGATGCATATTTACACCTGTTATCTGATTGTTCTCGTATGTGTTGTAATAAAAAATCCCCTTGTCAGTATTGCAGCAGGTTGTACAAACAGTATATTCATAATGATTTTTTTCAACAACTACACAGCCCTTTTGCTGGCATACAGAACCTAATATATGAAAGAACTGACTTACACTTTCAGATTCGGAAAAACCGCAAAGGGAGTTTAATTTAACAAATGACGCTCTTACAAACCGAGATGGAGATGTTAAATCTCCCGGAAGTCCTAAACCGCCCATACCAAAACTTAATGGTTTAAGATTTATTTTATCCGAAAATCTGTTTTCAGGCGCATTAGGAGATAATCCCATATACATATTAAGATTAAACATTTGCATATCAAAGGTAGGACTGTTTGTTAATACTCCAACAGGATTATCGTATATTTTTAGACCATCTTTTACACATTCAACGGTAATTGATTGATTACGATCAGCAATTAACCAGTGCAAAGGTGTTAAAGGATATTCTGGGCTAAAGCTTACATTAATTAAATTTAATTTGTTAAGCAAAAACTTAACTTCTGAAATGCTCGCACATTGACACAAAATATATGGAATAAATTCATAAGGAGTTACGTTATCAGCACCATGTCTCATCTGCTTATAACTTGCATTATCAGGAAAATTCAGACCTGCCATACTTAATCCCTTTTCGTTAGTAGCATCAAAATAAAGCGGATAGTTATTAACAACAGTCGCCATACCTATTATTGCATAGTGACATTTAAGTTCATGTACCATTTTGAATTTAAAAGGGTAATTGCGGGGAGTGATAGTTAATGTCTCATCATAAGAGGTGTATATATCAAGAGTACGTCCAAAATAATGGTTTTTTGTTTTAAAACTAACTGCAGTACACATAATAAAACTCTCCAAATTAATTTTATATTTATAATATACTTTTTACTTATTTATATTCATAATCATTATGTGAAAATAACTGCAATTAAATAAAAATTTCCGAAAATAGAGAACGACCTTCTGGTTGCACATATATATGCAGACAACATCATACGAAAGTACTATTTTGTTTTTTTGCTTATGAACAATTCTCTAAAAACAAAAAAGCACCTGCATTTCTGCAAGTGCTTTTGGCGGAGATGGAGGGATTTGAACCCTCGCACCGGTGCTACCGGTCTACTGGTGTTCGAAGCCAGACCCTTCAGCCGCTTGGGTACATCTCCGAATGTGCTAATATATTTTACTTTTTTATAATAGAAATGTCAAGTTAAAATGTAACACAAAAAACTTATAGTACATAAAATGTACTGTAAATACAGGCAGGTGATAAAATGGCGTTAGATACAAGAGAATTATTTGCAAGATTAATTAAATGTGAAGCCGGCGGAGAAGGATATGACGGAATGCAGGCAGTTGCATCAGTAATTGTTAACAGAGCACAAATCCAAACAGGAGAATTCTCTAGAGTAAGCAACGGCGGAGATTTCAGAGCAATTATTGAGCAGCCCGGACAGTTTACATGTTTAAAAACATCAGTTGGCGGACAATATAACCCGCAAAATGTTTATAATATCACTCCCGAGGAAATTCATTACGAGATAGCAGATTGGGCGTTGGCTGGTAATACTGCAAGCTCAGTAGGCAATTCAATATTTTTCTTTAACCCATACTCAAGTACATGTCCAAACTACTTTCCAACAAAGATAGGAATTATATATAACAGGATAGGGGACCATTGTTTTTACGCTCCCACAAATGCATACGATGACACTTAAATTATAATAAAAATATATTTACAGGAGGAAAATATGCCAGTTAATAATAACAACAATAACGGACAAATAGACTTAGGAGCAATTTACGGTTTTACCTCTATGAATGAAATAAGCGACAGTATTAA
>CANQUV010000021.1 GCA_947627135.1 uncultured Clostridia bacterium
ACTTCAACTTCTCCCGAAAGCTTTTTAGCCCCTTCAATAAGCAGTCTTGACACAGCAAACACCCTTTCAAAGAAGAAATATAATAACCTCTATATTCTATGTTTGAAAAAGTGCTTTGTTACTTTAATTAAGTTAATTTTCATACTAAACTACAATTGAAAACGAAATAAAAATTCGGATCATATTTTATGTAAAACAAGCACCATATCGCACAAAGGCAGAAACAATTCAAGGAGATGTCGTAATTTATAACACAAAATATGCCACCAAAAAATATCCGTTTTTTAATTAGATTTAGTGTACTATACTTTTTATTACGGCGTAAATTCTTTCATTTGCGTCAGTAATAGCCATTTTTCTTGAATTTTCTGAATATTCTTTTAATTTTTCGGGATTTAAAACAAGAGAATCTATTTTTTCCGTAACAATGGTATCAGTTAAGTCTTTTTCTTCAATTATCTCTGCCGCCCTTGCATTAACAAGCGCCATGGCGTTGTGGTACTGATGATTCTCCGCAACATTCGGCGACGGAATCAATATAGCAGGCTTACCCATAGCCTGAATCTCACTTAAAGTAATTGCGCCTGCCCTGCAAACCACTACATCAGAGGCAGCCATACATGTTGGCATATTGTCAATATATTCTCTTATATCAAGATTTTTGCACATTGAAATATCTGTTCCCTTTTCTTTTATCAAATCAGGAAACCATTTTCCATACTGTCCGTAAGCGTGGATATGCTGATATCTTCCGTCTTTACCGCTTCTTGAAATAACATCTGCAACAGCTTCGTTAATTTTTCTTGCGCCTAAACTTCCTCCGAAAGAAAGCACAACAGGTCTTTCGTCAAGATCAAGTTCTTTTCTTGCTTCAGCCTTATTAACTTTTAAAATATCAGCTCTTACAGGATTTCCCGTAACTACAAAATTACAGTCTTTATCAAGATATTTTTTGGCGTCTTCTATTGCAAGCATTACTCTTTTTGCAAGCTTTGACAGCATTTTTGTAGTAACGCCCGGAAATGCGTTTTGTTCGTGAATAATAATAGGCACGCCCATTTTAGCAGCCTTTCTAAGCACCGGTCCGCTTACATATCCACCAGTACCCACACACAAATCAGGCTTAAAATCCTCAATGATTTTTTTAGACTGATGTGAAGATGTAATAATTCTCTTTACGGTTTTAGCATTTTCCACCATAGCCTTTGGAGATATCTGCCTTTTAAAACCACTTATAGTTATAGGAGCAAAATTAAAACCTGCTTTAGGAACAAGAGTTTCCTCCATTCCGCCTTTATTGCCCACAAATAAAATTTCTGCATCGGGATTTTTTGAACGAACATAGCCGGCAATAGCAAGAGCCGGATTAATATGACCTGCCGTACCGCCGCCTGCAAATAAAATTTTCATATCATTTCCCCCTAAAGCGAAGCTATTGTTTTTCAATATTTGCAGTTCTTGAAATCGAAAGCACCAATCCCATTTGAGCAAGCAGCATAATCAAGGAACTGCCACCGTAACTGAAAAACGGCAAACTGATACCTGTATTAGGCATCCAGTCAGTTATAACTAAAATATTCAAAATAACCTGTAAACCGATTTGAGCTGTTAAGCCAATGCCCAAAAGCTTTCCGAATTTATCTTTAGCTCTTAATGAGAGAGTTATACCTCTCCAAACAAGCAAAGCAAAAATCAATAAAATAATAACGGCGCCGATAAGTCCTAACTCTTCACAAACAATTGCAAAAACAAAGTCATTTTGAGGTTCCGGTAAATAAAGATATTTTTGTCTTGACTGACCAAGACCAAGCCCCCATAAACCACCTGAACCGATAGCATACAGTGAATTTCTTGTCTGCCATGTATCCTGCCACATTTGTTCATTGGTATATATAAGAGCCTGACCCCAACCGTCCATACGGGTCATCGCATAAGTTAAACCGCCTGTAATCCACAACAGTAAAATTGCCGCTACAATAGCCGCACCGCCGATTGCAATATATTTCATTTTCATACCCGAAATAAAAAGCATTAAAACCGTAAGCACAAAAACGATTGCAGTACAGGAGTAGTGAGGTTCAAGAATAAGCAAAATCGCAGTTGTACCGAATATTATAACTCCGGGAAGTATGCTGTATTTTGCTAATTCCATTTTATTGTAGTATTTACTGCCCCAATGGGCAAAAAACAAAACGATAGCAAACTTAGTAATTTCAGAAGCCTGAATACCAAATGTACCGATACCTATCCATCTGTGAACACCGTTGTTAGCAGGAAGGATAAGCACCAATACTAAAGCCGCATAGGAAACTCCCAATACAAAAGGGGCAATTTTATGAAGTTTATTGTAATTAAAGAATGAAAGGCCCAGCATAACAGCAACACCAATAACGGCAAAAATAAGCTGACGCTTTAAATAATAGTAACTGTCATCCATAGTGTAGTAGGCAACGGGATAACTTGCAGAGAACATCATAATCATACCGATTATAAGCAGCACAAGGATAATAAGACAGAAAGGCAAGTCAATGCCCATACCTTTTACAAACCAACTTTTTTTTCTTTTAGCTTTAATTTTTTTATTTCCGGAACGGACAAAACGCTCTTGAGATTTTACACGCTGATTTTCTCTATATTTTTCATCATAAATGCGGTTAATATCCGCCTTTAAAAACATTTCCTGATAAGAAGTCATGCTTTTCTCCCTTCCGTAAATTTATAAATTAAATTAATTTTGACCGAAATAACCTTTCAAAAAAATTTAATTATCAGTCACAATTTATATTAAACAAACACACAAAAACACAAAATTACAGGTTATCTTTGTACTCCGTACAATACGCATATAAATGCAATTGCTCCAAATATTACAGTTACAATACTGAACACGGTAACTATTTTAACCTCACTCCAACCGCACATTTCAAAATGGTGGTGAATAGGACTCATTTTAAAAAGTCTTTTTCCGTGGGTCAATTTAAAATATGTAACCTGAAGCATAACGGAAAACATTTCACAAAGATAAATAATACCAATGGGAAGCAATAAAATTGGCATATTAAGCGCAAATGCAATTGCACAAACAATACCTCCCAAAAACAGAGAGCCTGTATCTCCCATAAATACCTTTGCAGGGTGAAAGTTCCAAACAAGAAATCCCAAACATCCTCCTGCAACAGAAGCACTCATAGCGGTTACTCCCAAATAGCTTAAAAGACTTGCGATAAGCATAAAAATCAAAGCGGCAAAGAAGGTTACTGAACCGTTAAGACCGTCGATACCGTCTGTAAGATTTACTGCATTAACAACACCCACAATAACCACAGCGGCAATAATATAGTAGAAAAATCCCAAATCAACTGTTCCTATAAAAGGAATTACTGTATCCGTACCAAATCCGAATGCTGAAAGAACAATAAGATAAACAGCGGCTATTCCAAACTGAAGCGCAAGCTTCTGAACAGCGGTCAAGCCGAGATTTCTTTTCTTTACAACCTTGATATAATCATCTATGAATCCTACAAATCCATAACACAAAGCCATACCTAAACCTGCATAAATAAAAACGGATTGTCTAGACATATCAGGCAAATACATTTCAAAGAAATTTGAACCGAACGCAATAAATAAAGACACGCTTACAATTGTTGTAACACATATTGCGACAATAAACATTATTCCACCCATTGTAGGGGTTCCCTGTTTTTTTTCGTGCCACTTAGGGCCGATCTCAAGAATTGTCTGACCGAAATTCAACTTGTGCAAATAAGGTATCAAATACTTGCCCAGCAAGGCAGAAATTCCAAAGGAAATTGCCGCTGTCAATAATGTCCACAAACCATAAACCATAAGTAAATCTTTCCTTTCAATAAACTTCCTGATGTTTATTTTAATATACTGTTAAGCACATCCAGAATTTCAAATAAATCCATTCCCAATCCATAGAAAACAGCCGCACATATAAGCACATTTACTACCTCTATCTTGTTTTTATTGTCTATAAAAACTCTGCCCATATTTGCATCTGTCATAATTTCAAAGCTTTTATTTTTTAAATGGTTCTGAATGTTTATCAAAACCACATCAGCTTTGTTATTTGTAAGCGAATAGGTTATACTTTTATTGTTTTCACATTTTTTGTAATCAAAAGGTATAACATACAAGTCAAAACCTTGTTCAGGTTCTTGTTCCTTATCACTTACAATAAAAACATTTTTTTCAGACTTAAAATCAGTTTTTTTTGAAAATGTATTTACAAGTGATATTAAATCACTGTTTTTTGAATCTGCAAAAGTAATCATTCTTTTTCCTCGTTAGTCGTTTAGTGTTTGAGAGGTTGCAAATTTAACAGTTATAACTGTTCCCGGTTTTACTTCTTTTCCCGGTTCTATATCCTGTGAAACAGAAACCACATCTGATGAACCTGCATTTGCAATACTGGCATTTACACCGCTATTTGACGCAATAGCATTTACTTCGCTTATAGAATAACCTACAAGATCCGGAACGGTAACTTTTTCTTCGTCACTTGATCCATCTGTATATAAAACCACATTACCGCCGTTTGGAATTTTAGCTGAAACTCCGGGGATTTGAGAGGTCACCTTTTCTCCCTCACCTTTTACTGTTACGGTAAAGCCTGCTTCATTTGCCTTTTGCTCTGCCTCATTAACCGAAAGTCCTACATAAGCTCCCGCAACAGTATCAACATACTGCATTTCATCATTTGTATATTCAGCCTGTACCTGTAAGTAAGGAAGAACCTCTGACATAATGTTAATAAATACGGGAGATGATACCTGACTTCCGTAATAAGAAGCACCGGTAGGTGTATCAAAGAATACAAGCATAGCAATTTTAGGATCATCGGCAGGAGCATATCCGCAAAAAGATGCTATGTAATCTTCCGAACCGTATGTTGAAGTAAGTTTTTCAGAAGTACCTGTTTTGCCTGCCACACGGTAACCTGCAATATAACCGCTGTTTGCACCTGCTGTTGTTGTATTGTATTCAAGAATCTCATTCATTTTATCTGAAACTTCTTTTGAAATAACCTGACGTTTAATTTTATTTTCCGTGTTCTGAATTACATTACCCTCGCTGTTTACAATTTGCCTTACAACATAAGGCTGAACAAGATATCCGCCGTTAGCTACTGCCGCACTGGCGGTAATCATCTGAATAGGCGTAATCGCAATACCCTGTCCAAAAGAAGCAACAGCAAGGTCAACGGATGTCATTTCATGATCAAAGAAAATATCTTCTGACTCGCCGGGTAAATCTATACCTGTTTTTTCACTAAATCCGAATCCCTGATAATACTGCTGGTATTTATCAATTCCTACAAGCTGGCCGATTTGAATAAACGCAGGGTTACAGGAATTACATATTGCCTGTGTAAAGTTTTGTGTTCCGTGACCTGATGTTACATGACAGTGAATAGGCTTTGCATCGGCAACTGTCATTGAACCTGAACAAAAAAATGTTGTATTATCATCAACAACTCCCTCGTTAAGCGCCATTGATGCCGTTACCATTTTAAATACAGATCCCGGATAGTATGTATCGCTTATTGCTTTATTACGCCACATCTGAGAAAGAGCTTCTCCTGTTGCAGCTTCCTGTTTATCTTCGGGCAAAGCGTCAATTTCCTTTTGTGTTTCTTCGGGCAGTTTATATGGATTGTTAAGGTCATATCCGCCAACTGTTACACAGGCAAGAACTGCTCCCGTATCAACATCCATAGCAATACAAACTCCTCGGTTTTTGACAGCATTATCTTCTAATCCCTGCTTCATGTATTTTTCGCAAATCGACTGTATAGTTTCGTCAATCGTAAGATAAATGCTGTTGCCGTCTTCCGCCTCTACATTTTGCTCATACTGAAACGGCATATCTGTACCGTTTGCGTTTTGTGCAGTAATTATTCTTCCGGGAGTGCCTGTCAGATAGCTGTCGTACTGATATTCAACACCCTCAAGTCCCTGATCATCGCTTCCGGTAAAACCTATTACACTGGAAGCCAAATCATTGTAGGGATAGTATCTTTTGTAGTCGTCCAAAAGCTGAACAAGGTTTGAAATACCGTATTTCTCTTCAATTTTATCCTGAAGTTTTATAATTTCTTCTCTTGTGTCACTTTCTATTTTTCTTTTAACAATAACATAGTAACTTTTCTGTTGAGTTTTTTCATAAACATTCTTTTCATCAAGTTCAAGAATTGATGCTAAATCCTTTGCCACCTCAACCCTTTGCTCCTCTGAAGTAAAATACGCCGGAGCCAAAACCACCTTCCAAACCGAGGCGCTTTGTGCAAGAACTTTACCGTTTGTATCGTAAATAGTTCCTCTTTTTGCATTTATAGTTGTATCTGTAAGCTGCTGCTCAACGGCTTTTTCCTGAAGATATGTACCGTCAACAAGTTGCAGATACGCAAGTCTTGAAATAACTGCACCAAAACCTGCTACCAAAATTAAAAGAATCAACAGCACAGTTCGACGCCTTAGTCTTTGATTGGGGCCGACATCTGATTTTTTATGATATTTTATGTAATTTTTTGCCATTTAAAATGCCCCTTTCTTTATAATTTAATATCTCTTGTATTTATTATCTAATAAAATAAATAAATAAATTATCGAAAAAAGAGTTAAGATTAAAATCTCAACTCTTATTACCTCATAACATACTTATATTAAGTTTATTAAAATGTTATGACCAAAGATCTGAAATTGCGCTGAAAATCTGGCTGAAAAAATCATTATTTGATTCCTGAATAATTTCAGCCTTATCACCTTTAGACAATTCCACAAATTCTTTTTGGGCATTTGTTGCCTTGGTCATACCCAGTTTATCTTCTGCATACTCCTGAATACCCGATGTAGAGAGATTTGACTGAACCGCCATCTGGTTTTGAGTATAAACGCTCTGTTGATTAGAAAGCTCGTTTTGAGCAGATATTATTTGCTGGTTAAGCTCAGTAAGCTGAACTTGTCCCATAATTATGGTTACTATAACAACTGCAATAGCAATTATGCCCAAAGTTCCCCCTATTACTTTAACAGGATTATGTTTGCGAAATCTGATTTTATGTATTTCTTCCTGAGGCATTTTGACAACCTTGTGAGTATTCTTTTTCTTTTTTCTATTTGTCTTTTCTAAATCTTTTGCAGCGGTATCAAACAAAGACAAATCATAAGCTGATGTTTTATTATAATCCATAAGCTGCACCTCGATGCTATAAATATGGTAATAGTGTCATATAAAATATAAAATATAAAAATATATAAAATTAACAATAAAAATTATGGGTTATTTCTTTTAAAAAACAAAAATTACAAAAATTTAACAATTTATTATTCTTTAAAAATATTTTGTTGTGAAAAAGTAAAAAATTATTTCTTTTACAGAATATATTGTGGAATTTCATAACAAATACCACAATTTATTGTGTTGTTACTTTCTTTACAATCTTGTTATAATTTTACTACAAAAAGGTTGTTTTGTCCATAGCAGAATGAAATAATTTTAAATTTTTTCGCATATTCTAAGTTTTGCACTTCGAGAGCGTAAATTTTTATCTAATTCTAGTGAATTTGCTGTAATAGGCTTTCTTGTAATTGCTTTTGCCTTTGGTTTATTTCCGCAAACACAAACCGGAAAGTCCTTTGGACATATACACCCTTTAAACCATTCTGCCATTTTTTGCTTTACTATTCTGTCTTCTAAAGAATGAAAAGTTATTACCGCAAGTCTTCCCTCGGGATTAAGTATTTCAAAGGCTTCGTTCAAGCCTTTTTCAAGTGCATCAAGCTCATGATTCACTGCAATTCTTAATGCCTGAAAAGTCTTTCTCGCAGGATGTCCTTCTCTCCTCACCTTTTGCGGCACTGAATTTTTAATAATTTCAGCCAATTCAAAGGTGGTTGTTACAGGTTTTATCTCACGCTGTTTAATAATTGCTTTTACTATGGAACTTGCGTATTTTTCCTCTCCGTAAGTAAAAATAATTTTGGTAAGCTCTTCATAACTTAACGAATTAACCAAGTCTGCTGCTGTTAAACCTTCTTGACTCATTCTCATATCAAGCGGAGCGTCCTCATGAAAGGAAAATCCTCTCTCTGCCGTATCAAGTTGATGTGACGAAACCCCAATATCAAGCAATACACCGTCTACGGAATAAACTTGCTTTTCTTCAAGAAGTTCTTTCATATTTGAAAAATTTCCCTTTAATATAATTGAATTAGGCTCATTTTTAAATCTTTCCGTAACCGCCGCAACCGCGTCAGGATCTTGGTCAATTGAATAAAGCTTTCCGCTTGTCAGTCGCTTTAGTATCTCATAAGAATGTCCGCCGCCTCCGGCAGTGCCGTCAACATATATACCGTCAGGCTTAATGTTAAGTCCGTCTATTGTTTCCGTAAGTAAAACCGGAATGTGTGAAAAGTTCATAAAACACCTTAAAATTTAAGTAATTCAAGAGCTTCTTTAAGATTTGTTTTCTGGGCTTCAATAAAAATATCAAATTTTGCTTTATCCCATATTTCAACTCTTGTATCCATTCCCACGACCACAGCTTCTTTGTCAAGACCGGCAGATTCTCTTAAAAACTGCGGGATACTTACTCTTCCCTGCACATTTGGAGAAACCTCAACGGCCGGCGATATCATTACATACTGTAAACTCATAGCCTTGTCGGCAGGGAGCAAACGAATTTGTTGTCTTAAATGTTCAAACTGTTCCTGTGACAATGCCTGTACACAATCTGCAAAACCTTTTGTTAAATAAAATACTTCTCCAAGTTCTTCTCTGAATTTTTGCGGCAAAACTATTCTGCCTTTAGTATCAATTGAGTTATTAAATGTACCTGAAAACAATTTTACCGCCTCCTTTAAGCAACCGACGGGCTGTACTTATTGCAGTTAGTCAGCACCATAGAGCGCCATAGAAAAACACTTTTTTGCTTTCGATTTTCACCGAATAGTTTCTTATGAAGTAAAAATTTTAAAACAAGTGTTTTTATGACACTTTGTATTCACTTTATGACACCAAATGTCACTTAAATACATTATAATGTACTTTATGCAAAAATGCAAGTAAAATATTATTATTTTACACAATTTTTTTAATTTTTTACAATATTCGTCAAATTACTCTGATTTTATACAAAAAGATAGTTTTTAACTTTATTTGATCAGACAACACCATATATAATTACACTTTTTGCCCGAATGTTTCCGAGCAGTTTTTATAAAGTAAAAAATCCCCGAATACATTATGTATCGGGAATTTTTTTATTAATTTCATAATTATTTTTTAGAAAAATAAAATTTATACAATAGGTTTCAATAAATTTAAACTACTAATAAACAATTATTTTTCGGCCTTTTTCTGTGTATCAAGAATATTTTGCCTTGTTTTCTTTATTTCATTATACTGTTTAGACAGAGAAGTTTCTACGCTCTTCATCATATCATCAACATACTGGTTTGCAGCCTTTTTAACTCCTGCTGCCTTTGTTTTAGCGTCTGTTAAAATCTCAACAGCCTGTGATTTAGCCTGTTTTGTGATTTCGTGCTGCTCAATCATAGCTTTTCTGCGTTCTTCAGCCTGCTTTATAATTTCTTCAGCCTCTTTTTTAGCCTGCGTCAAAATCTGATTTCTGTCATTTACAATATTTTTAGCCTGTCTTACTTCAGTAGGAACAGCGTCTTCAATTTCATCAAGAATATCTAAAACCGTATCTCTGTTAAGCAGTATTTTATCATTAGCAAAAGGCATACCCTTTGCGTCATTCACCATTTCCTGCAATTCGTTTACTAAATCTTCCATTTTCATTTTTATCCACTCTCCTTATGTATTAAAAAATATATAATTTTTAATTCCAACCACACTTATCGATTTGTTGATAATCTTTCAACAATTTCATCCAGAACACAATCCGGAACAAACCCTTTAATATCTCCTCCTAAAGAGGCAACCTGCTTAACCATGCTTGAACTTAAATACATATAATTGGCTTCAGCAGTAAGAAAAATCGTTTCTAAATCAGGGTTAAGTTTTTTATTTGTTAAAGACATCTGAAATTCATACTCAAAGTCGGATACAGCTCTTAACCCTTTGACAATAGCAGTTACTTTACGCTCTTTTGCATATTCAGCCAAAAGTCCATCAAAACTTACAATTTCAATATTATCTAAATTTTTTGTAGATTTCACCAGTAGATTTATTCTCTCATCAATAGAAAAACTTGATTTTTCTTTAGCCGGATTAGATAACACCGCAACTATAACATGACTAAACATTTTTGAAGCTCTGCTTATAATATCAATATGACCCAAAGTTACGGGATCAAAACTTCCGGGACAAATCACCGTAGTTTCCAAATTCATTACACCTCAAATAAACTCTTTATGCTTATAAATAGTTATCTTTATTTTACCATAGCGATATTGTCTGTCAAGAATAAAAACTTCCAACTCTTTCGGAAGCTGTTCATCAACAGGATTTTCGCATATAATAACTCCGCTTTTTTTCATGATTTGCGGCAATAATTCAAGCGACTTCTGGAGTATTCCTTTATTATAGGGCGGGTCAAGAAAAGCAATATCGAATTTATCACTTTGCATTGATAAAAAATCAATACTGTCTGCATTTAAAACCTTTGCATTATCTTCAAGCTTTGTAGTATTCAAATTTTTTTTGATAATACTGACAGCCTGTTTTCTGTTATCAACAAATACAGCTTCACTTGCACCTCTGCTTAAAGCTTCAATACCCATCTGACCGCTTCCCGCAAAAAGGTCTAAAAACTTTCTGCCTTGGATTTGAAACTGAATAATTGAAAAAACAGCTTCTTTAATTTTATCGGTAGTAGGTCTGACTTCATCTCCCAAAAGAGTTTCAAGACGTCTGCCCTTTGCGCTGCCTGTAATTACTCTCATAATATTCTCCTTTAAGCACAACTAGAATTATATCACAAATTTGTAACCTTTATATTTAATTATTAGAATTATTGTAAATTTCGGCGATTTATTGTAAAAAGAATGTAATTTTTTGTATTTTTACAACAATTAGTCGGTTCTATGAAAATAATTAAAAACTGACGCAGCTGCATTTTTTGTCATTTTCGGTGCTTGTTCAAGCTCCTGTAAATCTGCATTTTTTATATTTTCAACAGTCCGAAAATGCTTTAAAAGCGCCTTTGCACGGGTTTCTCCCACAAATTCAATGTTTGTAAGAGAACTTTTAAAAGTATTTTTACTTCTTCTCTGATGATGATACCCTATTGCAAAACGGTGAACTTCATCCTGAATTGAGCTTACAAATGTAAAGACCTTTCTGTGAGAACTTATTGCTATTTCGTTTCCTTCGTCGGTAATTGCCCTTGTTCTGTGTTTTGAGTCTTTAACCATACCGAATAAAGGAACATTAATTCCTTTATAATTCATCACTTGTCTTACTGCGGCAACCTGTCCTTTGCCGCCGTCAAGCAAAATCAAATCAGGCAGTTTTCCAAACCCTTCGTTTGTATCTTTCTCTTTTTCATATTCATCAAAACGCCTTTCAATAACTTCTGCCATTGAAGCGTAATCATCCTGTCCGTCAAATCCTTTTATTTTAAATTTTTTGTATGCTGATTTTAACGGCTTTCCCTTTTCGTAAACAACCATTCCCGCTACATTTTCAGTACCCGCAAGATTTGAAATGTCATAAGACTCTATATATTCGGGAATTTTATCAAGTCCCAGCAAGCTTTTTAATTCTTCCAGCACCGTATATTCTCTGCTTGTTCTGCCCTTTAACTGTGCAACAGCTTCGGCGGCATTATTTTTGCACATTTGCACAAGCTGTGCCTGTTCTCCTCTTTGGGGAACATTTATATAGACTCTGCTTCCTTTCCTTTCCGAAAGCCATTTTTCCGTCACTTCAAAATCAGAAATTTCTCTGTCCAAAGTAACATTTTTAGGAATTGTATTTCTCATTGTATAATAAGAGATAATAAATTCGCTGAGTTCTTCTTCATTATCCGATATTCCGTCTACAATAAAGCTTTCTCTGTCTACAAGACTTCCGTTTTCAAATCTGAACACTTGAAAACATCCTTTATCCCCATCAGACATAAGGGCAATAACATCCTGATCTTTAACCTTATTGGCTACAACTTTTTGTTTAGTCCCCATTTTTTTTACAGCTTGAATTTTATCTCTTATTCTTGCCGCACGCTCATATTCAAGATTTTCTGCGGCATTATTCATTTCTTGAGTTAATTGCTTTATAGATTCTCCGCTTCCTCCCTTTAAAAATGCAATAGCCTGATTAACGCTTTCGTCGTATTCTTTAAAGCTTATTTTACCAGTACAGGGCGCCATACATTGTTTTATATGATAATTAAGACAAGGTCTACCCTTTCTAAAGTCGGCCGGAAATTTTCTGTTACAGGTAGGAAGCTTAAAAATCTTTACAGCCTCCTCAACAGCATTTTTAACATAATAACTGCTTTTATACGGACCTATATATACAGCGCCGTCATTCTGCTTTTGAAGAGAATAAGAGATTTTTCTCCATTTTTCATTACTTATACGGATATAACTGTAACCCTTATCATCTTTTAAAAGAATATTATATTTTGGTGTATGCTGTTTAATTAAACTGCATTCAAGAATCAAAGCTTCAAACTCACTGTCGGTGATAATATATTCAAAATCATTAACATTTTCAACCATTTTTCTTACTTTTTCAGCATGATTACTTTGAGAACCAAAATACTGGCTTACTCTGTTTTTAAGAGCCTTTGCCTTTCCGATATAAATTATTTTTCCGTTTTTGTCGCGCATAATGTACACTCCGGGAGAAAGCGGAAGCGCCATTGACTTTTTTCTTAACTGATTTATTTTCTCATTCATATTTTCACCGAATTATTTTTAATAACCTAAAGAATTTTACTGAATATTAAAAAAGCCACAGGTAGTTTGTTTTACCGAGCGTACAGCAACATATATAAACACCTTTTTGTGCCGTATGCTTCCGTACAGTTTCACATAAAGTAAAAAAAGGCGGAAAATCCGCCCTTATTATTTCAATATTAAATATTAAATATATAAATAATTAGTCAGCAAACCCTGAATCAACAAGAGCAACAAGACCTTCAACTGCATCTGTCTCGTCAGAGCCGTCAGCGATAACTTTAATTGTGGTACCGCCGATAATACCTAAAGACAATACGCCTAAAAGACTTTTAGCGTTTACTCTTCTTTCTTCTTTTTCCACCCAAATAGTTGATTTATATTCGTTAGCTTTCTGAATGAAAAATGTTGCCGGACGAGCATGTAACCCAGCTTTATTTTGAACTAATACATCCTTAACATACATCTTAAAACCCTCACTGACTTAAATAAAATTTGCCATCTGTTTTTATCAACATATTAGCTTTTAACTAATTATAACCACAAAAAAGGACAAGGTCAACTAAAAAAAACAAATTCGTTTTGATACACTATTACAGCATAAATTTAGTGACAATTTATTGTGCAACTTAACGGATTTCTGAAGGAATTTTTATACAATTACAATAGTTTATTTTTTAATATTTTAAAACAAATTATTATTTTAAAATATTATTGTAAAAAATAACCATATCACAATAATATTTTATTATATGCTATTTATATTGTTTCAGCTAAAAAATATTCTTTACTTTATATTATATCCATTTTCCTCCAAAAATTGCTTTTCCTTTTGAGACAGCTGAATTTCATTTAGCATTTCAGGACGTTTTTTTGCAGTATTTAAAAGACTGTTTTCTTTTCTCCACTTTTCTACATTAGCATGATGACCGCTGTAAAGCACCGGCGGAACTTCTTTGCCTCTCCATTCAATGGGTTTTGTATATTGCGGATATTCTATAAGACCGTTAAAATGACTCTCATCGGTAAAACATTCGTCATTTGAAAGAACGCCCGGTACAAGTCTTGCCACTGCGTCTGCAAGCACCAATGCAGGAAGCTCACCGCCGGTAAGTACATAATCTCCGATAGATATTTCTTCGTCAACAAATTCATCAAGAACTCTCTGGTCAACCCCCTCATAATGACCGCACAAAATGCAAATGTTATTTATTTGTGAAAGCTCTTTAAGCCTGTTTTGGGTGAGTGTTTTTCCTTGTGGAGACATATAAATAAAATGCGGTCTTTCGTTTGTCTGCTCACATATATTTTCAAAACAAAGTGCAATAGGTTCAGCTTTCATAAGCATTCCCATTCCGCCTCCATAAGTTGTATCATCTACTCTTTTATGCTTATCAAAGGCAAAGTCACGCAACTGATGACAGTTTACCTCCAAAATCCCGCTTTTTTGTGCTCTGCCTATTACGCTCTCACTCATAACCGCCTGACACATCTCTGGAAATAAGGTTATAAAATCAATCCTCATCATCAAATAATCCTTTCATAGGTCTGATTTCAACAACTTCATTCTCAACATCTTTATTTATTACTACCTGATCAATCACTGGTATATAAAATTTTTTGTTATTATCATTTGTAACTTCATAAACATCATTTGCGCCTGTGTATAAAACGTCTGTGATTTTTCCATAAACTTCATTTGTATCTATATCCCTTACAGTGCAGTTGAGCAGATCCTGTACAAAATTTACTCCGTCATCAAAATCAATATCTTCTCTGTTAATATAAAGTATCTGTCCTCTTAACATATCAGCATCTTCAATTGAGTTAACATTATTGATTTTTACAAGAGCTATATTTTTATGAGGTCTGCTTTTAACCTTTAATTTTTCTTTACCTTCTTTTAAATAAAGATTTTTAAAATAGCATAAAAATTCAGGACTGTCACACCAACATTCAACACGAACCTCACCGTTTAAACCATGTGTACCTACAATTTTACCAACTTCAAGAAATTGTTTTATCATAATTTCACCGTCTCCTGCATTTTGTTGTTTTCCTAAATATCAAAGAAAACCTCACTTTGATCCGCAATCTTTTAAAAGGTTTGCTTAACACTATACTTTTCTTATTAAAGTATTTTACTTTATTTATTATAACCGTGAGGTTATTTTATCATAAAAAACAAAAAAAGCAAAGCACTTTCGCACTTCGCTCCTTTTCGGTGTTAAAATCAAAGATTTAGTCGATTTCAATCATAATTTTTTCATCATTGTGAATAGCTGCACTGCGGGCAATTGTACGGATCGCTTTTGCAATTCTGCCTTGCTTTCCGATAATCCTGCCCATGTCATTTTCTGCAACATGAATATGGTAAACAACTGTTCCGTCTTCGGCAGGGGCGTCAGCCTCAACCTTAACTTCCTCAGGAGCTTCAACCAAACCTTTAGCAATAATAGTAAGTAATTCCTGCATTTAAAACATCCTTTCACACAAAAAAGCGCTTCGATTATTCAATAATACCGTTTTTCTTTAAAAGAGCCTTTACAGTATCTGTTGGCTGAGCGCCGTTTGCCATCCATTTTTTAACAGCATCAGCGTCAACTTTAAATTCTGAAGGGTTCTTCAAAATATCGTAGGTGCCGATTTCTTCAATAAAACGACCGTTTCTGGGATATCTTGAATCTGCAACAACAACACGATAGAAAGGAGCTTTTTTAGCGCCAACTCTTTTAAGTCTGATTTTTACTGCCATATTTTTCACCTCCAAAGTTTTCTTATCTATAATTCACCAAATTTTATTGGATGAACGACTAACATCTAAAAAAAATTTAAAATCCGGGGAATCCTCCCGAACCGCCCGGTCCGCCCTGATTTCCCCAAGGAGTTC
The DNA here is from genome assembly GCA_947627135.1 of uncultured Clostridia bacterium. GTDB lineage: Bacteria > Bacillota > Clostridia > Oscillospirales > Acutalibacteraceae > Ruminococcoides. The sequence continues at coordinate 15,793 of CANQUV010000021.1, forward strand.
CTCCTAATCCCGGAAGATTTCTCATAATTTTTTTCTTTTTGCCTTTTGAGTTCTTTCCGCTGCTGTTCATTTTTTTCATCATTTTCTGCATCTGTTCAAGCTGTTTTACAAGACGGTTTATCTCTTCTACGCTTCTGCCTGAACCTGCGGCAATCCTTCTTTTTCTGGATAAATTAAGCAGAGATGGATTTTCTCTTTCTTCGGGAGTCATTGATAAGATCAATGCTTCTACCCAATCAATTTGCCTGTCGTCTATATCAACATTCTCCAGCTGTTTTCCCATTCCCGGAATTTTTGAGAGAATTCCTTTTAAAGGTCCCATTTTCTTTATTTGCTCAAATTGAGCAAGTAGGTCGTTAAAATCCATCTTATTGCGGAGCATTTTTTCTGCCATTTGCTCCGCCTTTTTCTGATCAAGCTTGCTTTCTGCCTCTTCAATGAGAGTAAGCACATCGCCCATGCCTAATATACGGCTTGCCATTCTGTCAGGGTGAAAAGGCTCTAAATCTTCAAGCTTCTCTCCCGTACCTGCAAATTTTATCGGCTTTCCCGTTACCGATTTTACGGAAAGTGCAGCACCGCCTCTTGTATCACCGTCAAGCTTTGTTAATATAACGCCTGAAATATCAAGCAAATCATTAAATCTGTTGGCAACATTAACGGCATCCTGACCTGTCATTGAGTCGATAACAAGCAAAATTTCCTGAGGATCAACCTCTGCCTTTATATTTTTAAGCTCATTCATAAGCTCTTCATCAATATGCAAACGACCTGCAGTATCAAGAATTACAATATCGTTGCCGTAATCCTTTGCGTGTTTTATAGCCTCTTTTGCAATTTTAACAGGGTTAGTTTTTCCCATTTCAAAAACGGGAACATTTGCCTTGCCGCCTACAACCTTTAACTGCTCAATGGCAGCCGGACGATATATATCACAGGCTGCAAGCATTGGTCTGTGGCCTTGAGCTTTAAGCATTTTAGAAAGCTTGCCTGCATGAGTAGTTTTACCTGAACCCTGAAGACCGCAAAGCATAATAACCGTAGGAGGATGAGAAGCAAATTCAATTCTTGCAGTTTCTCCTCCCATAAGACTTGTAAGTTCTTCGTTTACTATTTTAATAACCATCTGCGCAGGAGTCAGGCTTTCCATAACATCTGCACCGATAGCTCTCTCTGTAACTTTATTTGTAAAGTTTTTAGCTACTTTATAGTTTACATCGGCTTCCAAAAGGGCAAGACGAACCTCTCTCATAGCGTCTTTTACATCAGTTTCATTAAGTTTACCTTTATTTCTGAGCTTTTTAAAGGCTTTGCTGAGCTTATCCGATAATCCTTCAAATGCCATATTATGCCACCTCTATTCCTTTAAGTTATCAGCCAAATTAAAAATTTCATCGGCTGATTTCTTTATATTAGCGTCATCAGCATTACTGATAATTTCTTTTGATTTTTCACAGATCTCCTCAAGTCCGTTTTCAAGGAGCTTAAATTTTTTAAAAAGGCCCAACTTTTCTTCAAACTTAAAAAGTTGCACTTCACTTCTTTTCACTAAATCTCTAACGCCCTGTCTTGTAATATTCATCTGCTGTGCTATTTCCGCAAGTGATAAATCGTCATTATAATAAAGCTCAACAGCTTCTTGTTGAGAATGTGTAAGAAGCGGTTTATAAAAATCAAAGAGTAGAGAAATTTCTATATTTTTTTCCAAGAAATATCCACTCCCGAACATAAACTGTAAAGTTTTTTTCTTTACACTTGTAAGATTATATACCGTAATATGCATTGTGTCAAGTTAAATTTAAAAATTTCTGAAATTAAAAAAATAAAATGAAATTTAAAAGTTAAAAATCCAGTCAAAATCAAGTATTAAAAAATAAAAATTACAAAAGCTATAACTGACTAAATACCATTTATAGAAAAATACACAGTAAAAAAGTATAAATATAATAAGGTCTGTTTTAGATAAATTACACATAACATTGTCAATTTTTTCACAAAGCGTATTAAAAATTTTAATAAATTCTACTTTTTTTACAAATTTTTTATCAAAAAGTAATTTTTTTAGTTTTTTATCGTGACATTTGAAAATAATTATGTTAGTATTTATACTAGAAGAATATTTTTAAGCAGGAGTTTTTATTACGGAACAAATAATAAATATTGACCGAATGGAACACGCTGTTGCCCTATTCGGTAGTTTTGACCAAAATATTAAATTAATAGAAAATGAATATAAGGTTAGTGTAATAGGGCGGGACAGCGAGCTTAAAATTGAAGGTAATGCCGAAAATGTATCAAAAGCCTGCAAGGTTATAGAAAGCTTGCTTACATTTATAAACAGAGGCGAGGCATTATCCGAACAAAACGTAAGATACTGTATTTCCCTTGTAAATGACGGAAGCGAAGATAAAATTGAACAAATTGCAGGAGACTGTATCTGCATAACTTCAAAAGGAAAACCTATAAAGCCAAAAACAATGGGACAGAAGCGTTACTGTAACGCTATATCACAAAATACTATTACATTCGGTGTAGGACCTGCCGGTACAGGTAAAACTTATTTAGCTGTTGCTATGGCTGTTACAGCTTTCAGAGCAAAACAGGTAAACAGGATCATTTTGACACGACCTGCCGTTGAAGCAGGCGAAAAATTAGGTTTTTTGCCCGGTGATCTGCAAAGTAAGGTTGACCCTTATCTGCGTCCGCTTTATGACGCTTTATTTGATATGCTGGGAGCTGAAACATACCAGAAGTATGTAGAAAGAGGCAACATTGAAGTTGCGCCTCTTGCCTATATGCGAGGCCGTACACTTGACGACAGCTTCATAATTCTTGACGAAGCACAAAACACTACAAGAGAACAGATGAAAATGTTCTTAACAAGACTCGGATTTAATTCCAAAATGGTAATCACCGGCGATATAACCCAAATTGATTTGCCAAACGGTGCCCGTTCCGGACTTAAAGACTGTATAAAAATATTGCGTAACATTGATGATATAGCTCAATGCAAATTTGACGCAAAAGATGTAGTGCGTCATAAACTGGTTCAGGATATTATCAAAGCTTACGAAAAAAGTGAGGAGGCTCAAAAAAGAAATGATAGACAATAAAATCAGAGTAATTATCACAAACAACCAAAAAACGGTAAAAATCCCTACCGGTTTGCGCATGCTTGTAAGACGCTGTTGTAATGCCGTATTAAAATTGGAAGATTTTCAGGGACCGGCAGAAATCAGCGTTACTTTTACTGACAACGCCCAAATAAAAGTATTAAACGCCCAATACAGAGATAAAGATATTGAAACAGATGTATTATCTTTTCCAATGGGTGAAAACGGAAAATACGACATTAACATGGAAACCGGAGCTCAAATTCTTGGTGATATTGTTATTTCTATGGAAAAAGCAGTTGAGCAATCAGAAAGATTCGGTCATTCTCTTCAAAGAGAAGTCGGATATCTAACCGCACACAGTATGCTCCACCTTTTAGGTTATGACCATGAAGACAATATGGAGAGAGTTCGTATGCGTGAAAAAGAAGAGCTTGTTATGGAGCAATTAGGGCTTCCGGCATCATCAAGCTACATAGTTTCTGATGTTGAATCATGATTAAACAAATTAAAAGCTTTATATACGCATTTGAAGGAATATGGTACACTATTTTAAATGAAACCCATTTGCGCTTTCATATTGTCGTATCGGTATTTGTAATTATTTTTGGTGCGTTATATGAGCTTTCTGCCTGTGAATGGATGATTCTGATTATTACGATCTCAACAGTATTAGCGCTTGAACTTGTAAATACTGCTTGTGAAAGAATCTGTGATTTTTGTTCAAAAGAGAAACATCCTTTAATAAAAGCGGCAAAAGATGTAAGCGCAGGAGCAGTTTTGATTTCTGCTTTAGGAAGTATAGGAGTAGCCTGTTTTATCTTTATTAAACCGGATAAAATAATCGAATTATTTAATATGTTTTTAAATAATCCGCTTTATATTATTTTGCTTTTAGTTGGAATTATTTTAGGAATATTGTTTATAAGTAAATTTCACAGCAAAAACCAAACTTAAAATCTTATTTAAAACCGCTAAATGCGGTTTTATTTTTTGATACCTGTTTTTTATTATTTGTTTTTAATGGTACTTTTTTATTATATTTATTTGTGGTACAATAAGTAAAATAAATAAAAATTATGTTTCGGAGGAAATAATGATAAATAATGAAAATTTCAAATCCGCTTTTATTGCCATTGTAGGCAGACCGAATGTAGGCAAATCTTCAATTCTTAACAGAATTTTAGGACAAAAAATCGCAATTGTTTCAAGCAAGCCTCAAACTACAAGAACAAGAATTACAGGCATTCTAACAGAAAATGATATCCAGCTTGTATTTATTGATACGCCCGGTATGCACAAGCCGAAAAATGAGCTCGGAAAATATATGGTGCGTTCCGTTACTGAATCTGTGGCAGGAGTGGATATGTGTCTTCTGGTAACGGAAGCAGGAAAAGAAATTACACAGACGGAAGAAAATTTAATTAAAAAATTTACTGCTCAAAATATTCCTGCGGTGCTTGCAATAAATAAAATTGATACCATTAAAGAAAAAAGCGTAATGCTGACTCAAATACTTTCTTACAGCAACAAATTTGATTTTGACGCAGTTATCCCGGTATCTGCGCAGGACGGTCAGGGTATTGAAGAACTGAAGGAAGAACTTAAAAAACACGCACTTGAAGGGGGACATTTCTTTGATGACGATACTTTAACAGACCAGCCTGAACGGGTACTGGCATCAGAAATGATAAGAGAAAAAATTTTAAGGCTCTGTGAAAAAGAAATCCCTCACGGAACGGCAGTGGTCATCGAAAGAATGAGCCAGCGTGACGATAAAGATTTGCTTGATATAGAGGCAACAATTTACTGTGAAAGAGAAAGTCACAAACGAATTATAATCGGAAAAGGCGGAAGTATGATAAAAAAGATAAATACTTACGCAAGACAGGATATGGAAAATTTTTTTGGATGTAAGGTCAATTTACAAACATGGCTTAAAGTAAAAGAGGGTTGGAGAAACCGAGAGGGTATTCTTAAAAACTTCGGTTTTGACAAAAAAGATTTTTAATAATTTAAGAACGTATATAAAAACAACAAATATAAATTCAATAAAATAATCTAAATATTTCCTGTTAAGTAAAGTTTTGGTTTCTACATTTTACATCCAATATCACCATCCAAAAAAGCTATAATAAATTAGGGTGATATATATGGATGAACTAAACGCATGGACAGCATTTTTCACAACAGGACATGTACTCGACTACTTACGGTATAAGTCGATACAAAACAGTAAAGATTTAGGTGCAGATACAACATTGGAGAATAAAGATGAAGTTCAAGACGACGGGGCTGATAATAAAAGAACAGAATATAGGTGAGCAGGATAAACTTGTAACTGTTTTAACATCATCTAACGGAGTTATACGGGCATTTGTAAATGGTGCAAAAAATATTAAAAATCAGAAATGTGCAGCCACTCAACTTTTATGCTATTCCCACATAACGCTTAATAAAATGCGGGATAGCTACATAATTTCTGATGCAAAATCAGAGGAAATGTTTATAAGATTAAGAAACGATATAGAAAATATGTGTCTTGCGCAGTATTTTTGTGAACTTGCAAATCACCTCTGTCCAAGAGAAGCAAATGCAGAAGAATATATGTCGTTGATTTTAAACAGCCTTTACCTGCTCTCAAATAAAAAACGTGAACCTCTTTTAATTAAGGCGTGTTTAGAAATGCGTTTAATGTCGTTAGCGGGTTATATGCCCGATCTTACAATGTGCAAAGAATGTGGAAGATATGAAAATGATATTATGAATTTTTTGCCTAAAACCGGTTCGTTTATATGCTCTGACTGCGAAAGTTCGGTAAATGAAGAAATAAAGATCCCTCTTAATAAAGGTACTGCAACTGCCTTAAGACACACCATCTATTCTGACTACAACAGGCTGTTTTCTTTCACTTTGCCGGTAGAAGATTTAAAACAGCTTAATACGGCAAGTGAACTGTATATAAAGTATATTTTAGAAAAAGATTTTCACACCTTACAGTTTTACAAAAATATTTGCAAATAATTCAAGGAAATAAAATTATGGAAAATAAACACTATAAAGCTTTAGAGCTTGATAAAATACTTACCATGCTTTCAAAAGAAACTGCCTGTGAAGACGCAGGCGAACTTGCTCTTAAAATTGAACCGTCTGCGTCTTTAAAAAGGGTAAACTTTCTTTTAAAGCAAACTGACGACGCATATATGCTTTCAGGACGTTTCGGCTCACCATCTTTCGGCGGTGCAAAAAATGTGACTAACTCTTTAAGAAGAGCACAGTCAGGAGGTTGTCTTACAACATCCGAGCTATTAAAAATCGCAGAAACCCTGCGTATAATCCGTTCGTTAAGAGAATGGAAAAATCATTCCGCAGGAGTAGAAACATCTCTTGACAACCTTTTTTCATCTCTTTGTGCAAATAAAGTTTTAGAAGATAAAATAACCTCATGCATTATTGCCGAAGATGAGTTTTCTGATAATGCCTCACCTGTTTTATATGATATAAGAAGAAAAATAAGAACTGCTTCATCAAAAGCAAGAGAAGTTCTTGATAAAATTATACACAGTACAAACTTTCAAAAATATCTTCAGGATGCTATTGTCACCCAGCGTGACGGAAGATATGTTGTACCCGTTAAGGCTGAATGCAGAAACAATGTTCCCGGATTGGTTCACGACAGCTCCGCAAGCGGCGCTACTGTGTTTATTGAACCTATGGGAGTTGTTCAGGCAAATAACGATATCAGGGTTTTGCAGTCAAAGGAAGAAGCAGAAATTGAAAGAATTTTATTTGAGCTTTCTGCAAGCGCAGGTGTATATGCAGACAGCATAATCGGAAGCTATGAAACCTTAATAGAGCTTAATCTGATTTTTGCAAAAGCAAACCTTGCTTATAAAATGAAAGCCTCAATGCCCATTATGAATGATAAGGGAATAATTGATCTAAAAAAAGCACGGCATCCTCTTATTGATACTGACAAGGTTGTTGCAACAGATATTATTCTTGGTGAAAGTTTTGACACATTAATGATTACAGGTCCTAACACAGGGGGTAAAACCGTAACGCTTAAAACAATTGGTCTTTTTACATTAATGGCTATGTGCGGTCTTATGGTACCCTGTAATGATAACAGTCATTTATCTGTTTTCAAAAATGTCCTTGCAGATATTGGTGACGAGCAGAGCATTGAACAGTCTCTGTCAACCTTTTCTGCACATATAACAAATATAATTAGAATTCTAAAGACAACTAATTCGTCATCTCTTGTTTTAATTGATGAATTAGGCGCAGGAACAGACCCGGTTGAGGGTGCGGCGCTTGCCATTTCAATTTTGGAAAATCTGCGAGGCAAAGGTGCAAAAATTGCCTGTACGACACATTATCCCGAGCTTAAGGAATACGCCCTGCAAACAGACGGTGTAGAAAACGGAAGCTGTGAATTTAATGTAGCAACCTTACAGCCTACATATAAATTGTTAATAGGAATGCCCGGAAAAAGCAACGCCTTTGCAATTTCCAAAAGACTTGGCATGAGCGATGAAGTAATCAACAGAGCAAAAGAGCTAGTATCATCTGAAAACAGAGAATTTGAAAGCGTTGTGCAAACGCTTGAGCAACGCAGACAAAGCCTTGAAAAACAGCTTGCAAACGCACAAAAGCTTACTGCAAAAGCAAACACTGAAAAGCAGAAAGCAGAAAATGAATTAAGAAAGTCAAAGGAACAGGCTCAAAAAGAAATAGAAGATGCAAAAATTGAGGCACAAAGGCTTATTGATAAAACAAGAGCACAAGCAGAAGCACTCATGGAAGAACTTGATAAAGCGAGAAGAGAAAAGGATATTTCTGCCGATAATAAGTCAAAGCTGCGAAGGGAAATAAGAAAAATGGAGGATACTGCAAATCCTGTTTCAAAACAGCGTAATGACAACTCCTATACTCTTCCCCGCCCATTAAAGGAGGGCGACAGCGTACTTATTTACGATATTGATAAAAAGGCAACTGTTCTAAAAATTCCCGATAAAGACAATATGGTATTGGTTCAGGCAGGTATTATTAAAACAAGAGTACCGCTTTCCAATCTGCGACTTGTTAAACAGGAAAAGGTTAAAACTTCACAATTTTCTTCAAAGAGAAATGTCCGTTCAACAGCGGATATTCATCCCTCAACAGAGATTGATGTAAGAGGAAAATTTCCCGAAGAAGCAATTATGGAGGTTGACAGCGCAATAGACAGTGCAATACTTGCAAATATAAATCAAATAACAATTATTCACGGCAAAGGCACAGGAGTTTTAAGAAGAGAAATTCAGGATTTTTTAAGACACCACAAAGCTGTTAAAAACTTCCGTTTAGGAGTATTCGGCGAAGGTGAAAGCGGAGTTACTATTGCGGAGCTTAAATAAATAAGGAAAGTAATATCGGTATAAGAGGTGGCAGTAAAATATGAAAAGACCGAAACCGAATTTGTATGTAAAAACACTGAATATTGTTTCATTTTTAATAATTTCAGGAAGCTTTATAACAACTTTTATTATGTGGAACGGTATTCCAAACCAAATCCCCACTCATTTTAATGTTGCAGGACAAATTGATAACTACGGAGATAAGATCAATATAATTGTAATTTTATGTGTAGGACTGGCTTTATGGTTTTTAATTTCGCTGATAACTCTTATACTTAAAATTCCCAATATAGGAATTAAAGCTAAAGAATATCAAATTTTAAACAGTATGTTTGCAATTATTAAGCTTATTGCAGTTATTCTGTTCGGAATAGTTGCTGTTTTTATGGCTGTTTCAATGCCTCTCCCTTCTTGGTTTACAAAATTATCCGCCCTGCTTTTCATCAGCATTATTATTTTCTTTATAATCTTACTGTTTGTAAAAACAAGAAATAAACAATAATATATTATAAAAACAAATCACAGGACTGTCATTTATAGTCCTGTGATTTTTTATTGTTTAATTATTGTTTGATTATTGTATGATTATTGTGTATTTTTTAAGACTCTTTATTCCAAGTGCAAATTATCTTAAGTGCAAATTATTTCCGATTTTATTTGTTAAACCTTTTTCTCTTCTTTACAAGAACCGTACCGGATACAACCAGTAATACTGCTGCAAGCGCAAATATGTATGAAGAGTCGCCTGTTGCTATTGTTCCGTTGGATGTTACTGCGTTTGATACGGTTTTGCCGGTAGTTGTATCGTTCTGACTTGGAATAGTTACGCTGTCGTTTGTGCTGGTGCTGTTTACTGTATTGTTTGTACCTGTACTGTTTCCGTCAACATTTGTATCTGTTGCGCTGTTGTTGCCGTTATTTGTGTTCGTATCGGCTCCGCTGCTAGAATTACCATCCGGATTATCAGTATTTGTGTTATTTTCTTCATCCGCTGCAATTACCTTGTATGTTATTGAAAATTCTTCAGCTGCCATATAAACTCCACCCGGTACAAGATTAAAATCAGGTCCCACCACAGGAGGGGCTTGTTGTTGTGATGTTACTGACATTGTTAAAGTAGCATATCCGGGACTTAACGCCTTTATTTCAAGACTTGCATAATTTGTTCCTGTTCCGGTGTCGTTTATAGTTAAAACATTCGGATTGCTTGAAGAATAACTGTTAAACGATACAGTATGATATCTTGTTCTTTCGCCCCAAACTTTTGTTTGTCCGACATAAATAGTTGAATCATAATCTTCTGCCTCAACCGACGCACTGACAATTTCGCTTTCGATTGGTGCGCTGTCAATAGTTGCCGCACTTGCAGCTAAAGTTGAAAAACAACTTATAAGCATAATACACACCAATAAAATTCCTAGAACTTTAAGCGGCTTTTTTCTAACATTCATAATATCACTTTTCCTTTCTAATAATTAAAGTTTAAATAATTATCGCTTGAATTTTGCATATATTGCATTTGCACAGGAATATTAATAAAAGGTCTCTGTTATATGACCCCCTTGTATAATAATATGTAGATTTCAGCCGTAGCAAGGCTCCCATAAACCTTTATGATATATTATAGTCATAATTATGACTATTGTCAAGTATATGAACATAGTTTAATTTTATATTGGTGGTATTAATGATTAAATATACTCCCTTTTGGGAAACACTAAAAAACAGCAGTGAAAGCACATACACCTTGATTCACAAGCACAATATAAGCAGTGCAACAATTAACAGACTGAGAAAAAATCAGGGAATCAGCACAATGAAGATAGACGATCTATGTAGAATTCTCAATTGTCGTGTAGAAGATATAATTGTTTATGAAAAAAATTAAAAGAGAGATGAACATTTCAAAAAGTTCATCTCTCTTTTTTATAGGCTCTATAATAAATGTTGGGGTAACAAATAGAGCCTACAGAAATAAAAATAATAAGAAAATAAAAAAAGA
>CANQUV010000022.1 GCA_947627135.1 uncultured Clostridia bacterium
TTCAGAAAAAGAATGTCAACAACTAACGGACAGAAAGTTTTAGCAAGAAGAAGAGCTAAAGGTAGAAAAAGGTTGTCTTATTAAAATGAAGACCACTCAAATTAGTGGTCTTTCTTTTATATAAACAAAATTACTGTCGGGTGGTTTAAATGAGTGATTATATCACTTTGAAAGAGAACAGGGATTTTTCAAGGCTTTATCATAAAGGTAAATGCTATGTAAGTCCCGTGTTAGTAACATATATATTAAAAAATAAATCAAGTAACCTGCGTTTTGGAATTACCACCGGCAAAAAAATAGGGAATGCAGTTAAAAGATCCCGTTCCAGAAGAGTTATTAGGGCGGCTTTTTATGAACTTTACAATAATGTTAAGCCCGGATACGACTTTGTATTTGTAGCAAGAGGAAAAACCCCGTTTGTAAAAAGTTATGATGTTAAAAAGGCTATGAAAAAAGCTTTTGAAGAAGCCGGTTTATTATGAAAAAATTTTTGCTTTTACTTATCAAATTTTATCAGACTGCAATTTCCCCACATACTTCAGCAAAATGTAAGTATTATCCCACATGTTCAAATTACGGTTTGGAAGCTATTGAAAAGTTTGGAGCCGTTAAAGGTTTGGCTCTGACAGTTTGGAGAATTTTACGATGTAATCCTTTTTCAAAGGGCGGATATGATCCGGTTCCGGAAAAAAAGAAAAAGGTATAATAAAAAAGAGAGGTAAACCTACTTATGACGCAAATATTCGGATTTTTCGGCAGTATTTTAGGTTATATTCTTTGGGCTGCATGGTATATAGTAAGAAATTTCGGCGTAGCGATAATAATTTTTACAATTCTTATAAAATTGGTTTTGTTTCCATTTTCGGTTAAACAACAGAAAACGATGGCTAAAAATGCCAGAATGCAGAAAAAACAACTGGAAATAAGAGAAAAATACGCTAACAACAGACAAAAACAACAGGAAGAAATGCAAAAGCTGTACGAGCGTGAAAATATGAGTATGACAGGCGGCTGTCTGACAAGTATTATTCCTATGCTTATAATGCTGGGAATTATTTACAGCGTAGCATATCCGCTTACGAATACTCTTCATATTAATGCTGATACAGTAAATAAACTTTCTGCTTATGTAAATACAATTCCCGGATATACTCCGTTAGGCAATTCATTTTATGCAGAAATTGACCTTTTAAGAGTGTTTCCAAATATTGCAAATACAGACTTTATAACAGGATTATTTACTCCTGCACAAATCCAAAATATAATTGATTTCGGCGGAAGCTTTAATTTCTTCGGATTCGACCTTTTAACAGCTCCAAACAGTTTCGGAATATTCTCAATTTATATTTTAATTCCTGTTTTGTGTTTTGTAATGTCAGTCGGTTCCTCGATAATTACAATGAGAATAAACGGTACCCAGCAAATGCAGCAGGGCTGTATGAAGATAATGATTTATGTTTTACCTTTATTTTCAGCGTGGATCGCATATACTGTACCTGCGGCGGTAGGATTTTATTGGATCATGTCTTATGTGATACAGTTGATACAAAGTTTATTTCTTGCAAAATTTTATAATCCTGTTACAATTACTGCAAAAAGCGAAGCACAACATATTGCTTTGCTTGAAATGCAAGAAGCGCAAGTTCCCAGAATATATGCTCCAACATCAGTTAATAAAGGAAATAACAAAAACAATAAAAGCAATAAAAATAATAAAAATAAAAAGAAATAATCTGTAAAAAGTCAGAAGGTGTAAATATTGAATAAAGAAGTTATCGGAACAGGCAGTACCGAAATGGAAGCATTAAGCAACGCAAAAAAATTGTTAGGCGTTGCAGAAGATGCTGAAATTAATTTTGAAGTAATACAAAGAGCCGAAAAAAAGAAATTTGGATTATTCGGCGGAAATCCTGCAAAGGTAAAAGCATGGCTTAATATATCTCCGGAAGAAGTAGCAGAAGAATATATAAAAAGTATTCTTAATGCGATGAATTTAAAGGATCTTATTGTTGAATCCGAAAAAAATGAAAAAGGAGTAAACTTTAAAATAGAGGGCGAAGATATCGGATTTGTAATAGGCAGAAGAGGAGAAACCCTTGACGCATTACAATATTTAGCAAGTCTTGTAGCAAATCATAATGCAGAGGACAGCTATTTTAAAGTAACTATTGATACGGGAAATTATCGTGAAAAAAGAGAAAAAACACTTGAAATTTTAGGCAGAAAAGTAGCCTTTAAGGTAGCAAAAACAGGCAGAAAAGTAGTTCTTGAGCCGATGAATCCTTACGAAAGAAGAATTATTCATACTGCCGTTCAAAAAGTAAACGGCGCTTACTCCGAAAGTGAGGGAGAAAATGCAAACAGACATGTTGTAATTTTACCTGATCCCAAGGCAAGGCCTTACAGAAAAAATAACAATTACAACAGAAATAAAGGCAAAAGACCTTACACTAATACAAAACCTCAGCAAGCACCAAACACAGATGTTCCAAATAGAGAACCTCTTAATGAGAGCGGCGAGTTTGGTCTTTACGGAAGAATAGACAAATAATCAATGAGGGCGGTTTTACTGCCCTCTTTTATGTTTGAACCTACTTTTCAAAAATAAAAAATGACAGCCGATTAACGGCAATAAACAACTGAGAAACCCACTAATAAAAGATTTGGTGATATTATGAAAAGCTCTGCAATAGCGGCAATAAGTACTGCACAAGGCGAAGGCGGTATTGGAATAATAAGAATTTCAGGAGATGATGCAATTAAAATTGCCGATAAGATTTTCAGATGTGCAGGAGATAAAAAACTCTCTGATCTTGAGGGATATAGAGCGTCTTTCGGATATATCGAAAAAGACGGTGAAAAAATAGACGAAGCTGTCGCTCTTGTTTTTAAGGCACCTCATAGCTATACAGGAGAAAATGTTGTAGAAATCTCCTGTCACGGCGGACTTTTTATAACAAAACAAGTATTGAGAACTGTTTTAGATGCAGGAGCAGTTCCTGCACAGGCAGGCGAATTTACAAAACGAGCTTTTCTAAACGGAAAAATAGACTTGGCAGAAGCAGAATCCGTAATGGATATAATTAAAGCAAAAAGCGAGAGTGCCGCAAGAGTTGCATTGGTAACAAAGGATGGAGCATTAAGCAAGAAAATAAATGAAATTAAAGACGATTTAATTAATAAAGCGGCACATTTATCAGCATGGGCAGATTATCCTGAAGAAGATATTCCTGAAATAACTGAAGAATCACTGCAAGGATCCTTAAATAAAGCAGAAGAAAAATTAATGCATCTGTTATCAAAATATGATATGGGTCAGACAGTAAAGGAAGGAATAGACACCGTAATAGCAGGCAGACCGAACGTGGGAAAATCAACATTAATGAATTTGCTTACAGGTTCTGAAAAAAGCATAGTAACAGAAATTCCCGGAACAACAAGAGATATTATTGAAGAAACGGTAACTTTGGGAAATGTAATTTTAAAATTAAGCGATACGGCAGGAATCAGAGAAACCGAAAATACAGTAGAAAAAATCGGAGTAGAAAGAGCAAAACAAAGACTTTTAAACTGTGGACTTGTACTGGCGGTATTTGACAGCAGTCTGCCATTAAACGACGATGATAAAGAACTTATAGAAACAGTAAAAAGTGTTCCTTCAGTAGCAGTAATAAATAAAAGTGATTTACAGAGAAAAATGGATACAGAATATATTGAGAGCAAAATAAAACACACAGTTTATATATCTGCATCAAAGGGCGAGGGACTAAAGGATTTAATAAAAGTTATAGAAGAAATAACCGGTACAGCAAATTTCAATCCCAGCGAGGGTATTCTTTCAAATGAAAGACAAAGAGATGCTGCAAACAGTGCATTAAATTCGGTAAAAGAAGCGAAAGAAGCATTAGCTTTAGGAATGACATTTGACGCCGTAACCGTTTCACTGGAAGAGGCAATCGGAAGTTTATTGGAATTAACAGGAGAAAAGGCAAGCGATGAAATAGTAGATAAAGTTTTCCACAATTTCTGTGTAGGGAAGTAAGAAAACGAATTAACAATAGAAATAACTATTTTTACTTGACATAAAATATATATGTGTGTATAATAATGCTGAAAGTGTGAATTATCTACCTTTAATGAAAATTTTGTTCGCCTGCCACTGGCGGCTTATAAATGACTGGTTCGACAAATATTGTTTGCTCACCATTAGCGGCTAAAAGTGATTTGTTTAAAGATGATAACCCCTTGATAAATCAAGGGGTTATATTTTTAAAAAGGTAAAATTATGATTTATCAAAAATGATAAGTATATGAATTAAAGATATGTATAAAAACAAACGACAAAAATCTTAAAAAAGGAAGATTTAAATGATTGAATATAAAGCAGGAGAATATGACGTTGCAGTAATAGGTGCAGGACACGCAGGTATAGAAGCCGCTTTGGCAAGTGCAAGACTTGGCTGTAACACTGCGATTTTTACAATAAATATGGACGCTGTGGGAAATTGTCCCTGTAATCCGTCGATCGGAGGAACTGCAAAAGGACATCTTGTAAGAGAAGTAGACGCTCTGGGAGGAGAGATGGGAAAAACAGCAGACGAATGTTTTTTGCAGATGAGAATGTTAAACAGAGGTAAAGGTCCTGCCGTTCATTCATTAAGGGCGCAGATAGACAGAAGAAAATATGCAGAAACCATGAAGAAAAAGCTGGAACTTCAGGAAAATCTTCATCTTCGTCAAGCGGAAATAGTAGATATTATCCAAAAAGATAACGGCTGGGAATTAAAAACGAGAATGAATGCACTTTATGAAGTAAAAGCCGTAATTATAGCAACAGGTACATATTTAGGCGGAAAAATTTTTGTAGGGGAGGTTTCCTACGACAGCGGACCTGACGGGATATTTCCTGCAACGATTTTAGGTAAAAAACTAAAAGAATTAGGACTTCCAATAAGAAGATTTAAGACAGGAACTCCTGCAAGAGTATTAAGGAGAAGTATTGATTTTTCAGAACTTGAAGTACAAAAGGGAGATGAACCGCCGGTACCTTTTTCTTATGATACAAAGGAATTAGGTGAAAATAAGGTAGACTGTCATATCAGCTGGACAAATGAAAAAACAAAAGAAATTATTTTGGAAAATATACATCGTTCACCCTTGTACGGCGGAAAAATAGAGGGCGTCGGACCAAGATACTGTCCCAGTTTGGAAGATAAGATAGTAAGATTTAAAGATAAACCACGACATCAGCTTTTTATTGAACCCTGCGGACTTAATACAGAAGAAATGTATCTTCAGGGAATGTCATCATCACTGCCCGAAGAAGTACAACTTAAATTTTACCATACTATAAAAGGTCTGGAAAAAGCAGTAATTATGCGACCTGCTTATGCAATTGAATATGATTGTATAGATCCTCTTGCACTTAATGCTGCATTGGAATTCAAAGATTTCCCGAATCTTTACGGAGCAGGCCAGTTTAACGGCAGCAGCGGTTATGAAGAAGCAGCCGCACAAGGACTTATTGCAGGGATAAACGCCGCATTAAAAATTAAGAAAAAAGAGCCATTAATTCTTGATAGGGCAAGTTCATATATCGGAACTCTGATAGATGATTTAGTAACTAAAGGAGCTAATGAACCTTATAGAATGATGACCTCAAGAAGCGAATACAGACTTATTTTAAGACAGGATAATGCAGATGTAAGACTGACTCCGATAGGTCATGAAATAGGGCTAATAACGGAGGATAGATGGAACAGATTTTTAGAGAAGCAGGAACTTAAAAAGCAGGAATACAACAGGGTTAAAAAAACCGTTATCTCTCCGACAAAACAGGTCAATAAAATCTTGAAAGATAACGGAACTTCTGAAATTACAACAGGTACAAGACTTATAGAGCTTTTAAAAAGACCCCAGTTAAACTATGAGATTTTAAAAGAAGCTGATAAGGAAAGACCTAATATTGACCCAAATATTTTTGAACAGGTGGAAATAGAAATAAAATATGAAGGATATATAAATAAACAGCTAAAACAGGTTGAACAGATGAGAAAGCTTGAAAATAAAAAACTTCCCGGAGATACAGATTATAAAAGTATTACGGGATTAAGGCTTGAAGCAAGGGAAAAGCTTGATAAGATAAAACCTGTAAGTATAGGACAAGCGTCAAGAATTTCAGGAGTTTCCCCTGCGGATGTAAGCGTTCTTCTTATCTGGCTTGCAAGAAATAAGTAAAGGAGCAAACAAAGGGTATTATGATATCGGCATTTTTAAAACAGGCTTTGGAAAAATCGAAGATTAATATTGAAGAGAAAAGCTGTAAAAAATTTGAGCAATATTATGATCTTCTTATAAAATGGAATGAAAAGATAAATTTAACTGCCATTACTAAACCAGAGGATGTTGCAGTTAAACATTTTGAAGACAGCCTTAGCGTGTTAAAATATGTTGATATAGAAGCAAGCTCTAAAATTATTGATATTGGAACAGGAGCAGGATTTCCGGGTATTCCGATAAAAATAGCAAGAGATGATATAAACCTGACTTTGCTTGACAGTTTAAATAAAAGACTTGTGTTTTTACAGAATGTTTGTAATAATCTTAACATTTCAGCTCAAACGCTTCATAGCAGAGCCGAGGAAGCCTCAAAAAAAGATGAATACAGAGAAAAATACGATTTTGCTATTTCCAGGGCTGTTGCACAGCTTAATCTTTTAAGCGAACTTTGTTTGCCTTATGTTAAAAAAGGCGGTTGTTTTGTATCAATGAAAGGCCCTGATGTATGGGAGGAATTGAAAAATGCCGAAAATGCCATAAAAGTTTTAGGCGGAAAAATCAAAGAAGTAAAAGAGTTCAACTTGTCTGATAACAGCGGAAGAACATTAATTGTAATTGAAAAAATAAAAAATACTCCGGAAAAATATCCAAGACATGGCAATAAATTAAAATCAAGTCCGTTGTAAGAAATAAACTTTTATGTAATGTTTAATATAAGAAAAAACCCCTTTTGCTTTGAGAAAAAGGGATTTTTTTATGAAGTATTTTGTTTTCAAATAGAGAATTATATTTATAATAAAGTTTGTGTTGCTGTCTTCACAATTTTGGTAAGTTCAATAGATTTAAGTCAGCTTTAATTATACTGTTTATTATATTATACTGTTAAAATACTATCCGTTAAAGGAATAATTGGGAGCTTCTTTTGTAATTTGAATATCGTGGGGGTGACTTTCACGAAGACCTGCACCTGAAATTCTTACAAATTTAGCTTTTTCATGTAATTCACTGATTGTTGCACAGCCTGTATAACCCATACCTGCACGCAGTCCGCCGAGCATCTGGAAAATTGTATCCGACAAAGCTCCCTTATAAGGAACTCTGCCCTCAACGCCTTCAGGAACAAGTTTATTATTAGAAGCCTGGAAGTATCTGTCAGCACTGCCTCTGCCCATAGCTCCTAAACTGCCCATACCTCTGTAAACTTTAAATTGTCTGCCCTGATAAATTTCATTATCTCCGGGACTTTCCTCACATCCTGCAACCAGTGAACCTACCATAACTACGCTTCCGCCTGCTGCGAGAGCCTTAACTATATCTCCGCTGTACTTTATACCGCCGTCTGCAATAACAGAAACTCCGTACTTTGAAGCTTCGCAGGCAGCGTCGTAAATTGCGGAAATCTGCGGAACGCCGATTCCTGCAACGATTCTTGTTGTACAGATAGAGCCGGGGCCTATACCTACCTTAACAGCGTCGGCGCCTGCATCGATTAATGCTTTAGTAGCCTCTGCAGTTGCAACGTTTCCTGCAACAAGCGGAATGTTCGGGAACGCTTTTTTAACCTTTGCAACCGATTCAATTACGTTGTTGTTATGACCATGTGCTGAATCAAGAACAAGCAAATCCACCTGTGCATCTACCAGAGCAGCTACTCTGTCTAGAACATCTCTTGTTGCACCGATTGCAGCTCCACAAAGGAGTCTGCCCTTATCATCTTTTGCTGAATTTGGATACTGAACTGATTTTTCAATATCTTTAATTGTAATTAAGCCTTTAAGTCTGCCTTCGCTGTCAGTTAAAGGCAGCTTTTCAATTCTGTGTTGTCTTAATATTTCCTGTGCCTCTATAAGGCTTGTACCAACCGGCGCAGTAATAAGATGTTCTTTAGTCATAACATCTGCTATTGATTGGGAATAATCTTTTTCTGTCATAAATCGAAGATCACGGTTAGTAATAATTCCAACCAGCTTATTATCCCTGCAAATAGGTACGCCTGAAATCTTATATTTTCCCATAAGTTCGTTAGCATCGCCGACCGTGTTTTCAGGTGAAAGGAAAAACGGATTTACTATTACTCCGTTCTCATTTCTTTTTACTCTGTCAACCTGATCTGCCTGCTGTTCAATACTCATATTCTTATGAATAACGCCGATACCGCCCTCTCTTGCAATAGCGATAGCCATAGCCGTTTCAGTTACGGTATCCATAGCGGCAGTCATAAGAGGTGTGTTAAGTTTAATTGTTTTAGTTAAATGGGTTGAAACATCAACCGAATTTGGTTCAACACTTGATTCACCAGGAATTAAAAGCACATCATCAAAGGTTAAACCTTCTTTTCCGAATTTCTCGTTGAAGTTTAAATTCAGCATAAAAACACTCCCGTCTAAACCATAATTAATCCACTATATTTAACTTTTATTATAACAAAGAGATTAAATGTTTGCAATATTAAAAATGAAAAAATTAAGAAAAATACGAAGATATTGTTGACTTTATTTAAAGTTCATAATAAAATTTATGTGTATTAAATTTTAAAAAAGAACTAAATGGAAATTAATAAGGAAACGGAGAAAATATGAATATAAAATCAAAAAAATTAATGTCAATAGTTTTAATTTTATGCAGTGTTTTTATTTTTGGCGGCTGTACTGATGGAACATCAAATGAGCAGAATAATACAAACGGCAGCGAGGAAACAGCCGTTTCAAAAATTCAAAATGATAATCCGTTAATAGGAACATGGCAATTTGTAAACGAAAACGGAGAAAATCATACGCTGTTGTCTTATGTATTTCAGGATGAAACCACGGCTGTTATGGCTATGGGAAATGTTGCATATTGTTCTAAGCTTAAATTAGATAAAAATGAAAACGGAGATAAAACTTTAACTGCACAATTGTATTATAATATAAACGGTACATATATATATGAAATATCTGACGACGGAAAAACAATGACATTAACGGAAGACAGCAAAGATAACAAAGACAATAACTCGGAAAAATTAATAATGAAAAAAACAGAAGATTATCAATTTATGCCGCAGCCGCCTAAAAATCCCGAGATTGAAGAAAAGTTGATCGGAAAATGGGAGGATAAGGAAGGCTCGGGAGTTACATATACATTTTATAATAACGGAACGATGGAAAACAACAGTTACGATGTAATGATAATATATGCGCAGTTCTCTGCAAAGGACGGAAAAATCAATATTACATATAATCAGGGAACAGAAGTGAAAGATTCTTATGAATACTCATTTAACGGAGAAGTACTTGTTATAGACGGGGCAGAATTTATAAAACAACAGTGAAATGAAAGGTAAAGGGAAATGAACGATAATATTTTTATGGCGAACATTACAAATACAGCAATAATATTTTCAATGATAATAGCACTGATAACCTGTTTTTTCGGTTACAAATTACAGAAAGTTTTTTATGTTGTAAGCGGTTTTGCAATTGGGGCAATTTTAGGAGCGATGGTAATAGTAATTATTTGTCCGAAAAATGAATATTTTTTAACTGTACTTTTGATAACAGCGATAATTGTAGGAATAATCGGAGGAATAGTCAGCTTTAAGTTCTATAAAATAGGCGTATTCTTTTATATGTTTTCGACTGTTTTTTCAGTGATTTACTGCCTTTCGGAGGCTATTCTTAAAGAGGGAACAGGGTCATCAAAAGATATTTCGTTATTAGTAAATGATATATCAAAAGGTAACTTTTCAAATATAAAATGGGGAATAGTAATAGTTTCTGTTGTAGTTGCGATTATTATAGGAATAATTACAATAAAGTATATCAGGAATATAATGATAGCAGTAACAGCAATAAGCGGAGGAATTAATTTTTCAACGGGATTGCTCGCAAATGTGATAAAATTTAATAATCTTATTGTAATACTGCTGGTAGCGGCAGCGGCAGCGGTTTTGGGAATGACATTTCAGTTTAAAACGACAAAGAAAAGTTATCATCGAAAATAACTATTAAGACAGATAAAAAATTATGGCTGACAGGGTTAGTTGCTGTCAGCCGTTTTTGTTAGGTTTTAAAATGTTTCACATGAAACAATGAATTGAAGAAAAAGGTTTCGCCAACACAGACGGCGGAAAAGGGGAAATTAGATTGTTTTGTTTCGCCGTCACCGATGGCGACAAAGGGCTCCTCGCCCTTTGATCCTCGGTCGCTTTTTGTAAAAAGCAACGCAAAAACTTTTTCTTTTACCGTTTTATCTTAACTTTTTATTACTTAATTACTGTTTTTCCGCCCATATACGGCTGTAATACTTTTGGAATATTTACTGTGCCGTCTTTATTTAAATTATTTTCAAGAAATGCTATTAACATTCTCGGCGGTGCAACAACTGTGTTGTTAAGCGTGTGTGCAAAATATTTTCCGTCTTTGCCGGTAACTCTTATTTTAAGTCTTCTTGCTTGAGCGTCGCCTAAATTAGAACATGAGCCTACCTCAAAGTATTTTTTCTGTCTCGGCGACCATGCTTCAACATCAATAGAACGTACCTTTAAGTCTGCCAGATCTCCGGAACAACATTCAAGCGTTCTTACGGGTATGTCAAGTGAACGGAAAAGATCTACTGTGTTTTGCCAGAGCTTGTCGAACCACATTCTGCTGTCCTCCGGCTTGCAGACAACTATCATTTCCTGCTTTTCAAACTGATGAATTCTGTAAACGCCTCTCTCCTCAATGCCGTGAGCACCTTTTTCTTTTCTGAAACAGGGTGAATAGCTTGTTAATGTTTGAGGTAGATTTTCTTCTTTAATAATGGTATCAATGAATTTGCCGATCATAGAGTGTTCACTTGTGCCGATCAAATAAAGGTCTTCACCCTCTATTTTGTACATCATTGATTCCATTTCGTTAAAACTCATAACACCGTCCACGACATTTCCTCTTATCATAAAAGGAGGAATACAGTATGTGAAGCCTCTTTCAATCATAAAATCTCTTGCATAAGCAATTACGGCACTGTGCAACCTTGCAATATCGCCCATTAAATAGTAGAACCCGTTGCCTGCAACCTTTCTTGCACTGTCAAGGTCAAGACCGTTAAGTCTCTCCATAATTTCTGCGTGATACGGAATTTCAAAATCAGGAACAACAGGTTCCCCAAAACGCTCAACTTCAACATTTTCGCTGTCGTCTTTACCGATAGGAACGCAGTCGTCAATGATATTAGGTATTTTCATCATTATTTTTTTTATTTCATCAGTAAACCATGCCTCTTTTTCTTCAAGCATAGAAAGCTGTTCACTGTGTTCTGTTACCTGCTTTTTCAGTTCTTCGGCTTCTTCTTTTTTGCCTTGTGCCATAAGTCCGCCGATTTGCTTTGAAATCTTGTTTCTGTTTGCCCTTAATTCGTCAGCCCTTCTTTTAGCTGTTCTGCTCTGCTCGTCAAGTCGAATGACCTCATCTACAAGACCTAATTTTTGTTCCTGAAACTTCTTTTTTATATTTTCTTTTACTAAATCGGGATTTTCTCTTAAAAATTTTATGTCTATCATAATTTGCTCCTTTATCTTTTATCTTCTAATTTATTTGCAAGCTCTTTTAATTCTTCATCAGAGTAAAATTCTATTTGTAATATTCCGCCTTTTTTGTTTTTAAGGGGTGATACTGATACCTTTTTGCCTAAATATTCTGTTAAAGCAAGCTCAACTTCGCTGAAATAAGAAATTTTAGGTACAGATTTTTTTATTGGTTCAGCAGTCTTTTTTGCCTGCTGTATTTTTTTACTTAAAGTTTCTGCCTGTCGCACCGATAAATCTCGCTTTTCTATTTCTTTAGCCAGAAACAACTTGTCCTTTTCATCATCAAGAGATAAAATTGCCCTTGCGTGACCTGCGCTGATGATATCTTTTGATACCATAAGGGATATTTCCTCCGGAAGCTTTAAAAGCCTTAGAGTATTTGCTACCGCACTTCTTGATTTTCCAACAGCTTTTGAAACTTCGTCTTGCGAGAAATTGTATTCATCTATTAAGGCTTTATATCCTTGAGCCTCTTCAATGGCAGTCAGGTTTTCTCTTTGGAGATTTTCAATTAATGCAAGCTCCATAGTTTCGCTTTCAGACAGCTCTCTTATAATAACAGGTACTTCCGAAAGGCCTGCCATTCGGCTGGCTCTGTATCTTCGCTCGCCCGCAACGATTTGATATCCGCCGCCTATTAACGGTCTTACTAAAATCGGCTGTAAAAGTCCGTGTTTAGAAATACTCTCTGCAAGTTCCGCAAGAGAAGTTTCGTCAAAATCATGTCTGGGCTGGTCTTTGTTGGGCTCAATTTCCGATAACTTCAATGTTACAGTACTGTTTTTATCTTCCGAATCATTTTCCATAAAAATGGCGTTAAGACCTTTTCCTAATCCGCCTAATTTTTTAGCCATACTGATTCTCCTTTTCTATAATTTCCTGTGCAAGGGATGTATAGGCAATTGAACCTTTGCAGGATTTATCATAGTAAATTACCGGCATACCAAAGCTGGGCGCTTCCGAAAGGCGAACGCCTCTGGGTATAACAGTTTTAAATACTTTTCTTGGGAAAAATTTTTTAACCTCCTGAACTACCTGTTGAGTAAGGTTAAGCCGTGCGTCAAACATAGTAAGTAAAACGCCCTCGATTTCAAGCGAGCTGTTATACATTCTCTTAACTCGCCTTACGGAGTTCATAAGCTGTGAGAGTCCTTCCAATGCGTAGTATTCACATTGAATCGGAACTAAAATTGAATCTGCAAAAGTTAAGGCGTTAGTAGTTATAAGTCCTAAAGAAGGAGGGCAGTCGATAACAATATAGTCATAATTTTGCTTTACAGACAGAACGCCGCTTTTTAGTCTTTGCTCTCTGTGGGGTAAATCTGCAATTTCCAATTCTGCCGCAGCAAGGTCTAAACTTGAGGGCAAAATATGCAGGTTTTCATAGGAGGTTGCAATAATACATTGTTCAGCTTTAACTCCGTCTACAATAAGGTTATAGCTTGAAAACTGAACTTTTCTTTTATCTATTGCAACGCCGCTGGTGGCATTACCCTGAGGATCAATATCTATAAGCAGGGTTCTTTTTCCCAAAGCGCCTAAACAAGCGGCAAGATTTACAGATGTTGTAGTTTTTCCTACGCCGCCCTTTTGATTGGCAACTGCAATTATCTTTGTCAAAAAATCACCCTTTATTATTAATTTACCTGATTATTGTATCATAAGAACAGGTAAAATTAAAGGTATTTGAAGAAAAAAGTTATTTTTTTGCAAAAGCAGCCATAGGATGTTGTTTCTTCCGGCAGACGTTAACATATAAAAACTTTTGATTGATTGCATTTAAACAGATTTCTATAATAGGGCGAAAAATGTTTCATGTGAAACATTTTATATGAAAAACCAGCATAATGTTTTCATATCTCCAAAAAACGCCAAAGACCACACATCTCTGTGTGGCCTTTGACAAGGGGTTTAGATAAGGAAATGGGTATGAGTGGAACGGGTGCAAAGCACCCAACTGGATGGTAAGTTTATGCAGTCTTATCGCCTTGAGACTGCTGCTTGGGAATTTTTATTGTATATTCTATATAATCACCGCTGTCCTGTTTTTTGCTGATTGCGTCAATTCCCGCAAGACGCATTGTGTCAACGGCTTTGCTGATAGTATTTAGAAAAATTCTAATATCCTTTATTACAAGCATTCGCTTGCCTGTTTTTTTTGTGACAACAGAGTTTTGAGACAGCATATTTGCTATCATTTCTTCTGATTGACTTACATTGAGCTTCTCTGAAATCATTTTGCTTAAAGCTTCTTTTCTTAATTCACTGTCGTCAATTTTAAGTAAGGCTCTCGCATGTCGTTCAGATAAATTGGCTTGTACGATCCAGTCCTGCTCTTCAAAGCTTAACTTTAAAAGCCGCAGTTTGTTTGCAATTGTGGATTGTTTTTTGCCCAGCTTTTTAGCTGCCTGCTCCTGGGTGAGGCCGTAACGCCTTATAAGACGGTTAATACCTCTTGCTTCTTCAAATAAACCTAAATCGCACCTTTGAAGATTTTCAAGCAAAGCCAGAACGGCAGACTCTTTATCCGAACATCTGATTTCAATGCATGGAACCTTTGTAAGGCCTGCCATAACAGAAGCTCTGAGCCTGCGTTCTCCCGCAATAAGCTCATATTCACCGGATTTAAGCTTTCTTACAGATAAGGGTTGAAGAATACCGTTTTCCGCAATAGACTGTGATAAAGCCTGTAATTCGGATTCTTCAAAAATCTTGCGGGGTTGAGTTTTGTTGGGTCGAATTTTGATTGTTGATACCTGAATGATTTTATTGTCCCCTCGTGGCATTATATTCAACATTCTCACCTCACAGGATTATCAAGGGTTTGTCCCTTTCTGTGATATTATAATAGCATATAGAAAGTGCATAAGATGTCGTTATTTGAGCAATTTTTATATAACCTTTTGGAAAGTTTTGACAAAAATTGCAATAAAAAGTATTTTTTGCCGCAAGTTTTAAAATTTTTATAATATATTATGTTTTCTAATATTAATTATTTAATAAAATGCAAAAGCAGAAACACAAACTATATATTAATACAGTAAGTGGATCTGCTTTTTAAAATTATAAGTTTTTATTTATCATTAAGCTTGTTTATTATTAAATGGGCAAAATTATTTGCACCTGTAACTGCTTTTGCAGAAGTAAAAGAGTAAATGTTCTCTTTATCCTGAACGGAGTAAAGTCCGATATATTCAAGATTTGAATGTTTGCACAATCGCTTTATTCCCTGTTCAAAGGGTTCGGCAGCATAATCCTTTTCATAACCGTTTGTGGTAATAAGAGCAATCTTCTTGCCATGCCATAAGGAACCTGTCGCACTTCCGTAATATTTATTCAGTCCGTAATGACGGTCAAGTAGAGCCTTCATGGGAGCTGTACAGTACCACGCAAAAATCGGAGTGGCAAGGACAATACAGTCTGCTGCAATAATTTTTTCCATAATTTTATGAACATCGTCATTTATTACACAGCCGTACTCTCCGCTGACATTCTGGCAGGCATAACAACCCTTGCAAGGACTTATGTTTAAATCGTACAGAAAAATATATTCTGTTTCAACACCGTGTTCTTCAAGTTCTTCAATAAACGGTTTGCATAAAGCAGCTGTGTTACCGTTTTTATGAGGACTTCCCATTAAAATACAAACCTTTTTAGAAATTGTTAAATTATTATCAAAGAATGAATTTATTTTTATATACACATTTGTTTCACTTTGCAAATGCTTGTAATCAAAATTACAATCTCCGCTGTTTTGCAGTTGTTTTAACCTGTTTTTGCTGACTTTTAAAATACGGCTTACGATTTTTTCAGTTTTAATTTTTAAATTATACGGATTTTCAATTGTTAAATTATATGTTCCGTCTTTAAAAGCAAAATCTTTTTCATAACATACAATTTCAAAATCAATGTTATTCAAATTAATATTTGCTTTGTTCTTTGCAAAAATCTCTTTTAAAGTTCCTGTTTTAAGCGCAAGATTTTCGTCGTTGTTTAAAAATTTGTTATATTTATCCTTGCCGATATTTTTTAAACCGATGCGTTCGTAAACCGATAAATTGTAGGTGCTTTTACATTTTTTGCACTGATAAATAAGCCAAATATCAAATTTATTAGCATTTGCATTTACTCTAAATTTATTTGTACTTTCAAAACAAGCGTTACTGCCGCATTTGGGGCAGTTTCTTGTTATAGTGTACGATGTTTTTGGTATAACAGTATATTTAATTTTTTTATAATAGCTCATATTGCATCTCCTGAAATTAAAATTTTTTAAAATCGAAGTGCAAAGGCTATTTTATTAAATTTTATTTATTTTAATATAATTTGTATTTAATGCAATAGCCTTTGCTATGCAATAAAATAAGGTGTGCACATAAAATGTATTCCTCCTGTCATTTTAAAGATTTATTATTTAAAGCATTTCTGCTTTTTTAATTATGTTGTATATAAATTGTGCCTTTTCTTCTGTATAACGCTCTCTGTCGTTAAAATGTATTTCTGCAAGTTTCCTCTTTAATTGAGAATATTTTATTACCTCTTCAGGGTGATTGTTTAAATAATCCCTAAACAAAATATGATTTTTATAAGACTCACTGTCTATCTGCTCAATATGAATAAAATGGCTTTGTACCTCTCCTGTTTGCTTTTTAAGAAAAAGTCTTCCTGGAACCCCAGCTTCTCCCCGATATTCATAACCTGCTTTTTCCAAAGGCTCTATAAGAAGTTTTCCGTATTCAAGGCTTTCCACACCTATGGAAATATCAATAATCGGTTTTGCAGCACATCCCTTTACAGAGGTACTGCCTATATGTTGTATATCAACATTAAAGCCTGAAAATATTTTTTCCAAATTTTCTTTTTCTTTTAGATATTCATTTGCCCAATCGGGATCATATTCTTTAAGCATAACTTTTCCCTGTTTTAATCCAATCATAAGGATCTACTCCTTTTTTTATGACTTTTTGTTTTTCTGATTTATAAGGGGAAGTATCTTAGATTTATTATAAAAAATTGCTAAGAATAATGTTAAAAATTCTGCAACGGGAATTGCAAGCCATACCCCTGTAACTCCCCATATAAGGGGTAAAATAAACAGAGCCGCCATAATAAATACAAAGGTTCTGGTAAATGAAATAATAGCAGAAGTTTTTCCGTCTGAAAGGGCTGTAAAAAGTGCTGACGAAAAAATATTAAAGCCGCAAAATAAAAAAGATGTTGCAAAAATCAAAAAGCCTGTAATGGAAAGCTCGTATGTTTTAATATCGTCTTTTACAAAAAGTTGAATTAAAATATCCGCAGTTGAGTATGAAAGTATTGTAATAACGACCGATGATATTATAACAAACCATACCGAGGTTTTATATGTATGCTTAAGTTTATTAAATTCCTCTGCGCCGAATTGAAAACTGATTACAGGGGCGATGCCAATAGAAAAACCCAAGTACAAAGACATAAACAAAAACTGTGCATAAAGCAAAATTGATATAGCTGCAACGCCTGTTTCTCCGGCCAACTGCATTAAAATAAGGTTGAAAGCAAGAGTAGTTACAGCATAGGAAAGATTAGTAACCATTTCAGAGGCTCCGTTTGAGCAAGCTTTTCCCAAAACTCTAAAGTTTACTTTAAATTTAGTAAAATATAAGTCGCCCTTTTTGCTGAAGAAAAATATCAAACCGCAGAGAGAAGGTATCATTTGACCTATACCCGTAGCAAGAGCAGCACCAAATATACCCATTTGAAAAACTGCAATAAAAACAAAATCAAGAACAGCATTGGCAATACCTGCAAATACAGTCAAAACAAGTCCTAATTTAGGCTTGCCTGCCGTAATGAAAAAGCTTTGGAATAAACCTTGAAGCATAGAAAAAGGTGCAAATAAAAACGCAGTAACCATATATGTGTTGCAGTCGTCAAGTAATATATCGCTTGCACCCAGCATTAAAGATATATTTGTGGGAAAAAGCAGGATAATTACTGTTAAAATAACGCTTATTATAATACCTGCAACAACTAAGAAGGTAAAATTACTGAGAGCTTTTTCTTTTTTGCCCTCTCCCATTTGCGTTGCTACTACTGCCGAGCCTCCTGTTGCAAGCATAGTGCCAAAAGCAATCAAAACGCTTATTGGCGGAAAAACAATATTTAAGGCGGACAAGGCATTACTTCCGACATACCGTGATACAAAAAAGCCGTCGATTATAGTATATAAGGACATAAACATCATCATGATAATTGACGGAAATGCAAATTTTATTAACCCCAGAGGTTTAAAATCCTGATTTATAGAAGTTGACATAAAAATCCTTTCAGAGAGTAATAGAGAGTAATTTTAAAATAGGAAAGAGATAATAGAAAAAAATAATAGAAAAGAAATAAAATTACAAATATAAACAAAAACACCAAAACCCATAGATAGAGTTTTGGTGTTGAATAAGCATAAGTCTCCGTAAGAAAACCGCAGATACTATTGCATAAATAAAATGCAGATTGATAGTATAATTATCTCTTACATAATTCCTGACCTTGAAAACACTGCATTTTCAGGGTGTTTGCGTGTTGTATGTTAGTTACA
>CANQUV010000023.1 GCA_947627135.1 uncultured Clostridia bacterium
ATGCGGGTGTGGCGGAATTGGCAGACGCGCTAGATTTAGGTTCTAGTGGCAACACCGTGCAGGTTCAAGTCCTGTCACCCGCACCATTTATTAATGAAATCCGAACCATATTAAATGAAATGGTTCGGATTTTGTTTATTCTATAATTCTATAATATAAAACACAAAATATTAAAAGGAGCTTTTGTTGTGCTTATAAAATTGGATATTGGCATATTCGATGAAATGTATAAGGTAATATAAACGAATGAGTATAATTACTAATTTTAAATAAATAAACGCTATTTTTCAATAGAATCTGTTTTGTAGATGAAATCTACTTTGCCGTCCATATCATCAGATATTCCACTGAAAGACTTGTAATTTGCAGAAACCTTAGATATAGCCTTAAGTCTGTTTACAAGTGTTTTCGCATCACCGTTTACGGCATCGACAAGCACTTGAATTCCTTCCTCTTTGAATTTCTTAAGTCCATCCGTAAGCTGCATAGAGCCATTTTTAAGCTGCTGAACTCCATCAACAAGTGCTGAACTGCCATCCTTGAGTGTTGATATACCTTCAAACAATGTCTGTGTTCCGTTCTTTAGTGTATTTGTACCGTCAGACAGTTCACCCGCACCACCTACAAGTGTTTCTGAACCATTCTTGAGTTCACCGGCACCGCTTACAAGAGAGTTTGTTCCGTCCTTAAGCTGACCTGCACCGTTTACAAGCGAACCGGTTCCATTTTTGAGTGTGCCTGTACCTGAAAGAATTTGCTGTGCACCATCATTTGCCTGGTCAACACCTGCTGTATAGGTTTTAATACCGATATAAAATTTATTGTAGCTGTCAAGCTGTTCTTTAAGTGCATTTAGGGATTCTCTTCCTGCCTGAGCTTTTTGAACAGCAGAAGCAATTTGCTCCTGTACCTCGGTACTCTGCATATTTGTTTCTATAATTGTTTGGATTTGTTCGTCAGTTTTTGCACTTACAGTTGCTTTAATTTCATTTGAACTCATTTGTGCTGATACAGCTTGAGTTACCTGAATCTGAACTTCTTCAGGAATACTTCCTGCAGAAACTGCTGTTTCGTATTGTTCAGCAGTCATTGTATATCCTGCTGCTGCAAGTACACCCTCAGTAACCTGTGCTCTTACAGTTGCCTCAACCGCAGAGGATATTACTTCACGCTGAGATTCTACTGTTGCTGTTACTGTATCAAGTGCTGTTTTATATGCGAGTGTCTGGGCATTGCTGTCGTTAAGAGATTCTACAAGGGTTGTAAGTACAGTTCCGTAATTATCTATTGTTAGCTTATCTGCAGTAAGTCCTGCAGCTGTAATCTGGGTATCCGCAGTAGAGAGAAGTGTATTGAATACTGTTTCTGCCCCCTCTAAAATTTCAGGGCTGTTTGTTGAAAGTTCATTGAGTCCTGATGACAGTGCAGCAATATATCCCTGAAGCTCTGATACACCGTTATTAAGCTGATTTGCTCCGTCTAAAAGAGAATTTGCTCCGTTGTCAAGATCAGTTGCTCCTCCTGCAAGTGAGGCTACACCGGTATCAAGTGTTTTTGTTCCGTCTGCAAGAGTTACCGCTCCGTTTTTAAGATCGGCTGCTCCTGAATTTATTTTATCTGCACCGTTATATATCTGCTCAATTCCATCAATCAGATCTCCTGATTTCTCAAGAAGTGTACTGAGTCCGTCGTAAATTTGCGATGAACCGTCTATAAGCTGATTGCAGGCTTTTTCAAGCTGGTTTACGGATTCTGTAACATCATTAACTTTTTCATCTAAATCTGAAAAATCTATATTGCTGAACATATCATTTGCAGCAAGTGTAAGAGTTGTGCTTAGCGAGAAATCAGATACATCTGCCGTAATTATTACAGAGCTTGGAATTTCATAATCTTTTTTGTCTATTCCAAGACTTTCCTGCATTCCGGGAAGTGCAAAGCCCATTACATAAGTTCTTGCACCATCATTTATTACCTTACCGTTTGAAACCTCAACATTGCGGTAATTATCATTGTCAAGCATCATTCCTGTCAGCATTACAAACGGGACATAGATTTTTTCTTCCTTGCCGTCTATTTTTACCTTTTCATACTGTCTGTTTTCATACTCAAAACGCATTGTAAGCTTTCCGCTTTTTCCCGCAAGTTCATCAACAGAAATCTCCTTATCGTTAAGCATATATGTTATTTTTAATCCTACGGGAAGCTGTTCTTTACTTATGCCCTGATAATAAATATCGTTGCCGTTTGCCTGCCATTCATACATATTGTCTTCATTAATTTTATAGCTTTCATCACCTTTGATGTTTTCAATGTTCTGAAGCGTTGATATATCATTAATCTTTTTTGCAGCAACAGTGTTTTTTATCCAGTCACTTACTATTACCTTTGAAGGATTTCCGTTTGCATCAGCAATAACATAAACGGTTTCATTTTTGCTGAGCTTTTTAACATCTGACGTGGAGGATGAATCTGACTTTGATTTGTTTGCGGTCTGAGTGCTTTCTGATATTGTCGGAGCTACATTTTTAGCTCCTGCTGAATATGATACTGTTGCTATACTGCAACAAATTATTGTAAAACTCATTACAGCAGATAATATTTTTGAAATTTGGCTTTTCTTTATTTTAATCATTTTTCAGTTACCTCCATTTTCTTTTTTGGTTTAAAACCCATTGTTGTAACTCCGATTATTTTGTCAAAAAGCATAAACATTGCCGGCAGAATCAGAATTACGCAGAACATACTTATAATTGCTCCTCTTGCCATTAAGGCGCAAAGTGAACCTATCATATCTACATCTGAATATATTGCAACACCTACGGTTGCGGCAAACAATCCCATCGCACTTACTATAATTGATGGTATTGACGTTTCAAGTGCAATTGTTATTGCTGTACGTTTATCATTACCAAGACTTCGTTCCTTTTTGTATCTTGTTGTCATAAGTATTGCATAGTCAACCGTAGCTCCAAGCTGTATTGTACTTATACATATCGGAGCAATAAACGGAAGTTGCTCTCCGAGATAATGCGGAAGTCCAAGGTTTATGAAAATTGCAAGTTCGATTACTGCAACAAGAATTATAGGAAGGCTTATGCTTTTTTCAACTATTGCAATTATTATAAATATTGCAATAATCGAAATCATATTTACCGTTTGGAAATCAACTGAGGTTATGTCAATCAAATCTCCTGTACAGGCGGCTTCACCAATAAGAAGTCCGCTGTCATCATACTTGTCAATAATTGCATTAAGCTCATACATCTGTTTTGCAATTTCATCAGAGGCTGTTTTGTATTCTGAACTGACTATCATCATTTTCCACTTGTCACTTTCAAGTACCTCTCTTACAGAGTCGGGAATCATTTCATCAGGAATCATAGGTCCTACAATGCTCTCAAGTCCTAAAACAGCATTAACTCCGTCAACCTTTTCCATTTCAGATGTCATTTTTCTTATATTTTTTGATGTTACTGATGAGTCTATA
This sequence comes from uncultured Clostridia bacterium, assembly GCA_947627135.1. Taxonomy (GTDB): domain Bacteria; phylum Bacillota; class Clostridia; order Oscillospirales; family Acutalibacteraceae; genus Ruminococcoides. The sequence goes on from CANQUV010000023.1 coordinate 3,491, forward strand.
AGTACAATATGAGTAGCACCCATACCAAAATCTTCCTGAAGCTTTGTGTTTGCAATTACATTGTCCATATCCTTTGGAAGACTTTGTGAAAGATCGTAATAAACTTCATCATTTGTGCAACTATAACCGTAATATGCAGGATATGTAACAGCGGCAAACAGAATGAGAAATACCGGAAAAATTTTTACAATTCCGTTTGCAAGCTTTTTCACTGGCGGAATGAGTGATTTGTGCATTGTTTTTTCAAGAGGCTTATCAAGAATAAGAATAAATGAAGGCAATATTGTTACACATCCCAGTACGCCGAGAAGAACACCTTTTGCCATTACAATGCCTAAGTCTTTGCCAAGTGTAAAGGTCATAAAACAAAGTGCAATAAAACCTGCAACCGTTGTTATTGAGCTGCCAAGAACGGAACGTACTGTTTCTTTTATTGCAGCAGCCATAGCTTGTTTGTGGTCTGTATAAAAGTTTTTCTGTTCGCCGTAACTGTGCCATAGGAAGATTGAATAGTCCATTGTTACAGCAAGCTGAAGAACTGCGGAAAGTGCTTTTGTAATGTATGAAATCTCACCAAGAAAATAGTTTGAACCAAGGTTTAACAGTATAGATACACCAATGCTTGCAAGAAATACAATCGGAATAATCCAGTTATCCATAAATATTATCATTGCAGTCAGTGCAAGTATTACAGCAATTGCAACATATATTGTTTCTTCTTCCTCACACAGATTTCTGAGGTCTGTAACCATTGCTGAAATGCCTGATACAAGACATTGTCCGTCTGCAACAGAACGTATTTCACTTATTGCTTCCATCGTTTCATCAGATGAGCTTGAGGTGTCAAAGAATACAGCCATAAGTGTTGCATCACCAGAATTGAATGCAGAATACACATTATCCGGCAAAATTTCTTTTGGTATTGATATATCCATAAGATCGTTATACCAAAGTACAGTTGCTACGTGATCAATATTCTTGATTTTTTCTTCTGCTTCAACTATGTCTTTGTCTTTTGTCCCTTCAAATATCAAAAATGAAAATGCACCTTTTCCAAAATCCTCAAGCATATATTCCTGCCCTTTAATGGTGTCAAGAGAATCAGGCAAATAGTTGAGCATATCGTAATTGACTCGTGTGAATATCATTCCAAAGAATGATGGTATCAACAGAATCAATGCGGAAAGTGCAATAATTATGCGATATTTTACAATCGCTTTTCCGAATCTCATTCCTGTATATTCCTCCTTTGGCAGATATGCCGTTATGTTTTTTCGAAGATAAAGAAATTAAAAGTTTTAATGCTAATTAAAACATATAAATCTTTCTTTTTATTCTATTATCGGTTGTTAAATAATAAAACAGGCATAATAAAATCCGTGCCTTATTTTTAAGCACGGATTAAAAAATGTATAAAATTCAGACATTTTAATTAATTTGTTTAAATTGGTGGTGTTTAGATTTAAATTTACTGACGTTCAGCTTCTGCACTTCTCTTAAAAGCAGTTTCCATTGAACCGTCATACATTTCACAAATTCTTTTAATTTTTATTCGAAGGTCATATTTCATACCATTTGTCAACCAGTCAATAACAAAGCCTATCAAAAGACATTTATAATACATAATAATAGTCTCCTTGTCAGATTCGCTGATAGTATAATCAACAGATGCTTTGCTGATAAATTTGTCAACTGCAATATATGTCACTTTGTCAAGATATTGTTCAAAAAATGCTCTGTTTGCAGAATTGTATATATGAAGCATAGCAGTTTTGTTTTGAAGTGCAAAGTCGATAGCGTTAATTAGACAATCATAAATTGAATTAACCTCAGACTGATTTTCGAGCAAATTGTTTACTTCATCAATTAAAATTTCCTGTAATAAAGATGGAATATCACTGAAATGATAGTAAAATGTATTTCTGTTAATGCTACAGTCCTCAACAATTTCTTTTACAGTAATTTTGCTGATTGGCTTTTCATTGAGCAGCTTCATAAATGAATGTTTTATAGCTTTTTCTGTAAATGCTGCCATATTTCCTCCGATTAGTGTAGTTTATAATTAACATTTTACTACTTTTATGAGTAGTCTGCAACTGTAACTTAAAATATTATGGAAAAGTATTTATCAGTGTTGCATTACCGCTATTCACTATTGGTAATATAATTTAGGTTTAAATATTGTTATCATAATTATATAGATATCTTTTTTCTTGTTATGTAACAGAAAAAGCTCGGTTAAACAGGCTTTTTGTTTTTTGAATTGAAAACAATTGGCATACACATTGGCTTGTTTAAAACACAGGCTAATATGTATGCCTTTTTTCTACTTCTATTTTAAAATTTATATAAATGAGTGATTATAAGTAAAAAGACAATTTGCAAGAAAAATCGACGATTTTATAAAAATATATTGACAAAAATTCACATAATGATAAAATAAATATAAATATTAGAAATTAAACTGAATTTTTGTTAAAAATATATAGCAACTATAAATTTCCATTATGGATAGATTAAATACAGCAAATTATAATTAATTTACATTCCATTATTGGATAAATTAATTTAAGTTTTTTTATTATAACATATAAAAAACAAAAAATCAATTACAACTAATTATAATTATGGTTGACACATATATTTTTATGTGTATAATAATAATTAGAATATTTATGTTGATGCATTAACTATAATATTTCTTTATAGCAAAGGAGAGATAAAATGAGATTTATACTTAGATGTCAGTTAAAAAACAATAATATTCCGTTAGATTACAGAAGGGTATGTCTATCTTTTTTTAAAAAAGCATTATCAGAGGCGGCCGAGGGTAAATACTTTGACGAATACTTTTTAAATAACCAAAGGCGTCCTTTTACTTTCAGTGTTCAACTGCCATCACCAAAATTTTCTAAAGAAAACATTATATTGGATAAAAATGAAATGAAAATTATATTTTCTACAGGTGATACAAAAACGGGGTTTATTTTTTGTTCATCATTTATAGCGCAAAAAAATAAAAAATTTAACTTACCTTTTGAAAATACTATGACTCTTAAAAATGTGTTCATTGTTCCTGATAAAGAAGTTACCGGTAATGAAATGATGGTAAAAACTCTTAGTCCGTTATGTTTGAGAGAGCATAATAATAACAACAAAGATATTTATTATTCAGTAAAAAGTGATAATTTTAACGAAAAAGCTGTAAAAATTATCGTCGAACAATTAAAAAATGCAGGTTTTTCAAAAACACTCATAGAAAATTTTTCCATTTCTCCGATCAATGCAAGAAAAGCAGTTGTAAAACATTATAATTGCTATATTGAATGCAGTTTAGGCGATTTTGCTATACATGCAGATAAGGCAATTTTAAATTATATTCTAAAATACGGACTAGGCTCACGAAAATCAGCAGGATTTGGTTTTGTTGATTTACTGTCCGAAAAATAAGGAGGTGAAACAGTGAAAATAAAAATTGAAAATGGTGAATTTGATACCTTACTTCAGCCGACGGATTGGAGGTATTCTGCAGCAATTGCAGGACTGGTATTATATTTTGAATATAATAGCTTTAATTATCAAATTCTTGAAGAAGCAGAAAAAGTTCCTGAAAATGCAGTTAAAGGATTCGACGGGATTTTGTATAATCAATCTGATATTGATGAAGAGCATTTTCTTTTGTTTGCAGAAAATTATTTTGCTGAAGATATGACTCATCTGAAAATTATAAATACATTAAACAAAGATGAGTACAGCGAAGAAGACATTAAATATGTAAATGATTTAATAAAAAGCAAAACGATATTAAAAAATATTTTCAGTAAGTTAAAGTTTGACGGATCAAACGATGATTACATAATACAAACAATCGAAGAAAACAAATTGAAAATTATTAAAGAGATATTCAGAAACGGGAAAAATCTTTATTCAAATTTCTGCAATTCAAATCTTTTGCTGACTGATAAAAATCCTCATTGTAGATTGACAGGATATAATGTAGACGAGGGAAGAAAAACAAAGTATTTAGGTTTTTGTTTTTCAAAGGAAAGCTTCGTAGGTAACGATATTATAGAATTTGATTTTATTCCTTTTGCATTTACAAAAACTTATGAAAGTTATTTTATAAATAACAATTGCAGTATAAAAATGCTTTTAAAAACAAAAACAAATCTTGATGAAGAAATATCAAAGCAAACCTCATCAAATTCCAGAGATAAGCTTTTGACAATTTTAAAAAATGCAGATAGCTTTGTGAATTATGATGTTGAAATTATTACACTTCAAAGAGGTGACAGCTGTTACCGTACATTGTTTGTCCGTTATGAAAGATTAAAAGCATTAAAAAAAATTCCGCCCGAAAATTTAAGCTTCAGTTATAGTATAGGCGATAATTACTGGTTGAATCTTGAACAGGAAGTATATGAACGATGTTTAAATAATGTACTTCTTGACGATTTGATCGAACTTATGCTTAAAATTTATTTTAACAAAAATATTAATTCGAAAGCAGTAAGATACAGGACAAATTTATTGATAAACATAAATGAATATTGGAAAGGAAATGAACTTATGTATGAATTAAAAGCAGCAAATGAAAAAGGAAAAAAAGTTTCAGAAAAACTTATTAAAGAAAAAAAGGTAAACAAATTAATTTCATACAAGCAAAAATTAACAGGAGCTCTTACAGCTCATGATTATGACAGAGTAAATGAAATAATTTTAAATTTGGAAGTTTATGTAGGAATGGAGTTTAAATTTTTCTACAAACTTCTTGAAAACCCGGAAAAAAATAAAAATATAGCATTTGCATTTGTAAGTGCGTTAACAGATGAAATAGATTATAAAAACAAAAAAGATACGGAGGAATAAATATGAATAATAAAGCATTGACATTAACTATTATTGCAAATATGACAAGTAACTACGGTGAAGGATTGGGTAATATATCCAGTGTGCAGAAAATATATAAGAACGGAAAAGAGTATGCTACACGAAGCAGAGAAAGCCTAAAAAATGCAATTTGTGTTCAATCCGGATTATATGATGATTTACAGACTTCTTTAGACGGAGCGATGCAAAAACTTGTTACGGAAGATATAAATGCTGCAACCTGCAGAGCTCTTGAGGGCGGTTATATGTCAACAAAAGATGTTACTTATATCAGGAACAGTTCATTTTATCTTACAGACGCAGTAGCAGTAAACTCATTTATAAATGATGCACGGTTTCATAATAATTTGTTTTTGGCAACTAATTTTGCAAAAGCTAATGACCTGAACGTGCAAAATGATGCGGGTAAAGTTGGATTAATGCCATATCAGTACGAATTTGATAAATCCATGAAGATTTACAGCATTACTATTGACTTGGAAAAAATAGGTGTTGATGAAAACTTTAATGCGGAAGCTGATAACAAAGAGAAATATAAACGAGTGATCAGTATTTTATACGCAGTACAAAATCTTTCATTAGTCGTTAAAGGAAATCTTGATAACGCAGAACCGATATTTGTTGTTGGAGGAATGTCTCCGAGAAAAACTCATGTGTTCGAAAATGCAGTAAATGTAATCAATTCAAAGCTGATAATTGAACCAATCAAAGATAAGCTTACAGATGATTTTAAATGTGCAATATTAAAAAGCGGTCAGCTTACAAACGAAGACGATATTGTTCAAGAATTAAATCCTATGAAGATTTCAGATTTTTTTGAAGGATTAAAAGAACAGGTAAAAAAATATTATTTAGGTTAAATGGTGTAAATGATGAAAGCAATACGACTTCATTTAAAACAAAACAGTGCAAATTACAGAAGAGAAGAAACTGTTAACTGCAGAATGACGTACCCTTTGCCTCCTTATTCAACAGTGATCGGGGCACTACATAAAGCCTGCGGATATACGGAATATCATCCTATGCAATTAAGTATTCAGGGAAAGTATTCTTCAATGATACAAAAGCTGTTCAAGGAAGATTGCTTTTTAAACAGTTTGCAGGATGATAGAGGAATTCTGGTAAAATTAAAAAATGCCGATATGCTTTCTTCAGCATATCAGGTAGTTGCCACTGCACAAAAATCCCAGGGTAACAGCTTTGATAAGGGTATAACTATTAATGTGGTTGATAATAATCTTCTTAACGAATACAGGTTTTTAAACAGAACAAGAAAAAGAATAGAACTTCATAAAAAGTCAATAAAAGAAAAAAAGAATAATTTAAAAATTTTAAAGGAAAATGGAGATATTTCCGAAGAAGAATTTAAAAATCTATCCCATAAGCTCAAAATACTAGAAAAAGCATACAAGCAGTACGAAGAACAAAAATATAATATTCCAAAGTCTTTTTTCAAAACCCTAACCAAAGCACCTAAATGGTATGAAATACTTTGTGATGTAGAACTCATTATACATATTGTAAGCGATGATAACACAATGAATGATATTCTTGATAATATATATAATCTTACATCCATTGGAAGAGCAGAGGATTTTGTTCAGGTTATAGATGCTTGTCAGGTGGAATTAACGGAGTATGAAACTGCTTATACAAATGAAAGTTTTATCGCTTATGTTCCCTGTGAGATCGTTGAAAACAATAATAAAAAATTTTCTCTTATGAACAGCAGTGATGGAATTCTTAAAAACGGTACAAGATATTTTATAAATAAAGATTATAAATTAATGGGAAAACCGGGAGGATATAAAAGGATTTTTAATAAAATTTCGGTTCTTTGTACCGGCAGATTTCGTGTTAAAAGCAAGATCGATGGAGTTTTATTTGATAAATATAACGATTCGGTTTATCCTGTTTTTTTAGTTTGAGGAAATAGTTAGAGGAAATTTAAATGGATACAAAATATAATAAATTAGAAATAAATAAAAAATTAGCAAAATCAAACGAAACAATAGAGGAACATACTGACAATCTTTTATTACAGGCTAATACTTTAAAAGAAATGAATTATATTAAAGATGATAATTTATTTATTGATTTACAGGAGGCTTGTAATTCCCACGACATAGGTAAAGCAAATTCTCAATTTCAATTAAGAGTAAAAAAACATTTTATGTTTAATGAAAACAAGGAAATTCCGCATAATGTTTTATCTTTATTTTTTGTTGATAAGAATAAATGTAAAGATTATATAAGTGTATGTTTTTCAGTATTATATCATCATTATCATATCTATTCTCCGGTAGATATTTTTTATGAGAACAAAGAGCTTATAAAAAAATTTCTCAAAGAATTATATGTTGATGAAAATAAATATGACGAAATGTATGACTGCATTGAAGATATAGGCGATTTATTCAGTCTTAATGAAACTGACTTGAACAAAAAATATGCAGTACTGTTAAAGGGATTTCTACATAAGTGTGATTATAGCGCAAGTGCAGGAATTCCATGTGAAATACCAAACGATTTTCTTATTCAGGGATTACAGTTATGGAAAAAAGTTAATTCTATTGAATATAATGATTTACAACAATTTTGTCTGAAAAATTCAGATAGGGACATAATGGTAACAGCTCCTACCGGAATGGGTAAGACTGAAGCAGGATTACTGTGGTGCGGAAATAATAAGTGCTTTTTTGTACTTCCTTTGAAAACGGCAATCAATGCTATGTATGACCGCATTAAATCACTTTCAAAAAATGAATATAAAAACAATGTTGCTCTTATTCATTCGGATATGCGTTCGTATTATTTTAATAATAATCAGGAAAATACATCAGGAGAAATCGATTTTGATTATATTTTAAGAAGCCGTCAAATGTCTTTGCCGGTTACAGTTTGTACTCCTGACCAAATTTTTGATTTTGTTTTAAAATATCCCGGCTATGAGTATAAGCTTGCAACTGCTTCTTACTCAAGGTTTATTATTGATGAAATACAAATGTATTCTCCGGATGTACTTGCATCAATTATTTATGCCGTAAAATTAATTCATAATTACGGTGGTAAATTTTCAATTTTAACTGCTACTTTGCCTCCGTTTGTAAAAAATCAATTTTTAAAAATTTTCGGTAATACAATAATTCAAAATGATTTTTCTCATGAGGGTACAGACAGACACAATGTTAAAGTTTATGAAAAAACATTAGATAGCAAAGATATTTTAGAATGTGTTAAAAATACAAGATGTGATAAAGTGAAAAAATATTTGGTGGTCTGTAATTCAATTGATACGGCAAATAAAATTTTTAATGAACTCTCTCAAGAATTGTTGTCCAGTGATATTAAGATCAGCCTATTCCATTCTAAATTTATAAAAAAAGACAGAGCAGAAAAAGAAAAACAAATTATGAACTCTGTAAAAAATACTTCCCAAACTGAAATTTGGATTTCAACATCTGTTGTGGAGGCAAGTCTTGATATCGACTTTGATATTTTGTTGGCAGAGCTTTCGGATTTATTTTCTCTTTTTCAAAGGTTCGGAAGGGTAAACAGAAAAGGTAAAAAGGATTTTACTGATTATAACTGCTTTGTTTTTACCGAACTTCAAGGAAATGCGGCAAAACCTGACTTTTTAGATAAAACAATTTATAAATTTTCAAAAGAAGCAATTTTAACCGTTGACGGAATTTTAACCGAAAAAACAAAGAACGCTTTAATTGAAAAATATCTTTCTTGTGAAAATCTCAAGGACTCAAAATACATTCAGCAGTATAATTCGACTTATAAGTATTTACAAAATTTACTGGAATATGAAAATACTACTTCAAAGCAGTTGAGAAACATTGATAATATTGATGTTATTCCTGTATCTGTATATGAAGAAAACAGAGATGAAATAGAAAATGCCGTTAATGCATTGTGCGATAGCAGCCTAAGTAAAACAGAGGTTTTTGAAAAACATGAATTCCTAAAAAGTTTAACTGTTTCTGTTTCCAAATATTATAATAAAAGTGCTGTTAAATCAATTCGTACCAAATATTTAAAAATTCCTATATTGGAATGTTGTAAGTATAGCTTTGAAAAAGGTTTGGAAATTGACAAAGAAAAATTGCGTAAAACAAAAATTACATTCGATCCGTTTATTTAGGTGATTATATGCTTAATAAAGAAATTACCGGTATGCAGGTTTATTACTATTTTGTCTGTAAGAAAAAACTCTGGTATTTTTCTCACGAAATCTCTATGGAAGATAATAGTGAAAATGTTGTACTTGGAAAAATACTGGATGAAACTTCCTATAAAAATAAAAGTAAGCATATTATGATTGATGATACTATCAGTATAGATTTTTTGTCTGATCATAATATTTTACATGAAGTGAAAAAGAGCAGAAAAATTGAAGAAGCAAGTGTTTGGCAGGTAAAATATTATTTATATTTTCTTAAAAAGCGTGGAGTTGAAAACTTTAAAGGTAAAATTGATTATCCTCTTTTAAAACAAAGCAAAATAGTTGAATTAACTGAAAATGATGAAAAGCAAATTGAAAAAATTTTAAATGAAATAATTGATATAATAAGTTTGGATTTACCCGTGAAAGTTGAGAAAAAGAAATTTTGTAAAACCTGTGCTTACTATGAGTTTTGTTTTATTTAAGGTGATATAATGCAGGAAAGTTATTATATTTATACATCGGGGAATTTATCTCAAAAAGATAATACATTACGCTTTACTTCCTTTGAAGGTGAATGTAAAGATTTGCCAATTGAAAATATAAAAGAAATATATGTTATGAATGAAATGAATATAACATCTAAACTTTTAAATCTTCTTTCAAAACACGGCATAATAATGCATTTTTTTAATCATTATCAGTTTTATATAGGAAGTTTTTATCCTAAAGAAAGTAAACTTGCCGGTCAATTGCTTGTTAAACAGGTCCTTACATATTCTGATTATTCAAACAGATTGTATATTGCTAAAGAATTTATTAAATCAGCGTCGTATAATATTTATAGAAACCTGAGATATTATAATGGTCGGGGTAAAGATGTTCACCAGTTTATGCGAAATATTGAAATTCTAAGAAATCGGCTTGACGATGTTCAAACCATTGAAGAATTAATGGGTGTTGAAGGTAATATTCGCAGAGAATACTATGATGCCTGGAATATTATAATTGATCAGAATATTGATTTTGAAAAAAGGGTTTATCATCCGGCTGATAATATGATTAACAGTCTAATATCCTATGTTAATTCACTAATTTATACTAAAACACTATCCGAAATATATAAGACTCAACTTAATCCCACAATCAGCTTTTTGCATCAACCGGGAACAAGAAGATTTTCATTAGCTCTTGATGTTTCTGAAATTTTTAAACCTTTAATAGCAGATAGGCTTATTTTTTCTTTGTTAAACAGAAATCAAATTACAAAAAACAGCTTTGTGGAAAGCTTAAACGGACTTCAGCTTACCGAAAAAGCATCAAAAACCATTATGCAGGAGTTGGATAACAAATTAAAAACTACTATTTTTCATAAGGAATTAAATAAAAATGTATCATATCAGTTTCTAATCAGATTAGAACTTTATAAATTAGTTAAACACATTTTAGGCGAAAAAGAATATAAAGGCTTTGAAATTTGGTGGTAGAAATGTATGTTATTTTAGTTTACGACATAATTACAGATGAAAAAGGAAAAAAGATTTTGCCTAAAGTTTTTAAAACCTGCAAAAAGTATCTGACGCATATTCAAAATTCTGTTTTTGAAGGAGAGTTGAGTAGACCTAACTCTTTAGCATTAAAAAAGGAACTTAATTTATATATTAGAAAAGATAAAGATTCTGTGATTATGTTTCATACAAGAGAAGAAAAATGGCTGTCTAAAGATTTTTTAGGAAAGGTTGATGAGAAAACCTCAAACTTTTTATAATGTTGTCGACGTATTATAAGATAAAAATTTAAAGAGGTTGACAAATAGCTATTTTGTCTTTATATCTTAAAAAGTTATTTAATAAATAATAATTTTAAAATATTTTTAATTTTTGATATCAGGGTAGACAAAACATATACAAATAAACGGCATATTTACTTTGTTTTTAAAATAACGGCTTTATATCTATCCATACTGGAATGTAAATGAA
>CANQUV010000024.1 GCA_947627135.1 uncultured Clostridia bacterium
TGACAGGACTTGAACCTGCACGGTGTTGCCACTAGAACCTAAATCTAGCGCGTCTGCCAATTCCGCCACACCCGCATATATTTTTGTGTTTAAGAAAATTAAATTTTTCAACTTGTTTATTTTACACTTTATTACTAAAAAAATCAAGTAGTATTTTAATTTCTTTTTTAATTTTTTTATAAAAACATTTCCAATTTTTGTAATTATTATAACGGCATAATATAAGCATATTTTCAAACAATAAAATTGAAAATATGAAAGGAGATTATATTATGTTTAAACACGAAAAACAACTTTTTCACCCTGTTGCAGTAGAAAAGCCGAATCCGCAATACGCCGTACTTTTGCAGGAACAATTAGGAGGCGGAAACGGTGAGCTGAAAGCTGCTATGCAGTATATGTCGCAAAGTTTTAGAATTAAAGACCCTGAAATAAAAGATCTATTCCTTGATATAGCCGCAGAAGAATTAGGTCACATGGAGATGGTAGCACAGACAATTAATCTTTTAAACGGTCACGATGTTGACTATACACAGGTTGAAGCAGGAGAAATACAGTCTCATGTAATTTTAGGACTCAACCCCGGTTTAATAAACGCATCAGGATATTCATGGACAGGCGATTATGTTACTGTAACCGGAGATTTATGTGCAGACTTGTTATCAAATATTGCGTCTGAACAAAGAGCGAAAGTAGTTTACGAGTATCTTTACAGACAAATTGAAGACAAAAAGGTAAGAGAAACAATTGACTTTTTATTGAACAGAGAAGAAGCTCACAATGCTATGTTTAGAGAAGCTTTTAACAAGGTACAGGATACAGGTTCAAACAGAGATTTCGGAACAACAAAAGCCGCCAGAATGTATTTCAGTATGTCAGAGCCGTCACCTAATGGCGATGCATTTGCAGATTCAAACTTCAAAGCACCAGCATTCAAATAAAAAAAAACGGTGGGCTGCACATAGCCGAGCAGACAGCACTATAAAAAAACACTCTTTTATGCCCGACTGTTTCCTTGCAATTCCCCATAAAGCAAAAAGAAGGCACTGCTTAACGCAGTGCCTATTTTCAGCCTACATATATGTAAGCTGTTATTAACCGTTTAAACCAAACGAAATTGAAATGGCTTTATCAATTTCGCCCATAGAATTTTCATCTACCGTTCCCATTTTCTCTTTTAATCGTTTTTTATCAATAGTTCTTACCTGTTCCAAAAGCACAACGCTATCTTTAGACAATCCGCTTTCAACAGCATTTATAGATATATGAGTAGGCAAATTAGCTTTAGACTGCTGGCTTGTAATAGCCGCCGCAATAACAGTGGGACTAAATCGATTACCAACATCATTCTGTACAATTAAAACCGGTCTAATTCCACCTTGTTCAGAACCTATAACAGGACTTAAATCGGCATAATAAATATCTCCGCGTTTAACAGTCAATTTATTCACGCTCCATAAAGTTAAAATTCTTTAATAATATTTTTGCCACATAAATTCTTCTTATACAGCTTGTTACATATTATTTAAATTTTTAACAATGGGTGAATAATAATGGAGAATATTTTATAATTTAATTTTTCTTAAATTTTTCTTGAGCAGAAAACTCTGCCTGCAAAGTTTCACATTCTATTTTAGTAATAATACCCGTATCAGTTTCAGTGTAGACTTTATATGTATTTATATCTGACTTAACATTATAAACTGCTGTTTGTTCATTAAAAGAGCTTAAATTTAAGCTTTCATCATTATTAAGGTTAAACATACAGTCATAAAGCAGATTTATGAAGTTATCTTTGGGAAGATTTTCTAAAACTATTTCAGTAATTATTCCCTCAAAATTTACTGTAAGTAATTTGTTTTTGTATTCATACTTCATTCCGTTTATGCTGTCAGGCGAATCGACTGTAAACGACATTACTCCCTGATGATTATTAGAAAAACTACCCTTTATTTGAGTGTTGTTAGTATTAATACTGATGTCGCCGCTGAAATCCGTTACAGGATACTGAGGTTGTATCTCATCGCAGGAAGTAAAAAAGCAACTGATTGTGCAAATAAAAAAGACACATAAAATTAAAGAGAAAAGCCTTTTCATATAAGCCTCCTTTTTAATATTTATATGTCTATAATTTATTATTAATTCCGATTTGCCTTTTAACCGTTCAGAAAATAATATATTTTAATTAAGCCTGCGATATTTAGCTGCAAACCTTACATATTTTCCTTATTTATTTAAAAACAAAAAAATTATTTAACTGCAATTTCATGCAGCAAAATTCTTGTAAATTAAAAAAGTTATAATTTATAGTGCAAGTAGTTTTCAAACTGTTTATCAGCTTGCTCTGCAAAAATTTTAGGAGTAGATAATTGACTTGCAAGTCCAATAGTGTCCCATGTTGCTGTCCAAATCAAATACGGTTTAAGAGGCAATACATCTTTTACTTTTAAATGACAGCCGTCACGAATGAGCAATCCATCTTGAGCTATCATTTTGGCATCAAAATACAGTCTTGCTCCTGTAAGGTATTCAGCATTTTCATCCATTACAATTTTACCCTGCTGCTTTGAATTTACAACAATTTCTCCGGTTATTCCTCCTCCAAACATAATATAGTCACTGAAATCAAGCGGATCTCCCAGAATTATTCCGATAGGTCGCTCTTGAGTAATTGCATCTTCAGCTTTAAGTTCGTTCCAACTCTTTAACATTCCGTCATTCTTAATGGATTTCCAACTGCTCATAGTCGTGCTGTGTACTAACACTAAAGGTTCTTTTTCACGCAAAAAATGTTCATTATATTTATGACCTTCATAATATCTTTTTGCTGCTTCTAAATCTTCATCAGATATAACAAGAATTACATTTTTTCCATTTTCTTTATTAAACCCGATAAAGTCGCAAACTGCCATTTTCCATTCATCGTATTTAAAACGGCTGATTTTGATTGTATATGCACAACCGTTACTGCTCCCGCACATTTGACGATAATCATGACTGTCAGTAAGCATTAAAATGATCCATGAATCGTCATACTTTTGCCCTGTAATAGGATTTATGCTGTTTTCTTCAAATCTATCAAGTCGATAAATCATCATAAACCTCTTTTTTAGTTATTTTATAACCAAATATTTCTTATAAACTCCTTCATGTTAATATTACAACCTAATTATTGAAAACAGTTAAAATTTTTAGTTATTCAAACACTGTTTTTAAATGCCTCCGGCAAACAATCGATCAAATCAGTCGGCAGCATAGAAATTTCACCCAATTTATCTCTTGCTATATCTCCTGCAAGTCCGTGAATATAAACTCCCGCACAGGCACACTCAAAAGGCATTTTGGGATTTTGAGCCACTAAAGAGGAAATAACTCCTGCCAAAACATCTCCGCTGCCGCCCGTTGCCATTCCCGGATTTCCGGTATTATTAACTTTTATTTTACCGTCGGGAGAAGCCACTACCGTTTTATATCCTTTAAGCACAACATAAACATTATTTTCTTTTGCAAAGATTTTTGCAACCTCTTCCCTGTTCTCCTGAACATAATGAACCTTATTGTTAATAAGCCTTGCCATTTCCCCCGGATGAGGAGTAATAATTAAAGGAATACTTGCATTTTTTAAAACGCCTGCATCATCAGTAATTGAATTTAAAGCGTCTGCATCAAGAATTAAAGGTTTACTGCATTTTTCAATGAAAGATCTTGTAATAAATCTTGTATCTCTGTTATTTTGCATTCCGCAGCCGATCAAAACTGCATTACATTCATCTGCTTTTTTTAAAAGAATTGGCGTTTCATTTTTGTTGAGTGTTCCGTTTTCATTTTCGCCTAAAGGAAAATATACGCTTTCTAAAATTGCCGATGCCATAATTGAATAAATGCTTTTAGGCACAGCCATTTTTAAAAGACCTATCCCACTTTTTAAGGCACCCTTTCCTGCCATAATCCCTGCACCTGCCATAGAATAACTTCCGCAAATCGCAAGCAAAGAACCAAAAGTGCCTTTGTTAGAATCTTTTTCTCTTTTTATCAGGGCTTCTTTTAATAATAAATTATCAATAACTTCCATTTCTTGTTCCTCTGTTATAGAACATTTCAAGTACTATTTCCTTTTTTAAATACGGCTTCATACCCTCTCTGATTTTTTCATTTGGAGTAAAGGTTAAAATTGTTCTGCCATAAGCAGGACTGTTATATACAACACAGTATGTGTTTTCTTCATCGTTGGGGTCACCGGCCGCCATAAATTGCTTTTGATAAATTTTTTCATTAATTCTGTTGTCTGAAATTTTGCAAAAAAGTTCAATGTCTTTAATTTCAACTTTTGTTATCCTTTTTCTTTTTCTTTTAGAAATAATTTTCGCTATATCAAGTGTACCCGACACTACGGAATATTCATACTCAACCCTTTGACCTGTAATAAAGTACCATGCAAGATAAATACCGATAATAAAAACAAATAAACCCACATAAGCAAAATAAGGTATCATAATAAAAGCAAGTACAAAGCAAAATACCGGAATTAAAACCAGCAAACTTAAAACTAAAACTATTACAGCAATACTTTTAGCGTTTCTTTTTCTTTTAATTACCTGTTCAATAAAAACATCCATATATTTATCTCCTTAAAATATTGTTAATTAATAATAACACGAAATACAGTTTTTTTCAATAAAACTCTTGCAAAAATAAAAGTAAAATGTTATTATGCTAAAAGATAACACAGTGACGAAGGAAGTAATCTTTTTAATGTTGCATTTAAGAGAGTCTGTCCATGGCTGTAAGACAGGTATGCATAAAACAGATGAAGTTCCCTTTTGAGTGGTGAAACTGAAATTTACAGTAGGTTTCAACGGCAGGCACCGTTACCCGCCAAAAGAGTGTTTGCTCTAAATGATGCAAAAACCAGGGTGGTACCGCGGATTATATTCGTCCCTTTGTTTAAGAACAAAGGGATTTTTTACTTTATAGAAACTTAGAAACAGCCGGGGTACGAAAGAGTGTATTTATATGGCGCTGTCTGCTCAAATATGTGCAGTCAAACAGATGTTTTTTTATATTAACGGAGGAATTTATGGACGAGAAAATTTTAAACCTGAAAAACAAACTTGAAAAAGATCTTTCAGACATAAAAAACCTTATTGACCTTGATAAAATCAGAGTATCATATCTTGGAAAAAAAGGCAGTATCACAGAACTTTTAAAAGGTATGAAAGATTTATCTGCAGAAGAAAAAAAGGTTTTCGGTGCTGAAGTAAACAAACTTAAAAACTTGGCGGCTGAAAAAATTGAAATTAAAATCACAGAATTAAAGGAAAAAGAGATTCAAGCGGAAATTTCCTCTATGCCTATGTTTGATGTTACTACACCTGCACCTTTGGAAAGAGGCTCATATCATCCAATAACCCTTGTACAAAGACAATGCGAAAAAATTTTTAAATCAATGGGATTTACAGTAGAGGATTATCCCGAGGTTGTAACTGATTATGAATGTTTTGAAGCTGTAAATATTCCAAAGCATCATCCTGCCAGAGATATGCAGGATACTTATTATCTTGAAAACGGACAGCTTTTAAAATCACAAACATCTGCCGCACAGAATGCCATACTTAAAAAGTACAGCAAAAATTTAATAGAAAAAGACATACCGATCAAAGCTATATTTCCCGGCAGATGCTTTAGAAACGAAGCAACAGACGCCTGTCACGAAAACACATTTTTCCAGATGGAAGGCGTAATGGTAGATAAAGATATTTCAATTTCAAATCTTATATTCTTTATGGAAACAATGCTTTCGGAAGTATTTCAAAAAGAAATCAAAGTAAGGCTTCGTCCCGGATTTTTCCCGTTTGTAGAGCCGGGATTTGAGCTTGATATAAGCTGTCTTATCTGCGGCGGCGAGGGCTGTGCATCCTGTAAGCACAGCGGCTGGCTTGAGCTTTGCCCCTGCGGAATGATTCACCCCAATGTACTTAAAGAGGGCGGAATCGATCCTGAAAAATATACAGGATTTGCATTCGGTCTGGGACTTACAAGACTGGCTATGATGAAATACGGAATAAAAGACATAAGAGATCTAAACAGCGGAAGTCTTAAAGTACTGACGCAGTTTACAGATGATGAATAAGAAAGGAGAAAAATAAAATGTTTTTATCAATGAACTGGATCGAAGACTTTGTTGATTTAAAGGGTCTTGATAAAGTAGAGCTTATACATCAGTTTTCTCTTTCTACTGCTGAGGTTGAAAATGAAATTTTTTATAAAGGTTCTGAATTAAGCGGAGTAGTTGTTGCTCAAATAAAGTCAGTTGACCCCCATCCCAATTCCAAAAAGCTTCATCTTTTAAAAGTTGACGCAGGAGAAAAAGAGCTTACAGATGTAGTATGCGGAGCGCCAAATGTAAAGGTAGGAATGAAAACTGCATTTGCAAAGGTAGGAGCAAAACTTGGAGAAATAACAATTTCGCCCCGTCCCCTTGCAGGATATATGTCTAACGGAATGTGTTGCAGTGAATCTGAACTTGGAATCAGCGATGACAACTCCGGCATTATGGAAATTACAGACGATGTTGCAAACGGAACAGACATAAAAGAAATTTACCAAATTGACGATATAGTATTTGAAGTCGACAATAAATCCCTTACAAACAGACCTGACCTTTGGGGACACTACGGAATAGCAAGAGAATTTGCCTCACTTGCCAAAAGACCTTTAAAGCCAATAGAAACAGAAGATTTATCAAAGTATAACGACCTTGCAAAAATTGATATGAAAATTGAGGATCCTCTATGTCAGAGATACAGCTGTTTGCAGGTTGAAAATATTACAAGAAACATAAGTCCCGTAAATATGAGAATAAGACTTTACTATTGCGGTATGAGGGGAATTAATTTTCTTGCAGATTTAACAAACTACCTTATGCTTGAAATGGGACAACCTATGCATGCCTTCGATTCAAGAAAGGTTGAAAAAATCAGAATTAAAAGATTTGATACCCCTTTTGTATTCAAAACACTTGACGGTGTTGACAGAAACATAGACGAAAACACATTAATGATTTGCAACGGCAACACCCCTGTTGCAATTGCGGGAATTATGGGCGGACTTGATTCTGAAATTGTAGATGATACAACAACACTTACCCTTGAATCTGCAACATTTGATTCAGTATCAATTCGTAAAGCAACCGTAAGACTCGCCCATAGAACAGACGCATCAATGCGTTATGAAAAGTGCCTTGACCCTGAAATGACCACAACCGCTATCGGAAGATTTGTATATCTTCTCAAAAAATATGATAACGGAATAAAAGTAGTATCAAGCCTTACTGATGAATATGCTTTTCATTATAAAACAATTTCTCTTGATTTTGACAAAAAGTTTGTAGACCGTTACACAGGTATAGTAATTGACAACGAAACCATTGTAAATACTCTTACAAACTTAGGCTTCAAGGTAACTCTTGAGGGAGATAACTTTAATGTTGTTGTACCTTCATGGAGAGCCACAAAGGATGTTACAATAAAAGCCGATATTATTGAAGAAATCACAAGAATTTACGGTTACGATAATTTTACAATTAATACGACCCGTTCACCTCTTTATCCTGTAAGAGCAGAAATTGTTAAAAGTGATGAAGATAAGATCAAAGATATGCTTGTTAAAAGATATAATCTTCACGAAGTTCACTCTTATGTATGGGCATATAACGATGAACTTAAAGCACTTAATATTCCTGTGGAAGACAATATAAAACTGGCAAACGCCACAAATCCGAATATAGAAACCATAAGAAATTCAATAATACCTACACAGCTTTGTCAGGTTAAAAGCAATACTGCATATTCTTCTGATTTCGGTATTTTTGAAATAGGCAGAGTAGTAAAGGGTCTTGATGAAAATAACCTTTGTATTGAAAAAAAGAATCTTGCGATCACTCTGTTCAGCAAAACAAGGGATATTAAAACTCTTTATTTTGAGTTAAGAGATATGCTTGCTGTAATTACAAACGACTTAAAGCACCAAATTTTAACTTTTAAAAAAGCAGACCCGAAACACAGCTATGAACATCCCGTAAATCTTTATACTGTTTGTTTAGACGGAAAAGAAATAGGAAGAATAAGTATAGTTCATCCTGTTGTAAGCAAAAAAATTGATAAAAAAGCAAATATAGTATTTGCAGAAATTGACGTTGAAGAATTTTCATCAGTTAGAAATGCAGGCATTGTTTATGAAGAACCGTCTAAATTTCCTCAAATAGATTATGATTTAAGCCTAGAAATACCAAATGGAGTATTTTACAGCGATTTGACTAATTGTTGGAAAAATGAAGGCAGAGAACTTCTTAAAAATACTAAAATCGTTGATACCTACGATA
The DNA here is from genome assembly GCA_947627135.1 of uncultured Clostridia bacterium. Lineage (GTDB taxonomy): Bacteria > Bacillota > Clostridia > Oscillospirales > Acutalibacteraceae > Ruminococcoides. The sequence continues at coordinate 8,381 of CANQUV010000024.1, forward strand.
CTGAAACAGTTCACAGTATAACGGTTCGCTTTGAATTTTCATCATCAGAAAGAACTCTATCCTCTTCTGAAGTTCAGGAAATAATGGATAATGTAGTTAAAAACTTAAATGAAATAGGAGTAAACCTAAGAAAATAAGTATAATAAAATTAACGCCCTGCTAAATTATGCAGGGCTTATCTTTTTAAATAAAGATCATTAAATGTAAAATAAATCGCTCAAAAAATAAATTGTATAAATTAAAACTGTCAATTGAGAAAGTTAAAAATTAAATTTAAAAGCAAAAAAATTGTTAATAATTTTTTCAAAAACGATTAAAGTTCAGCTGATTTTTTCAGTTGTCAGCACCCATAAACTTTATTTTAAAGGTAATACAAAATCCACTAATTTTTTTGTCATTTATTAATACTTAAATATATACTTGTATTTTTTATTTAAATATATTATAATATGAACATTGGAGGTGTTTCCATGGCAGAAGATAAGACAATGATTTTCTCTCTTAATGATGATAAAGATGATCAAATTAAAAATTCGTTGATAATTGTATATGACGCATTAAAGAAAAAAGGATATAACCCTATTAACCAAATTGTAGGCTATATTTTAAGCGAGGATCCTACATATATTACGACCTTTAACAACGCCAGAAATATCATCAGCAAAATTGACCGTGACGATCTTCTGGAAGCACTGGTTAAGTCATATTTGAATATTTAAGAAAGGACTGATTCTTATGGCTGAAAAAGAATTTTTCACATATAAGGGCAAACCTCTTGTTCGCTGTGGTAACGAAATATATTACGGCAGTATGGAAGATAAATATGTTATAAGATTACAGATAAAATCTAAAAAAGAAGAAAATGGTCTGGAATTAGCCGACAAAATAGCAATACAGCTTCTTTGCACTGATCCTGATCTGTCTCCCAGAAAACAACTTATAAAATCAAGTGAAAAAAGCGGATTTTACCTTGCTATGGATATTGCTGATATATGGCTTGAAAGAGCTTTGGCAAATAAAATTTAATTACTTATATTAAATGGTTGCAGTATTAAATCTGCAACCATAGTTTTTAATAATCTTAAAATAATCTTTGTTATGTAATTTCAATTTAAAAAAGAAAACCTCATAAATACAAATCCGCCGAGTGATTTACCACTCGGCGGCTATTTTTATTTTAATTTTTAGAAGTTCAGCACAACTAATTATACTTTTAAAAGACCAGCAAGGGTCAGCTGTATAACTGTTACATCCTTAACATTTGTTGCGCCGTTTTTGTCATAGTCAGCCACAGATAAGTCTAATTCATCTTCTGAAATCAATTTTGCAAGATATAACTGAATAATTGTTGCGTCTTTAATATTTAATTTTCCGTCACCATCAACATCACCTAATGTTTTTGTATCCGGTGTGGATTCATCGGGTGTTGATTCATCCGGTGTTGATTCATCCGGTGTGGATTCATCGGGTGTTGATTCATCCGGTGTTGAATTATCATTTGTTGCTGTATCATCAGTTGATGTAAGTACATTTGATGTTAATAATGCACTTGATAAAGTGTTGCTTACTTCAGCAGCAAATGCTCCAAATGTAGCGCAAGGAATCATTGAAATTATCATTATCAGTGATAACAGTACGCTAAATACCTTTACAAAATTTTTCATATAAATACCACCTTAATATAAATTTTATGCTTATATTTCACAAAATAAGCAATTTCTGCAAAATATATTATATATCAACTTTCAAAAAAATGCAATAGATTTTCAAAAAATTTCGGTTATAAATTTTAAATTTTAATTATTAAAAATTTATGCATATTATATAAAGTGCAATATATAAATTTAACAAAAATACCAATTATTGTAAATATATATATAAAATAAACCGGGTGTTTTCACACCCGGCAGTATGGTTTATTTTTATATAATTTTTAAACATTTATTAATTTAGCAAGAAACAACTAAATAATTGTTACATCTCTAATATTTGTTTTTCCGTCTCAATCATAATCAGCTACATCTAAATTAATACACTTTCATCAATTAAACCTGCAAGAAGCAACTGAATAATTGTTACATCTCTGATATTTGTTTTTCCGTCTCCATCATAATCAGCTACATCTAAATTTAATACACTTTCATCAATTAAACCTGCAAGATACAACTGTATGTATGTTGCATCTCTTATAGTTAATTTTCCGTCTCCGTCAACATCACCTAAAACTTTTTCAAACTCTTCAACTCCTGTAAGTTTAAGCTCTGCTGTTTTTTCTTCATAAGTTACTGTGATTACATTTTCTCCCACTGAAGGTGTAAATTTACCGTCTTCGCTGATACAATCACCGGAGAATTTTAATGTTTCAAAGAATTCCTTGTTATTTTCATAAGTATAAACCTGGGTCGTTTCGTTTGAATAGGTTAAGGTTACTTCCATTCCTTCAAGAATATCGTAAATGTTATATTCATTTCCTACTGTAAATTCAGTTTGTGCAGGAGATGCGGTTATTGCCATGCTTACAAGCACCGGTTCAGGTTCAACTCCTGTAAGTTTAAGCTCTGCTGTTTTTTCTTCATAAGTTACTGTGATTACATTTTCTCCCACTGAAGGTG
>CANQUV010000025.1 GCA_947627135.1 uncultured Clostridia bacterium
CAAAGAATTCCTTGTTATTTTCATAAGTATAAACCTGGGTCGTTTCGTTTGAATAGGTTAAGGTTACTTCCATTCCTGCAAGAATATCGTAAATGTTATATTCGTTTCCTACTGTAAATTCAGTTTGTGCAGGAGATGCGGTTATTGCCATGCCTACAAGCACCGGTTCAGGTTCAACTCCTGTAAGTTTAAGTTCTGCTGTTTTTCCCCGGTATGTTACTGTAATTACATTTTCTCCCAGAGCAGGAGTAAATTTGCCGTTCTCCCCTATACAATCACCGGAGAATTTTAAATTTCTAAATAAATCTTCATTTTCTTCGTAAGTGTAATTTTTAGTGCCTTCACTGACATAGTTTACAGTTAATCCCATACCTGTAAGAATATCATAAATATTATACTCTTCTCCTGCAATAAATTCGGTATATGTAGGCTGTGAAGTTATCTCTATATTATCAACTTCATAATCTGCATAAATTACAAAGTCAAAAGATTTTCCATCGCAGGAAGCAGTTATTTTATTTTCTCCTACAACCGGAATAAAGTAACCGTTTTCATTTATTGAAGCACTTGAAAATTCTAATTCTTCCTGGAAGAAATACCAAAATTCATCAAAAATAAATAATACTGTTGTATTATTAGAATAATTTACTCTTACTTGCATTCCTTCGAAACAAAAATCAGGATCATATTCTTCACCCGCAATAAAGGTTCCTGTGGGAGATTGTACAAGCTCCATACTTTCAACATTAAAAGCTGAAATTGTAAAATCCGCAGACGCACTTCCGTAAGTAATTGTAATTGTATTTTCACCTAATTCAGGGGTTATATACAGATTATATTCTTCATCAACATTTTTGCCTGAATATTTTAATTCATTGTAAAAGAAATTCCAATCATTATCAAATTTATATGTTTCTGTTGAATTGTCTGAATATTCTGCGGTTATTTCCAGCCCGTAAAGATAATACATTAAATAATAATTGATACCGGGTATAAAGTTATAATAAGGACTGCTGTTTATTTTTATACTTGTAACTTCAAAAGCAGTAAATTTGAGATCAACGGACTTATCACCGTAAGTTATGGTAATTGTATTTTCACCGACACTAGGAGTAAAATAAGAGCTGTCGTCCATACAATCTCCGGAATATGTTACATCGCCTAAAAAGAAGTCCCAATCATCCGGGTAATCATTATAATTAAAATAATATGTTTTGCTTGTGTCGTCATTATATGTTACTTTAATACTTAATCCCAGCAAATCAAAAGATGTATCATAAGTTTTATTTGCTAAAAATTTCAAATTTGGAGTTTCAATAATTTCTATATTTTTAAGTCCTAAACCGATCAATTGAAATTCATCCGATTTGCCTCCGCAATTCATATAAAGGGTATTTTCTCCTTCATTAAGAGTAAAATTGGAGCCGTCAGTCATACAATCACCTGAAAAACTAATTTCATCTGAAATAAAACCCCAGTCATTTTCATAACTGTATGTTTGACTTTGTCCGTCAGAATATTTTACTCTGATTTCGTAATCAATAGAACCGAGAATTTGATATTGTTTATCAGCTATAAAATCTTTCGTAGCTGAAAGTCTTGTTATTTCAAATTCATCAACTCCAATACACGAAATTGTAAACGGAGCTGTTTGTCCGCCGTAGGTCACATAAATTGTATTTTCGCCTAATTCGGGAATCATAAAATGTCCGTCAATAGCATCGCCCGAAAATTCTAAATCATATCCAAAAAAGTCAGGATCATTTTCATAATTGTAAATTACTTCCGTACCGTCATCATAAGTTACTTTAATTTCCATTCCATAAAGCATATAATATTGGTACAAATAATACTCATTTTTTGCTATGAATTGCTTATCCGGAATTTTAGTTACTTCTATACTTTTGACCCCTTGGTCATCATACGAAGATTGTTTTGTATTTACATTTGCATCACTGTCAGACTTTGAAACAGTCGCTGCTCCTGCAAAAGTAAAGGGAACCATTGATATTATCATCATCAACGATAATACTAAGCTTATTACTTTTAAAAACCTTTTCATTTTCCTGCCACCTCTTTTAAATTTATTACTTATTAAGCAAACAAGTAATTGCTTATAAGTATTATAACATATTATACAAAAAAATCAATATATGTTAACAAAATTTAAAAATAATTAAACACAAAACCGCCGAGTGTTAAATACACCCGACGGTTTTTTAGGAGAGTTTCATAAAATGAAAACTTATTGTTACTCAAAAACAAACTGTCCGTCTTTAAAATCACAGACAACCTTGCTGTTTTCAGATATTGAACCTTCAAGCATTTTTTCAGAAAGAGTATCCTCGATTTTATTCTGGATTGCTCTTCTTAACGGCCTTGCTCCGTAGGTCTCGTCAAATCCTTCATCAGCAACAGCACTTATCGCCGAATCAGTAAATTTAAGTTCAATATTCATATTTAAAACACGCTGTTTTAAATTATCAAGCATTTTTACTGCAATTTCTTTAATTTCTTCATGTGATAATTTATTAAATACGATAATATCGTCAACACGATTTAAAAATTCAGGTCTAAACAGCTTTTTTAGCTCGCCCATTACTGACTTTTTAATTTCTTCATTTGATTTTTCCTTTTTATCATCAGCAGTTACAAAACCGAGTGTGTCACCACTCTTTTCTGCAATCTGCCTTGCTCCTACATTAGATGTCATAATAATAACCGTATTTTTAAAATCAACTGTTCTTCCCTGTGAATCTGTCAATCTGCCGTCGTCAAGAATTTGTAAAAGCATATTAAACACATCAGGGTGAGCTTTTTCAATTTCATCAAACAAAATTACAGAATAAGGTTTTCTTCTCACCATTTCCGTAAGCTGTCCGCCCTCGTCAAATCCCACATAACCCGGAGGTGAACCTATAAGCTTTGAGACTGTGTGTTTCTCCATATATTCACTCATATCAAGTCTTAACATTGCATTTTCATCACCGAACATAGCTTGAGCAAGCGCCTTGCAAAGTTCTGTTTTACCAACGCCTGTGGGGCCCAGGAATATAAATGAACCTACCGGACGTTTAGGGTCTTTAAGACCTACTCTGCCTCGTCTGATAGCCTTTGAAACAGCCTTAACTGCTTCTTCCTGACCTACGACCCTGTTATGAATGATTTCTTCCATATTGAGAAGTCTCTGGCTTTCTTCCTGTGTTAATTGAACAACTGGAACACCTGTCCAATCGGAAACGATTTTTGCAATATCTTCGCCGGTTACCTCACCACTGCTGATACTGCTCTTTTCTTGCCATTGTTTTTTAAGTTCCTCAAGCTTTGAAGTCTGTTCCTTTTCTTCATCTCGAAGCTTTGCAGCACGCTCAAAATCCTGTTCATTTACCGCACTTGCCTTTTCTTTTTCAATATTTTTAATATTATCCTCAATGCTTTTAAGTTCCGGCGGATATGTCAGACTTTTTAGCCTTACTTTTGAAGATGCTTCGTCAATAAGGTCGATAGCCTTATCGGGTAAATACCTGTCTGCGATGTATCTTGATGACAGAGTTACTGCAGATTCAATAGCCTCGTCTGTGATTTTAACCTTATGGTGCGCCTCGTATCTGTCACGCAGACCTTTAAGAATTTCTATTGCCTCTTCCTGTGTAGGCTCACCAACAGTTACAGGCTGAAAGCGTCTTTCCAAAGCAGCGTCCTTTTCAATGTGTTTTCTGTATTCTTCAATAGTTGTTGCTCCGATGACCTGAAAATCTCCTCTTGCAAGAGCAGGCTTTAATATATTTGCAGCGTCTGCCGAACCCTCTGCCTGACCTGCTCCCACGATAGTATGAAGCTCATCAATAAAAAGAATAATGTTATTTGAGTTTTTAACCTCATCCATAACTGCTTTAATACGCTCTTCAAAATCGCCCCTGTATTTTGCACCGGCTATCATACCTGTTAGATCAAGTGCAAAAATTCTTTTATCTTTTAAAAGTTCAGGTACTTCGTCCTTTGCAATTTTTAATGCAAGTCCCTCTGCAACTGCAGTCTTACCTACTCCAGGCTCACCGATCAAAACAGGATTATTTTTAGTTCTTCTGGAAAGAATTTGTATAACCCTCTCAATTTCTTTGGTTCTGCCGATAACCGGATCTATTTCACCGCCTTTTGCGGATTTTGTTAAATCTCTGCCAAACTTTTCAAGGGTTTTGGTTTTTGAATTTTTACCGCTGTTACCGTTTTCAAAACCGTTTAAATCGCCCATTTCTCCCGTTTGCTGCATATTGTTCTGAATGGAGTCTGCAACAGCCTGAATATTTATGCCCAGCTCATTTAAAAACCTTACTGCATAGCTGTCGCTTTCAGATATTATTGCAAGCAGTAAATGCTCGGTACCTACATAACTGTTACCCATACGAGAAGAAATAACCATAGCCATCTGCATAGCTCTTTTAGTTCTGGGTGTTAAATCCTCGGGAGTTAAAACGGTTTTACTTCCTACACCTGTTGAACTTTCAATTTTATTTTTGTAATCTTCTTTATTTAAGCCGTTTTCTTCAAGAACAGTTGCGGCAACACCTGTTCCCTCTTCTATAAGACCTAAAAGCAAATGTTCTGTTCCCACATAAGTGTGACCCATTTCTCCTGCGTTTTTTAGTGCAAGATTAATTGCCTCGTTTGCCTTTTGCGTAAATCCTTTAAATTGATACATACTATTACCTTCTTTCATTAAAACTAACTTCAAAAAGATATTATAAAACTGCCTGTATTAGTTCTGCTCTTATTATATCCCTTTCTTCGGGAGTTAAATTTTTATTTTCTTTAACCATTAACCCGGCAGGCTGAATTTCAGTAAAAAGCCTGTCTATTGTTTCGCAGTTTACATCTTTAATTTCACCTGCAACTACACCAAGTCTTACATTTGACAACAGTTTCATAGCTTCATCATGACTAATGCTTTTTGCATATTTTAATATACCCATACTTCTAAAAACAGTATCTTTTGCTTCTATGCTTTTAAAAAGTCTGTCTCTGGTAATTACCTCTTGATTAACAAGCTGCTCTGTAATATTTTTAAGATTTTCAAGCGCAGATTTCTCGCTTATACCTAATGTAACCTGATTTGATAATTGGTACATAGCGCCTTTAGGTTCACTGCCCTCACCGTAAATTCCTCTTATTGTAAGTCCCAATTTTGAGAGATTTCCTGCAATTCTGCCAATTGCTTTTGATTTTTGAAGAGCAGGCAGATGTAACATTACAGAAGCTCTCATACCTGTTCCCAGATTAGTTGGACATTGTGTAAGGTAACCAAGCTTTTTATTAAATGCGAATTTTAAATTTTCATCAAGAAGTGTATCCACATTATCTGCCAGGGAATAGGTTTCCTCTAAATCAAATCCTTTGTTTATAACCTGAATACGAAGGTGGTCTTCTTCATTTACCATAATGCTGATTTTATTATCATTTGTTATCATCAAAACTCTGCCTTTTGTATTGCTTATAAATTCAGGACTTACAATATGATGCTCTACAAGGCTTAATCTTTGCATTTCGCTCATTTTTTCCAAATCAAGAAACTTGAAATTGTTGCATAAAGCACTGTTGCTGTTTTTTATTGCATTTTCAACCTTTTCTGTTACAAGGTTTTTCCCCTTATCATTGAGCTTGCACGGAAACGGAAATTCGGCTAAATTTCTTGCAAGTCTTACTCTTGTTGATATAACTATATCATTTTGCATTTTTATTCTCCTCCAGTTCCTTGATTTTATCTCTGAGTTCTGCTGCTTTCTCGAAATTTTGTGTTTTTATTGCATTTTCAAGAGACCGTTTCAGTAAATCTATCTGATAATTAATATTTTCAGCACTTTCTTTTACATTTGAAACATTTGTATCCTCTGATTTTGTATATTCAAGACTGTGAGGTGTTTTTCCACAATGAGTTGTATTTCCGTGCATTCGTCTTATTGAAGGCATAAGCTGTTCCCAAAAGGTATCGTAACAATCGGCACATCCGACTTGACCTGATTGTGCAATTTCGTTATAAGTACTTCCGCAAGTTTCACATCTTGTAGCCTGAGTTCGTGCAGGAAGAGCATTACCGAAAAAGCTTCCCAAAAAGTTAGAAAATTCATTTTCCATATCTGAAAAGATATTTGTGTACCCCATTTCTTTTGCACATTGAGAGCAAAGCTCATACTGTGCATACTCACCGTTTTTAACTGTTTTTATGTGTGTAGTTGCCTCTCGCATACCGCATTTTTGACATTTCATAAAAAATTCCTCCTTTAAAAATTCAATTATAAAGGCTTAAAAGCATATTTTTAAATATTCTCGCCCTGAGCATATTTCTCTGCTCCTGGGGAATATCCGTATAAACTCTTTCGCTCATAGCTGAAATAAGAATTTTTGCAATTCTCTCATCTATTATTGACTGGGAATACATATTTTTAATCATTATTTCTGCACTTGATTTGTCAAGAGCAGAACCTATTGAATTTATAATATGCATTAAAGCAGTACTCTTGTCGGTTTTTACTCTTGTAATTCTGATATATCCCCCGCCTCCTCTTCGGCTTTCGACAATATAACCCTGTTCGGGAGTAAATCTGGAGGTTATTACATAGTTGATCTGACTGGGAACGCATCCTAAATTACCTGCAAGTTCATTTCTTTGAATTTCGGCGTTGCCGTCTTGTTGTTCCAGCATTTCCAATATATATTGAGCTACTAAATCGCTCATACGCATATAAATCACTTCCTTAATTCATACCCAAAAAAATTTACCTTAAATTTGACTTTATAAATTTTATTTATAAGCTTTGATCTTATTATAAAGTCAAAGTCAGTTAAAGTCAAAGTCAAATAAAGTCAATCACGGTTGTTTAAAGCCGTTTAACTTGAAATAACTCACGAATACTAAATATTTCTAACAAATTCACAATTTTTTAAAATTTTGACTTTTAATATTATTTTTGACTTTTAAAAAAGAAATCATGTTAAAATTACAGTTAAAATTAAAAAACTAATATATTGCATAAAACCTTGTAATCTTCTCATTTTTTCACTTTACAATTCATTTATTATGTATTATAATAAATTTTATACAGCCTTTAGAAGAAAACAAAAACATAAAGGTAGGAGCGAATATTAATTTATGATAAACGGCGCAGATATAATGGTAAAATGCCTTGAAGCAGAAAAAGTTTCAGTTGTATTCGGATATCCCGGTGCGGCAATTTGCCCATTCTACGATTCTTTATATGATTCTGATATTAAGCATGTTCTTGTAAGACAGGAACAAAACGCTGTTCACGCAGCAAGCGGTTACGCAAGAGCAAAGTCCACAGTAGGTGTATGCGTTGCAACTTCCGGACCGGGAGCTACTAACCTTATTACGGGTATAGCAACTGCTTATATGGATTCTATTCCCGTAATTGCAATTACAGGACAGGTTCGCTCTGATTTAATAGGCAGAGATGTTTTTCAGGAAGCTGATATAACGGGAGCCTGCGAACCGTTTGTTAAGCACAGTTACCTTGTAAATAAAACAGAAGATTTACCACGAATATTCAAAGAAGCGTTCCATATTGCAACAACCGGCAGACCGGGACCTGTATTAATTGATATACCAATTGATATTCAGCAAAAAGAAATTGATGAATTCGTATATCCGGAAAACGTAAATATTATGGGCTATAAGCCGAATACAAAAGGTCACAATGTTCAAATAAAAAGAGCGGTTGAGCTTATTAACAAAAGCAAAAAGCCGATAATCGTTGCAGGCGGAGGAGTTTTAGGTTCAGGTTCAAAACTGAAACTTGTAGCATTTGCAGAAAAAACAGGTATTCCCGTTCTTTCTACAATGATGGGAATAGGCGTAATGCCCTCTGAACATGAGCTTTATATGGGTATGCTGGGAACCTACGGAAAACCTACGGCAAACCGAGCATTACATGAAGCAGACCTAGTTATAGTATGCGGAGCAAGACTTGGAGACAGAGCAGTTGCAGCTCCTGATCAGATGGGACAAAGAGTAAAAGTAATACATATAGATATAGACCCTGCGGAAATCGGAAAAAATGTTAAAACAACAATACCGATTGTAGGCGACATGAAGAATGTAATCAATAATCTTTTAGAGCAAATCGAAGATTATAAGGTATCGAAAGAATGGACCGATTGCATAAAAGAATGGAAAAAGGATCTTTTAAGAACGCCAAAAGTATTCAAAGGTTTTGTTGAACCCAGAAACTTTGTAGGTAAATTAAGTTCAATGTTAAGGTCAAAGGCAATACTTGTTGCCGATGTTGGGCAAAACCAAATATGGTGTGCAAACAACTTTAAAATAAGAGAAGGCAGATTTCTGACAACAGGCGGTATGGGAACAATGGGTTATTCAATTCCGGCTGCAATCGGAGCAAAATTTGCAAGGCCGGACCGTGACATTGTTGCAGTATGCGGCGACGGAAGCTTTCAGATGAGTTTAAACGAGCTTGCAACAATTGCCCAGAACAAGCTGGGAGTTAAAATAATCGTAATGAAGAATTCAAGACTGGGTATGGTAAGAGAATTGCAGGATAATAATTATAATAAAAGACATTCGGCAACAATTCTTAATGACGAACCGAACATTGAAATTCTTGCAAAAGCATATAATATAAAATGTGCAACAGCAAACTCAAATGAAGAAGCAGAAAATATTGCCAAAAATATGGTAAAATCAGACGAAGCATTTATCCTTGTATGTAATGTATTCCCTGATACTCCGTCTATTTAAGAGGTAAGATATGCAATACACATTATCCATATTGGTTGAGAACCAAGCAGGTGTTTTATCAAAAATTTCAGGTCTTTTTTCAAGGCGTTCATTTAATATAGACTCACTTGCAGTGGGAATAACAGCTGACCCATCAATTTCAAGGATAACGATCGTAGCAAACGGCGATGAATATGTTGTTGAACAGCTTGAAAAACAGCTAAATAAGCTTATCCCGGTAATTAAAGTAAAACGATTGGTTGAGGGTGAATTTATAAGCCGAGAGCTTTCCTTGATTAAAGTTCACTCAAGTGCAGCAAAAAGATTTGAAATCATAAAAATCGCAGAACTTATGGGTGCAAAAATTATAGATGTTGCAACCACAACCGTAACGGTTGAATTTTGTGAAACTTCAGAAAAAACAAAAACACTTCTAGATTTATTAAAGCCTTATGGTATCCGTGAAATCGTAAGAACAGGAACAGTCGCCATCGATAAGGGATCGGCGACCGCATCCAAATAATTTCACAGATTAACATACATAATATAATTTTTATAAACCGCAAACGCGGCAAGGAGGAAACAAAATGGCAGAAGCAAAAATTTATTATCAGTCAGACTGTAACCTTTCATTACTTGACGGTAAAACAATCGCAATAATCGGTTACGGTAGTCAGGGTCATGCACACGCTCTTAATCTTAAAGAGTCAGGCTGTAATGTAATCATCGGCCTTTATGAGGGCAGTAAGTCATGGAAAAAAGCAGAAGAGCAGGGTTTTGAAGTTTTCACAGCTGCTGAAGCTGCTAAAAAAGCAGATATTATTATGATTCTTATTAACGATGAGAAACAGGCTGCTATGTACAAAAAGGACATTGAACCTAATCTTGAAGCAGGCAATATGTTAATGTTTGCACACGGCTTTGCAATCCACTTTAATCAAATCATTCCGCCGGCAGATGTAGATGTTACAATGATTGCTCCTAAAGGACCGGGTCATACAGTAAGAAGTGAATATCAGGTTGGCAAAGGTGTGCCATGCTTGGTAGCAGTTCAGCAGGACGCAACAGGAAAAGCTAAAGATTTAGCACTTGCTTACGCTTTAGGAATCGGCGGTGCAAGAGCAGGCGTACTTGAAACAACATTCAGAACAGAAACAGAAACAGACCTTTTCGGTGAACAGGCAGTACTCTGCGGCGGTGTATGCGCACTTATGCAGGCAGGTTTTGAAACACTCTGTGAAGCAGGCTATGACCCGAGAAACGCTTACTTTGAATGTATCCACGAAATGAAACTTATAGTTGACCTTATTTATCAGTCAGGATTTGAGGGTATGAGATACTCAATATCAAATACTGCTGAATACGGCGACTATATTACAGGACCGAAAATCATCACAGAGGATACAAAGAAAGCTATGAAGAAAGTTCTTGCTGATATTCAAAGCGGAGCATTTGCAAAAGACTTCTTACTTGATATGTCATCAGCAGGCGGTCAGGCACACTTTAAAGCTATGAGAAAGCTTGCAGCCGAACATCCTGCAGAAGTAGTAGGTAAAGAAGTAAGAAAGCTTTACAGCTGGTCAGATGAAGATAAACTTATCAACAACTGATTTTTATTTAATCAAAAATATAAATTAAAATCATATAAACCGTCTGAAAGATTGCTTTCCAGACGGTTTTGTGTTATTATTTGGAAAATAGTATTTATATGAGTTTTGTATGGGAGTAAATTTTATGAAAATTAAAAAAGTATTATCTATTATGTTATTTATTGTTATTCTATCATCCTTAACGGCTTGTGGAAATA
>CANQUV010000026.1 GCA_947627135.1 uncultured Clostridia bacterium
GCAGGAGAAATTATAAAAAACACAATTGTTAAGATGCTTGAGGAGGATATCAGGTGAAAAAGGTAACAGTCGGATTTGCAATGTGCGGCTCCTTTTGTACCTTTTCAAAAGCCATTGAGCAAATGAAAAAGCTTGCAGAAGAGTATCACATTGTACCCATAATGTCAAAAAACGCTTATTCAACAGATACAAGGTTTGGAAAAGCAGAAGATTTTATAAAAGAAATTGAAGAAATAACAAAAGAAAAAATAATCCACACAATAGAGGGAGCAGAGCCGATAGGACCAAAAAAAATTTGTGATTTGCTTTTAATTGCCCCTTGTACAGGCAATACTTTGGCAAAGCTTGCACTTGGAGTAACCGATACATCGGTTGCTATGGCGGCAAAATCACATTTAAGAATACAGCGGCCTGTTCTTTTGTCGGTTGCAACAAATGACGGACTGGGAGCTTCCGCACAAAATATAGGTAAGCTTTTAAATACGAAAAACATTTATTTTGTACCAATGCAGCAAGATGATTATGTAAAAAAACCAAATTCTCTTGTATCAAAATTTGAGCTTATCCCAAAATGTGTGGAGCTTGCATTAAACAGACAGCAACCCCAGCCGGTATTCGGTTAAAATATAATAAAAAAGGTACTAAACTGCATCAGTGCTTCTTAACTAAAGCCGATGCAGTTTTTTTAAAAATGAAACAAGCATAAGAATTAAGTAATAAGATAAAAATTTACAATAAAAATATGTTATTTTTATAATTAAGACACAAGAATTTTTTTAAAAAAATTTATATAAAAATTCCATTCACGCTGTATAGTTATTCGTTTACGCAAATATCTTGACATTTTTAGTTTTAAAAATATAATAATGATAAATGTAAAATTTTATGAATAAGAAAGGTTGCAAAAAATGATAAAATTTAAAAAAGTATCAGCAATTATTTTATCTGCAATTATGGCAGTAAGTGTGGGCACAGTAAGTATAAGTGCTGAAGAGATACAAACCCCGGTAAAGTATATTTCAGATACAAGTTCTTATTCAGCAGATAAAATTACTCATTCTGAAAACGGAGTAAAAGCACCGGACGGAATAGTTAATTATCTTGGTAACGGAGTAGATACCGATAATCTTTCTGAAGGCTTTTACGGAGACAGAGCACAGAGCTATTCATGGTCGGCAGTAGGATACGGTGACTATATGTACATAGGAACTTGTGCAAATGCCATGACAAGCACTCTAACATTAATGAAAAGTGCTTTAGGAGACAATTTTGACCAGAAAACTATGGAAGCTACATTAAATGCAATGTATAACGGACACTTTTTCGTATCAGAAGAAGATGGCGGAGACCCTAAAGGAATACTCATAAAGTTAAATGTTAAGACAGGTGAAGTAAAGCTTTTAATGTCAAAAGAAACCACAGGTACAGGCTGTTTGTTCAGAAATGCAGTAAAATATAACGGAATGTTATACTTTTGTGGTTCAGTAAACGGAATACCCAGCATTTATCAGATTGATCCCGAAACAGATGAATATAAATTAGTTTATCAAAGTATGACTCTTGAGGAATATGGTCAAGCTTTCCAGCAAGGAATTTGTGTAGGAATCAGAGGAATGTGCGTATTTAGGGATAAGCTCATAGTAAGTCTGATCAATCTTGACGGAGCATATATTTGTGCAACAGATGATCCATCAAATCCCAACTCTTTTGAAACTGTAGCAGATATGGAAGATTTGTTCAATTATCCTGCATACAACTATTCAGACAGCATTTATGGCGGTTCAATTTGGGATATGATAGAGTATAATAATTCACTGTATGTATCAATATGTACAGGAACACCGAATAATAAGCCGGATGAAAACACAATGCAGTCATTTGCACTTGTAAGAGCAGATGTAGATGAAAACGGAAATTGGAAATGGACATCAGTAATAGGTGATAAAGAAAAAGATAATGCAAAATACACATTTGGAATAGATCCTGAAAGAACAAGAAGCGGTGCAGCAAATTTAATGGTATATGGAGATTATCTGTATATTGGAGAATACAACGATGAAGAAATTGCACTTGAAGATATTTTATTCAGTAAGAACTGTAATTTTGTAAATGCAAACCTTGAACAGTCAGTAAACCTTTACAGAATGGATAAAAATGAAGATGTTGAGCTTGTAGTAGGCGATGCAGATGAAATGTTCCCTGAAGGAAGTCTTACAGGTTTAGGTTCCGGTTTTGGAAGAAACGAAAACCAGTATATCTGGCGAATGGAAGTATATAACAATAAACTTTATGTAGGTACGTTTGATACCAGCAGTCTTCTTGAGCCTATCGGACAGTTTACAAACGGAGATTTGTTTAAAATGACTCCGGACGAATGGAAAAGTCAGATAAACTATCTTGTTGAGTTGTTAAAAGTATTAAAAGATAAATCAAATTCAGTCAAAACTGTATCAGCAGTAAGTCCTATGCTTTCAAATGCTCAGAGAGAAGAGCTTAAACAAATTGTAAATAATGAAGAAAATTCTGATATAGACAGCAATACTATTAGTAAATTAGATAAGTTGAACGAAAAGCTTGAAGAATTAAAGCAATATATATCAGAAAATATAAACCAGGAATTTGTACAAAAATATCAGGAAATTTATAATAGCTTAAAAGAAATTGCCGCTAAATTGCCTGAGGATGTATATAACTTATACCAAAAATTAATCTCAAATGAAATACTTAACAATGCCAAGTCATTTTTAATCTGCGGAGCATATATGGCAAAAGCAGAAAGAGGTTTTGACCTTTATGTAATTGATGAAAACTTAAATGTTGAAACAATAACAACAAATGGTTTTGGCGATCCGTATAATCATGGTTGCAGAGTATTTGCAATTACAAACCGTGGACTTTCAATAGGAACAGCAAATCCGTTTTACGGAACTCAGGTTTGGAATTTAAAAGAAAATCTCAAATATGATGTAGATAGTGACGGTATTGAGAGTGTAAAAGATGCAACAATAATTCAGCTTTATTGTGCTCATTTTACAACATTAACAGAGGAACAGTATTCAGTTGCAGATATTGATAAAGACGGACTAATAAATGTAAAAGATGCAACCCTTGTTCAATTATACTTAGCAAAACTTTTGTAATGTTTTTATAACAAAGCGTTAATGTGAAAATATAAAAGGGATGAGCAGAGCTAAGACTAAAAAGTCTGGCTCTGCTTTTTCTTATTTATATTTAGGAATTTTACTTGAATTATTATCCTTGTTTTGCTACAATAATTGTAAATAAGGAAAAGGAGAACATCTATGAAATATTGTAATTCTTGCAGAAAACTACATAACGATAATGAAGAAACTTGCAAGGAATGTAAAAAGCCTTTAAGCAGTATAAAAGATAATAACACTCCCGTATTTTTAATAAGTGCTGAGGGTTTTGAAAAGGATAGGATTATTGCTGCACTATCAGATGCAGGAATACCGTCTGATATAAAAAGACAAAAAAAGAATAATTCAGCAAATGTAGTAACAGGCGTTGATATGAGCGACTTAAATATACTTGTTCCTTATCAGGCATACGAAAAGGCTTATGACGTATGTGTAGGCATAGGTGCGATCAAGGAAGAAGGAGAAGAAATTCTAGAAGACGGTGAGTATGAACCCTCAAAAGGAAAAAGCCTTGATGAGCAGTTTGAAGAATTAAACGGAGGCAGTAAAACAGGAAGAATAGTTCTTGCAATAATGCTTTTGATATTAATAGCCCTTGCAGTTTTCGGAACAGATGCAATAACAGGTTTTATAGGAAATCTTTTTAAATAATTAAGAAAGGAAAATTAATATGAACATTGATACAAAATGTGTACAAGGCGGCTGGACGCCACATAAAGGAGAACCAAGACAACTTCCTGTTTATCAAAGCACAACATTTAAGTATGATACAAGCGACGAAATGGGAAAACTTTTTGACCTTGAAGCAGAGGGCTATTTTTATACAAGACTTCAAAACCCGACAAATGACGCAGTAGCCGAGAAAATCTGTCAAATGGAAGGCGGAGTTGCCGCAATGCTTACCTCAAGCGGACAGGCGGCTAACTTCTTTGCAGTTTTCAATATTTGTGAAGCAGGCGACCATTTTATAGCGTCTTCATCAATTTACGGCGGTACATATAACCTTTTCGGCGTAACTATGAAAAAAATGGGAATAGAATGTACTTTTGTTGATCAAACCCTCTCAAAAGAGGAACTTTCAAAATACTTTAAACCCAACACAAAATTAGTTTTCGGTGAAACTATAACAAATCCTACCGTATCGGTTTTAGATATAGAAAAATTTGCAGACCTTGCACATTCACACGGAGTGCCTCTCATTGTAGATAATACATTTGCAACTCCGGTAAACTGTCAGCCTTTTAAATTCGGTGCGGATATTGTAACTCATTCGACAACAAAATATATGGACGGTCATGCAGTAGGTGTGGGCGGTTGTATTGTAGACAGCGGTAATTTTGACTGGATGAAATATGCGGATAAATATCCGGGTCTTACAACTCCTGATGAATCATATCACGGTATTACTTATGCAGAAAGATTCGGCAAAGGAGCATATATTACAAAAGCCACAGCCCAACTTATGCGTGATTTAGGTTCTATCCAGTCGCCGCAAAATGCGTTTTATCTTAATATAGGGCTTGAATCACTTCATTTAAGAATGAAAAAGCATTGTCAAAATGCGCTTGCCGTTGCAAAATATTTAAGAGAAAACGAAAAGGTTGCATGGGTAAACTATCCTGACCTTGAAGATGATAAAGATAATGCTCTTTGCAAAAAATATCTTCCTAACGGTTCCTGCGGGGTTCTTGCATTCGGAATTAAAGGTGGAAGAGAAGAATCTATTAAATTTATGGATTCTTTGAAGCTTGCAACTATTGTAACTCATGTTGCAGACGCAAAAACCTGTTTGCTTCATCCTGCAAGTCATACACATCGCCAGATGACAGAAGAACAGTTGCTCGAAGCAGGAGTTGCACCTGATTTGATCAGACTTTCTGTTGGTATAGAAGATGTAAATGATATTATTGCCGACCTGCAACAGGCTTTTGATAAAATCTGATTATGAGTAATAACTATGTAACTGCAATAATTGTAGCGGCAGGAAATTCAAGAAGAATGGGCGGAAATGTCAGTAAACAGTTTATTCCTTTAAGTGAAAAAACCGTAATTGAACATACTCTCTCTGCCTTTGAAAAATGCAGTTTAATAAATGAAATTGTTATTGTTGCAAGAGAGCAGGATATAAAAAAAATCGTGTTGCTTGTTGAGAAAAATTCTTTTAATAAAGTATCTGAAATTGTTGCAGGCGGAAATACAAGGGGAGAAAGTGTTTCTAATGGAATAAAAGCATCGTCAAATATTACAGAAAAAACCCAATTTTTTGCAATTCACGACGGAGCCAGACCTCTTGTATTAATTAAAGATATAGAAAAGGTAATAAACAGAGCCTTTGAAGTTAAAAGTGCAGCTTTGGGCGTTATGGTTAAAGATACAATTAAAATTGCAGATGATAAAAATATGGTTGTAAATACACCAAACAGAGCTTATTTAAGAAGTATTCAAACTCCGCAGGTTTTTGATAAAGAACTTTATATTTCTGCACTAAAAAAAGCGGAAAAAGAGGGAAAAGACTTCACTGACGATTGTCAGCTTATAGAAAATTTCGGGAAATCTGTTGAAATTGTAATCGGAAGCGAAAGCAATATAAAGCTTACAACTCCTTTTGATGTAATTATGGCTCAAAGTATTTTAAAAGCAAGAAAACAGGGTGAAGAAATATGAGAATAGGCCACGGTTATGATGTTCATAAATTTGCCGATAACAGAAAACTTGTTTTAGGAGGAGTAGAGATTCCCTATGAAAAGGGACTTTTAGGTCATAGCGATGCAGATGTTCTCTTGCACGCAATTATGGATTCTTTGTTAGGTGCGGCGGCATTAGGAGATATAGGAAAGCTGTTTCCTGATACTGACGATACTTTTTTAAATGCAGACAGTCTTAAACTTCTTGAAAAAACAGCAGAGGTATTAAAAGAAAACGGCTATAAAATAATTAATATCGATTCAACAGTTATTGCTCAAAAACCAAAGTTAAAAGACTATATTGTACCAATGAGGAAGAAAATAGCAAAAGCCTGTAATGCAGAGCTTGACCAAATAAGCGTTAAGGCAACAACAGAAGAAGGTCTCGGATTTACAGGTGAACTGCTTGGAATTTCAGCACACGCTGTATGCTTGATTGAAAAAAGAACTAATTTAGAATAAAAAATAAATTAAGTAAAACAAAATTAATAATATCGGTGTTTTCTTGCCGCCGTTTTCGGCGGCAAATTATTTTTATATAAAAATGATTTAATTTAAATAATATATTGGAGGTTTATGATGAATAAAATTTTATTTGTAAATGCCTGTACCCGTTTAGAGCAATCACGCACAAATTGTTTGGCACAATATGTGCTTAAACATCTTAACGGCGAAATTGAAGAAGTTGATCTTTCAAAAGAGAATATACAGCCTTTGAATTACGAAACACTCAAAAAAAGAGATAATCTTGTATCTAAGGGAGATTTTTCTGATACAATGTTTCGTTACGCAAAACAGTTTTCAAAGGCTGATATAATTGTAGTTGCCGCACCTTTTTGGGATTTGTCTTTTCCTGCAATCCTTAAAATTTATTTTGAAGCTGTTAATGTTTGCGGTGTTACTTTTAAATATACCCCTGAGGGTATTCCACAGGGCTTGTGTAATGCAAAACAGCTTTTTTATGTTGTTACTTCAGGCGGTCCGTTGATTGAGGATTATGGCTTTGGATATGTAAAATCCCTTGCACAAACATTTTACGGTATAGAAGATGTGCGTTTGTTTAAGGCTGAAAATCTTGATATTGTGGGAAACGATGCAAGTGCAATTTTAGAAGAAGCAAAAAAGGAAATAGAACTATAAAATTAATACTGAAAAGGAATAAAAATGAAAGTTGAACTTAAAAGAGCAACCGTAAAAGACGCTGAACTTATATGGAAAATGCAGATAGAGTCCTTTTCCGAATTACTTAAAAAGTATCAGGATTTTGAAACAAGTCCCGCAAATGAAACAATAGATAAAGTATTGCAGAGGCTTAAACAAAGCAGTACATATTTTTATTTTATAAAGGCGGATAATGAAATAGCAGGAGCAATAAGAATTGTTGATAATATGAACGATGCAATCCGCAAGCGGATTTCTCCGATTTTTGTATTACCAAAATTTAGAAATATGGGAATAGCTCAAAAAGCAATTTTAAAAGCAGAAGAAATACACGGTAATAAAAATTGGAGTCTTGATACAATACTTCAGGAAAAAGTCAATTGCTATTTATATGAAAAAATGGGCTACCGTAAGACAGGAAAAACAAAGAAAATAAACGAAAAATTAACTTTAGTATTCTACGAAAAGTAAAATTTAGTCAATTAAATTATAAAGGGTGATATTTATGAATACCGAATGGGCAGAATTAAATAAAACAATGCAAAATCAGATAAAGAAAAAAGAAACCTTTAATTATGGAATCGATACATTGTTATTGTTAAGAAAAAGTATAATGAATCAAATTCTTTCTTTTAAATCTACTTTGAAAAGAGAAGATTTTAATGCAATGCCTTATGCTAATGCAAAAGGATATCATAATAAAACAATAGCGTATTCGCTGTATCATATTTTTAGAATTGAGGATATTGTTGCAAATTCGTTAATAAGAAAAGACGAACAAATATTTTTTTCAAACGATTATTGTGAAAAAATGAATTCTTCCATTATTACAACAGGAAATGAGTTGAAGAAAAAAGAAATTACTGAATTTTCATCAAAACTAAATATAGAAGAATTATATAACTATATTAACGCTGTAAATGAATGTACAACAAAATTATTAAAAGATTTATCCTATGAAGATTTAAAGGTGAAAATGACAGAAGAGGATAAGGAATATCTTAAATCATTAAAAACCGTAAGTGAAGATGAAAGTGCTAATTGGCTTATTGATTATTGGTGTGGAAAAAATATACAAGGTTTAATTAAAATGCCATTTTCTCGTCACTGGATAATGCACATTGAAGCAAGCTTAAGGATCAAGAAAGGAATAACCAAATGAAAAAAATATATTGAATTATTTTTCAACTATTACTTTTATTATGTTTTTTCTCAATATGAGCGGTGTTTATTTTGGTAATAGCTGTTTGATAACAACATCTTATAAAGATGTTGGAATATTTCTTAATAAATTTCAGTTTTATATTGATTGCTTAAAATAAAAAACGCACCTGCTTTTAATGAAAGTCAGGTGCGTTAATTTTATTTAGGCTCTATAATAAATGTTGGGGTAACAAATAGAGCCTACAGAAATAAAAATAATAAGAAAATAAAAAAAGAG
>CANQUV010000027.1 GCA_947627135.1 uncultured Clostridia bacterium
TCTACTTTTTTTATTTTCTTATTATTTTTATTTCTGTAGGCTCTATTTGTTACCCCAACATTTATTATAGAGCCTTTATTTTCAGTCAAATCTTTGTATATTGTAATTAACAAATATTGTGTTATAATATAAATTAAAAAGGAAGTTTATGTTGTTATTAGAATAATAAAAATATTCACAAAAAATTAAATTATTAAGATTATAATTTGCTTTACATTTGGTAAAGGCGGGTTGATTATGATATTGTATGATATTTCAAGGGATACATTAAAGGCAGAAGTGTATCCCGGCGATCCTATAACAAAGATTGAACATTTAAAAAGAATAGAAAACGATGATGAATATAATTTGTCCAAAATAGAAATTTGTACTCATACAGGAACTCATATTGATGCACCAAGTCATTTTGACAGTTTTGGAAACACAGTTGATAAATTAAGACTTGCTGCCTTTTACGGAAAATGTACTGTTGTTTCAATTGAAGGAATAATAACAGGAGAAGATATGGAAAAACTGCTTCCGTATTGCAGAAGGAGAATACTTTTTCACGGTAAATCAAAAGCATATCTTTCTTCAAGTGCGGCAGTAGTAATATCTGAGAGCGATGTTTTGTTGGTGGGTACAGATGCAAATTCTATTGCTCCTGATTTTGATGAAGTAAAAACCCATTTAAAGCTTGCAAAAGGTAACGTTGCAATTTTGGAAGGATTGGATTTAACTGGAATTAAAGACGGGGAATACACATTGTGTGCATTTCCCATAAAACTTTCTGGACTTGAGGCAGCCCCGTGCAGGGCAGTATTAATGGAACAAGAGAAAGGGATATAGGGAAAGTTTATGAAGAAGTTAATTTCAATAATAATTTGTGCTTTGCTTGTTTTGACAATTGCAATATTATTTAGTAGCTGCGGTGAAACGCATATTACTGTTGAATCTGTTTTAAAGACAGATGAAAATTTTTCAGGAACCAGAACTTTGAATATTGATCTTCCAAGCACAATAGGTGCTGACACTGCAATTTCAAAATTAAACAGCAGTTTGCCGGATATGGATAAATACAGCGGATGTATAACTATTGAAAATATTTCTACTGAAGATAATGCAAACAGAATTTCATATATTATAAATTTTTCGTCAATTGATGATTATACGCAAAAAATTTCAACACTTTTAGAAAAAGAGGTAACTGTAAATTTTGCTACACCTGATAATATATTGACTTCAGGCACAAGATACACTGAAGATTTTGATGCAAAAGAGCTGCTAAATTGGATTACAAATATATTTACACAAGAGTTTAATATTGAAACTGTATCATATAATTTTGAATCAAATGTAATTGATTTAAACGGTTCTTTATTTACAACTGATTCTACTGCTTATGTGAATGAGGTTGAGGGAAATCCCATAGAAAATCTGACGATCTCAACCACAAATTCAAAAAAAGATAAATATGACAGAGAATTCGTATTTCAGATTTCGGAAGATGTTATGAAAAAAGACGAAGATAAAATAAAAATATACTTTGAAAATAATACTAATGATTTGGCACAATACAGCGGTTGGACAAGTAAAGGAAGCTATGAGGAATACACAGTAATATATCAGGGATTATCAGTGACCGAACTTCAAAATATTACAAATATTATGTTGAATATTTCTGACGGTACAATAGAATACGGTGATTTTACAAATAGCAGTACACCATTGTCAGAAGGATTGATTTTTCAGGAGAAGTTAAATGTAATGAATTTTATGGGTAAGAATAAATCTATGCCTAATGTTGTATATAATTATTCTGTTCCCACGAATACAACCCACGGAGAGGGTTCTGTTTTAGAAAACGGCAGTTGGGTGAATAAAGGAAATTGGCAGGATTTCACATATACTTTAAATTTTGAAAACGGTGCGCAAAATATTCATATTCCAGACGGAATACAGTATAAAATAAGTGGTATAAATTTTTATCTTAATAATAATGGAGGAGACAGTTTTATAAGAACCGTCGATATTTTATATGCGAAAGATAATCAAGACGGATTAAATTATTCCTATAATTTCTTTAAAAATAAAGGCGCAGTTGTATCTAAAGATGAAACAGATAATAACTATATTTGTCGTGTAGTTACAGAGGGTTCGGCTCTTGATATTTCTAAAAAAAACGCCCAATATTTCGGCGGAGGAAATTATATGGATTATAACTATAAAAAGAATGCGTTTGATATTTCCGATAATACAATATTAATTGATTATATTAATATAGGTTATATGCTTACAACAGAAAATTCAGAAAAACCTATGACTTATACCGTAACAAAATCAGGAGAAGAAAACGTGAACAGAGTTTCAATTAACTCTTCAAATACACAAACTTTAGATAGAGCAAACAAGAGTAATGCATTTGTTTTAAACTTTACCGGAGGTAATGCAAGTATAACCTATTACGGAACGATTGCAGATTGGGGTAAAGTTACCGTGTTCGCTGTTATTTCATGTATAATTACTCTTATTGCGGCAGCTTTGACTGTTTACTTTATAAGAAAGTCTTTAAGAATGGCTAAATTGCCCCAGACAAATATAAATGAGCAAAAATTATTTGTTGAAAAGAAAAATAGAAGAAAGAAAAACAGTAATGAGTAAAAAATATAAAATAGTAGTTTTTGATTTAGACGGAACTTTAGTTAATTCAATTTTTGATTTAGGTAATTCTGTCAATAAAGGCTTAATAAAAATCGGCGCAGAGCCTCATCCCATTGAAAAATATAAAAGATTTGTGGGAAACGGCAGAGAAATGCTTTTAAAGCGTGCGATGGGAAATGTTTATTATGATGAAGAAAAAAGAAAAATTGTAAAAGATACATTTAACACCGAATATGCTTTGCATAGTAATGATAATACAGAGGGATATAAAGGTTGTGCAGAGCTTTTGAACAATTTAAAAAAAGCAGGAATTTTAACGGCTGTGCTTTCCAATAAGCCTGATGAATATGTACCTGAAATTCTTAAAAAAGTTTATCCTGACCACATTTTTACAGAAGCATGGGGACAAAAACCTGATTATAAGTGTAAACCTGACAAAGAATCACTCCATACAATTTTGAAAATCCATAATATTACTCCTAACGAATGTCTTTACGTAGGTGACAGCGATGTTGATGTTTTCACCGCACGAAATGCAGGAGTAGATATGGTAGGCGTCGAATGGGGATTTAGAGGTAAAGATGAACTTTTGCAGGCAGGAGCAAAAATAGTTGTAAAAAATGCTGAAGAAATTTTCAGAATAGCGGTTGGTGAAAATGAATAAAAGAAACTATCAAAAAGAAATGGATTTAATAATTGAACAAAATCAAAAGGACGGAATAATTCCGTCCTTGCTTTTACATAGCTGTTGTGCACCTTGCAGCAGTTATGTGCTTGAATATTTGTCTGAATATTTTTCAATTACCGTTCTTTATTATAATCCTAACATTTCTCCTAAAGAAGAATATCTGCATAGATTACAGGAAGAAAAACGCCTTATTTCTGAAATGATATTTAAAAACGCTGTTTCGGTTTTGGAATGCGATTACAATGCAGATGAATTTTTCAATGTAGCAAAGGATTATGAACAGGAACCCGAGGGAGGAAAAAGATGTGAAAAATGCTTTGATTTACGACTTGATTTTACAGCGAAAACCGCAAAGGAAAAAAACTTTGATTATTTTGCAACGACCTTGACCATAAGTCCCTTAAAGAACGCTCCTTTAATAAATGAAATAGGAGAAAAACTTGCAGAAAAATATAATGTAAAATATTTGTGTTCGGATTTCAAAAAGAAAGAGGGATATAAAAGAAGTATAATTTTGTCAAGGGAATATAATCTTTACAGACAAAACTATTGCGGTTGTATTTTTTCAAAAGAAGAAAGCAAAAACAGGATTTCTAAAAAATAAATTTATAAAATCCGGACATTTTAATAATTTTCAGCGTCTTTCTTTATGTAAGTGCTTACATAAATTAAAAAATGGAGTGATTTTATGACATATTCTAATTTACCTGTTTGTGACCTTCGACATATTGAAGATGTCGAAGCAATTAAAAATATAGAATTAATTGAAGAAGTAGCAGTTCTTGTTCTTCCCGAAGACGCAGACGAAAATATTAAATCATTACTTTCAACAATTCCTCAGAAAAATGTTGCCACAACAATTTACATTAAGAAAAATATTGATATTAAAGTTGTAAACGGTTGTATTGAGATTGACAACGGAAATTTTTTTTATGGTTCAGAAAGTTTAACTGTTGTTAACGGTATTGTTATTGTTGGTGAAAATGCCAAAAATTTAAACGGAAAGTTTATTGTTAACGGAATGGTTATTATAAATAACAAAATTGCAAAAGCTTGTAATTTGCAGTTCCCGATGCTAAACGGTATGGTGAAATATTTTGATTTTGACAGTTATAAGATATACAATAATAACCTGACCCTTGATGCAGATACTTTAAAATATATTTCACCGAATACACTAATAATTGTAGGTAATACGCTTGATATTTGCGAAGGTGTTAATGTTGAAATGCTTTCAAATAAAAATATCATTTTAATTGCAGGTAATGAAATAAAGTGCAACAAAAGTATTGCCGGATTTGTAAAGGCAACGGCAATTTACGGGAATTGTGTAATTATTAAAGATGAATAAAAGAGATCAGTTTAATACTATATATAATCAGTGTTTTAACAATGTGTTTTCTTATTTTTCTGCCTGTTTCAATTCACAGATTGCTGAGGATTTGTCTCAGAATGTTTTTATGAAAATCTGGAAAAAAATATTAGAAACTGATTTTACAATGCCTCAAAAACCAATGGCTTGGGTATTCAGAATTGCCTTAAATATAAAAAATGATTTTTTGCGTGATAAATACAAATCAACTGGAGGTGATTTTGAAATTTACGATAAGGACATTTTAACGGATAACTCAAGTGTTGTTGATAACGGTATTGCAATAGAAACGGCTTTTTCTATGTTATCTTTTAAAGAAAAAGAAGTTTTACTGCTTAAAAGCTACGGCTTTAACAGTAAAGAAATAGGCGATATGATTGGATTGTCTGCATCAGGTGCAAGATCCAGAATTTCTTTGGCTGAAAGTAATTTCAAAAAATATCTTGAGAAATGTGGTGTTAAAATTGAATAGTATAAAAAAATATGTAAACCAAGTTGTTTTAAATCATCAGCCCGATTGTGATATAGTTAATAAAATAAAAAGCAGAATCGTACAAGAACAAAGAAATAATTGTTTTAAAACCTATTTTATAGTTGCTTCAATTTTTGAAAAAACATTTTCTGTTTACAGTAATGTTTAGAGTAATATTAAAATTTATTTATAATATAAAATTCATAATTATTTCCATATCTAAAATCCCTGCACTTTATTGTGCAGGGATTTTCTCTCTTTATATATTATATTTTTATGTTTCCGCTCTGTTAATAGCGTTTATAACTCCTAAAACAGATGCATAATTTACATTACTGTCAATACCTACTCCGAAAATATTATTTCCGTCAGGCTTTTGAAGTTCAATATATGATACAGCTTTTGAATCGGAACCTGAAGAAATAGCATGCTGACTGTAAGAAATAAACTTATATTTATCTATTCCTAATGGTTTTAAAGCATTAAAGAATGCGTCAACAGGTCCGTTGCCGATACCCTTTAATTTTACAATATCACTGTCATCAATTTTTAATTTACCTCTGAAATGTACATAGTCTTTTCCGTCTTTGCTCTCTTCATAAACCTTATGCTCAATAATGTCATATTTTTTACTGTGGTTTAAATAGTTGTCTTCAAATACCTTTAACAATTCTTTGGGTATAAGTTCTCTTCCCAATTTATCACATTCAGACTGAACAAGTTTGCTGAATTCAGGATGCATTTTCTTCGGTAAATCATAACCGAAGTTATGGTTCATTACAAATGCCGCTCCGCCTTTGCCTGACTGAGAGTTGATCCTTATTATAGGCTCATATTCTCTGCCTACATCGGCAGGATCGATTGGAAGATATGGGATTTCCCAGTATTCAGAGTTGTGTTCTGTCATATATTGAGTGCCTTTGTTAATAGCGTCCTGATGTGAGCCTGAAAAAGCAGTAAAAACTAATTCTCCGATATACGGCTGACGTGGGTCAATTTTTAAATTAGTACAGCGCTCGTAAATTTCCTTTAATTTAGGAAGATTTGTAAAATCAAGTTTAGGGTCTATACCCTGCGTAAACATATTAAGACCTACCGTTACAATGTCAAGATTACCTGTTCTTTCTCCGTTTCCGAAAAGTGTGCCCTCAACTCTTTCAGCCCCTGCCATAAGTGCAAGCTCACTTGCTGCAACTCCGCATCCTCTGTCGTTGTGAGGGTGAATACTTATAATTGCAGCCTTTCTGTTCTTTAAGTGCTTAATAAAGTATTCAATCTGATCTGCATAAGTGTTTGCTGTACACATTTCAACAGTATTAGGAAGGTTAAGAATAATAGGATTTTTTTCGGTTGCACCTATTGCATCCATAACTTTTTCACATATTTTAACGGCATTATCCATTTCGGTTCCGCTAAAGCTTTCAGGTGAGTATTCAAAGCGAATATTCGTGTCACCCTCAAATTTATCGGTTAATTCCTTAATGAGTAAAGCTCCCTTGACCGCAATATCAATAACACCGTCCATATCTGTTTTGAAAACTACTTTTCTTTGTAGTGTAGATGTTGAGTTGTAAAAATGAACAATAACATTTTTTGCACCCTTAATTGCTTCAAAGGTTTTCTTTATTAAATGCTCTCTTGCCTGTACAAGTACCTGAATGGTAACGTCGTCGGGAATATGGTTCCCCTCAATAAGCTCACGGCATATTTCATATTCTGTTTCGGAAGCAGAGGGAAAACCGATTTCAATTTCTTTAAAACCCATATCACAAAGAGCGTGGAAAAATTCTAACTTTTCTTCTAAATTCATAGGGTCTATAAGAGCCTGATTTCCGTCTCGTAAATCAACACTGCACCAAATAGGCGCTTTAGTAATAGTTTTGTTAGGCCATTCTCTGTCTGGCAAATCAATTTGCTTAAAGGGAATGTACTTGTGAAATGATGGTTTCATAATAAAATCCTCCTGTAAAATCTCACAAAAAAATCGCCCCTAAAAAGGGACGAATAATCTCCGTGATACCACCCAAATTCAAACACACCTCACGATGTGTTCCTTACAGACTTCAAACAAAGTCCTGACCGATAACGCAGTCTTGCGTTTTGCCCTACTTTATTCGGACAAAAAACTCGGGGATGAGCTATACATATAATCATTAACACCGATTTACACCACCCATCGGCTCTCTTGGCTTAACTGATTATATCTTGTTCCCTTCATAGTTTTTAGAGGGGATTTAATTGTTATTAACATTATATATAGGAAAAAAATAAATGTCAACACTTTGTTGAAATAATGTTTAAAAAATATTTTTAAAAAAGTTAAAAAAGGGGGTTGACTTTTTATAATTGCGTGGTATAATAACTCTTGCACTGTGAAAAACGAAATAACAAATTTCGCCTTTCATTTTGCAAAAATTTAGGACCTTGAAAATTAAACAACGAAGAAAGAAACCCGTAATGACTTTGAGTTTGAAGACTCAAAAAATTACAGTGAGAAAAAACACTAAAAAGAGTAAACGGAATACGTTAGTATTCGAAATGAGCGAACAAAAGCTCTGAAAGATGATTTGAACAT